>NZ_QGTX01000001.1:3225717-3923456 GCF_003182485.1 Geodermatophilus normandii | reverse complement strand
GTAGGGACCTCAAGTTGCTCCTCGGCCGGGTCCGGTCCGGGGTCTCGGCCCCCGTCCAGGCGTTCCTGGACCGCGGCGAGGACTTCGTGACGGCGACGACGCTGCCCGAGCTCGTCGCCGGGATGAACCGGATCACCGGCGGAGCGCCCGAGATCGCGCTCGAGACGGTGCACCACGAGGTCGTCGCCCGCGACCGCGAGGTGGACCACCCCTTCACCAAGGACCTGCAGCTGACGGCGATCCGCGGCGCCCGCGGCTACCTGGGCGACAAGCTCATCCGGGTCGCCCCGCCGCACCGGCTGCTCGACCCCGAGGCCGGCCCGCTGATCGCCGTGCGGCTCAACCTGCTCACCCGCAAGACGCTCGGCGGCCTGGAGACCGACCTGTCCGGGCGGGTGCTGCGCGCCGACGGCGGCGGCCCGTTCCCCGGCCTGTACGCCGCCGGTGAGGCGTCCGGGTTCGGCGGCGGCGGCATGCACGGCTACCGGTCGCTCGAGGGCACCTTCCTCGGCGGCTGCCTGTTCTCCGGGCGGGTCGCCGGCCGGGCCCTGGCGGCCGCGCTGTGACCGCGCCCGGCAGTCCCTGGGCCGACCCGGCCACCACGACCGAGCCGGTCGCCTACCTCGGTCCACCGCCCACGGCCCCGTACGCGCCGCCGGCTCCCGGCCCCTACGGCGGGGGCTGGCCGGTGCCGGCCCCGTACTGGCCGGCCTACGGCCCGCCGGTGCCCGCCCGCCCGCGCCGGCCCGGGCAGCTCGTCGCCTCCTCGGTGCTCGCCTTCGTCCAGGGCGGGCTGGTCGCCCTGACGTCGGCGTACCTGCTGCTGCTGGCCAGCACGCTGGGCGTCGTCTCCACCGGGTTCGGCGGCGACGCCGAGGCCGACGCCCTGGTCGCCGAGGGCACCGTCGTGACCATCGTGCAGCTGCTGTCGGTCGTCGCGCTCGTGGTCGGCGGCATCCTCGTGCTCAACCGGCGCAGCCGCTCGTCCTGGCTGACCCTGCTCGTCGCCCTGGCCGTCCAGCTCCTGCTCGCCGTCTACTGGCTGGTGCGGCTGTCCTCGCTCGACGCCCTGACCGACGACGTCCTCGGCTCCGCCGGCCTGCTCGTGGCCGCGGTGCTGTTCTACGTCGCGGCACCGGCCGTGGCGCTGGGCCTGCTGCTGGTCGGGCCGGTCCGGCGGTGGTCCGACGACGCCGGCGCCGCACCCGTCGGGGGGGCGGCGCGGTGACCGGCTGGGCGAACCCGCCGCTCGCGCCCGCCGTGCCGGGCCGGCCCGTCCCCCGCGCCGGCCCGGCACGGCGGTCACCGCGTGCGTGCTGGCCTGCGTCCTGGCCGCCCTGTCCGTGCCCGGGGCCGTGGCCACCTGGTGGTTCGCCGGCTTCAGCGACCCCTACGGCGAGCTGGGGTCGAGCGTCCCCCGCCAGGGCCTGGTGGTGGCGCTGCTGGAGTTCGCGGCGGTGGGGGCCCTGGTGACCGGCGCGGTGCTCGTCGTCACCGGCATCGACCGGTGGACGCTGGTGGTCACCTGCGTCGTGGAGCTCGGCTTCGTCGGGTGGTGGCTGGTCCAGCTGTCCACCGGCCCGCTGGGGGCGCACGACGGCGACCGGCTCGTCCTGGGCGGCGCCGCGGTGGTCTTCGGTGCCCTCGCGGTGGCGACCGGCGCCCTCGCCCTCGCGCCGTCCGCGGCGCGCTGGCTCGCCGTCCGGAAGGCCACGCGGGGCCGCTGACCCGGTGGTCCGGCGGGGCGGGGGAGAATCGCCGGCATGTCCGCCGTGCCCGCCGTCGACTCCGCCCTCGACTCCGCCCTCGACCCCGCCGTCGCCGCGCTGCTGCGCCGCGACCCCGCCGGGCTGGTCGCCGCCGTCGTCCAGCAGCACGACACCGGCGAGGTGCTCATGGTCGCCTGGATGGACGACGAGGCGCTGCACCGCACCCTGACCACCGGCCGGGCCACCTACTGGTCCCGCAGCCGGCGGGAGTACTGGGTGAAGGGCGAGACCTCCGGGCACCGGCAGTGGGTCCGCGACGTGCGCCTGGACTGCGACGGCGACGCGCTGCTGGTGCTCGTCGACCAGGAGGGCCCGGCCTGCCACACCGGCACCCGCTCCTGCTTCTCCCGCGACATCCTCCCCCGTGACCTGGAGGTCACCCGTGCGGCTCGGTGAGACCAGTCCCTCCCGGGAGGAGTTCGCCGCCCTGGGCCAGGCGGTCGTGCCGGTCACCCGGCGGCTGCTGGCCGACGGCGAGACCGCGGTGGGCGTCTACCGCAAGCTGGCCGGCAACCGGCCCGGCACCGTGCTGCTCGAGTCGGCCGAGCAGGGCAAGCGCTGGTCGCGCTACAGCTTCGTGGGCGTGCGCAGCGCCGGGGTGCTCAGCGAGCGCGAGGGCCGCACCCTGTGGCTCGGCGACGACCTGCCCGGCCTCACCGACGACCTGCCCGCGGACCCGCTGGCCGCCGTCCGCACGCTGGCCCGCAGGCTGCGCTCGCCGCGCCGGGCCGACCTGCCCCGGCTGACCGGGGGGCTGGTCGGCTACCTCGGCTACGACGTCGTGCGGCGGCTGGAGCGGCTGCCGAGCACCGCCACCGACGACCTCGGCATGCCCGAGCTGTCGCTGCTGCTGGTCACCGACCTCGCCGTCCTCGACCACACCGACGGCACGGTGCTGCTCATCGCCAACGCCCTGACCGGCACCTCCGACGGCACCGCCGACCCGGGCGCGGCCTGGGACGACGCCGTCGCCCGACTCGACGCCATGGCCGCGGACCTGACCGAGGCGGTCCCGCCGGGCGTGGCCACCTTCTCGCCCGCCGAGCCGCCGCCGGTGCGCAGCACGATGCCGCCGGGCGGGTACGAGGCCGCGGTCGAGACGATCCGCGAGCACATCCGCGCCGGCGACGCGTTCCAGGTCGTGCTCGCCCAGCGGTTCGAGACCGACACCGACGTCGACGCCCTCGACCTCTACCGGGTGCTGCGCGCGACCAACCCCTCGCCGTACATGTACCTGCTCCGCTTCGCCGGGCGGGAGACGCCCTTCGACGTCGTCGGCTCCTCGCCGGAGGCGCTGGTGACCGTCACCGGCACCGGCGCGGTGGTGCACCCGCCGGCCGGCACCCGCCCGCGCGGGGCGACGGAGGAGGAGGACCTGCGGCTGGCCGAGGGCCTGCTCGCCGACCCCAAGGAGCGCGCCGAGCACGTCATGCTCGTCGACCTGGCGCGCAACGACCTGGGCCGGGTCTGCGTGCCGGGCACCGTCGAGGTCCCCGACTTCATGCGGATCGAGCTCTACAGCCACGTCATGCACCTGGTGTCGACCGTCTCCGGCGAGGTGGCGCCCGGCCGCGACGCGCTCGACGTCTTCGACGCGACCTTCCCCGCCGGCACCGTCTCGGGCGCGCCGAAGCCGCGGGCGATGGAGATCATCGAGTCCCTCGAGCCGACCCGGCGCGCGCTGTACGCCGGCACCGTCGGCTACCTCGACGCCAGCGGCGACATGGACATGGCCATCGCCATCCGCACCGCCGTCCTGCACCAGGGCCGGGCCTACGTGCAGGCCGGCGCCGGCATCGTCGCCGACAGCGACCCCGCCACGGAGGAGGCCGAGACCCGGCACAAGGCGCGGGCGGTGCTGTCGGCCATCGCGACGGCGGAGGGCATGCGGGAGGTGCGGTGACGGCCGCGCGGCGGGAGCTGGGCGCCGCGGTCGCCGGGTGCGCAGTCGCCGGCGGCCTGGCGCTGTCGGCCGGCGGGCAGGCCTGGGCCACCGTCACGGTCACCCGCACACCGCCGCTGCCGCCGGTCACCGAGACGCTGGCCGGGTCGGCGGTCGCCCCGCTGGTCCCCGCCGCGGGGCTGCTGCTGCTGGCCGCCGCCGTCGCCGTCCTCGCGGTGCGCGGCGCGGGGCGGATCGCCGTCGGGGTGCTGGTGGCCCTCGCCGGGGCCGCGCTGGGCTGGTCGGCCCTGCGCGTCCTGGTCTCCGGGCCGGACACCGCCACGGCGGGACCGGGGGAGCGGCGCAGCGCCGAGCTCGCCGCGGCCTGGCCGGTGCTGGTCGTGGTCGCCGCCGTGGTCGCGCTGGCCGCCGGGGTCCTCGTCGCCGTCCGCGGCCGCCGCTGGCCGGGCATGGGGCGCCGCTACGAGCGGATCCCCGGCGCGGCCGCGGCGCCGGCGCGGGCGCGTACCGACGAGGACCGCGCGCTCGACGCCTGGCGCGCCCTCGACCGCGGTGACGACCCGACCGAGGACCCGACCCCCGGGGAGGCCGACCCGGCGACCGACCACGGGGGACGCCGCGGCTAGGGTGGACGCACCGTCCGGCCGGGCACGGCCGACCCCCAGCAGCGAGGAGGCGGAGTGACCGTCCTCGACGACATCGTCGCCGGCGTCCGTGAGGACGTCGCGGCGCGCGAGACGGCCACCCCGCTCGCCGAGGTGAAGGCCGCCGCCCGCGACGCCCGTCCCGCCCTCGACGCGCTCGCCGCCCTGCGCGAGCCCGGTGTCGGCGTCATCGCCGAGGTCAAGCGTCGCAGCCCGAGCAAGGGCGCGCTCGCCGACATCCCCGACCCCGCCGTCCTGGCCGCGCAGTACGCCGCCGGCGGCGCCCGGGTGATCAGCGTCCTCACCGAGCGGCGCCGCTTCGGCGGCTCGCACGCCGACCTCGCCGCCGTCCGTGCCGCCGTCCGCGTGCCGGTGCTGTGCAAGGACTTCGTGGTCAGCAGCTACCAGGTGCACGAGGCCCGGGCCCACGGCGCCGACGTCGTCCTGCTCATCGTCGCCGCGCTCGAGCAGAACGCCCTCATCGGCCTGCTCGAGCGGGTCGAGTCGCTCGGCATGACCGCGCTGGTCGAGGTGCACACCGAGGCCGAGGCCGACCGGGCGCTGTCGGCCGGCGCGTCGGTGATCGGCGTCAACGCCCGCGACCTCACCACCCTCGACGTCGACCTCGGCACGTTCGAGCGGATCGCCCCCGGGCTGCCCTCGGGCATCGTCAAGGTCGCCGAGTCCGGCGTCCGCGGCCCGCGCGAGCTCATCGGCTACGCCGCCGCCGGCGCCGACGCCGTCCTGGTCGGCGAGGGCCTGGTCACCGCCGGCGACCCCCGCCAGGCGGTCGCCGACCTGGTGACCGCCGGGTCGCACCCGGCCGTGCCGCGCACCACCCGCTGACGCACCGCCGACCCCCTCCACCACCGGGGCGCCGCGGCGCGCGACACTGGGCGCATGACGACCAGCGCCGTGCACCCGCCCGAGGAACGACTCGAGCCGGCCCGCCCGACCTGGCCCGATGCCACCGGCCACTTCGGCGTCTTCGGTGGCCGCTTCGTCCCCGAGGCGCTCGTCGCCGCGCTCGACGAGCTGACCGAGGCCTACGAGACCATGCGGGTCGACCCCGCCTTCCTGGCCGAGTTCGCCGCCCTGCAGCGCGACTACACCGGCCGCCCCAGCCCCGTCACCGAGGTGCCCCGCTTCGCCGAGCACTGCGGCGGCGCCCGCGTGCTGCTCAAGCGCGAGGACCTCAACCACACCGGCTCGCACAAGATCAACAACGTGCTGGGCCAGGCGCTGCTCACCAAGCGCATCGGCAAGCAGCGGGTCATCGCCGAGACCGGGGCCGGCCAGCACGGCGTCGCCACCGCCACCGCGGCGGCGCTCATGGGCCTGTCCTGCACCGTCTACATGGGCGAGGAGGACACCCGCCGGCAGGCGCTCAACGTCGCCCGCATGCGGCTGCTCGGCGCCGAGGTCGTCCCGGTGGCCACCGGCTCGCGCACCCTCAAGGACGCCATCAACGAGGCGTTCCGCGACTGGGTCACCAACGTCGAGACCACGAACTACGTCTTCGGCACCGTCGCCGGCCCGCACCCCTTCCCGGCGATGGTCCGGGACTTCCAGCGCGTGATCGGTGACGAGGCCCGCGGCCAGGTGCTCGCGCGCGAGGGCCGGCTGCCCGACGCCGTGCTCGCCTGCGTCGGCGGCGGCTCCAACGCGATCGGGATCTTCACCGCCTTCGTCCCCGACGAGGGGGTGCGCCTGGTGGGGCTGGAGGCCGGCGGCGACGGCGTCGGCAGCGGCCGGCACGCCGCGACCATCACCGGGGGAGCGCCCGGCGTGCTGCACGGCGCGCGCTCGTACCTGCTGCAGGACGACAACGGCCAGACCATCGAGTCGCACTCGATCAGCGCGGGCCTGGACTACCCGGGCGTCGGTCCCGAGCACTCGTACCTGCACGACATCGGCCGCGCCGAGTACGCCCCCGTCACCGACGCCGAGGCCATGGAGGCCTTCGCGCTGCTGTGCCGCACCGAGGGGATCATCCCGGCGATCGAGTCCGCGCACGCGCTGGCCGGCGCGATGCGACTGGGGCAGGAGCTGGGCCCGGACGCGCTGCTGCTGGTGAACCTCTCCGGCCGCGGCGACAAGGACGTCGAGACGGCGTCGCGCTGGTTCGGTCTCGGTCACGACGGGCAGGGCGACCGCACCGAGGTCGACCCCGGCCCCGGCATGGACACCGACCAGCAGCCGACCGAGGGCGCCGTCGCCAACGGCGACGCGGTGCCCGGCCAGGACGCCGGGAGCCAGGCATGAGCCTCCTCGCCGACCGCATCGCCGCCGCCCGGGCCGAGGGCCGCGCGGCACTGATCGCCTACCTCCCGGTCGGCTACCCCGACGTCGACACGTCCATCGAGGCGATGGTCGCGGCCATCGAGGGAGGCGCGGACGCCCTCGAGGTCGGTGTTCCCTACTCCGACCCCGGCATGGAGGGGCCGGTCATCCAGGAGGCCATGGACGTGGCCGTCCGGGCGGGCGTCGGCCTGCGCGACGTCCTGCCGGCCGTGCGTGCGGTCGCGGCAGCCGGCGGTGTGCCGGTGGTGATGAGCTACTGGAACCCGATCGAGCGCTACGGCGTCGACCGGTTCGCCGACGACCTGGCCGCCGCAGGGGGAGCGGGGGGGATCACGCCCGACCTCATCCCGGACGAGGCGGGCGCCTGGATCGCCGCGACCGACCGCACCGGCCTCGACCGGGTCTTCCTGGTCGCCCCGTCGTCCACCGACGCGCGGCTGGCCGCCACCGTCGCGGCGTCCCGGGGCTTCGTCTACGCCGCCTCCACCATGGGTGTCACGGGCACGCGCGCCACGGTCAGCACGGCCGCGGGCGAGCTCGTCGCCCGCACCCGGCCGGTGGCCGGGGACCTCCCGGTCTGCGTCGGGCTCGGCGTCTCGAACGCCGACCAGGCCGCCGTGGTGGCCGGCTTCGCCGACGGGGTCATCGTGGGCTCGGCCTACGTCCGCCGGATGCTCGACGGGCGCGGCCCCGAGGGGGTCCGGGCCCTCTCGGCGGAGCTGGCCGAGGGTGTGCGCCGCGGGGCCGGGGTGCCCTCGTGAGCGCCCTCGCCGCCATCCCCAGCCCCTCGCAGGGGGTCTGGGAGCTCGGGCCGTTCCCGCTGCGCGCCTACGCGCTGTGCATCATCGCCGGCATCGTCGCCGCCTGCTGGATCGCCGAGAAGCGCTGGGTGGCCCGCGGCGGGCGGCCCGGCGAGGTGCTCGACATCGCCATCTGGGCGGTGCCGTTCGGGATCGTCGGCGGCCGTCTCTACCACGTGGTCACCACGCCCCAGCCCTACTTCGGGGAGGGCGGTGACCCGCTGCGGGCGCTGGCCATCTGGGAGGGCGGCCTGGGCATCTGGGGAGCCATCGCCCTCGGCGGCGTCGGCGCCTGGATCGCCTGCCGTCGTCGGGGCATCCCGCTGCCCGCGTTCGGCGACGCCATCGCCCCGGGCCTGCTGGTGGCCCAGGCCGTCGGCCGGCTGGGCAACTGGTTCAACCAGGAGCTCTTCGGCGGTCCGACGACGCTGCCGTGGGCCCTGGAGATCGACCCGGCCCACCGGCCCGAGGGCTACGAGGCCTTCGCCACCTTCCACCCCACGTTCCTCTACGAGCTGCTGTGGAACCTGGCCGCGGCCGCCGTCGTGGTGTGGGCCGACCGCCGGTTCCGGCTCTCCCACGGCCGCGCGTTCGCCCTGTACGTGGCGCTGTACTGCGCCGGCCGGCTGTGGATCGAGGTGCTCCGCATCGACGACGCCAACCGGTTCCTCGGCGTCCGCCTCAACGTCTTCACCTGCGTCGTGGTCGGCCTGCTCGCGGTGGCCTACCTGGTCTGGCAGCGGGGCCGCCCCCGCGAGGTCATCGACCGCGGGGAGCCGGGGGAGGACCTCCGGCGTGACGACGGCGACACCGCCGACGACCCCGCGGGAACTCCCGACGAGGCGCCGACCAGCACCGATGCCGACGCCCCGGCGCGGGTGCGTGACCGGACTCACGACACGCCGGGACCGGCCTGACGGGACGCGCCGTACCTGGGCTTTCGGCGTGGGAAGCGGGCGTTCCCGCTGTGTACCCTCCTGACCAGACACCCCAGTGATCCTGGGTGGTCACCCCGTCGGAACCGGGCCAGCGCTGCCCCGCGGACGACGACCCCGTGGCACCACCCGCGGGCCGCGAGCTCCAGCCGGCCCGGGCACACCGTGTCCCGCCGGATGCCGGCTCACCGCAGTCCCGCGCTGCACCCCTGCCGCTCCGCCCCCCTTGACCCCCGGCCGGGCCCTGCGCCCCCACGTCGTCCTCCGCGAGGGCGGCGTGCCAGCCGACGACGGGAGTGATCATGTCCGGGTCCCACACCCCCGCCCCCCAGGCCGTGCCCTTCTCGGCCACCCCGCCGGCCGCCGGTCTCTACGACCCGGCCAACGACTCGGACGCCTGCGGTGTCGCCTTCGTGGCCGACGCCCGCGGCCGCCGCTCGCGTGCGATCGTCGCGGCCGGCCTGACCGCGCTGCACAACCTCGACCACCGCGGGGCGGCCGGCTCCGAGCCCAACTCCGGGGACGGCGCCGGGATCCTGACCCAGGTGCCCGACGCGCTGCTGCGTGCCGAGGTCGACTTCGACCTGCCGCCGATGGGGGAGTACTCCGTCGGCATCGCCTTCCTCCCCGTCGACGCCGACGAGCGCGCCGCCCGCCACGCCGACGTCGAGCGGATCGCCGCCGAGGAGGGCCTGACCGTCCTCGGGTGGCGCGACGTGCCGGTCGACCCCGACGGCGCCGACCTCGGTCCCACCGCCCGCGCGGTCATGCCCCACTTCGGGCAGCTGTTCGTCGCCGAGACGATGGGCGCCCGCGCCGACGCCGCGGCCTTCGGCGGCCCGCGCGAGGTCAACGGCGTCACCCGCCTGGAGCGGCGCTCGTTCGTGCTGCGCAAGCGCGCCGAGCGGGAGGCCCGCGAGGCCGGCAGCTCGCTCTACGTCGTCTCGCTGTCCTCGCGCACCATCACCTACAAGGGCATGCTGACCACCGACCAGCTGCCCGCGTTCTTCCCCGACCTGCGCGACGAGCGCTACGAGTCGGCGATCGCGCTGGTGCACAGCCGGTTCTCCACCAACACCTTCCCGAGCTGGCCGCTGGCCCACCCGTTCCGGTTCATCGCCCACAACGGCGAGATCAACACCATCAAGGGCAACCGCAACCGGATGCGCGCCCGTGAGGCCAAGCTCGAGACCGAGCTGTTCGACGGCCCGGCCGGGCCGGCCGGCGAGCTGGGCCTGGAGCGGATCTTCCCGGTCACCGCCAGCGACTTCAGCGACTCGGCGACCTTCGACGAGGTGCTCGAGCTGCTGCACCTGTCGGGCCGCTCGCTGCCGCACGCCGTGCTGATGATGATCCCGGAGGCGTGGGAGAACCACGACGAGATGGACCCGGCCCGCCGGGCCTTCTACCGGTTCCACGCCTCGATCATGGAGCCCTGGGACGGGCCGGCCTGCGTCGCGTTCACCGACGGCACGCTCATCGGCGCGGTCCTCGACCGCAACGGCCTGCGCCCGGGCCGCTGGTGGCGCACCGAGGACGACCTGGTCGTCCTCGCCAGCGAGGCCGGCGTCCTCGACATCCCGGCCGGTGACGTGGTCGCCAAGGGCCGCCTGCAGCCGGGCCGGATGTTCCTCGTCGACACCGCCTCCGGGCAGATCGTCTCCGACGAGGAGGTCAAGGGGGCGCTGGCCGCCCAGCAGCCCTACGAGGACTGGCTGCACGCCGGCCTGGTGCACCTGCCCTCGCTGCCCGAGCGGCGCCGCGCGCGGCCCAGCCACGAGTCGGTCGTCCGCCGGCAGCTGCTCTTCGGCTACACCGAGGAGGACCTGCGCGTCCTGCTCACCCCCATGGCCTCCAGCGGCGCCGAGCCGATCGGCTCCATGGGCACCGACACCCCGATCGCGGCGCTGTCGGACCGGTCACGGCAGCTCTACGACTACTTCCAGCAGCTGTTCGCCCAGGTGACCAACCCGCCGCTGGACGCCATCCGCGAGGAGCTGGTGACCAGCCTCGGGCGCACCTTCGGCCCGGAGCAGAACCTGCTCTCGGCCACCCCGGCGTCCTGCCGGCAGGTGTACCTGCCCTTCCCGGTCATCGACAACGACGAGCTCGCCAAGATCCTGCACATCGACGACGACGGCGACCTGCCCGGCTTCGCCGCCGTGCGGATCACCGGCCACTACGACGTGACCGGCGGCGGCCCGGCGCTCGTGCAGGCGGTCGAGCAGCTGCGGGCCAAGGTCAGCAAGGCCATCGCCGCCGGCGCCCGGGTCATCGTGCTCTCCGACCGCGACTGCGACGAGCGGCGCGCCCCGATCCCGTCGCTGCTCATGACCGCGGCGGTGCACCACCACCTCGTGCGGGAGCGGACCCGCATGGAGGTCGGCCTCGTCGTCGAGTCCGGTGACTGCCGCGAGGTGCACCACGTCGCGCTGCTGCTCGGCTACGGCGCGGCCGCGGTCAACCCCTACCTGGCCTTCGAGTCCATCGAGGACCTCATCCGCGACGGCGTCCTCACCGGCGTGCAGCCGGCGCAGGCCGTGCGCAACGTCGTCAAGGCGCTCGGCAAGGGCGTCCTCAAGGTCATGAGCAAGATGGGCATCAGCACCGTCGGCTCGTACACGATGGCGCAGATCTTCGAGGCCGTCGGCCTGTCGCAGGACGTCGTCGACGAGTACTTCACCGGCACCTCCTGCCCGCTGGGCGGCGTCGGCATGGACGTCCTCGCCGAGGAGGTCGCCATGCGGCACCGGCGCGCCTACCCGGAGAACCCCACCGAGCGGGCGCATCGCCGGCTGGAGACCGGCGGGGAGTACCAGTGGCGCCGCGAGGGCGAGGTGCACCTGTTCAACCCCGAGACGGTGTTCCTCCTCCAGCACTCCACCCGCTCGCGGCAGTACGAGGTCTTCGAGCGCTACACGCAGACGGTGGACGCGATGTCGGAGGAGGCCGCGACCCTGCGCGGGCTGTTCCGCATCCGGAGCGGCGAGCGCCCGCCGGTGCCGATCGAGGAGGTCGAGCCGGTCAGCGAGATCGTCAAGCGCTTCCAGACCGGCGCGATGAGCTACGGCTCCATCTCGCAGGAGGCGCACGAGACCCTCGCCATCGCCATGAACCGGCTCGGCGGGCGGTCCAACACCGGCGAGGGCGGCGAGGACCCCGACCGGTACGTGGCCGACCCCAACGGCGACCTGCGCCGCTCGGCGATCAAGCAGGTGGCCAGCGGCCGCTTCGGCGTGACCAGCGAGTACCTGGTCAACGCCGACGACATCCAGATCAAGATGGCGCAGGGCGCCAAGCCCGGCGAGGGCGGTCAGCTGCCCGGCGGCAAGGTCTACCCGTGGGTGGCGCGCACCCGGCACTCGACGCCCGGCGTCGGCCTGATCAGCCCGCCGCCGCACCACGACATCTACTCGATCGAGGACCTCAAGCAGCTGATCCACGACCTGAAGAACGCCAACAACGAGGCGCGGGTCAACGTCAAGCTGGTCGCCGAGGTCGGCGTCGGGACGGTCGCGGCCGGCGTCAGCAAGGCGCACGCCGACGTCGTGCTCATCTCCGGGCACGACGGCGGCACCGGTGCCGCGCCGCTGACCTCGCTCAAGCACGCCGGCTCGCCGTGGGAGCTGGGCCTGGCCGAGACCCAGCAGACGCTGCTGGCCAACGGCCTGCGCGACCGGATCGTGGTCCAGGTCGACGGGCAGATGAAGACCGGCCGCGACGTCGTCGTCGCGATGCTGCTCGGCGCCGAGGAGTACGGCTTCGCCACCGCTCCGCTGGTCGTCTCCGGCTGCATCATGATGCGGGTCTGCCACCTCGACACCTGCCCGGTCGGCGTGGCCACCCAGAACCCGGAGCTGCGCAAGCGGTTCACCGGGCGGCCGGAGTTCGTCGTCACCTTCTTCGAGTTCCTCGCCGAGCAGGTGCGGCAGTACCTGGCCGAGCTGGGCTTCCGCTCGGTCGAGGAGGCCATCGGCCACGTCGAGCTGCTCGACACCCGGCAGGCGGTCGACCACTGGAAGGCCCGCGGGCTGGACCTGTCGAGGATGCTCGCGCTGCCGGAGCTGCCCGAGGGCACCCCGCGCCGCGCGGTGCGCACCCAGGACCACGGCCTCGACGTCGCCCTGGACCAGACGCTCATCCAGCTGTGCGAGGGCGCGCTGCTCGACGCGCGGCCGGTCACCCTCGAGCTGCCGGTGCGCAACGTCAACCGCACCGTCGGCACGATGCTCGGCTCGATGGTCACCCGCCGCTTCGGCGGCCAGGGCCTGCCCGACGGCACGATCGACCTGACCTTCACCGGGTCGGCCGGCCAGTCCTTCGGCGCCTTCGTCCCGCGCGGCATGACCATGCGGCTGTTCGGCGACGCCAACGACTACGTCGGCAAGGGCCTCTCCGGCGGGCGGATCGTCGTCCGCCCGGCGCGGGAGGCGACCTTCGCCGCCGAGGACAACGTCATCGCCGGCAACGTCATCGGCTACGGCGCCACCAGCGGGGAGGTCTTCCTCCGCGGGCGGGTCGGCGAGCGGTTCTGCGTCCGCAACTCCGGGGCGCTGGCCGTCGTCGAGGGCGTCGGCGACCACGCGCTGGAGTACATGACCGGCGGCCGCGCCGTGATCCTCGGGCCCACGGGCCGCAACGTCGCGGCCGGCATGTCCGGCGGCGTCGCCTACGTCCTCGACCTCGCCCGGCACCGGGTCAACCCCGAGATGGTCGACGTCGAGGCCCTCGACGGCGAGTCCGCGCAGTGGCTGCGGGACGTCCTGGTGCGCTACGCGGCCGAGACCGAGTCGCCGGTGGCCGCCGCGCTGCTGGCCGACTGGGGCCGCTGGTCCGAGCAGTTCAGCGTGATCATGCCGCGCGACTACCGCCGCGCCCTGGAGGCCCGGCGCGCCGCGGAGGCCGCCGGCACCGACGTCGACCGCGCGGTCATGGAGGCAGCCCGTGGCTGACTCGCGCCCCCGACCCTGCAACTTCCCTCGCCTAGAGACCATGGAGGCCGCACGTGGCTGACTCCACGGGGTTCCTGAAGTACGAGCGGGCCCTGCCGCCCCGGCGGCCGGTCGACGTCCGGATCCTGGACTGGAAGGACGTCTACCTCACCCGGCAGAACGGTGAGGACGGCGTCTACCCGGTCGCCGCGCTGCGCCAGCAGGCCGCGCGGTGCATGGACTGCGGCATCCCCTTCTGCCACCACGGCTGCCCGCTGGGCAACCTGATCCCGGAGTGGAACGACCTCGCCCGCCGCGACGACTGGCGCGACGCCATCGAGCGGCTGCACGCCACCAACAACTTCCCGGAGTTCACCGGGAAGCTGTGTCCCGCGCCGTGCGAGGGCGCGTGCGTGCTGAACCTGCAGGACTCCCCGGTCACGATCAAGCAGATCGAGTGGGAGATCATCGACCAGGCCTTCGAGCACGGCTACGTCGAGCCGCAGACGCCGGCCGAGCGCACCGGCCGCAAGGTCGCCGTCGTCGGGTCCGGCCCGGCCGGCCTGGCCGCCGCCCAGCAGCTCACCCGCGCCGGGCACGACGTGACCGTCTTCGAGCGGGCCGACCGGGTCGGCGGGCTGCTCCGCTACGGCATCCCCGAGTTCAAGATGGAGAAGGCCGTCCTCGACCGGCGGCTGGACCAGATGCGCGCCGAGGGCACCCGCTTCGTCACCGGCGTCGAGGTCGGCGGCTCCGGCGAGGGCGACCTGTCGGCCGAGCAGCTGCGCGGCGAGTACGACGCCGTCGTGATCGCCGCGGGCGCGACCGTCGGCCGCGACCTGCCCGCCCCCGGACGGGAGCTCGACGGCATCCACCTCGCCATGGAGTTCCTGCCCTTCGGCAACCGGCAGGCGCTCGGCGAGCTCGACGACCCGCCGATCACCGCCCGGGGCAAGGACGTCGTCATCATCGGCGGCGGCGACACCGGCGCGGACTGCCTGGGCACCTCGCACCGCCAGGGCGCCCGCTCGGTCACGCAGCTGGAGATCATGCCGGCGCCGCCGGACAAGCGGGCCGAGGGCAACCCCTGGCCCACCTACCCGATGGTGATGCGGGTGTCCTCGGCCCACGAGGAGGGCGGCGAGCGGCTCTACTCGGTCAACACCGAGCGCTTCCTCGGCGACGACGAGGGCCGCGTGCGCGCGCTGGTCGTCCACGAGGTCGAGCGGGTCGACGGCCGGTTCCAGAAGATCGAGGGCACCGAGCGCGAGCTCCCCGCCCAGCTGGTGCTGCTGGCGATGGGCTTCACCGGCGTGCAGCGCGAGGGCCTGGTCGAGGCGCTCGGCGTCGACGTCGACGGGCGCGGCAACGTCGCCCGCGACGACGAGTTCATGTCCTCCGTGCCCGGGGTGTTCGTGGCCGGGGACGCCGGCCGCGGCCAGTCGCTGATCGTGTGGGCCATCGCCGAGGGCCGCGCGGCCGCCGGCGCCGTCGACACGTACCTGACCGGCAGCTCGATGCTGCCGCGCCCGGTCACGCCGACGGCGGTCGCCCTCCGGTAACGGGCGCGACCACTCCGACCGGCCGGGGGCCGGGCCCCGCGACACCCGCGGGGCCCGGCCCCTGTCCGTGCGGCGGTGGGCAGCCCACTAGCGTTCTCCCCATGTCCCGCCGCGCGAAGATTGTCTGCACCCTCGGCCCGGCCACCAGCTCCCTCGAGCAGATCACCGCCCTGGTCGAGTCGGGGATGGACGTGGCCAGGCTCAACTTCAGCCACGGGGCGCACGCCGACCACGAGGCCGCCTACCGCAACGTGCGCAAGGCCTCCGACACCACCGGGCACGCCGTCGCCGTCCTGGCCGACCTGCAGGGGCCCAAGATCCGGCTCGGCACCTTCGCCGACGGCCCGGTCCACTGGGCCACCGGCAGCCGGGTCTGCGTCACCGTCGAGGACGTGCCGGGCACCGCCGAGCGGGTCTCCACCACCTACAAGGGCCTGGCCAACGACGCCCGCGTCGGCGACCGGCTGCTGGTCGACGACGGCAAGCTCGCCCTGTCGGTGGTCGCCGTCGACGGCCCCGACGTGTGGTGCCTGGTCGTCGAGGGCGGCGAGGTCTCCAACAACAAGGGCCTGTCGCTGCCCGGCGTCGCCGTCAGCGTCCCCGCCCTGTCGGAGAAGGACGAGGAGGACCTCCGCTTCGCCCTGCACCTGTCGGTCGACTTCATCGCGCTGTCGTTCGTCCGCTCGCCGGCCGACGTCGAGCTGGTCCGCGACATCATGCGGCAGGAGGACGTCTTCGTCCCGGTGATCGCCAAGCTGGAGAAGCCCGAGGCGGTGGCCAACCTCGAGGCCATCGTGGAGGCCTTCGACGGCGTGATGGTGGCCCGCGGCGACCTCGGCGTGGAGCTGCCGCTCGAGCAGGTCCCGCTGGTGCAGAAGCGCGCCGTCCAGGCCGCCCGCGAGCGCAACAAGCCGGTCATCGTGGCCACCCAGATGCTCGAGTCGATGATCACCAACTCCCGGCCCACCCGCGCCGAGGCCTCCGACGTCGCCAACGCCGTCCTCGACGGCGCCGACGCGGTGATGCTGTCGGGCGAGACCTCGGTCGGCCGCTTCCCGATCGCGGCGGTGCGCACGATGGAGCGGATCATCGACGCCGTCGAGAGCGACGACGTGCGGGTGCCGGACCTCAACCGCCGCTCCCGCTCCCGTTCGGGCGCCATCGTGCGCGCCGCCAAGGACATCGGCGAGGCGCTCGAGGTCAAGGCGCTGTGCACGTTCACCCAGACCGGCGAGACCGCCCGCCGCCTGGCCGCGCTGCACCCCCGCCAGCCGCTGCTGGCCTTCACCGTCGACGGCCGGGTGCGCAGCCTGCTGGCGCTGTCGTGGGGCGTGGAGACCTTCCTCGTGCCCTCGGTGGAGCACACCGACGACATGGTCGAGCAGGTGGACTTCTCGCTGCTGTCGATCGGCCGGCTCAAGGTCGGCGACCGCGTCGTCGTCGTCGCCGGCAGCCCGCCGAACACGGTCGGCTCGACGAACCTCATCCGGGTGCACGAAGTCGGCACGGACTCGTGACCGCGGGGGAGACCCAGGCCGCCGCGCTGATGGGTGTCCTGGACCTCGAGGAGCGCTCGCCGGGCGTCTTCGTCGGGCAGACCCCCACCACCAGGCTGCAGCGCATCTTCGGCGGCCAGGTGGCCGGGCAGGCGCTCATGGCGGCGGCGCGCACGGTGCCCGGCGGCCGCGGCGTGCACTCGCTGCACTCGTACTTCCTGCGGCCCGGCGACCCGAACGAGGAGCTGCGCTACACCGTCGAGCGGATCCGCGACGGCCGGTCCTTCTCCACCCGCCGGGTCATCGCCTGCCAGCAGCGCCGCGGTGAGGACGTCGCCGTCTTCGCGCTGACGGCGGACTTCCACGCCGGCGAGCCGGCCGTCGTCACCCACGCCCGGCCGATGCCGGAGGTGCCCGGCCCCGACGAGCTGCGCACACTGGCCGACCACGCCGCGGGGTACGGCGAGCTGGCCGCCCCGGCCCTGGAGATCAGCCGGGCGGTGGAGCAGCGGCCGCTGGTGAACCCCTTCGCCCCCGATCCGAAGTCCCCGCCGCACACCCAGTCGCACGCGTGGTTCCGGGTGGCCGGGAGGCTCCCCGACGACGCCGGCGTGCACGCCGCGGCGCTCACCTTCGTCAGCGACCTGACGCTGCTGTCGGCCGGTCTGGCACGGGTCGGCGGCGGGTGGGGCGGGCGCTACGTCGGTGCCAGCCTCGACCACGCCATCTGGTTCCACGCGCCGGTCCGCGCCGACGAGTGGTTCCTCTACGAGACCGACAGCCCGGCCGCCTCCGAGGGCCGCGCGCTGTGCTTCGGCAGCATCTGGACCGCCGACGGCCGGCACGTGGCCACGGTGGCCCAGGAGGGGCTCATCCGGTCACTGGGGGAGTAGCCGCCACCGCCTCCGGGTCGGTCCCGGCGCCGGCGGCCTCCTGCTCGCGGGCGTGGCGGCGCGCGGCCTCCTCCTCGGCCGCCCGGCGCTCGGCGTCCTTGCGCTCGGCCTCGGCCCGCGCCCGCTCGGCGGCCTGCTCGGCGAAGTCGGCCGCCAGCCAGTCGTGGCCCTCGCACAGCAGCGCCCAGGCCCGCTCGACGTGCACCCGGGTCGTCGTCGGCGCGCCGACGGCCACCCGCAGGACCACCGAGCCGCCCACGGCGGTGTGGGTGAGGTAGACCTCGCCGCCGTCGTTGAGCCGCTCGAGCAGGGTCATGGTGGCGACGTCGGCGTCCACGTCGGCCGGCCACCGGGGCTTCAGGCACACCAGCGACAGCGGGTGCGGCGTGGCGACGTCGAAGCGGTCGTCGGCGGCGGCCCAGCCGGCGAGCTCCTGTGCCAGCGCGACCCCGGAGCGGACGTGCGCGCGCAGCCCCTCGGCGCCGTACCAGCGCACCACCGCCCACAGCTTCAGCGCGCGGAAGCGGCGGCCGAGCTCGACCTGCCAGTCCCGGTAGTCGACGACGGATCCGGCGTCGGTCGCGGCGTTGCGCAGGTACTCGGGCAGGATCGCCAGCGCCCCGGTCAGCGCCGCGCGGTCGGCCACCCAGAACAACGTCGCGTCGAACCCGGTGAGCAGCCACTTGTGCGCGTCGGTGGTGTAGCTGTCGGCCTCCTCGACGCCGGCCTGCAGGGCCCGCAGCTCCGGGGCGACGGCGCTGACGCCGGCGTAGGCGGCGTCCACGTGCAGCCAGGCGCCGTACCTCTGGCAGATCGGCCCGATCTCGGCGAGCGGGTCGATCGCCGTGGTCGACGTCGTCCCGACCGTGGCGCAGACGAGCACCGGCCGGTACCCGCGGGCGGTGTCGCGCTCCAGCCGGGCCGCCAGCGCGGCGGGGCGCATGGCGAGGTCGCCGTCGACCTCGACGATCCGGACGGCGTCGGTGCCGAGCCCGGCGATCCGCACGGCCTTCTCCATCGAGGAGTGCGTCTCCGAGGAGACGTAGACCGTGTACTCCTCCGGCAGCACCCCGTGCCGGACGGTGGCCCCGCCGCTGGCCCGGTGCAGGGCCGCCAGCAGCGCGACCAGGTTGGCCCCGGAGCTCGAGTCCTGCACGACCCCGCCGCCGGTCCCGGTGGAGCGGAAGGCCGCCGGCAGCCCGAGCAGCTCGGCCAGCCAGTCCATGACGTGCTGCTCGAGCTCGGTGGCCGCCGGGCTGGTCACCCAGGACATGCCCTGGACGCCGAGGCCGGCCGAGAGGAGGTCGCCGAGCACCGACGGGCCGGAGGTGTTGGCGGGGAAGTAGGCGAGGAACCCCGGGTGCTGCCAGTGGGTGACGCCCGGCAGCACGACCCGCTCGAGGTCGGCGAGGACGGCCGAGAAGGGCTCGCCCCGCTCGGGCGCCGACGGCGGCAGCGCGGCGCGGACGTCGCCGGGGGAGACCCGCGAGCGGACGGGGAAGGACTCGATGCGCGACCAGTAGTCGGCGATCCAGTCGACCACCTCGTGACCGTGCTGCCGGAACTGCTCGGGTGTCATGTGGGGCACGGGCTCGCTCACGCCGATCACCGTATGCGGTGGCGACCGGGTGCCGACGCGGCCACTCGGGACGACGACCCGGTGAGCCGCCCTGCGAGGCGGTCCGAGGAGTGGGGGCCGGAGGCCTCCGCGACGAGGGCCGGTGACGGCTCAGTGCAGGCCGGGACGGCACCTGGTCGCGGTGTCGTCCGGTAGGACGACCAAGAACACGGTGCCCCCGGTGCGACTCGAACGCACACTGCGCGGGTTTTGAATCCGCTCCCTCTGCCGATTGGGGTACGGGGGCCCGCCGCGACCGAGGTCACGGCCCGGCCAGCGTAGCCGGGCAGCCACTCCCAGCCGTCGTCGCTAGGCTCCTGCGCGTGAGCAGCGAGCCGACCCGGGTCCTCATCGCCGAGGACGAGGCACTGATCCGCCTCGACCTCAAGGAGATGCTGGAGGAGGAGGGGTACGTCGTCGTCGCCGAGGCGGGGGACGGGCAGGCCGCCGTCGACCGCGCGCGCGAGCTGACGCCCGACCTGGTCATCCTCGACATCCAGATGCCGGTCCTCGACGGGCTGGCCGCCGCCGAGCAGATCGCCTCCGCCCGCATCGCCCCGGTCATCGTGCTCACCGCCTTCAGCCAGCGCGAGCTGGTCGAGCGGGCCCGCGACGCCGGCGCCATGGCCTACCTGGTCAAGCCGTTCAGCAAGAACGACCTCGTGCCGGCGATCGAGGTCGCCCGCGCGCGCTTCACCGAGATGGCCGCCCTCGACGGCGAGGTCCGGACGCTCGAGGAGCGCCTCGAGGCCCGCAAGGTGGTCGAGAAGGCCAAGGGCCGGCTCATGGCCGAGCAGGGGATGACCGAGGCCGAGGCGTTCCGCTGGATCCAGCGCACCGCCATGAACGACCGGACGTCGATGAAGGCCCTCGCGGAGAGGATCCTGGCCTCGGACGGGGCTCCTGCGGAGGGTGCACCCTCCCGGGGGAACGCGTAACCCAGGCGGAACAGGCCAGGTCACGACCCCATCACGGTCTCCCACGACCCGCATCCATCCCCGGACCCAGCAGTTACGTTCTGCGGACTGACGGGGCCCCGGCACGCCCGGAGCCCGCCGGACCGACGTACGACAACTGGGAGTTGCTGGATGCGCACGCGTACCTACGCCCGCAGCATCGCCGTCACCTCCGCCGCGCTCGTCGCCCTCACCGCCTGCGGTGGCGGCGACGACAGCGGCAGCGGCTCGGGCGGCGACGCCGCCGCGGGTGGCGGCGAGAAGCAGGTCAACATCTACGGCACCGACGGCAACATGGGCTCCACCCTCGGGGAGGACTTCGAGGAGCAGGGTGCCCTGGCCGGCATGAAGGGCACGCTGCCGCTCACCGAGCTGGCCGGTGACTTCACCGAGCGGCTGCTGGCGGTCGACCCGAACCTGGGGAACACGTTCAACTACGCCGGTGAGACCTACGACGCCGTCGTGATCACCGCGCTGGCCGCGCAGCTGGCCGGTACCAACGACGCCAACGTCTTCAAGGCCTACGTCAACGGCGTCACCACCGGCGGCGAGAAGTGTGACGCACTGCAGGCCTGCCTCGACATCGTCAACGCCGGGGGCAACCCCGACTACGACGGCGTCAGCGGCCCGCTGGCCTTCGTGGACGCCGGTGAGCCGGCCGCCGCGAGCTTCGGCATCCAGCAGTTCGGCGACGACAACACGATCGACGACTCGCTGACCCAGTTCGTCCTCGCGGGCGACGAGGCCAACGCCACCACCGACGAGGGTCCGGCCCCCGCGGCCCCCGGCACCACCAGCCCCGAGCCGCTCGTCATCGGCACGCTGCTGCCGCTGACCGGTGACCTCGCCTTCCTCGGCCCCCCGGAGGTCGCCGGCGCCAAGCTGGCGGTCCAGGAGATCAACGCCGCCGGTGGCGTCCTCGGTCAGGACGTCCGCCTCGAGGAGGGTGACTCGGGCGACGCCACGACCGACACCGCGACGCAGACCGTCGACCGCCTGCTGCAGGCCGGCGTCAACGCGATCGTCGGTGCAGCGTCCTCGGGCGTGAGCCTCAACGTGATCGACCGCATCACCGGTGCCGGTGTCATGCAGATCAGCCCGGCCAACACGTCGGACCAGTTCACGACCTACAACGACAACGGTCTGTACTTCCGCACCGCCCCGCCGGACGTCCTGCAGGCCCGCGCCCTGGCCGACCTGCTCGCCGAGGACGGCAACAACACCGTCGGCATCCTCGCCCGCAACGACCCCTACGGCACCGGGCTTGCCGAGAACACCGTCGAGAACCTGCTCGCCGGTGGTCTGGCCGAGGACCAGGTCGTGAGCATCACCTACGACCCGAACGCCGCGAACTTCGACTCCGAGGTCCAGCAGATGGTGGACCTCAACCCCGACGGCATCGTCGTCATCGGGTTCGAGGAGTCCTCGCGGATCATCCAGGGCCTGAACGAGAACGGCATCGGCCCGCAGCGCTGAGTGCCGAGGCGCCGTGGTGACACGGCGCCTGCAACGTCCCCTCCGGCAGCGGCCCGGTACCCCTCGCGGGGTGCCGGGCCGCTGTCGTCGGTCCCGGTCCGGCCGCTCATCCGCCGGCCGCTCCCGCGGGGTCGGTCTCGCTCCTGCGGTGTCCCCCTCGCTCCTGCGGTGCTGCAGCGCCGCGGGGACACCCGCGACACCGCAGGAGCCGGACCGGCTCCGCACGTACCGCCGGCCCCCGTGGGGACGCCCGGGAACGACGGAGGCCGGCGCCCCGTGGGGACGCCGGCCTCGGCCGGTGGTGCTCAGGTGGTCACTGCGCCTTGGCGAGGGTCCCCAGGTACAACTCGATCACCTTCGGGTCGGTCATGAGCGACCGGCCGGTGTCGGTGTAGGCGTTGCGGCCCTGGTCGAGCACGTAGCCGCGGTCGCAGATCTGCAGGCAGCGACGCGCGTTCTGCTCGACCATGATGATCGAGACACCGGTGGCGTTGATCCGCCGGCAGCGGATGAACACCTCGTCCTGGTACGCCGGCGAGAGGCCGGCCGACGGCTCGTCGAGCAGGAGCACCGACGGGTCCATCATCAGCGCCCGGCCCATCGCGACCATCTGCCGCTCACCGCCGGACAGCGAGCCGGCCTTGCCCTTGCGCCGCTCACCGAGCAGCGGGAACAGGTCGACGACGTAGTCGAAGCGCTCCTTGAAGGTCTTCGACCGCAGGTAGACGCCCATCTGCATGTTCTCCTCGATGGTGAGCGAGGGGAACACGTTGTTGTTCTGCGGGACGTAGCCGACGCCCAGGGACACCAGCCGGTGGGCGGGCGCGGAGGTGATGTCCTCACCGCGCAGCCGCACCGAGCCCGAGCGCACCGGGATCAACCCGAACAGCGTCTTGAGCAGCGTCGACTTGCCGGCCCCGTTCGGGCCGATGATGCCGACGAGCTCGCCCTCCTGCAGGTAGAAGTCACACCCCCGCAGGATGTTCACGCCCGGGACGTAGCCGGCGACCAGGTCGTCGGCGCGCACCAGCGCCCCCTCGGCCAGGCGCAGGTGCTCCTCGCGGGTGGCGGCCTTCTCCGCCGGCGAGAGCGCCGCGGTGCCGGAGGAGGCCTCGGCGGCGCGGGTGACGTCCTCGCCGGACTCGTCGACCTCGAACAGCGGCTCGCTCATCGCTCGGTCCTCCCGGTCGTGCTGTCGCTCCCCAGCACCTCGCCGCCGCCGTGCTCCTCCTGCGCGATCGCCGCCTCCGCCTGGGCGAGGACCTGGTCCTCCTCCTCGACGGTCAGCGGCGCGTCGTGGTGCGCGCCGAGGTAGGCGTCGACGACGGCCTGGTTCTGGCTGATGGACTCCGGCGGACCCTCCGCGATGACGCGGCCGGCCGCCATGACGACCACCCAGTCGCTGATGTCGCGGACGACGTCCATGTCGTGCTCGACGAAGATCACCGTCATGCCCTCCTCGCGGAGGTCCTTGACGTGCCCGAGCAGGCTCTGCGTCAGCGCCGGGTTCACCCCGGCCATCGGCTCGTCGAGCATGACCACCTGCGGGTCGCTCATGAGCGCCCGGGCCATCTCCAGCAGCTTGCGCTGGCCGCCGGAGAGGGTGCCGGCGAACTCGTCCTTCTTGGCGTCGAGCTTGAACCGCCGCAGCAGGTCCATCGCCTTGTCGGTGTTCTCCCTCTCCTGGCCGCGCCAGGTGCCCGGCACCAGCGCCCGCAGGAAGCTCTCGCCGCGCTGGCCCTGCGCGCCCAGCAGCATGTTCTGCAGGACGGTGAGCCGGGACAGCGCCTTGGTGAGCTGGAAGGTCCGGACGACGCCGAGGCGGGCCACCTGGTGCGGCGCCAGCTTGCCCAGCGGCTTGCCGTTGAAGCTCCAGGTGCCGGTGTTGGGCTGGTCGAAGCCGGTGAGCAGGTTGAACAGCGTCGTCTTGCCGGCGCCGTTGGGCCCGATCAGGCCGGTGATCCCGCCGCGCTGCACCTCGAGGTGGTCCACCGACACCGCGGTGAGGCCACCGAAGGTGCGGGTGACGTTCTCGACGACGATCGCCGGGTCGGGCTTGGCGACGCCGACCTCCCAGGGGAGGTCCCGCAGCGCGGCCTGCGCCAGTCGCTGCGGAGCGCCGCCGCCGGGGCGGGTGCCCGTGCCGGCGGTCTGCGCGCCCTTGTCGAGGGACGCCGCGTGGGCGCCCGTGGGCTGGTTCTCAGCGGGCATCGAGCATCACCTCTCGTCGGTCGCCGAAGATGCCCTGCGGGCGGAAGACGAGCAGCAGCATCAGGCCCAGCCCCACCAGGACGAACCGGATCTGCGCCACGTCGGTGGCCGAGAGCAGTCCCTCCGGGATGACGCCGTTGCCGATGAGTGCCCGCAGCCCCGTGTCGGCGAACTGGACCACGAACAGCAGGATGACCGCGCCGATGACCGGGCCGAGCACCCGTGCGGCACCGCCCAGGATGAGCACGGTGTAGGCCAGGAAGGTGTTGGCGTTCTGGAACTGGTCGGGGTTCGCCGCGCCGGTGGCCACCACGTACACCATGCCACCGAGGGCGCCCATCACGCCGCCCAGCACGAGCGCCTGCATCTTGTAGAGGTAGACGTTCTTGCCCAGCGCGCGCACGGCGTCCTCGTCCTCGCGGATCGCCTTGAGGACGCGGCCCCAGGGGCTGCGCATGAGCAGCCACACCAGCAGACACAGCAGGGCCACGAGCAACCAGCCCACCAGCGCGACCCACAGCTCGCCGCCGCTCCAGCGGGTGCCGAGGACGGCGTAGCGCCGGCTGGTGTCCCACGGCGCCAGCGAGATGAACGAGCCGTTGAAGGCGGCCAGGCCGCGGGTGCCACCGGTGACCGGGCTGGCCGACACCGACCGGAAGAGCAGTCGTAGCCCCTCCGCCGTCGCGATGGTCGCGATCGCCAGGTAGTCCGCCCGCAGCCGCAGCGTCGGCAGGCCGAGCAGCAGGGCGAGGACGACGGCCGCGACGATGCCGACGACGACCCCGACCCAGAAGTTCCAGCCCCACTGGGTCACCGAGATGGCGATGCCGAAGCCACCGAGCATGGCGAAGGCGATCTGGCCGAAGTTGAGCAGGCCGGTGTACCCGAAGTGCACGTTCAGGCCGATGGCCAGCAGTGCGAAGAACACCGCCTGGAAGCCGAGCGCCGACTTGCCGGCGACGGCGAGCGCGTTGAGGAGGTCGCCCATGGGTCAGCCGATCCGTGCGCGGCTGCCCAGGATCCCCTGGGGCCGGATGACGAGGATGACGATGAGGAGCAGCAGCCCGCCGACGTACTTGACGTCGTTCGGGATGACCAGCGTCGACATCTGCACGAACACGCCGACGATGACGCTGCCGACGAGCGCGCCGTAGGCGGTGCCCAGGCCACCGAGGGTGACCCCGGCGAACATGAGCAGCAGCAGCTGGAAGCCCATGTCCCAGCGGACCTGGTCGGACAGGCCGAGCAGGACGCCACCGAGCGCGGCCAGGGCGCCGCCCATCATCCAGACGACGAGGATGACGCGGTTGACGTTGATGCCCGAGGAGGCGGCGAGGTCGCGGTTGTCCGACACCGCCCGCATGGCCTTGCCGATCTTGGTGCGCTGCAGCATGACCGCCACGAGCACCAGGACGACGACCGAGATGACGATCGAGATCAGTGCCTGGTTGGTCAGCCGGAACACGCCGTAGTCGACCGCGCGCGAGGTGCCCAGGCCCGAGTAGGGGTTGGAGAACCCGCCGTAGACGATCTGGATCAGGTAGCGCAGCAGCAGCGACAGGCCGATCGAGACGACCAGTGCCGCGACCAGGCCGGTGCCGCGGCGGCGCAGCGGCCGCCACAGGCCCAGTTCGTTGAGCGCGCCGAACGCCGCGCCGCCGATCATGGCGATGATCGCGGCGGGGATGATCGGGACCCCCAGGCCGGTGTTGACCCACCAGGCGAACAGGGCGCCGATGGTGACCAGCTCGCCGTGGGCGAAGTTGGTGAGGCCGGTGGTGCCGAAGATCAGCGACAGGCCGACGGCGGAGATCGCGATCAGCAGACCGAAGCGCAGGCCGTCGACGAACAGCTGGATGGCCTCGATGTTGCCGCTGCCCGCGCCCTGGGTGCCGTCGTTGAGGCCGAACTGCACCGGCTGGCGGCGGCCCGGGTCGACGGTGACGGTGCGGCTGTCCTCGCCGGTGATGACGACGCCCTCGGGGAGCGAGTCGGCGTCGATGCTGACGGTGTACTGGCCGGCACCGGGGACCTCGACGGCGAACTTCCCGTCCTCGTCGGTCTCGACGCTGTCGACCTCGTCGCCGTCGGCGGTGGCCACCGTGACCTCGATGCCCTCGATCGGGCCGCTGCGGCTGGTCTGCAGCGTGCCGACGATCGTCTCCCCCTCGGCGCTCGCGACGCCGGGGACGAGCAGGGCGAGCCCGGTGGCGGCGACGAGGACGAGGACGAGCCGCAGCAGCACCCCGCGGAGGGCGGCCCCGGGGCCCGGGCGGATCGCGCTCCGGAGCGGCTCGGGTCGCCCCGCAGTGGCTGACGGGTGCCTCACACAACCTCCCTGGTCGTGGCAGTGGAGGCGTGACGGTAACCCAGGCGTGTTGCGTCCCCGTTCCCTCGTCGCCGCACTGTGACCGAAGAGCGACGCGCCGACCCACCCGTCGGAGTGATCACTCCCGTCCCAGGACCGGCGCGTCGGCGTGGCGGCCGGGTGCGCGGGGTGCAGGCTCTGCGGCACCGTCCCAGGGGAGGGCTCCCGTGTCAGGTACCGGCCAGCGGTCCCGCGTCGTCACGCGCACGGCGCGACCCGACGACCTGTCCGCCGTCCTCACGCTGGTGCGCCAGCACCGTGCCGAGGCGCACGCGGAGGGCGTCCTCACCGGTCAGACGCCGGGTGCGGCCGCCGCGGCGGGTTTCCGCCGGCTGCTGGCCGACCCCGCGCACCGCGTCGTGCTCGCCGTCCTGCCCGGCGCCAACGCGGCGACGGCGTCGAGCGCGGGGGAGGTCGTCGTCGGCCTGGCCGTGCTGGGCCTGGACCCGCTCTCCGCGGTGCTCGGCGTCCCGCAGGTCACCGTGGACAACCTCGTCGTGCACCGCGAGCACCGCCGTCGCGGGACCGGCGCCGCGCTGCTCGCGGCCTCGGCCTCCTACGCCGGGGAGGTCGGCGCCGAGCACGTCGTCGCGGCGGTCGGCGGGCACGAGGCCGAGCGCCAGCGGTTCTTCGCGCGGATGGGCTTCGCGCCGCTGACGACCCGCCGGATCGTGCCGCGCGAGACCCTCGTGCGGTCGCTGGCCGCCTGGCAGCGCGGCGGCGTCCCGGTGCCCCGCCGCCCGCTGACCCGCCGGCGCCCGGTGCCGCCGGTCCTGCCCGCGGTGGGCATCCGGTAGTCCGGCCTCGCTGCAGGGCCCCGCCGCGAGCGTGCGAGCGGTGGGGTTCCGGTGGTCCGGCCTCGCTGCAGGGGCCCGCCGCGAGCGTGCGAGCGGTGGGGGGCAGCAGGTCCTTTCGCTAGGCGGGGAGGATCGCGCAGGTCAGACGGGCCGTGGCGGTCGTGCGCCCGCGGTCGTCGGTGACCTCGACGAGGAACGTCGACAGGGTGCGCCCGGTGCGCGCGGGCGTGCAGACGGCGGTGACCGTGCCGGACGTGGCCGCACGCAGGTAGCTGGCGTTGAGCTCCACGCCCACGGCCTTCCTGCCCGGTCCGGCGTTGAGCATCGCCGCCCACGAGCCGATCGTCTCCACCAGCGAGCAGGTCGCCCCGCCGTGCAGGAGGCCGAAGGGCTGCTGGTTGCCCTCCACCGGCATCGTCGCCACGAGCCGTTGCGGGTCGTAGTCGACGATCGTGATGCCCAGCTTGTCGTCGAGCGGGCTCGCCGCGCTCGGGGGCAGCCAGTCCGGGGGAGCGGAGGTCACGCCCGGCACGGTAGCCAGCGCCGCGGCGCCCTCGCCTGCCGGACCTCGGACGGTCGTCCCCCGGACCTAGGATCGGCGGCGATGTCCGCTCCGGTCACCACTCCCGAGTCCGCCGCCCCCACCAGCCCGGCCACGCGCCCGCGGCTGCTGCTGCTCGACGGGCACTCCCTGGCCTACCGGGCCTTCTTCGCGCTCCCGGTGGAGAACTTCTCCACGACGACGGGACAGCCGACCAACGCCGTCTACGGCTTCACGTCGATGCTGATCAACGTGCTGCGCGACGAGCAGCCCACCCACCTGGCCGTGGCCTTCGACGTGGGCCGGCAGACCTTCCGCAGCGAGATCTACGCCGAGTACAAGGCCAACCGCAGCGAGAGCCCCACCGACTTCCGCGGGCAGGTCAGCCTCATCCAGGAGGTGCTCGCCGCGCTGCACGTCCCGGTGATCACCGCGCCGGGCTACGAGGCCGACGACGTCATCGCCACGCTCACCGTGCAGGCCGTCGAGCAGGGCATGGACGTGCTCATCTGCACCGGCGACCGCGACGCCCTGCAGCTCGTGGACGAGCACGTGACCGTGCTGTACCCGCGCAAGGGCGTCTCCGACCTGACCCGGTTCACACCGGAGGAGGTCGAGGCGAAGTACGGCCTGACGCCGCGGCAGTACCCCGACTTCGCCGCGCTGCGGGGCGACCCGAGCGACAACCTCCCCAGCATCCCGAGCGTGGGGGAGAAGACCGCGGCCAAGTGGGTCCGCGAGTACGGCTCCCTCGACGAGCTGGTCGACCGGGTGGACACCGTCAAGGGCAAGGTCGGGGAGAAGCTGCGCGAGCACCTGTCCTCGGTGCTGCAGAACCGGCGGCTCACCGAGCTCGACCGGTCCGTCGCCCTCGAGCTGGGCCCGCAGGACCTCGCCGTCCGCGCGTGGGACCGCAACGAGGTGCACACCCTCTTCGACAACCTGCAGTTCCGCGTCCTGCGCGACCGGCTGTTCGCCACGCTGACCAGCGCCGAGCCCGAGGTCGAGGGCGGCTTCGACGTCACCGCCGACGACGTCCCCGCCGGCGGGCTGTCCGCGTGGCTCGACGCGCACGCCCGCACCGGCCGGACCGGCCTGGTCTTCCGCGGCACCTGGGGCCGGGGCACCGGAGAGCTGACCGGGCTGGCGCTGGCCGCCGCCGACGACCACTCCGTCTTCGTCGACCTCGGCCCGGACCTCGACGTCGCCGACGAGCAGGCGCTGGCCGCCTGGCTCGCCGACCCGGCCACCGAGAAGGTCGCCCACGACGTCAAGGGCCCGCTGCTCGCGGTCTGGGCGCGCGGCTGGGACCTGCAGGGACTGGTCAGCGACACCGCGCTGGCGGCCTACCTGGCGACGCCGGGGCAGCGGTCCTTCGACCTCGGCGACCTCTCGGTGCGCTACCTCAAGCGCGAGCTCCGGGACGCCGCGGAGCCCGAGGGGCAGATGACCCTCGACGGGCTGGGGCCGAGCGAGGCCGACCTCGCCGCCGAGGCCGCGCACGCCGACGTCCTCAAGGCCGTCGCGGTCAACGACCTCTCCGACGCGCTGGAGCAGGTGCTCGGCCAGCGCGGCGGCGACCACCTACTCGGCGAGATCGAGCTGCCGCTCACGCGCGTGCTCGCCGGCATGGAGCGCACCGGCATCGCCGTCGACACCGACCTGCTGCACGAGCTGCAGCGGGAGTTCGCCGAGGGCGTGGCCGCCGCGGCCGCCGAGGCCTACGCCGTCATCGGCAAGGAGATCAACCTCGGCTCGCCCAAGCAGCTGCAGGCGGTGCTCTTCGACGAGCTGGGCCTGCCCAAGACCAAGAAGATCAAGAGCGGGTACACCACCGACGCCGAGGCGCTGACCGGCCTGCTGGCCTCGACCGGGCACCCCTTCCTCGAGCACCTGCTGCGCCACCGCGACGTCACCCGGCTGCGCACGGTCATCGACGGGCTGATCCCGATGGTCGACGACGCCGGCCGCATCCACACGACGTTCCAGCAGACGATCGCCGCCACCGGCCGGCTGTCCTCGATCGACCCGAACCTGCAGAACATCCCGATCCGCACCGCCGAGGGCCGCCGCATCCGGCAGGCGTTCGTCGTCGGCCCCGGGTTCGAGTCGCTGATGACGGCGGACTACAGCCAGATCGAGATGCGGATCATGGCGCACCTGTCCGAGGACGCCGGCCTGATCGAGGCGTTCACCTCCGGCGAGGACCTGCACTCCTTCGTCGCCTCGCGCGCCTACGACATCCCCATCGACCAGGTGGACCCGGAGATGCGGCGCCGGATCAAGGCGATGAGCTACGGCCTGGCGTACGGGCTGTCGGCCTACGGCCTCGCGGCGCAGCTGCGCATCTCCACCGAGGAGGCGCGCGAGCAGATGCACGCCTACTTCGAGCGCTTCGGCGGGATCCGCGAGTACCTCGACGGCGTCGTCGACGACGCCCGGCAGACCGGCTACACCGAGACGACGCTGGGCCGCCGCCGCTACCTGCCCGACCTGACCAGCGACAACGGGCAGCGGCGGCAGATGGCCGAGCGGATGGCGCTCAACGCCCCGATCCAGGGCTCGGCGGCCGACGTCATCAAGGTCGCCATGCTCGGCGTCGAGCGGGCGATCACCGCCGAGGGGCTGCGCTCGCGGATGCTCCTGCAGGTGCACGACGAGCTCGTGTTCGAGGTGGCGCCGGGGGAGCGGGAGGCGCTGGAGACCGTCGTCCGCCGCGAGATGGCCGGCGCCGCCCAGCTGTCGGTGCCGCTCGAGGTGTCCGTCGGCCTGGGCGCCAGCTGGGACGCCGCCGCGCACTGACCGTCAGGTCGAGGTCGAGGGTCGGTGCGCGACCAGGACCAGCGTCCCGGGGACCAGCGCGCCGCGGGCGGGGGACCACTGGCCCCACTCCTGCGTCCGGCCCGGCGTCCACTCCGGCTCGACCAGGTCGTCGAGGACGAGGCCCGCGCCGACGACGGCCCGCACCCAGTCGCCGACCGTGCGGTGGTGCTCGACGTAGACCGTCCGCCCCTCGCCGTCGGTCTCCACGTACGGCCGCCGGTCGAAGTAGGACGAGACGACCCGCAGGTCCCCGGGGTCGGGGGAGTCCGGCAGCGGCCAGCGGAACGGGTGGTTGACCGACGCGGCGAACCGCCCACCCGGGCGCAGCACCCGCGCCACCTCCGCCAGCGCCCCCTCGACGTCGGCCACGAACGGCAGCCCGCCGAACGCCGAGCACACGACGTCGACGGACGCGTCGGCCAGCGGCAGCGCGCCGACGTCGGCCTGCAGCAGCGGGACCGCGACGCCGGTGGACCGGTTGAGCTCCGCGGCCCGGGCCAGCATCCCGCCGGAGAGGTCCAGCGCCACGACGTCGGCACCGGCCCGGCGCAGCCACCGCGCGCACGGCGCCGATCCGCAGCCGACCTCGAGCACCCGGCGGCCGGCGACGTCGCCGAGCAGGGAGGCGTCGGCCTCGCGCAGCCCCTCCGGGCACCACAGGAAGTCGACGTCGCCCAGGTCCTCGCCGTGCTCGGCGAGGTAGGCCGGTGCGGCGGCGTCCCACCAGCCGCGGTTGGCGCGGGCGGACTCCGCCGACCCGGCCGGCCGGCGCTCGACGCCACCGGCGGCGGGGTAGCCGTCGGGGCCGAGGGGGAGCTCGGGCAGCGGGGTCATGACACGCCCAGCGTGACACGCCGTGCGGGCCCGGCAGAGGTCGCCCACCCAGGTGGACCCGGGTGCGCGCGCGTCCGTACCATGGGGGGTGCGCCAGAGGTCTGTCAGTGCTGTCCCCGCAGGGGATCGGCGCGCGCCGGCTCTCCCCGCTCCCGCGGTCACCCGGCCGCGGTACCCCCGTCCCTACGCACCCCCCGTCCGGAGCACTCGACCACATGACCTCCACCCAGGTCCGTCCTGACAGCACCCCCCAGATCGCGGTGAACGACATCGGCACCGCCGAGGACTTCCTCGCCGCGATCGACCAGACGATCAAGTACTTCAACGACGGCGACATCGTCGAAGGCGTCATCGTCAAGGTCGACCGGGACGAGGTGCTGCTGGACATCGGCTACAAGACCGAGGGCGTCATCCCCTCGCGTGAGCTGTCCATCAAGCACGACGTCGACCCCAACGAGGTCGTCAAGGTCGGCGACGAGGTGGAAGCCCTCGTCCTCCAGAAGGAGGACAAGGAGGGCCGGCTGATCCTGTCCAAGAAGCGCGCCCAGTACGAGCGCGCCTGGGGCACGATCGAGGCCAAGAAGGAAGCCGACGAGGTCGTCACCGGCACCGTCATCGAGGTCGTCAAGGGCGGTCTCATCCTCGACATCGGCCTGCGCGGGTTCCTCCCCGCCTCGCTGGTCGAGATGCGCCGCGTCCGCGACCTGCAGCCCTACGTGGGCCGCGAGCTCGAGGCGAAGATCATCGAGCTCGACAAGAACCGCAACAACGTCGTCCTCTCCCGCCGGCAGTGGCTGGAGCAGACGCAGTCCGAGGTCCGCAGCGAGTTCCTCAACAAGCTCGCCCGCGGCCAGGTGCGCACCGGCGTCGTCTCCTCGATCGTCAACTTCGGCGCGTTCGTCGACCTTGGCGGCGTGGACGGCCTCGTGCACGTCTCCGAGCTGTCCTGGAAGCACATCGACCACCCCTCCGAGGTCGTCGAGGTGGGCCAGGAGGTCACCGTCGAGGTCCTCGACGTCGACCTCGACCGCGAGCGGGTCTCCCTGTCGCTGAAGGCGACGCAGGAGGACCCGTGGCGTCAGTTCGCCCGCACCCACCAGATCGGCCAGGTCGTGCCGGGCAAGGTCACCAAGCTGGTGCCCTTCGGTGCGTTCGTCCGGGTCGACGAGGGCATCGAGGGCCTGGTCCACATCTCCGAGCTGGCCGAGCGCCACGTGGAGATCCCGGAGCAGGTCGTGCAGGTCGGCGACGAGATCCTCGTCAAGGTCATCGACATCGACCTCGACCGGCGCCGCATCTCGCTGTCGCTCAAGCAGGCCAACGAGGGCGTCATCGGCGACGAGGAGCAGTTCGACCCCGCCGCCTACGGCATGGCCGCGTCCTACGACGAGCAGGGCAACTACATCTACCCCGAGGGCTTCGACCCCGACACCGGCGAGTGGCTCGAGGGTTACGAGGAGGCCCGCGAGACCTGGGAGCGGCAGTACGCCGAGGCCCAGGCCCGCTTCGAGGCGCACCGCAAGCAGATCGCCGCGGCCCGCGAGGCCGACGCCGAGGCTGCTGCCGGGGGCAACTACACCTCCGGTGCCGAGGCCGGCCCCGAGGCCGCCACGGGCGGCACGCTGGCCAGCGACGAGGCGCTCGCCGCGCTGCGCGCGAAGCTCGCCGGCGGGGAGTGACCCGCTGACCGTCGGCTGACGGTCTGATCGACGACAGAGGCCCAGGACCCGCGAGGTCCTGGGCCTCTGTCGTGCGTGCACCCGGCCGGAGGCACGGGAGCAGGGGTGCCCGCCCGCCGTCCCCGTCCGGGCGGGCACCCGGTCTGTGGTGGCCCCGCGGGGCCCCGCTCAGAGGCTCAGGATGATCGCGAACGCCGAGCGCGGGCGGCCACCGGCGGCAGCGAGCGCCTGCCAGGTGTGCCGGCCGGCCGGGGCGGCGTCGAGCAGCCAGCGCAGGAAGCTGCGGCGCGCGGGCGCGGCGGCCTGCAGCGCGCGACGCTCCCGGACGGCAGGCAGGTCGGCCACCCGGATGCCGCCGGCACGCTCCACCCGGTGCCGCCCCGCTGCGGAGGAACCGGCGGGGACCGTCGCGACGGCGGTACGGGACTGCGACATCGTCAGTGCCTGCCTCTCTCGGCTGCGTCCCCCTCCGTGGGGAACCGACGAGGCGGACGTTAAGAGGAGTGACGGGTGTGACTGGAGCGACGCGCCGTGTTCGACGGGCAGGTGTTACCCCTCTGTGACCGCCGCCCGCGCGCTCGTTACCGTCCGTACGTGCTGCGCATCGGGTTGACCGGCGGGATCGGGTCGGGGAAGAGCACGGTGGCGGCGCTGCTGGCCGCCCGTGGAGCGCTGGTGGTCGACGCCGACCGGATCGCCCGGGAGGTGGTCGAGCCGGGCACCCCGGGGCTGGCGGCCGTCGTCGAGGTGTTCGGCCCCGGTGTGCTGACCGCCGAAGGAGCGCTGGACCGCCCGGCGCTGGCGGGGATCGTCTTCGCCGACCCCGACGCGCGGGCGCGGCTGGACGGCATCGTCCACCCGCTGGTGCGGGCCCGGGCACAGGAGGTCATCGGCGCGGCGCCGGACGACGCCGTCGTCGTGCAGGACGTGCCGCTGCTGGTGGAGACCGGGCAGGCCGGCGCGCACGACCTCGTGCTGGTCGTCGAGGCCGACCTGGAGACCCGGGTGGCCCGCCTCGGGCTGCGCGGGCTGTCCGAGCAGGACGCCCGGGCCCGCATCGCCGCGCAGGCCACCGACTCGCAGCGGCGGGCCGTGGCCGACGTCGTCCTGGACAACAGCGGCACCCCCGAGGACCTCGCCGCCCAGGTGGACCGGTTCTGGGACACGCACGTGGCGAGACGGGCCCAGCGTCCGGGTGGCGGTGACGTCCACGCATGACCGCGACGAGCGCTCGAGCCGACAGTGGGCGTCCTCGCTCTCCGTTGAAGGTGGAGGTCCTCGCACCCGCCGACGGCCCCACGGGGGAGTGGACCCTCCTCACGCGCGAGTGGGAGGGGCTGGCCGCCCGTGCGGGGGCGGTGTTCGCCACACCGGCCTGGGCCTGGTCGGCTCACCGGCACACGGGGCGGGGGTGGCCGCTGGTGATCACAGCTCGAGACGAGGGTGACCTCGTCGGCCTGCTCGCCCTCACCGTCCGGCGCCGGTGTGGCCTGTCGATCCTGTCCTTCCTCGGCGCAGGTCCCAGCGACTACGGCACGATCCTCGTGGATCCCGACTCACCGCAGGACCAGCCACGGATCCTCGACGCGCTGCTCGACGCCGCACGTGCGGTGGTGCCGGGGAGCCTCCTGGACCTCGAACAGGTCTCCGACGCGGACCCGGTCCTCCCTCTCCTGCAGGACTGGGGGCGCCGGCGGGGGCTGAGCGTCCACTGCCGGCGGCAGTCGGAGAGCATGCAGGAGGTCTTCCAGGTCGAGAGAGGCGTACCCGTACCGCCCAAGACGAGGAGCATGCGCCGTCACGGTCATCGGACCCTGCGACTGCTCGAGTCGCTGGGCGAGGTCGAGGTGCTCGCCGACCTGCTCTCGCGGGTGCCCACGCGAGCCGAGGTGCTCTCGCTGGCTGACGAGTGCGCCGCGGTCGACGCCGGCCATCCCCAGGCGAAGCGTCGCACCCATCCCTGGAGGGGTCCTTCCGGCGCGCTGCTCCGGGACTTCCTGTCCGCGGCACCCTCGTCGTCGCGGTGGTTGTCAGGCGTCCGCGTCGACGGCCGCCTCGTCGCCTATCAACTCGACCTGGTCGCTCCCTCGACGGTGGCCACCTACTACGCCTCCTACCACGCCGACGTCGCGCCCTTCGGGGTGGGCACCTACCTCGAGAGTCAGAGCAGGGTCCGTGCAGCGAAGGCGGGAGCAGCCCAGATCGACTTCCTCCGCGGTATGCAGCCGTACAAGTTGAGGGCCGCCAACGTGCAGCACACCTCCTACCGTGTCCAGTTGGTGCCGGGAGGTGTCATCCGTGGGAGCCACGGCCGAGCAGTGGGCGCGGCACTCGCGTGGCGGCAGATCGTGCGACGCCACCGGCGGCTCGTCAACGGTGTCCGGAGGGTCCTCCGGCTCGGTCCGGGTCTCCCGGCTCGGTCCTGTCGCGCGAGCGCCGGCAGGAGGAGGCCGGTGAGCGGGACCCCGACCCACCCTGGTGACGATCCGCCCCCGGCGGCGTGAGGGGCGACGTCTCCGCAGGACGACGAGAGCCCCGGACCGCGGGGGTCCGGGGCTCTGCGTGCCGGTGGGCGATACTGGGTTCGAACCAGTGACCTCTACCGTGTCAAGGTAGCGCTCTACCACTGAGCCAATCGCCCGAGTCCGGTCAGTCGACCGGCCCGCTCCACCGCGCTCGGCGAGGAGGCGAGGTGGAGACGGGATTTGAACCCGTGTAGACGGCTTTGCAGGCCGTTGCCTCGCCTCTCGGCCACTCCACCGCACACACGGGCGCCGGTCTCGCGACCAGCGCCCGAGGTCCCGAGCGGACGACGGGATTCGAACCCGCGACCCTCACCTTGGCAAGGTGATGCTCTACCAACTGAGCCACGTCCGCGTTGCTGTGCTGCTGTCCTGCCGTGTCGCTGTCGTGCAGGGAGAACGATACCCGACCACCACAGGGGCTTTCACGGGGGGTCCCCCCGCGGGGTCAGCGCGTCCCGGGGTCGGCGCCGCCGCCGGAGAGGAGTGCGGCCAGCGCGTCGTCGACGTCGAGGGCCGCCGTCTCCTGCCCGGAGGGCACGAGCTCCTCGGTCCGCTGCAGGAAGGCGGCGACGGTGGCGCGGGACAGCTCGAAGAGCGCCTCGCCCGAGGGTGCGCGCAGGTGCAGGTAGAGGACGTCGCCACTGGTGCGGGCCGGCCAGACCCGCACGTCGCCGTCGCCGGCCGGCCGCTCGAGCCCCGCGGCGAGCAGCTCGCGGCCCAGCAACCAGGTGATGCCGTCGTCGACGGGCTCGTCGGCGTCGCCGAAGCCGATCCGCACCGCGAACGGGTCGGACACCGCGTAGGAGAGGACGGCGGGCACCTCGGTCCAGGAGGTCGGGCCGACCAGGTACAGCGTCGTGGGGACGGTGTACCCGGGGGAGGAGCGGTGTGCCATGTCGCCTCGTTCCATGATCGGTAGAACGACCGGAACGGCCGGATGTTGCGCCGACCGGTCTCCGGGCGTGTCGCCCGTGCGGACGAGGGCCGCCGGTGGACGTCGTCTCGACCTGTCCGGCTCCCTCGAGGGGAGGCACTACCCGGCGTGGTGAACCGTGACGCCTCCCTGTGGCGAACGGTACGTGTGACGATGGGAGCCGTGACGCGTCCGGCACGACGTCCGGAGGGCGACCCCGGCGACGCGGACCTGGTCGCCCGCGTGCGCGCCGGCGAGCGGGGTGCCGTCGACGACCTCTACGACCGCTTCCGGCGGCCCGCCTTCGCGCTGGCCCGCCGGATCCTCGCCGACGACACCCTCGCCGAGGACGTCGTCCAGGACGTCTTCCTCACCGTCTGGCGCGATCCGCACGCCTACGACGGTGGCCGCGGCAGCTTCGCCTCCTGGCTGATGGCGATGGTGCACCACAAGGCCGTGGACGCCGTCCGCCGCGAGGAGTCCCACCGCCGCCGCCAGGCCCGCGCCGAGGACGACCTCGCCCTCAGCGCGCCCACGAGCGCCCGTGACGTCGAGGACGACGCCTGGACCCGGCTGGTGGCCGAGCGGGTGCGCGCCGCGCTCGGCACGCTGCCCGACGCCCAGCGCGAGGCGCTGACCCTGGCCTACTACGGCGGCTACACCCAGCGCGAGGTCGCCGCCCTGACCCGCGCGCCGCTCGGCACGGTCAAGACCCGCATGCTCGCCGGGATGCGCCGGCTCAAGGAGGAGCTCGGTGCCGTGGCCGGAGGCACCGCCGGCGGCGCGCTCAGCGGCCCCGCCGCGGTCGACGGAGGAGCCCGGTGAACCCGCGCGACGACGATCACGAGCCCTACGACGAGCTCGCCGTCGGCTGGGCGCTGCACGCGCTCGAGCCGGAGGACGAGACGCTCTTCGGCGCCCATCTGCCCAGCTGCCCCCGCTGCGCCCGGACCGTCGCCGAGACCTCCGAGGTGATGTCCGCGCTGGCCGGCGACCTGCCGCAGGCCGAGCCGAGCGAGGGGCTGCGCGACCGGCTGCGTGCCGCCGTCGAGCAGACCGAGCAGCTGCCGCCCCCGGCCGGCGCCGACCTCCCGGCCGACGTCCCCCCTGCCCGGCCGTCCGGCGCCACCGCCGCGTCCGGCGGGCGCCGCCGCACCGACGCCCCCGCGGCGACGGGCTTCCCGGGATACGAGCCGCCGGCCGCGGCGCCCGTCCCGCCCGCGCCCACCGCGTGGCGGCGGGTGCTGCCCAACGCCCTCGTCGCCGCCGCCGTGGCCGCGATCCTGGCGCTGGGCACCTGGAACGTCGTGCTCAGCTCCGCCCGCGACGACGCGCAGGCGGCCGCCGCCGAGCAGGCCCAGGTCCTCGACTCGGTGCTGCAGCCGGGCCGGGCGACGATCGCGCCCGTCTACCGCGACGGCGACGGTGAGCAGGTGGCCACCGTCGTCGCCCGCGAGGCGCAGCTGGAGGTCGTCACCCACGGGCTGCAGGTCAACGACGACAGCGACAGCGTGTACGTGGTGTGGGGGATGGTCGACGACTCGCCCGTGGCGCTCGGCACCTTCGACGTCGTCTCCCCACAAACGGACCTCCGGACCGTAGGCTCCGCCTCGACCGGGCTGGACGGTTACGTGGGGTACGCGATCAGCATCGAGCCCGGTCGTCAGATGCCGTCGGAACCGACGGACGTGGTGGCGAGCGGGCAGGTGACCAGCTGAGCGGACAGGACACGGTGCCCCCGCTCCCGCGGGAGCGGCGGGCACGACCGACCGCGGAGGAGCGGCGGGAGCAGTACGCGAGCGACGGCCACCACAGCCTGCGCGAGCGCATCGCCGACACCGGCTGGCGCCGCCGCCTGGGCGCCCGCCGCTCGCTCGACCACGCCTACCGCGTCTGCGTGGGCATCATCGGCGGGCTGATCGTGGCCGTCGGCCTGGTCACCATCCCGCTGCCCGGCCCCGGCTGGCTCACCGTCATCGCCGGCCTGTTCGTGCTCGCCAGCGAGTTCACCTGGGCCGAGCGGCTGCTGGAGTACACCAAGCGCAACGTCAAGGCATGGACCGACTGGCTCGGCCGCCAGCCGGTCTGGGTGCGGCTGGGCATCGCCGCGCTGACGGCGGCCTTCGTCTACGGCGTCCTGGTGGTCGTGCTGCACGTGATGGGCGTGCCGGACTGGGTGCCGGGGTGGGTGCCGCTGTGGCGGTGACCGTCTGGCATCATGGACGGCGCAGCGGGCGATTGGCTCAGTGGTAGAGCGCTTCGTTCACACCGAAGAGGTCACTGGTTCGAACCCAGTATCGCCCACCGCGGGAAGGGCCAGGTCACCCCGGAGACGGGGGAGCCTGGCCCTTCCTGGTGTCCGGGGTCGTGGCGCGGCCCAGCGGGTCCGGTGGCGGGCGTGGACGACCTCCTCGGCGGCCGGCCGCTCGCGCGCGGACCGCACGACGTGCGGCGGCGCGTCGGGTCCGGCGGCTCCGGCTCCGCCGTCGAGCGAGGTCGTCATCGAGTGACGAACCCGGCCATGCGGCCGTGACCTGCGCCGGGCCCGGGAGTCGTCGACGGGCCCACCCCGCGCGAGAGGCCCGGGTCCCGCGAGGGGACCCGGGCCTCTGTTGTGAGGGGGCTGCCGTGAGGGGGCTGCCGTCGTCAGGCGGCGGGGCCGTAGGTCAGGTGCGCCACGCCGTTGCTCAGCGCCTCGACGCCGACCAGGGACAGCTTGGTCTGCGGCCGGCCCTCCGGGAACAGCCGGATGCCCGAGCCGACGGCCACCGGGTAGACGTAGAGGTGCAGCTCGTCGACCAGGCCGTCGTCGACGAGCCCGCGGACGAGGGTGGCGCTGCCGCTGACGTAGAGGTCGTGGTCGGCCTTGAGCTCGCGGATGCGGTCGGCGTCGTAGCCGCCGAGGGCCGTCGAGTTCCGCCACACGCCCTCGGCGTCGGTCAGGGTGGAGGAGACGACGTACTTGGTCGTGTCGTTGAAGAACGGCGCGCCCGGGTCCTCCTCCTCGGTCCGCGTCGACCACGCCGGGGCGAACATCTCGAAGGTGGTGCGCCCCAGCAGGATGCCCGTGGCCGGCGCGGTCAGCGCGCCGATGGACGTCGCCAGGTCGTCGGGGAAGCCGTAGTCCACCGTCCACATCGGTGCGTCGACGACGCCGTCGACGGTGGTGAACTCGTGCACCCGGATGACGCCCATGTCTGTCTCCTCGCGAGGTCGGTCGGCCGCTGTCGGCCGGTCGGTCGGTCTCGTGGGGTCAGACACTGGCCGATCCCGTTTCTCATCGGTGAGTGACCCGCCGACTGCCACGATGCGCCGGTGACCGACCAGCACCCGCCCACCCTCCCCGACGGCGGCCAGTGGCCCGGGCCGGGCCCGTACACGCTGCGTGCGGTCGTCGAGCTCGATCTCGCCCTCGAGGCGGACGTGCGGGTCGACGCCGCGTACGCCGTCGTCACCGACCTCGCGGAGCGGGCGTTCGGGCACGGCTGGCAGCGGTGGTACGGCGAGGCGCTGGAGGCCGAGGGGGTCACCGACCCGCGGCGGGTGCTCGACCACGACCACGTCGCCGAGGCCGTCCTCGCCCGCCTGCGGCACCGGATGCGCGAGGACGAGGCGGCGCCGGACCCGCCGTCGGAGGACCTCGGCTGGTACGCGTACCCGCCGGGCGTCCACCCCGGCCGCGCGCGCTTCCGCCGGGCGGTCCGCCGCCGGGAGAGCGCGCTCGCCGCGGCGGTGGCCCCGCGCCGGCCGCGGGTGGCCGGGCGGCGCCGCCGGGGCTGAGTGGCCGATCCCTCAGGCGCGCGGCACGGTCCGGGCGCACCATGGAACCGATGGCACTGGACAGGGCCGCCCGCCTCGAGGCGGCCGTGGAACGGGACGGCCCCACCTGCATCTGGTGCGGCCGCGCTCTCACCGGGCAGGTCGCCGCCACCACCGAGCACGTCGTGCCGCGGGTCAAGGGCGGCCCGTCGTGGCTGGAGAACGAGGTGGCCGCCTGCGGGCGCTGCAACGGTGAGCGGGGGCACACCGCGCCGGTCGAGTGGCTGGAGGAGTGCCTGCGCCGCGGCTGGCCGGCCGACGAGGTGCGGCTGGCCCGGGTCCTCGCCGACCTGGCCGCCGCGATCGCCGTCCGCGGCGGGCAGCGCAGGGCCCGGCCCTACCTGGAGTCCCAGCTCCGCCGGCTGCGCAGGCGCGGCGCCCTCGCCGCCTGACCCGCCGCCCGGCCGGTCGTAGCGTGACGCCGTGGGCACCGTCGTCGGCATCTCGGTCTACCCCGTGCGCGGCTGCGCCGGCACCCCGCTCGAGCGGGCCGACGTCGGCCCGGCCGGACTGGCCGGGGACCGTGCGTTCGCCGTCGTCGACCCGGCCGGGCGGGTGCTGCGCGGCCGGGACGTCCCCGGCCTGGCCGGCGTCACCCCGACCGGGCACCCGGACCTGGACGCCGCCGCCGTCACCGCGGCCCTGGGGCAGGCGGTGCGGCTGGAGCCGCTGACGGGACGTCCCGAGGGTGCCGCGGCGGTGCACCTGGTGTCCCGCCAGGCGCTGGACCGGGCGGCCGCGGGGGTCGTCCCGGCCGGCTGCGGCGCCGAGGACCCCCGCGCGAACCTCGTCCTCGACCTGCCCGCCGACGACGAGCGCTCCTGGGTGGGCCGGCGCCTGCGGCTGGGCTCGGCGGTGCTGCAGGTCACCCGGCTGCCCAAGCACTGCCTGGGCGTCTACGCCGAGGTCGCCGAGCCGGGCACGGTCGCCGTCGGCGACGAGGTCGTCCCCGCGTAGTCGGGTGCCCGGCCAGGGGGAGGGCGCTCGTTAGGCTGGCCGGTGCGCGTCCGCCCCGGCGGACGCCCTCCCGAGCACCTCGCGACCCCCAGGAGACCCCGTGTCCGCCGCGCCCCGTCCTGCTGCCACCACCCTCGTCCGGGTGCCGGCCGGGACGACGGCCGAGCAGGCGCTCAAGGACGCCGGGGTGGCGCTCAAGGGCCCCGACGGCGCGGTCGTCGTCCGCGACGTGGCCACCGGCGACCTGCGCGACCTGGCCTGGGTGCCCGGCGCCGACGCCGAGGTCGAGCCGGTGCCGGCCGCCAGCCCCGAGGGCCGCGCGGTCATCCGCCACTCGACCGCGCACGTGCTCGCCCAGGCCGTGCAGGACCTCTTCCCCGGCACCCGCCTGGGCATCGGCCCGCCGGTCGAGAACGGCTTCTACTACGACTTCGACCCCGAGAAGCCCTTCACCCCGGAGGACCTGCAGGCGCTGGAGAAGCGCATGCAGCAGATCGTGCGGGCCGGCCAGCGCTTCGCCCGCCGGGAGGTCAGCGACGACGACGCCCGCGCCGAGCTGGCCCACGAGCCGTACAAGCTCGAGCTGATCGGCCTCAAGGGCGGTGCCGGCGACACCGAGGGCGCCGACGTCGAGGTGGGCGGCGCGCAGCTGACCATGTACGACAACCTCGACGCCCGCACCGGCGACCGCGTGTGGACCGACCTGTGCCGCGGTCCGCACCTGTCGCGCACGAGCACCATCCCGGCGTTCAGCCTCACCCGCTCGGCGGCCGCCTACTGGCGGGGCAGCGAGAAGAACCCGCAGCTGCAGCGCGTGTACGGCACCGCGTGGGAGAGCCGCGAGGCGCACAAGGCGTACCTGGAGCAGGTGGCCGAGGCCGAGCGCCGCGACCACCGCCGGCTGGGCGCGGAGCTGGACCTGTTCAGCTTCCCCGACGAGATCGGCTCGGGGCTGGCGGTGTTCCACCCGAAGGGCGGCGTCGTCCGGCGGGAGCTGGAGGCCTACAGCCGGCAGCGGCACGAGGAGGCCGGGTACTCCTTCGTCAACACCCCGCACATCACCAAGGGCCGCCTCTTCGAGATCTCCGGGCACCTCGACTGGTACGCCGAGGGCATGTACCCGCCCATGCAGCTCGACGAGGAGCGCGACGCCGAGGGCACCGTCCGCAGGCAGGGGCAGGACTACTACCTCAAGCCGATGAACTGCCCGATGCACAACCTGGTGTTCGGGTCCCGCGGCCGGTCCTACCGGGAGCTGCCGCTGCGGCTGTTCGAGTTCGGCACCGTCTACCGGTACGAGAAGTCGGGGGTCATCCACGGGCTGACCCGCGCGCGCGGCTTCACCCAGGACGACGCGCACATCTACTGCACCCCCGAGCAGATGGCCGGCGAGCTGCGCGGCCTGCTGGACTTCGTGCTCGGCCTGCTCGCCGACTACGGCCTGTCCGACTTCTACCTGGAGCTCTCGACCCGCAACCCGGAGAAGTCCGTGGGGTCCGACGAGAGCTGGGAGGTGGCCACCGAGGCGCTGCGGCAGGCCGCGCTCGACTCCGGCCTCGAGCTCGTGCCCGACCCGGGCGGCGCGGCCTTCTACGGCCCGAAGATCTCCGTGCAGGCTCGCGACGCGATCGGCCGCAGCTGGCAGATGTCGACCATCCAGGTCGACTTCAACCTGCCGGAGCGCTTCGGGCTGGAGTACACCGCCGCCGACGGCTCCCGGCAGCAGCCGGTCATGCTGCACCGCGCGCTGTTCGGCTCGATCGAGCGCTTCTTCGCCGTCCTCACCGAGCACTACGCCGGCGCGTTCCCCGCCTGGCTGGCGCCGGTGCAGGTGGTCGGCATCCCGGTGACCGACGACCAGGTCGGCTACCTCACCGACGTCGCCCTGCGGCTGCGCGCCCGCGGCATCCGGGTCGAGGTCGACGACTCCGACGACCGCATGCAGAAGAAGATCCGCAACGCCAGCAAGCAGAAGGTGCCCTTCGTGCTCATCGCGGGGGCCACCGACGCCGAGGCGGGCGCGGTCTCCTTCCGCTACCGCGACGGCAGCCAGCGCAACGGCGTGCCGGTGGCCGACGCCGTCGAGGCCGTCGTCGCCTGGGTGGCCGCCCGGCACAACCCCGACCCCACCGCCGACGCGCCGCTGGAACGGCCGTGACCGTCGGCCCGGAGGGCTTCACCGTCCCCGTCTCCAGCGACGACGGCGGCCCGGCCACCGTCTTCGAGCACCTGTGGACGCCCTACCGGATGGCCTACATCCGCGGCTCCGGCAAGCCCACCGGCGAGCACGACTGCCCGTTCTGCCTGATCCCGGCGATGGCGGACGAGGACGGGCTGGTGGTGGCGCGCGGGGAGACGGTGTTCGCGGTGCTGAACCTCTACCCCTACAACGCCGGGCACCTCATGGTGGTCCCCTACCGACACGTGCCCGACTACACCGACCTGACCGATGCCGAGGTCGCCGAGCTGGGCGCGTTCACGCAGACGGCGATGCGGGTGGTGCGGCAGGTGACCGGAGCGCACGGCTTCAACATCGGCATGAACCAGGGGTCGGTGGCCGGTGCCGGCATCGCCGACCACCTGCACCAGCACGCGGTGCCCCGCTGGGGCGGGGACACCAACTTCATGCCGGTCATCGGCCTGACCCGGGTGCTGCCGCAGGTGCTGGCCGAGACCCGCACGCTGCTGGCCGCGGCCTGGCCGGGCGGCGTCCGGCCGGCACCGGCGGGGGACTGACCCGTGCTGGGGTCGGGCGCCCGGGCGGCCGTCGGCCGGTTCTGGGCACCGGTGGTGTCGCGGCTGGCGCGGGCCGGGGTCACGCCGGACGCGATCACCGTCACCGGCACGGTCGGCGCGATCGCCGCGGCCGTGGCGCTCATCGCCCACGGGGTCCTGTTCTGGGGCGCGTTCGCCGTCACGGTGTTCGTGCTGCTCGACATGCTCGACGGCGCCCTGGCGCGGGCCCGCGGCGGTGGCTCGGCGTTCGGCGCGGTGCTCGACTCGGCCTGCGACCGCGCCGTCGACGCCGCCGTCTTCGGGGCGCTGGTCTGGTGGTACACCGGCGCCGGCGGCGACCGCCTGCTGGCGCTGCTGGCCCTCGTCGGCCTGGTCCTCGGCGTGCTGACCAGCTACATCAAGGCCCGCGCCGAGGGCGTGGGGATCCCCTGCGACGTCGGGCTGGTGGAGCGCACCGAGCGGCTGATCCTCGTGCTCGCCGGGACCGGTCTCACCGGCCTGGGGCTCCCGTACGCCGTCGACGTGGGCCTGTGGCTGCTCGTGGTGGGTGGCGCGGTGACCGTCGCCCAGCGCGTGGTCGCCGTGCGCCGCGGCGCCGCGGGCAGGTCGCTGACGCCGTCGGCCCCGGCCCCGTGAGCGGTCTGCGGGCCCGGGTCCTGCCCCGGCTCACCGACCTGGGCTACGCGGCGGGCTGGCAGGCGGTGCAGCGGCTGCCCGAGCCGGTGGCCCGCGGCGCCTTCGACGCCGCCGGCCGGTACGCCGCCGGCCGCGCGGGCCGCGGTGCCCGCCAGCTGCGGGCGAACCTGCGCGTGGCCACCGGCGGGAAGCTGTCCGAGGACCAGCTCGACGAGCTCACCGCCCGGGCGCTGCGCTCCTACGCCCGCTACTGGCAGGAGGCCTTCCGGCTGCCGCGGCTGGACCCCGCACGGGTCGTGGGGGACACCGTCGTCCGCGGCGTCGAGCACGTGGCGGCCGCCCGGGACGCGGGCCGGCCGCTGGTCATGGCCCTGCCGCACAGCGGCAACTGGGACGCCGCCGGGGTCTGGTTCGTCGACTGGCTCGGGGGCCCCTTCCTGACCGTCGCCGAGCGGCTGCGCCCGGAGTCGCTCTACGAGCGGTTCGTCGCCTTCCGCGAGACGCTCGGCATGCGGGTGGTGCCGCTGACCGGCGGCAGCCGGCCCAGCGCCACGGTGCTGCGCGAGTGGCTCGACGACGGCGGCGTGGTCTGCCTGCTGGCCGACCGGGCGCTCGGGGACGGGGGCGTGCCGGTCGAGTTCTTCGGGCGTCCGGCCACGATGCCCGGCGGCCCGGCGCTGCTGGCCGCCCAGACCGGCGCGGCCCTCCTGCCCATGGTGTGCCGGTTCACCGCGCGGGGCTGGGAGCTCGACTTCCGCCCCGAGGTGCCGCTGGACGGCGCGACGCGGCTGCGCGACCGCGTGCGGTCGGCGATGCAGGGGGTGGCCGACGCGTTCGCCGCGGGCATCGCCGAGCAGCCCGAGGACTGGCACGTGCCCGGCCGGATCTGGGCCGACGTGCCGCCGGACCCACCGGCCGGGGAGCGCCGCTGATGCGCGTCGGGCTGGTCTGTCCGTACCAGTGGGACGTCCCCGGGGGCGTCCAGTACCACGTGCGCGACCTCGCCGACACGCTGCGCGGGCTCGGCCACCACGTCGAGGTGCTGACCCCCGCCGAGCGCGAGGAGTCGCTCCCCGACCGGTGGGTCACCTTCGCCGGGCGGACCGTGCCGATCCCCTACAACGGGTCGATGGCCAGCGTGCAGTTCGGGCCCGTCTCGGCCTCCCGGGTGCGCCGCTGGCTGCGCGAGGGGCACTTCGACGTCGTCCACGTGCACGACCCGGCGCCGCCGTCGATCGGCCTGCTGGTCTGCATGATCGCCACCGGGCCGATCGTGGCCACCTTCCACGCCGCCACCGTCCGGTCGAAGTGGCTGGCCGCCTGGGGGCCGGTCGTGCGGCCGTGGCTGGAGAAGATCACCGGCCGGATCGCCGTCTCCGACTTCGCCCGCCGCGTGCAGGTCGAGCACCTCGGCGGCGACGCGGTGATCATCCCCAACGGCGTGCACGTGGACGCCTTCGCCGACGGGCCGACGCTGCCCGGCGTGCAGCGCGGCGTCGACGGGCCGACCATCGGGTTCCTCGGCCGCTTCGACGAGCCGCGCAAGGGCCTGCCGGTGCTGCTGGAGGCGATGCGCACCGTCCTGCGCGAGCACCCCGGCGCCCGGCTGCTGGTGGCCGGCCGGGGCGACCCCGACGCGCTGCGCGAGGGGCTGGGGGAGGACCTGCGCGCGCACGTGGCGCTGCTGGGGGAGATCTCCGAGGCCGACAAGGCCGCCTTCCTGCGGTCGGTGGACGTCTACTGCGCCCCCAACCTGCTGGGGGAGTCCTTCGGCGTGGTCCTCATCGAGGCGATGGCCGCCGGCGCGCCGATCGTGGCCAGTGACCTCGACGCCTTCACCCGGGTCCTCGCCGACGGCGCCGCCGGGGTGCTCGTGCGGCGCGGCGACAGCGCGGCGCTGGCGCGGGCCCTGTCGGACCTGCTCGCCGACCCCGCCCGCCGGGAGGCGCTGTCGGCGGCCGGCCGCGCGGCGGCGGCCGGCTACGACTGGCAGGTCGTCGCCCGCCGCGTGCTCGCCGTCTACGAGACCGTCGTGCTGCCCGGTGCCGGTGAGGTGACCGTCAGCGACGACGAGTCGTGGGCGCAGGTGACCGGGGCGAGCAGCGCCACCGACGGGGTGTTGCCCTCCCTGCTGCGGCGGGTCCGGCGCTAGCGTGACCGGTCGTGACGCCCGACGCCCTGGTGCTGGTCGTGGGCGTCGCCGTGCTCCTGCTCGCGGCCTGGACCGCCTGGACGCTCACCCGGCTGCGCCGGCTGGAGGCCCGCGTCGCGCGGGCCCGGGCGGTGCTCGACCACCGGCTCCGGCACCGCGCCGCGCTCGCCGAGGACCTCGCGTCGGTGTACAGCGCCGCCCTGGGTGAGGACCGCGCGAGCCGGCTGAAGACCGCCGCGTACGAGGCCCGCGAGACGCCGGCCGGCGACCGGGAGCTGGCGGAGAACGCCCTCGGCCGGGAGCTCCGCGCGCTGCCCCGGGACGTGCCGGGGGTGCCCCGGGCGCTGCTGGCCGACCTGGCCGAGGCCGACGCCCGCATGGGCCTGGCCCGGCGCTTCTACAACGACGCCGTCCGCGACACCGCGCTGCTGCGTCAGCGCCGGCTGCCCCGCCTGCTGCGGCTGCACGCCGACCGCCCGCTGCCGCGCTTCTTCGACGTCGAGGACGGCCTGGACGCTGTCCCGCTGGGGGCCGGGGTCCCGCGCGCCTGAGCGGATCGGTCTCGGGCGGGCCGGACACGAACCGGCCGACGGTAGGATCGTCGCGGTGCGCCAGGGCGACGTCGTGGCCACCAGCTCCACCCCGAGCTGACCGGGGACACCCGGGCCCACGAGCCGATCGTGGGGATCGTGCGGTGCGCGGTCGGCGGGGCGGTGGCAGTCCCCAGTGGCGCCGGTGCCGGCGCCCCCGACCCGGAGGAGCACTGTGAGCGGCCATTCCAAGTGGGCGACCACGAAGCACAAGAAGGCCGCCATCGACGCCAAGCGCGGCAAGCTGTTCGCCAAGCTGATCAAGAACGTCGAGGTCGCGGCGCGCACCGGTGGGGGTGACCCGGCGGGCAACCCGACGCTCTACGACGCCATCCAGAAGGCGAAGAAGAGCTCGGTCCCCAACGACAACATCGACCGCGCGGTCAAGCGCGGGTCCGGCGCCGAGGCCGGCGGCGTCGAGTACCTGAACATCACCTACGAGGGCTACGCCGCGGGCGGCGTCGCGGTGCTCATCGAGTGCCTCACCGACAACAAGAACCGGTCGGCCTCCGAGGTGCGCACCGCGATGACCCGCAACGGCGGCTCGATGGCCGACCCCGGCTCGGTGTCCTACCTGTTCACCCGCAAGGGCGTCATCGTCGTGCCGCAGGCCGACGGCGTCGACGAGGACACCGTGCTCATGGCCGTCCTCGACGCCGGTGCCGAGGAGGTCCGCGACCTCGGCGACACCTTCGAGGTCGTCTGCGAGCCCGGCGACCTGGTGGCCGTCCGCACCGCGCTGCAGGACGCCGGCATCGACTACGACTCGGCCGAGGCCGGCTTCGTGCCCAGCGTCACCGTCGAGCTCGACGAGGAGGGCGCCGGGAAGGTGTTCCGCCTCATCGACGCGCTCGAGGACTGCGACGACGTGCAGAACGTCTACGCCAACTACGACGTCCCCGACGAGGTCATGGCCAACGTGGGCTGATCGCCACGGGCGCCCCACCGGTCCCGGACACCCCGGCGGTAGCGGCCCGATCCGGCCCCCAGGTCCCAGCATGGGCGGGTGGCCGGAGCGTGGACGCGCGTGGCGCGCGCGGGCGTCGCCCTGCTGCTGACCGCCGGCGTGCTGGGCGTCCTCGCGCCGCCCACCCCCGGGGCGGCGGCCACGGTCCCTGCCGCGGTGGTCGCGGGCGTCCCGGCCGCCGAGGGCGACCCCGTCGGCCGGCGGCCCGCGGTCGGCCAGGTGCCCCGGGCGACCGCCGCACCGACGACCGCCGTGCCCGCTCCCGGGCCGGCGGCCGACCCGGTGCCGTCGCCGGCGTCGGCGCCGGTGCCCGAGCCGGTCGTGGCCGCCCCCGAGCAGCCCGGGCCGGGGCCGCGGGCCGTGGCCCTGCCGCTGGACGTGGCGGCCGGCGGCTCGACGCAGGTCGTCACCGTGGTGGCCGCCTCGTCCGGGGCCACGACGGCGGAGCTGACCGGGTGGGAGCTGGGCCCCGGCGGCTGGACGGTGGTACACGGCCCCTGGCCGGCCCGGGTCGGCGCGTCCGGCGTCGGGGCGGCCCGCGAGGGCGCCACCCGCACGCCGGCCGGCACCTTCCCGCTCCCCGAGGCGTTCGGCCGCGCGCCCGACCCCGGCAGCGGGCTGCCCTACCGGCAGGTCGACGAGCAGGACTGGTGGGTCTCCGACGTCGCCAGCCCGCTGTACGACCAGCACGCCCGCTGCGCCCCCGGGACCTGCCCGTTCGACGAGGGCGCCGGGGAGAACCTGCTCGCGGCCGGCGCGGTCTACGACCACGCCGTGGTGATCGGCTACAACCCGGCCGGGATCCCGGGCGCCGGGTCGGCGTTCTTCCTGCACGTCAGCGACGGCGCCCCGACCGCGGGCTGCGTCGCGCTCGAGCGCGGGCGCCTGCAGACGCTGCTGCGCTGGCTGGACCCCGCGGCCGGACCGCTGATCGCCATCGGTGTGGGCTGAGCCGAGGGCGGCGTGTTGCGTTCCCGCGCCGTCGTCGGGGACGGTTACCGTGACCGTCGAACACGCGTTCGGTGAGAGGGGGAGCGGGCATGCGGGTGCTCGGCATCGACCCGGGGCTGACCCGGTGCGGCTGGGGGGTCGTCGACGGCCGTCCCGGCGCGCGCCCGGCCGCCGTCGGGGTGGGCGTGATCCGCAGCTCCGCGGAGCTGGACCTGGAGCTGCGGCTGCTGGAGCTGCACACGCAGGTGACCGCGCTGCTGCGCGAGCACCGGCCCGACGTCGTGGCCATCGAGCGGGTGTTCACCCAGAACAACAAGGGCACCGCCACCGGCACCGCGCAGGCGGCCGGGGTCGCGGCACTGGCAGCGGCGCAGGCCGACCGCCCGGTCGCCTGGCACACGCCCAGCGAGGTCAAGGCGGCCATCTCCGGCAACGGCCGCGCGGACAAGGAGCAGGTCACCCTCATGGTCACCCGGGTGCTGGGCCTGGCGTCGGCCCCCAAGCCGGCCGACGCCGCCGACGCCCTCGCGCTGGCCGTCTGCCACGTGTGGCGGGGCCCGGCGCAGCAGCGGCTGAGGGTCGCCGCCATCGCCGGCGGCATCGGCGCGCCGGTGGTGCAGCGGACGCTGCCGCGCTGGCAGGGGGTGTCGCGGTGATCGCCTCGGTCAGCGGCCGCGTGGCGGCCGTCTCGCCCGACGGCGCGGTCGTCGAGGTCGGCGGCATCGGCCTGGCGGTGCAGTGCACCCCGGGCACCATCGCCCGGCTCGCGGTGGGGGAGGACGCCCGCCTGGCCACCAGCCTGGTCGTGCGCGAGGACTCCCTGACCCTCTACGGCTTCGCCGACGACGACGAGCGGCAGCTGTTCGAGCTGCTGCAGACCGCCAACGGCGTCGGCCCGCGGCTGGCGCAGGCGGTGCTGGCCATCCACCCGCCCCGGGAGGTCCGGCGCGCGGTCTCGATGGCCGACGTCAAGGCGCTCATGCAGGTGCCCGGCATCGGCAAGAAGGGCGCCGAGCGGCTGATCCTCGAGCTGCGCGACCGGCTGGGCACCACCACCGCCGACACGCAGCTCGACGGCCCGCCGGCCGCCGGCGCCGCGCCGATCACCGCCGTGGCGCCCTGGCGCGACCAGCTGTCCTCCGCGCTGGTCGGGCTCGGCTGGTCCACCCGCGAGGCCGACACCGCGCTCGCCGCGCTGGCGCCGGTCGCCGACGAGCAGCTCGCCGGTACCGGCCGGGTCGACGTCGCCGCGCTCCTGCGCCAGGCGCTGCAGCTGCTGGGCCGGTCGTGAGCGCCCCGTTCGACCGGTCCCTGACCGGGGAGCTGGAGTCCGGCATCAGCCGGGACTTCGGCGTCTCGCCGCAGGCCGGGGACGAGGAGCGGGTCGTCGAGTCGGCGCTGCGGCCCCACTCGCTGCACGACTTCATCGGCCAGCCCAAGGTGGCCCGCCAGCTCGCGCTGGTCCTCGAGGGCGCGAAGCGCCGGGGCCGGCCGCCGGACCACGTGCTGCTGTCCGGCCCGCCCGGGCTCGGCAAGACGAGCCTCGCCCTCATCATCGGCTCGGAGCTCGGCACCTCGGTGAAGATCACCAGCGGCCCGGCGATCGAGCGCTCCGGCGACCTCGCGGCGATGCTGTCCAACCTCGGTCCCGGCGACGTGCTGTTCATCGACGAGATCCACCGCATCGCCCGGCCCGCCGAGGAACTGCTGTACATGGCGATGGAGGACTTCCGCGTCGACGTCGTCGTCGGCAAGGGGCCCGGTGCCACCGCCATCCCGCTGGAGATCAGCCCGTTCACCCTCGTCGGGGCGACCACCCGGGCCGGCCTGCTCACCGGGCCGCTGCGCGACCGCTTCGGCTTCGTCGGGCAGATGGAGTTCTACGAGCCCGCCGAGCTGCAGCTGGTCCTGGCGCGCAGCGCCGAGCTGCTCGGGGTCGAGCTCACCGACGACGGCTCGGCGGAGATCGCCGGCCGCTCGCGGGGGACACCGCGCATCGCCAACCGGCTGCTGCGCCGGGTCCGCGACTACGCCGAGGTGGAGGCCGACGGCCGGGTGACCCGCGCGGTCGCCCGGGCCGCCCTCGCGCTCTACGACGTCGACGACCTCGGACTGGACCGCCTGGACCGGGCGGTCCTCGAGGCCCTGGTCGTGCGCTTCTCCGGCGGGCCGGTGGGTGTGTCCACGCTCGCCGTCGCGGTGGGGGAGGAGCCGAGCACCGTGGAGGAGGTGTGCGAGCCCTTCCTCGTGCGCGCCGGCCTGCTCGCCCGCACCCCGCGCGGGCGGGTGGCCACCGAGGCGGCCTGGCGGCACCTCGGCCACCCGGTGCCGCGCGGCGGGATCCCCCTCGGTGGTGTCACAGCCGTCCCGCGTGACCCGGGGGCGTCGTCGGAACCGCTCTTCGACGCCTAGACTCATCGGCGCTGGCGCGCAACTCGGCCCCTCCCGGGCCGACCGGTCCCGGCCGCGCGGATCCCGTGTCGGCGTGGGCCGGTGTCCGCGCGCCACGACCGACGTACCCGAGCGGTCCCGACCCGGGCCGCACCGACCGCGTGCAGCCTGCGCGGTAGAGAGGCACTCCCGTCGTGGAACTGTTCCCCCTGCTCCTGCTCGCCCTGGCGTTCGTGGCGCTCATCGTGCTGCCGGCGCGGGCGCGCAAGCGCCAGCAGACCCAGACGCAGTCGGCGCTGGCGATCGGCGTGCCGGTCACCATGGCCGGCGGCGTGTACGGCACGGTGGCCGGACTGAGCGACCCGGCCACCATCCAGGTCGAGATCGCGCCCGGCGTCGTCGTCACCTACGCGCGGCAGGCGGTCATCCAGGTGCGCCCGCCGGCCGGCGAGGTGCCCGGCCCCGTGGTGACGGGGGAGACCGTGGTCGACCCCACCGTGGACGAGCCCTCCGTCCGGGACGACCGTCCCGGTGACGGCCCGTCCGGCAAGACCCTCTGACGGAGGACCCGTGGCCAACCGCGCCCTGCCCGCCCGCCGGTACTTCGGCGCGCTGGTCCTGATCATCGCCGTCATGTACGGCCTGATCTTCTTCACCGGCACCGACCGCACGCCCCAGCTCGGCCTGGACCTGCGCGGCGGGACGACGGTCACGCTGACCGCCCGCACCCCCGACGGGCAGGCGCCGGCACCCGAGGACCTCGAGCTGGCCCGCCAGATCATCGAGCAGCGGGTCAACGGCCTGGGCGTCGCCGAGGCCGAGGTGGTCACCGAGGGCGACGCCAACATCGTCATCTCGGTTCCCGGTGACGACGGCGACCAGGCGCGCGAGCTCGGCCAGACCGCGCAGCTGCGGTTCCGTCCGGTCGTCACCGGCCCCGAGCCGGCCGCGCCCGCGGAGGCCACCGACAGCGCGACGCCGACCGACGGGGCGACGCCCACGGACTCCGCCACGCCGACCGACGCCGCCACGACCACCGACGCCGCCACGCCCACCGACGCCGCCACGCCCACCGACGCCGCCACCGAGAGCGCGACCGCGACGGATGCGGCCACCCCCAGCGACGGCGCGGTGAGCGACCCGGCGCTGGACACCGACCGGCCCGCCGTGACGCAGGAGGAGGCGGCCGCGCGGTACGCGACGCTCACCTGCGACGCCGCGGACACCACGACCGAGGTCGCCCGTCCCGACGACTTCGTCGCCGCCTGCAGCGAGGACGGCTCGGTCAAGTACCTGCTCGGCCCGACGATCATCGAGGGCACCCAGATCGCCGACGCCAGCGCCGGCACGCAGCAGACCACCGGTGAGTGGGTCGTCCTGCTGGACTTCGACTCCGAGGGCCGCACGACGTGGGCGGAGTACACCGCCGCCAACGTCGGCAGCAACGTCGCCTTCACCCTCGACGGCCGGGTGGTCTCCGCGCCCACCATCCAGGGCGCCATCAACGGCCAGACGACGATCACCGGCTCGTTCGACCAGGCCGGCGCCGAGGAGCTGGCCAACCAGCTGCGCTACGGCGCGCTGCCGTTGACCTTCGAGCAGGCGACCGCGCAGTCGATCTCCACCGAGCTCGGCGCCGAGCAGCTGCGGGCGGGTCTCATCGCCGGCGCCATCGGCATCGCGCTGGTCTTCGTCTACGCGCTGCTCTACTACCGGCTGCTCGGCCTGGTGATGATCGTCAGCCTGCTGCTGTCGGCGGTCGTGGTCTACGCCAGCCTGGTGCTGCTGGGCCGCGAGATCGGCTTCACGCTGAGCCTCGCCGGCATCGCAGGGTTCATCGTGTCGATCGGCATCACGGCGGACTCGTTCGTCGTCTACTTCGAACGGCTCAAGGACGAGATCCGCGAGGGCCGGACGCTGCGCTCGGCGGTGCCGCGGGCCTGGGTCCGCGCCCGCCGCACGATCCTGTCGGCCGACGCGGTCAGCTTCCTCGCCGCGGCGATCCTGTACTGGCTGGCCATCGGCGACGTGAAGGGCTTCGCGTTCACCCTGGGCCTGTCCACCGTTCTCGACCTCGTCGTCGTCTTCCTCTTCACCCACCCGCTGATGGCCGTGCTCGCCCGGTTCCGCAGCTTCGGCACCAGCCGGTTCTCCGGCCTGGGCCGGGTCGACCGGACCCGCCGCTCGGCCGCGCCCTCCGTGCCCGCCGACCGCGAACTGGTCGGCGCCGGGTCGGGCACCCGCGCGTCGCAGGACAGGAGCCAGCCATGACCGGCCGTCAGGACGGCACCGAGCACGAGGCCGGGACCCCGGTGCCGGTGGGCACCGAGGCCGACGAGGCGCGTGCCCTCGACGCCGACGCCGCCGAGGACGCGGCCGCCGCCGCCGACGACACCGCGCTCGCCGACGCGAACCTGCCGGCCGAGGGCGCCTCGCCACGCCGGCAGGGGCGGTCCTCGCTGGCGCACCGGCTCTACAACGGCGAGGCCGGCCTCGACGTCGTGGGCCGCAGCCGGCTGATCTACAAGGTCACCGCGGTGGTCGTGCTGATCTGCATCGCCTCGATGGTGTTCCGCGGGTTCAACTTCGGCATCGACTTCGCCGGCGGCAACAGCTTCCGGCTGCCCGGTACCGCCGAGCAGCTCGAGCAGGTGCGCGAGGCCGCCACCGACGCCGGGGCCGACGTCGCCTCCGCCCAGGTGGTCGGCGGCGGCGAGATCCTGCTGCGCACCGGCGGCCTGGACAACGACGGCGAGCGGGCCGTCGTCGAGGCGGTCGCCGGCGCCGCCGGTGTCGAGGCGAACCAGGTCAGCCCCGAGTCGGTGAGCGCCGAGTGGGGTCAGGACATCACCGACCAGGCGCTGATCGCGCTCGTGGTGTTCCTCGTCGCCGTCGTGCTGTTCCTGGCCATCCGGTTCCAGCCGAAGATGGCGATCGGGGCCATCGCGGCGCTGGTGCACGACCTCGTCGTGACCGCCGGCGTCTACTCGCTGATCGGCTTCGAGGTCACGCCGTCGACGGTGGTCGGCCTGCTGACCATCCTGGGCTTCTCGCTCTACGACACCGTCGTGGTCTTCGACAAGGTCGACGAGAACACCCGCGGCCTGTCCTCGGGCGCCCGGATGACCTGGGGGGAGGCGGCCAACCTGGCGGTCAACCAGACCCTCATGCGCTCGATCAACACCTCGGTCATCGCGCTGCTGCCGGTGGCCGGCCTGCTGTTCGTCGGCGCCGGGCTGCTGGGTGTCGGCACGCTCAAGGACCTCGCGCTGGTGCTGTTCGTCGGGCTCGCGGCGGGCGCCTACTCGTCGATCTTCCTGGCCACGCCGATCGTCGCCGACCTCAAGGAACGCGAGCCCGAGCAGGTCGCTCTCCGCCGCCGGGTGCTCGCCCGCCGGTCGGCGGCGGCCCGCCAGGGTGCCCGTGTCGCGGCCGGCCCGGTCGCCAGCGCCCGCCGCGCCCGCGGGGCGGCGCGCGGCGGGGTGGCCCTCGCCGAGCGGGACCCCGGGTCACTGGGCCCCGCGCGGGCCGACGTCGTGGTGGAGTCCCCGGCCACCGTCGGTCCCGACGCCGGCCGCCCGCGGGCGCCACGGCCGCGCCGCGCCCGGGTGTCCGCCCGCAGCGGCCCGGTGGGGGGAAGAAGCGCCGGTGAGCACCGCCGAGGCGCTGCCGCCCCTCGACGAGGTCATCGCCGGCCTGGCCGTCGACGTCCCGGACTTCCCGGAGCCCGGCGTCGTGTTCCGCGACCTGACGCCGGTGTTCGCCGACGGCCCGGCGTTCCGCCGGATGGTCGAGGGGCTGGCCGCGCCGTCGCTGGAGGACCCGCGCGCGGCGGCGGTCGCGCACGCCGACGACGGCCCGTCCGGCGATCCCGGGTTCGACGTCGTCGTGGGGGTGGAGGCCCGCGGGTTCCTGCTGGCCGCGGCGGTCGCGCTGCACGCCGGCGTGGGCGTCGTCCCGGTCCGCAAGGCCGGCAAGCTGCCCCGCGCGCGCATCGCCGCCGACTACGCGCTGGAGTACGGCACCGCCACCATCGAGATGCACACCGACTCGCTGCGCCCCGGGCAGCGCGTGCTCCTGGTGGACGACGTCCTCGCCACCGGCGGGACGCTGGCGGCCGCGGTGGCCCTGGTCGAGGAGCTCGGCGCGGTGGTGACGGCGGTGTCGGTGGTCATCGAGTTGGCCGCCCTCGGGGGGCGCCAGCGGCTCGCCCCGCACGCCGTGCACACCCTCTGGACCACCTGAGGGGGAGCTCTCCCGCCCGGCGTGGGTCCGCCCGGAGCGGGCGCGGCTAGCATGGTGAGGGTCGCCCCTCCGCAACAGTGCAGGAGTCGCCGTGGCCCCCGACGCGCCCGCCACCCGCGTGGCTGCAGCGCGGCCGGAGGAGGACACGGCCGCGCCGGGGGAGGAGCGCACGCCGCTGCCGTCCCGCCCGCTGGTCCGCCGTCCCGACGACGTCGGCAGCGAGCCGCCGGAGGAGGGTGCCCCCCGCCCGCGCCGCGTGCGCGACCGGCTGGCCCGCCGCATCGTCGCCGGCCCGCGCAGCGAGGTCCGCCCGGTCCTCGAGCCGCTGGCCGCCCTGCACCGGCAGAGCCACCCGAAGGCCGACCTCGCGCTGCTGCAGCGGGCCTACGACGTCGCCGAGGCCGCGCACGCCAGCCAGAAGCGCAAGAGCGGCGACCCCTACATCACCCACCCGCTCGCCGTCGCCACCGTCCTGGCCGGGCTCGGGATGGACACCACCACCCTGGTGGCCGCGCTGCTGCACGACACCGTCGAGGACACGGGCAAGACGCTCGAGGCGATCAGCGCCGACTTCGGCCCGGAGGTCGCCCACCTCGTCGACGGCGTCACGAAGATCGACAAGGTCAAGCTGGGCGACGCCGCGCAGGCCGAGACGATCCGCAAGATGATCGTCGCGATGGCCCGCGACCCGCGGGTGCTGGTCATCAAGCTCGCCGACCGGCTGCACAACATGCGCACGCTGCGCTTCCTCCCGCCGGAGAAGCAGGAGAAGAAGGCGCGCGAGACGCTGGAGATCCTCGCCCCGCTGGCCCACCGGCTGGGCATGAACACGATCAAGTGGGAGCTCGAGGACCTCGCGTTCGCCACGCTCTACCCGAAGCGCTACGACGAGATCGTCCGCCTCGTGGCCGAGCGGGCGCCCTCGCGCGACACCTACCTCGCCGAGGTCACCACCTCGGTCACCGAGCAGCTCAAGGCCGCCAAGATCGAGGCCGTCGTCACCGGCCGGCCCAAGCACTACTACTCGATCTACCAGAAGATGATCGTCCGCGGCCGGGACTTCACCGACATCTGGGACCTCGTCGGCATCCGGATCCTGGTCGACACCGTGCGCGACTGCTACGCGGCGCTGGGCATCATGCACGCGCACTGGCAGCCGGTACCGGGGCGGTTCAAGGACTTCGTGGCGATGCCGAAGTTCAACATGTACCAGTCGCTGCACACGACGGTGATCGGGCCGCAGGGCAAGCCGGTCGAGCTGCAGATCCGCACGCACGACATGCACCGCACCGCCGAGTACGGCATCGCCGCGCACTGGAAGTACAAGGAGAAGGCCCGGCAGGGCGGCAAGCCCGGTCCCGGCGAGTTCGGCGCCACCAAGGTCGGCTCGCCCGACGACATGCTGTGGCTGCGCCAGCTGCTGGACTGGCAGCGCGAGGCCCAGGAGCCCGGCGAGTTCCTCGAGACCCTGCGCTACGACCTCGGTCCGCAGGAGGTCTTCGTCTTCACGCCGAAGGGCGACGTGGTGAGCCTGCCGGGCGGGGCGACGCCGGTGGACTTCGCCTACGCGGTGCACACCGAGGTCGGCCACCGCTGCATCGGCGCCCGCGTCAACGGCACGCTGGTCAGCCTGGACAGCACGCTGTCCAACGGCGACGTTGTCGAGATCTTCACCTCCCGCTCGCCCACGGCCGGCCCCTCCAAGGACTGGCTGGCCTTCGTCGGCTCCTCCCGCGCCCGGACCAAGATCCGCCAGTGGTTCACCAAGGAGCGCCGCGACGACGCCGTCGAGGCCGGCAAGGAGGCCCTCACCCGGGCCATGCGCAAGTCCGGCCTCCCGCTGCAGCGGCTGCTGGGCGGCGAGGCGCTGGTCACGCTGGCCAAGGACCTCCGCTACGCCGACGTCACCGCGCTGTACGCGGCGGTGGGGGAGAACCAGATCTCCGCCTCGTCGGTGGTCGAGAAGCTGATCATCGCGCTCGGCGGCGCCGAGGGCGCGGCCGAGGACATCGCCGAGACCGCGATCCCCACCCGCCGGCCGGTGCACCGGCGCACGGCCAGCGGCGACCCCGGCATCGTCGTCCACGGGATGAGCGACGTCTGGGCCAAGCTCGCCAAGTGCTGCACCCCGGTGCCCGGCGACGACGTCCTGGGCTTCGTGACCCGCGGCGGCGGGGTCAGCGTGCACCGCACCGACTGCACCAACGCCGCCGACCTGCGCCGCAAGAGCGAGCGGCTGGTCGAGGTCGAGTGGGCCAGCCAGCCCGGCTCGGTGTTCCTGGTGTCGATCCAGGTCGAGGCGCTCGACCGGCACCGGCTGCTCTCCGACGTCACCAAGGCGCTGGCCGACGAGCGGGTGAACATCCTCTCGGCGTCGGTGCAGACCAGCCGCGACCGGGTGGCCGTCAGCCGGTTCACCTTCGAGCTGGCCGACCCGGCGCACCTGGGCGCGGTGCTGCAGACGGTGCGCAACGTCGACGGCGTCTTCGACGTCGAGCGCGTCACCGCCTAGGAGGACCCCTCCTCACCCTCCGCGAGCCCGTGGCGGGACCCGGGACGGGGCCGAGGACGGCTGGTCGCGTCGCCGACCTCAGGTGCGGCGAGCGACGACGGCGTACAGCGGGTCGCCGCGGCCGGGGCGGGTGCGCAGCGACACGTCCGGCTCGGTGAACAGCCCGGTGCGCCGGACCAGCTCGGCGACCACCGCGCCGTGCTGCTCGTCGGTGGTGGCCAGCCAGCCGTGGACGGCCTTGGTCGGGAAACAGCGGTTCGAGTAGGTGATCGCCAGCGGCCCGCCCGGCCGCAGCACCCGCCCGGCCTCGGCGAGCACCTCGATCGGCCGGGTCAGGTAGTCGATCGACACGCAGCACACGACGGCGTCGACGTCGGCGTCGGGCAGCGGCAGCGCCGGGTCGGCGTTGAGGTCCCGCACCATCCGCTCGGTGGCCGCGGCGTTGGCGTCCAGTTCCGCCGCGTTCATACCGAGCACCACGAGCTCGGCGGGCGGGGTGCGGAAGTGCGAGATCCACGAGGACATGAGGTCGAGGACCCGGCGGGGGACCGGCGCGGACCCGTCGATGCCGAGCTCGGCGTAGAGGTCACCGACAGCGGCGACGGCGGCGTCGTCGATGTGGGTGACCAGCCGCGGCGGGCCGTAGAACACCGCGTCGGGCCGCTCGTCGTCGCGGGCGAAGAAGCCGGGCGGGAACCCGGCGTAGGGGTCCCCGGTCGGGTCCCCGGTCATCCGACCGGGGTCATGGCGGTGACCGTCACCGGGACCGTGGGGGCGCCGCCGCCGGGCGAGGGGTCCAGCGACCCGTCGTTGCCGTTGGCCGCGACGACGTCGAGCACCGCCAGTCCGGCGTCGTCGACGGTGCCGACGACGGTGTAGTCCGGCGGCAGCTCGCTGTCGCCCCAGACGAGGAAGAACTGGCTGCCGTCGAGGCCCTGCCCGCTGTTGGCCATGGCGATCGTGCCGCGGGGATAGGTCTCGCTGCCGTCGACCTCCGTGGGGAAGGCGTAGGTGGGCCCGCCGGCACCGGTGCCGGTGGGGTCGCCGCACTGCAGCACCTGCAGGCCCGCCGAGTCGACCTCGCGGTGGCAGGCCGAGCCGTCGAAGAAGCCGAGCCCGGCCAGGTGGACCATGCTCGCCGCGGCGCACGGGGCGCCGGCCCGGTCGAGGGTGAGCACCAGCTCGCCGAGGCTCGTCGTCATCCGCAGCGCCGCGGTGCCCTCGGCGGGCACCTCGTCGTCGGGCGGGGCGACCTCCACGGCGTAGGGGTTGCCCGAGCGGGCGGCCACCCACTCGCAGGCCGCCGTCGTGGTGCCGGCGTGCCCGCCGCCGGAGGCGTCGCCGGTCCCGCCGGGGACCGGAGACGCCGCGCCGCTCACGGTGCTCGTGCAGGCGGTGAGCGCCAGCAGGGCGCCGGCCAGGCCGGCGCCCGCCCGCGCCTGCCTCACGCGACGACGGTCATCGAGGTGATGGTCACCGGGGTGTTGGGCGCGCCCCCACCGGGGCTGGGCTCGAAGGAGCCGTCGTTGCCGGCCGCCGCGATGGTGTCGAGCACCGCCAGGCCGGCCTCGTCGACGGTGCCGACGGCGGTGTAGTCCGGCGGGAGCTGGGTGTCGACGAAGCACAGGAAGAACTGGCTGCCGGTGGAGCCGGGCGTGCCGCTGTTGGCCATGGCGATCGTCCCGCGCGGGTAGGTCGTCTCCGGCGTGACCTCCTCGGCGAACTTGTAGCTGGGGCCGCCGGAGCCGGAGCCGGTCGGGTCGCCGCACTGCAGCACGCCGAAGGTCGGCTGGTTGACCTCGCGGTGGCAGGGACTGCCGTCGAAGAACTGCACGGAGGCCAGGTAGGCGAAGCTGGCGGCCGCGCACGGGGCCTTCGCGCGGTCGAGGGTGAGCGGGATGTCGCCCTGGTCGGTCGACATCAGCAGCCCGACGGTGCCGCTGGCCGGCGTGGAGGCCGGGTCCGGCGGGGTGCCGACGTCGGTCAGGCTCGGGTTGCCGGAGGTGTCGGGCGCGTAGGTGCAGGTGACCGTGCCGTCGGCGTTGGTGACCGCCGGTGCCGCGGTGGCCTCCGCGGCGGCCGACGAGGTGCTGCTGGAGGCGGCCTGGGCGCTCGGGTCGTCGTCCCCACCGAGCCCGGCCACGAGGGCCACCGCCCCGGCCACGAGCACGACGGCGACGACGGTCACGACGACGAGCAGGTTGCGGCGACGCTTGCGGGCGAGCTCGGCGCGCTTCTCGAGCTGGCGCTGCAGGCGGCGCTGGGCGGCGAGACGCTGCTGCTTGTTGGTCGGCACGGGGTCGGGCACTCCTCGGACGGGACGACGTGTTCCGCGGGGCCGGGCCGCGGCTCCCGGCCGCGCTCCGCGGTCAGCCCGCTGGTCGATGCGCGAGTGTAGGTGGCGCGCCTGTGGACGCCCGGTTGCCGGACCGGAGGGCCGCTGATCACCCGCGTAACCTGCACGGGTGCTCATCCGCTCCTTCCCGGCCGGCGCCTTCGGCACCAACTGCTACGCCGTCGCTCCCGGGCCGGGCCAGGAGTGCGTCGTCGTCGACCCGGGCATGGACGCGGTGGAGCCGCTGGCCCGGGTGCTCGCCGAGGACGGCCTCAAGCCGGTCGCCGTCGTGCTCACCCACGGCCACCTCGACCACACCTTCTCCGTGCTGCCGGTCTGCGAGGGCTACTACATCCCTGCCTACCTGCACCCCGACGACTCCGGGATGCTGTCGGACCCCGCGCGCTGGCACGGGCCGGCGCTCGCGCCGCTGATCACCGGCGTGCGCCTGCCCGACCCCTCGGAGGTCCGCCGGCTCGACGACGGCGCGGTGCTGTCGCTGGCCGGCGTCGAGCTGACCGTGCGCCACGCGCCCGGGCACACGCAGGGCTCGGTCGTGTTCTCCCTCGACCTGGGCGAGGCACCGGGCCTGCTCGCCGGGGACGTGCTCTTCGCCGGGTCGGTCGGCCGGGTGGACCTGCCGGGGGGATCGTGGGAGGCGATGCTCACCTCCCTGCGCGACGTCGTCCTGCCCCTCGACGACGAGACGGTGGTGCTGCCCGGCCACGGCCCGGCGACGACGATCGGCCGCGAACGGGCCACCAACCCCTACCTCGCCGAGGCCGGCGCGGCGGCGCCGAAGGGGCGGGGTCTGTGAGCGGCCTCAGCGCCCCGAAGGGCACGTTCGACGTCCTGCCGCCGGACTCGGCGCGCTTCCTCGCCGTCCGCGAGACGCTCACCGCGCCGCTGCGGCGGGCCGGCTACGGCTACGTCGAGACGCCGGTGTTCGAGGAGACCGCGGTGTTCTCCCGCGGCGTCGGGGAGTCCACCGACGTCGTGACGAAGGAGATGTACACCTTCGACGACCGCGGCGGCCGCTCGCTCACCCTGCGCCCGGAGCTCACCGCCGGGCTCATGCGCGCCTTCATCGAGCACCGCCTGTACTCCGGCTCGCTGCCGGTGAAGCTGTGGACGGTCGGCTCGGCCTTCCGCTACGAGCGCCCCCAGGCCGGCCGCTACCGGCACTTCACCCAGGTCGACATGGAGGCGCTCGGCGTCGACGACCCCGCGCTGGACGCCGAGGTCGTGGCGCTGGGCGTGCAGGGCTTCCGCGACCTCGGGCTCACCGACTTCGAGCTGCTGCTCACCTCGCTCGGTGACGCCACGTGCCGGCCGCAGTACCGCGAGCTGCTCGTGGCCCACCTGGAGAAGCTCGACCTCGACGAGGAGACCCGGCGCCGGGCGGCGATCAACCCGCTGCGGGTGCTCGACGACAAGCGGCCGGAGGTGCAGGCCCAGCTCGACGACGCCCCGCTGATGGTCGACCACCTGTCGGACTCCACCAGGGCGCACTACGACGCCGTCCGCCAGCACCTCACCGACCTCGGCGTGACGTGGACCGAGGCGCCCCGGCTGGTGCGCGGCCTGGACTACTACACGAAGACGACGTTCGAGTTCGTGCACTCCGGCCTGGGCGCGCAGTCGGCGATCGGCGGCGGCGGCCGCTACGACGGGCTGTCGGCGGCGCTGGGCGGTCCGGACGTGTCGGGCATCGGGTACGCCGTCGGCGTGGACCGGACGCTGCTCGCGGTGCAGGCCGAGGGGCTCGACGTCGCCGCGGCCGCCGGGGTGCAGGCGTTCGTCGTCCCCCTGGGCGCCGAGGCGAAGCGGCTGGCGGTCCGGCTGGTCGGGCAGCTGCGAGCGGCCGGCGTGTCCGCCGACACGGTGTACGGCGACCGCGGGCTCAAGGGCGCCATGAAGGCCGCCGACCGGTCGGGGGCGTCGCACGCCGTCGTCGTCGGCGAGCGGGACCTGGCCGACGGCGTCGGCCAGCTGAAGGACCTGCGCACGGGGGAGCAGCGCGCCGTCCCCGTGGGTGAGCTGTTCGAGGCGCTGACGACGGCGGTATCCCAGGAAGTGGTGAGTGCGTGATGGAGACCCGACCCCTCGGGCGGACCGGCGCCGACGTGAGCGTCGTCGGCCTGGGCACCTGGCAGCTGGGCGGTGACTGGGGCGACGTCGACGAGGAGACCGCCGGCGACGTCCTCGACGCCGCCCTCGACGCCGGCGTGACCCTGCTCGACACCGCCGACGTCTACGGCGACGGGCGCAGCGAGGAGCGGATCCGCAAGGCGCTGGCCGCGCGCTCCGACCGGCCGTTCGTGGCCACCAAGGCCGGCCGCCGCGCCGATCCGTTCGAGGCGGAGCAGTACACGCCGGAGAACCTGCGGGCCTGGGTCGACCGGTCGCGGCGCAACCTCGGCGTCGACACCCTCGACCTCGTGCAGCTGCACTGCCCGCCGACCGCGGTCTACTCCGACCAGCGCGTGTACGACGCCCTGGACTCCCTCGTCGCCGACGGGGCGATCGCGGCCTACGGCGTCTCGGTGGAGACCGTCGCCGAGGGGCTGACCGCCCTGGAGCACCCGGGCGTGCAGAGCATCCAGGTCATCCTCAACGTCTTCCGGCGCAAGCCGCTGGAGGAGCTGCTGCCGGCCGCGGCCGCGCGCGGCGTCGGGATCCTGGCGCGGGTGCCGCTGGCCAGCGGCCTGCTGTCGGGGCGGTACACCGAGTCGACCACGTTCGGCGCCGACGACCACCGGAACTTCAACCGCAACGGCGAGGCCTTCGACGTCGGCGAGACCTTCGCCGGCGTGCCCTACGAGGTCGGCGTCGCCGCGGCGCGGGAGTTCACCGGGATCTGCGGCGACCGCGTGCCCGCCCAGGTCGCGCTGCGCTGGGTCGTGCAGCAGCCCGGCGTCACCTGCGTCATCCCCGGCGCGCGGTCGGTGGAGCAGGCACGGTCCAACGCCGCCGCGGCCGACCTGCCGCCGCTCACCGACGCCGAGCTCGCCGACCTCGAGCGCCTCTACGACGAGCGCATCCGGCCGCACGTGCACGACCGCTGGTGAGCTGACCAGCCCGACCCCCTGGAAGAGAGACCCCTCGTGCTCCGCACCCACGACGCCGGGACGCTGCGCGCCTCGGACGCCGGCTCCACCGTCACCCTCGCCGGCTGGGTGGCCCGCCGGCGCGACCACGGCGGCGTCGTCTTCGTCGACCTCCGCGACGCCTCGGGCTACGTCCAGGTCGTCGTCCGCGAGGAGGAGGCGCACGCCCTCCGCAACGAGTTCTGCGTGCTGGTCACCGGCGAGGTGCGGCAGCGCCCGGCGGGCAACGAGAACCCCGAGCTGCCCACCGGCGAGATCGAGGTGGCCGCCGCCGAGCTGCGGGTGCTGTCGTCGGCGGCGCCGCTGCCGTTCCCGATCGAGACCGACCAGGCCGCCTCCGACGACGTCCGCTACAAGTACCGCTACCTGGACCTGCGCCGGCAGGGCCCGGCCCGGATCCTGCGGCTGCGCAGCGAGGTCAACCGGATCGCCCGCGGCGTCATGGCCCGCAACGGCTTCACCGAGGTGGAGACGCCGGACCTGACCCGCTCGACGCCCGAGGGCGCGCGCGACTTCGTCGTGCCGGTGCGGCTGCAGCCGGGCAAGTGGTACGCGCTGCCGCAGTCCCCGCAGCTGTTCAAGCAGCTGCTGATGATCGGCGGGCTGGAGCGCTACTACCAGATCGCCCGCTGCTTCCGGGACGAGGACTTCCGCGCCGACCGGCAGCCGGAGTTCACCCAGCTCGACTTCGAGATGAGCTTCGTCGAGCGCGACGACGTCCTGGCCGTGGTCGAGGACGTCGTCCGGGAGCTGTGGTCGGAGCTGGCCGGCCACCAGGTCGGCGAGATCCCGCGGATGACCTACCGCGAGGCCATGGACCGCTTCGGGTCGGACAAGCCCGACCTGCGCTTCGGCATCGAGCTCACCGAGCTGACCTCCTTCTTCGCCGACACGCCGTTCCGCGTCTTCCAGGCGCCCTACGTGGGCGCGGTGGTCATGCCCGGCGGCGGCTCGCAGCCGCGGCGCGCGTTCGACGCCTGGCAGGACTGGGCCCGCTCCCGCGGCTACCGCGGCCTGGCCTACGTGACCGTCGCCGAGGACGGCACGCTCGGCGGGCCGGTGGCCAAGAACGTCTCCGACGCCGAGCGCGCCGGGCTGGTCGAGGCCGTCGGCGCCGCGCCGGGGGACTGCGTGTTCTTCGCCGCCGGCCCGCGGCGCTCCTCGCAGGAGCTGCTCGGCGCCGCCCGCAACGAGATCGCCCGGCGGCTGGAGCTCATCGAGCCGGGCAGCTGGTCGTTCCTGTTCGTCGTCGACTTCCCGATGTTCGAGGAGACCGAGGACGGCGACTGGACGTTCATGCACCACCCGTTCACCTCGCCCACGCCCGAGTGGCGCGAGGGCTTCGCCGACGACAAGGCCAACGCCCTGTCCGACGCCTACGACCTGGTCGTCAACGGCAACGAGCTGGCCAGCGGCTCGGTCCGGATCGCCGACCCGGACCTGCAGGAGCGGGTGTTCGAGACCCTCGGGATGTCGCGCGAGGAGGCCCGCGAGCGCTTCGGCTTCTTCCTCGAGGCCTTCGCCTACGGCCCGCCGCCGCACGCCGGCGCCGCGCTCGGCTGGGACCGGCTGACCGCGCTGCTGGCCGGCGTCGACTCCATCCGCGAGGTCATCGCCTTCCCGAAGACCGGCGCCGGCTACGACCCGCTGACCGGCGCGCCCACCCCGATCAGCGACGCGCAGCGCAAGGAGGCCGGCATCGACGCGACGCCCGCGGAACCGGCGCTGCCCGGCCAGCCCGGCGCCCCGGGGCCGACCGACCCGACGTCCTAGTCCGCGCCCTCCTGGTCCGCGCCCTCCTGGCCCGTGGCCTCCTGGCCCGTGGCCTCCTGGTCCGCGGCCTCCTGGTTCGCGGCCTCCTCGGGGAAGACGACCTCGAAGCGCTCGAAGAGCACCTCGAGGTCGTCGTCCCAGGCCTCCCCGCGGACGGCGAGGGTGCGGGTGAAGTAGCGGAGGTGGCCGGCCAGCCAGCCGGCCCGGGTGCGGTCGGCCTCGCCCTCGTCCCGGGCGAAGGCGTCGTCGACGCTGTCCAGGCGGCCCACGCGCAGCTCGGTGCTGCGCAGGACCGCGCGGGGCCGGCCGTCGCCGTCGCAGGCGATCCAGTGCCCGCCGACGCGGGGGAGCGGCTCGCCGTCGTGCGCGAAGTCGGCGACCAGGCCGGCGGTGGCCCGCTTGGTCCCGGCCAGCACGAGGGCGATCAGCTCGTCGGCCAGCGACCGGCTGTCACCGAAGCGCTCGACGGGCGGCTCGTCCTCGGGCGGGCCGCCCGCCGGCCGGGTGGCGGCGTAGGCGCGCCACATCGCGGCGGCCTCGTCGCGGCGGAGCGGTCCCGGTGCGTCGTCCACGGTGCCCATCCTCGACGGGTCCGCCGCTGCGGCGGGAGACTGCCGGCGCACGGACGGAGGTGGGCCATGCGCGTCCTGGTCGCCGCGATGCCCTTCGCCGGCCACGCCGCGCCCATGGCGGCGCTCGCCGGCGAGCTGACCGCGCGCGGCCACGAGGTGGTCGCCTACACCGGCCGCCGGTACGCCGGACGCTTCACCGCCGTCGGCGCGTCCTGGCAGCCGTGGGAGCGGGCTCCCGACTTCGACGACACCGACCTGCGCGCCACCTTCCCGCAGGTCGGTGACGGCCGTGGCCTGCGGGCGGTGGCGGTGAACCTGGAGCACGTGTTCCTGCGCACCGGCGCCGGGCAGGCCCGCGACATCGAGGCCGCCGGGCCGGTGGACCTGCTGGTCAGCGACCAGCTGGCCATCGGCTGCGGCCTGGTCGCCGAGCGGCGGGGGACCCCGTGGGCGTCGGTGTCGCTGGTCCCGCTGTCGATGCCGTCAGCGGACCTGCCGCCGTTCGGGACGGGGCTGCTGCCGGGGCGCGGCCGGATCGGGCGGGCGCGGGACGCCGCCCTGCGGGCGCTCGTCGCACGGACGCTCGTGCGCCGGATCGACGCCGTCCTGACCGCGGTCCGGGCGGAGCTCGACCTGCCGCCGGCGCGGTCCTCGGCGCTGGACGCCTTCGCCTCCCCGCAGCTGGTCCTCGCGCACGGCGTCCCGGAGCTCGAGCACCCGCGCAGCGACCTGCCCCCGCAGGTGCACTTCGTCGGGCAGCTCGCGCCGCCGCCGGCCGGCCGCGAGCCGCCGTCGTGGTGGCCGGAGCTGCTCGCCGACGGCCGCCCGCTCGTGCACGTCACCCAGGGCACCTACGACGTCGACCCGCGCGACCTGCTGCTCCCGGCGCTGCGCGGGCTGGCCGGTGCCGGCGTCGTCGTGGCGGCCGCGACCGGGTCCGGGTCCCTGCCCGCCGACGCGGTGCCGGCGAACGCCCGGCAGGCGGAGCTCCTCCCGTACGACGTGCTGCTCCCGCGGACCTCGGTGGTCGTCACCAACGGCGGCTGGGGCGGGGTGCTCGCGGCGCTCGCGGCCGGCGTGCCGCTCGTGGTGGCCGGCGGCACGCTCGACAAGCCCGAGATCGCCCGCCGGGTGGCCCGCTCGGGCGCCGGCGTCGACCTGCGGACCGGACGGCCCGCGCCGCGCCGGGTGGCCGACGCCGTCGCCGAGGTGCTCGCCGACCCCGGCTACCGGGACAGGGCGCGCGTCGTCGCGGCGTCGCTGGCGCGGCACGGCGGTGCGGTGGCCGCCGTCGACCTCGTGGAACGGCTGGTCCGCGAGGGCGGGCCGGTGCCGCGCGCGGACGCCGACCCGTGGGGTGTCGGGGGAGCGGCGGCCACGGGCCGGTCCTAGGGTGCGGCGCATGCCGCTGCGCGCCCGCACCCTGCTCGGTCCCGGTCCCTCGAACCCCTACCCGGAGGCCACGGTCGCCCTCGGGCAGCCGCTGCTCGGGCACCTGGACCCGGTGTTCCTCGGCATCCTCGACGAGACCTCCGAGCGGCTGCGGACGGTGTTCGGCACCGCCAACCGGCGCACGCTGCCGCTGTCGGCCACCGGGTCGGCGGGCATGGAGGCCGCGTTCGTCAACACCGTGGGACCGGGCGACGTCGTCGTCGTGGCGGTCAACGGCCTCTTCGGCGAGCGGATGGTCGACGTCGCGGCGCGGTGCGGCGCCGAGGTCGTGCGGGTGGACCACGACTGGGGCACGCCGGTGGACGCCGAGCGCGTGCTCGCGGCGCACCCGTCGCCGAAGCTCGTCGCCGCCGTGCACGCGGAGACCTCGACCGGGGTGCTGTCGGACCTCGAGCCGCTGGCCGCCGGGAAGGGCGACGCGCTGCTGCTGGCCGACTGCGTGACCTCCCTCGGCGGCATCCCGGTGCGGCTGGACGACTGGGGCGTGGACCTCGCGTACTCCGGCTCGCAGAAGTGCCTGGGCGTCGCGCCGGGGCTCGCGCCGTTCACCATCTCCGACCGCGCGTGGGAGCGGCGGATCGAGACCCCGCGCAGCTGGTACCTCGACCTCGGCATGCTCGGCGGCTACGCGGGCGAGGCAGCCGGGTCCGGTGGCCGCACCTACCACCACACCGCGCCGACCGGGATGGTCGTGTCGCTGCACGCCGGCCTCGGCCGGATCCTCGACGAGGGCCTCGACGCCGTCCACGCCCGCCACGCCGAGGCCGGGCGGCTGCTGCAGGAGGGCCTGCAGGCGATGGGCCTGGAGCTGTTCGCCGCCGAGGGGCACCGGCTGCCGGAGCTGACCACCGTGCGGGTGCCCGAGGGCGTCGACTCCGCCGCGGTGCGCAAGGAGCTGCTCGAGCGCTACGACCTGGAGATCGGCGGCGGCGTGGGCGCCCACGCGGCCACGGTGTGGCGGATCGGGCTGATGGGGCCCAACGCCGCCCCTGACAGGGTCGCCCTGGTGCTGGCCGCGCTGCGCGAGGTGCTGGGCCGCTGAGCGCACCGGTCCTCTCCCCGGCGCCGGCGGCCCACGCCCGGCGCCTGCCGGTGTGGGCGCTGGTGCCGTTCGCAGCGCTCGCGTGGTGCGCCGGCTCCCTGCCGTGGCTGGTGCACGGCGCGGGGCGGGCGGCGCCGATCCTGCTGCCGCTGCGCGCGGGGATGCTCACCACCCTCGTGCTGAGCGCCGCCGTCGGTGGGTTGCTGGCCGGCGGACTGGCGCGTCTCGCGGCCCCGGGACGGCGCGGCGCGGCCCTGCTGGCCACCGGTTGCGGCGCCGCCACCGGGATCGTCGTCACGCTGGCGCAGTCCGTGGCGGCCTCCGACGCCGGCACCGGGTTCGACGCCGATCCGCGGGTGCTCACCGGGCTGGCCGTGCTGACCGCGGCGCTCGGGGCGCTGGCATGGGGCGCCGGCTCGCTGGTGGTCGCGGGCGCCGCCGGTTCCGGCGTCGTGCTCGGGCTGCTCGCCGCGGTGCTGCCGGGGTGGCTCTCGTCGCTGCTGCCGTCGTCGCTCTACGGCCCGGCGCTGGGCACCGCGCTGGTGTGGCTGCAGGCGCTGGTGCTCGGCACGGCGCTGGTCGTGGTCGGCGTCCGGCCGGCGGCGCGGCTGGTGCTGTGGCCGGTCGTGGTGCTGCTGGCGTGGCTGGTCGGGCCGGCGCTGACCGCGGTGTCCTGGCTGGAGCCGCTGCTGCGTCCCGGGACGGGCCTGCCGCGCACCCTCGGCGACTCCCTCGCCGGCGCCTGGCAGGTCTTCGGGCTGGCGGCGTCGCCGGGAGCCCGTCACTGGGCGCCGTGGGTGGTCGCCGTCGTCGGGGCCGTGTTCGGAGCGGTGCTGCTCGACGGCCGCCGCCGCGGTGGGGGCGCCGCCCAGGGTTGACCATCGGACGGGTGCACGGTCGACCGGGGTGTCGGCACGTGTCGCGTGCACGCAGCCGATGATCAACACGGCTGGGCCCCGGGGCGCCATCCGCGGCTGAGCAGGGCGCCTCGGCACCGCTCGACGACCACGGCAGGTCCGGACAGGTGCCTGCCGGCGAATCGCAGCACCAGCCAGCCGTCGGCGGCCATGAACGAGTAGCGGTCGACGTCCCGCCCGAACTGGCCGGCGTCGGCGTGCTGGCGTCCCTCGTACTCGACGGCGACCCGGTACCGGTGCCAGCCCAGGTCGGCGCGCGCGACCACCCGGCCCCGGCGGTCGCACACCGGCAGCTGCGGTTCGGGCGGCGGCAGGTCACTGGTCGAGAGCCAGTACCGCAGGAAGCTCTCCGGACGGGACATCGCTCTGCCGTCGAGCAGGGGAGCGCACTCCCGCGCCCGGACGACGCCGCGCACCCGGTCGGCACGGCGCAGACGGGCGTCGAGTGCCTGCCGGGTCAGGACGCCGCGGCGGAGGAGCGCATCGCCGACGGCCACCAGCTCGGCGGGCGGCAGGCCGGCCGCGAGGTCGAGGAGGGTCTGCGCGCCCGAGGTGACCCGCAGCCCGCCCGAGACGACGACGTCCTCGCTGCGCAGCTGCCGCACCGCCACCGACAGCCTGCGCCGTTGCGGGAGGACGGGGCGCGGGCGCAGCACGACCTGGACCTCGACCGGAGGTTCAGTGTGTGCGCCGAGCAGCACGGCGGCGCTCTCCAGGCCGAAGGCGGCGTCCGCGGGCAGCAGCCGGGTCCAGGCCCCGCACCGCGCGCGGAAGGAGGCAGCGTCCGCGTGCGAGAGGTACAGGCCGCGGGTGAGCTCCTCGCCGCCCGCGGTGACCTGCCACCGGGTGGCGCCACGGGCACGTGCGTCCCGCCACGTCCAGGCCGACCCGAGGTCCAGGGGTTCCACGGCGCTACGCTCGGGCGCACCCGCCCGGTCGCGGCGTCGCCGTCGTCATCTGTGGACGGGGGCGTCTGCTGTGGGCAGCGGCAGGACGTCCGTCGTGATCATCGGATGCGTGCACGCTCCGGCGGCGTGTCCCGCGCGGTGTCGTGCAGGCAGGCGATGATCGACACCCGGGGCGGCTCCTCAGGCGTCCAGGCGGGCGAGCTGCTCCGGGGTCAGCCGCAGGTCCGCCGCCGCCGCGGAGTCCTGGATCGACGCCGGGCGCGACGCCCCCGGGATGGGCACCACGGCGTCGGACTGCGCGAGGTGCCAGGCCAGCGTCACCTGGTGGACCGACACGCCCACCTCGGCGGCCACCTCGGCGAACGCCGGAGCCGTCGCCGCCAGCGACCCGGCCGCGGTCACGCCGCCGAACGGGCTCCACGGGAGGAACGCCAGCCCGTGCGCCGCGCAGTGCGCCACCTCGTCGGCGGAGGAGCGCCAGCCCGGCGAGAACTGGTTCTGCACGCTCACCAGCGCCGGCCCCACGATCGAGCGGGCGACGTCGATCTGCGCGACGTCGGCGTTGGAGATGCCCACCATCTGCACCAGGCCGTCGTCGGCGAGCTGCCGCAGCGCGCCCATCGAGTCCTCCCACGGCGTGTCCGGGTCGGGCCGGTGGAACTGGTAGAGCCCGATCGCGTCGACGCCGAGCCGCCGCAGCGAGGCCTCGCACGCCCGCCGCAGGTACGCCGGCGACCCGTCGAGCAGCCAGTCCGCGCCCTCTCGCGTGTGCCCGCCCTTGGTGGCGACCAGCACGTCGGGAGCTCCGGCGGACGCCAGCGCCTCGGCGACCAGCGACTCGTTGTGCCCGAACTCCGCCTCGTCGCGGGCGTAGGCGTCCGCGGTGTCGACCAGCGTCACCCCGGCGTCGAGGGCGGCGTGGACGACGGCGACCGCGTCCTCGCGGGAGGGCCGGTCGGTCTTGGTGGACAGGGGCATCGCCCCGAGGCCGATGGCGCTGACGGGACGGTCGCCGATGCGTCGCTGCTGCACGGGAGGTGTCGTGCCCCGCGGGTAGCGTCGCTACCCGTGACGTCCCTGTTCGACGAGCCCGCGGAGCCCGGCGGCGAGGCCGTCGACCCGGGCGCGCCGCTGGCCGTGCGGATGCGCCCGCGGTCGCTGGACGAGGTCGTCGGCCAGGCGCACCTGCTGGGCCCGCGCTCCCCGCTGCGCCGCCTGGTCGAAGCCGACGAGCCGATGTCGCTGGTCCTCTACGGCCCGCCCGGCACCGGCAAGACGACGCTCGCGCACGTCATCTCCCTGGCCACCCGGCGGCAGTTCGTGCAGCTGTCCGCGCTCGACGCCGGGGTCAAGGAGGTGCGCGCGGTCATCTCCGGCGCCAAGCGCGAGCTCACCTACGCCGGCCGGCGCACCGTGCTGTTCATCGACGAGGTCCACCGGTTCTCCAAGACCCAGCAGGACTCGCTGCTGTCGGCCGTCGAGGACCGCATCGTCAGCCTGGTCGCGGCCACCACCGAGAACCCGTTCTTCTCCGTCGTCAGCCCGCTGCTGAGCCGCAGCCTCGTCCTCGCCCTGCAGCCGCTGAGCGACGACGACGTCCGCGCCGTGCTGCGCCGGGCGCTGACCGACGAGCGCGGCCTGGCCGGCGCGGTGACGCTGGGCGCCGAGGCCGAGGAGCACCTCGTCCGGGTGGCCAGCGGCGACGCGCGCAAGGCGCTGACGGCGCTGGAGTCCGGTGCCGGCGCGGCCGTCGCGGCGGGCGCCGCCGAGATCGACCTGCCCACGCTCGAGACCGCCGTCGCCCAGGCCGCCGTGCGCTACGACCGCCAGGGCGACATGCACTACGACGTCGCCAGCGCGCTGATCAAGTCCATCCGCGGCAGCGACGTCGACGCCGCCCTGCACTACCTCGCCCGGATGGTCGTGGCGGGGGAGGACCCGCGCTTCATCGCCCGGCGGCTGGTCATCTCCGCCAGCGAGGACATCGGCATGGCCGACCCCACGGCGCTGCAGACCGCCGTCGCCGCGGCCGAGGCCGTCGCCCTCATCGGCATGCCCGAGGGCCACTTCCCGCTGGCGCACGCCGTCGTGCACCTGGCCACCGCGCCGAAGTCCAACGCCGTCACCGTGGCGATCGGCGAGTCGGTGGCCGACGTCCGCGCGGGGCTCGGCGGCCCCGTCCCTGCCGGCCTGCGCGACGCGCACTACGCGGGGGCGAAGAAGCTCGGGCACGGGAGGACCTACGTGTACCCGCACGACGCGCCCGAGGGCATCGTCCCGCAGCAGTACCCGCCGGACGCGCTGGTCGGCCGCGACTACTACCGCCCCACCTCGCGCGGCGCCGAGGCCGGGATCGGCGCCCGGCTGGGCAAGCTCCGCGCGATCCTCCGCCGCACCCGCTGACCGCCGGAGGCCGCGACTACTGTTGCCACGCCGGGCGTGCGACCACGCCGGCCGCCGACGAACGAGCCGACGAGGTAGAGGAGATCCCGCGTGTCCGCAGGAGAGTGGGCCGGACTGATCGCCGCCCTGGCGCTGGTGCTGCTGGTGGTGCTGCTCGCCGTCCCGCTGCTCAAGCTGGGGCGCACGCTGGACGAGACGACGCTGACCATCCGCCAGGTGCGGGAGCAGAGCGCGCCGATCCTCGGCCAGGCCCAGACGACGATCGCCCAGGTCAACAGCAACCTCGAGCGGGTCGACGACATCACCGGCAACGCGGCCAACGTGTCGAGCAACGTCGCCGCGCTGACCAGCGTCGTCGCCGCCACCGTGGGCAGCCCGCTGATCAAGGTCGCGGCGTTCAGCTACGGCGTGCGCAGCGCCACGAGGAAGCGCCGCGAGGGCCAGGCGATCGCCGAGGCCGCCGCCCGTGACAAGGCCTCGCGCCGCGAGCGCCGCGCCGCCCGGCGGGCCGCCTGATGCGCCGGCTGTTCTGGCTGGCGATGGGGATCACCATCGGCGCCCTCGTCGTCCGCAAGCTCTCCCGCGCCGCCGAGAAGCTGACCCCGCAGGGCATCGCGGGGGCGCTGGTCGAGGGCCTGCGCGACCTCGCCGACGCGATCGGCGACTTCGGCGCCGACGTGCGCGCCGCGGCCGCGGCGCGCGAGGAGGAGCTGCGCTCGGGCACCGGCCTGGACGCGCCGCTCCCCGAGCGCGACGACGCCCAGCTCCAGCTCCCCGGCCGGCAGCTCCCCGGGCGACGGGGCGCGCACGCCGCCGACCGCTGAGCCGCACCCACCCCGCGGGGGACACCCCGCCCCGAGGACCGAAGAGGCCATGCAGACCGCCGAGATCCGCCGCCGCTTCCTGCAGCACTTCGAGCAGCGCGGCCACACCGTCGTCCCCAGCGCCTCGCTGGTGTCGCCGGACCCCTCCCTGCTGTTCACCGTCGCCGGCATGGTGCCCTTCATCCCGTACCTGACCGGCCGCGAGCCCGCGCCGTTCCCGCGGGCCACCAGCGTGCAGAAGTGCGTGCGCACCCTCGACATCGAGGAGGTGGGCAAGACCACCCGCCACGGCACCTTCTTCCAGATGAACGGCAACTTCTCCTTCGGCGACTACTTCAAGGAGGGGGCCATCGCGCACGCCTGGGAGCTGGTGACCGGCCCCGTGGCCGACGGCGGGCTGGGCTTCGACCCCGACCGCATCTGGGTGACCGTCTACCTCGACGACGACGAGGCCGCCGAGGCCTGGCACCGCATCGCGGGGCTGCCGCTCGAGCGGATCCAACGGCTGGGCAAGAAGGACAACTACTGGCACACCGGCGCCGACGGCCCGGGCGGGCCCTGCTCGGAGATCTACTACGACCGCGGGCCGGAGTTCGGGCCCGACGGCGGCCCGCTGGTCGACACCGCCGGTGACCGGTTCCTCGAGATCTGGAACCTCGTCTTCATGCAGTACGAGCTCACCGACGTCCGGAGCAAGGAGGACTTCCGGGTCGTCGGCGAGCTGCCGAAGAAGAACATCGACACCGGCATGGGCCTGGAGCGGGTGGCCTTCCTGCTGCAGGGCGTCGACAACATGTACGAGATCGACGAGGTGGCGCCGGTGCTGCGCCGCGCGGCCGACCTCGCCGGCGTCACCTACGGCAAGGACCACGAGGCCGACGTGCGGCTGCGCGTGGTCGCCGACCACGTCCGCAGCGGCCTGATGCTCATCGGCGACGGCGTCACGCCCGGCAACGAGGGCCGCGGCTACATCCTGCGCCGGCTGCTGCGCCGCGCCGTCCGCTCGATGCGGCTGCTCGGTGTCGACGCCGCGTCGCTGCCCGAGCTGCTGCCGGTGTCCCGCGACGCGATGAGCTCCAGCTACCCGGAGCTGGCCACCGACTTCGACCGCATCTCCGCCGTCGCCTACGCCGAGGAGGAGGCGTTCCGGCGCACCCTCACCTCCGGCACCGCGCTGTTCGACACCGCCGTCCGGGAGGCCAAGGCCGCCGGGGCGCCGGCGCTGAGCGGTGAGCAGGCGTTCTCGCTGCACGACACCTACGGCTTCCCGATCGACGTCACCCTCGAGATGGCCGCCGAGCAGGGCGTGACCGTCGACGAGGCCGGTTTCCGCGCGCTCATGCAGCAGCAGCGCGACCGGGCCCGCGCCGACGCCCGCGCCAAGCGCACCGGCTCGGTCGACGTCCTCGCCTACCGCCGGCTGCTCGCCGACCACGGCCCCACCGACTGGCAGGCCTACCGGACGCTGCGCACCGACTCCCGCGTGCTCGGCCTGGTCGCCGACCTGGCCGGCGAGGACGGCGGCCAGGTCGGCGACCAGGCCGCGCCGGCCGGGCCCGGCGAGGTCACCCGCGTGGTCCTGGACCGGACGCCGTTCTACGCCGAGTCCGGCGGCCAGGTGGCCGACGCCGGCACCCTGACCTGGGACGGCGGCCGCGCCGAGGTGCTCGACGTCCAGCGCCCGGTCAGGGGCCTGGTCGTGCACCAGGTGCGGGTGCTCGAGGGCGAGCTGGCCGAGGGCGCGCAGCTGACCGCCGAGGTCGACCGCGAGTGGCGGCTGTCGGCCTGCCAGGCGCACTCGGGCACGCACGTGGTCCACGCCGCGCTGCGCCAGGTGCTCGGCCCGCAGGCCCTGCAGTCGGGCTCCTACAACCGCCCCGGCTACCTGCGGCTGGACTTCGCGTGGCAGGGCGCGCTGACCCCTCGGCAGCGGCACGACATCGAGGACGTCGCCAACGCCGCGGTGCGCGCCGACCACCGGGTGAGCGCGACGTACATGACGCTGCCGGAGGCCCAGGCCATCGGCGCGCTCGCGCTGTTCGGCGAGACCTACGGCGAGCAGGTGCGCGTCGTGGAGATCGGCGGGCCGTGGTCGCGCGAGCTCTGCGGTGGCACGCACGTCGCGGGCTCGGCGCAGATCGGCACCCTGGCGCTGACCGGGGAGTCCTCGGTCGGGTCGGGCGCGCGCCGCGTCGAGGCCGTCGTGGGTATCGAGGGCTTCCGCTACCTCGCCCGCGAGCGGGACTTGGTGCGCCAGCTCGGCGAGCTGCTCAAGTCGCCTCCCGACGGCCTGGTCGACCGGATCGGCGGGATCCTGTCGCGGCTGCGCGAGACCGAGCGGGAGATCGCCGAGCTGCGCGCGCAGCAGACGCAGGCCGCGGCCGGGTCGCTGGCAGCCGGCGCCAAGGACGTCGGCGGGGTCGCCGTCGTCACCGCCTCGCCCGCCGGTCTGTCCGGCGGTGACCTGCGCACCCTCGCCCTCGACGTCCGCGGGCGGCTCGGCGAGCGCCCGGCCGTCGTCTTGCTGGCGTCGGAGAGCGGCGGCAAGGTGGCCCTGGTCGCCGCCCTCACCCCCGCCGCCCAGGACCGCGGGCTCTCCGCCAGCGACGTCCTGCGCGCCGCGGCGGGCCCGGTGGGTGGCCGGGGCGGTGGCAAGCCCGACGTCGCGCAGGGCGGCGGCACGGACCCGGGCGGCATCCCCGCCGCCCTGCAGGCCGGCGAAGAGGCGGTCTCGACCGCCGCAGGGAGGTGAGCGGAGTGCCCGAGCAGCGCCCCGACGAGACCGGTCCGGTGGAGGAGCGGCGGGTGCAGGGCCGCCCGGCGGTGCCCCCGTCGAGGCCCCGGCAGGCCCCGCCGCCGCAGCAGCCGGTGCACCACCGCACCGAGCAGATCGACCTGCGCGCCGGCTTCCCGCCGGTGCGCAACGAGACGACCGAGATCGACCTGTCGCAGGGACTGCCCGCCGGGCTGCCCCTCCCGCCCCGGCGCACGCGCCAGGGCCGGCGGCTGGGGATCGACGTCGGCACGGTCCGCATCGGCGTCGCGCTGTCGGACCCCACCGGCACGCTGGCCAGCCCGCTGGAGACCGTCGAGCGCCGCCGCGACGGCGGGGACCTCGACCGGATCGTCGCCCTCGTCGAGGAACACGAGGTGACAGAGGTGATCGTGGGGGAGCCGAGGCACCTGTCTGGTGCGTCGGGCGCCTCCGCGCGGGAAGCGCGTGCCTACTCTCGGTCACTCGCCGGGCGCATCGGCAGCGTGCCCGTGCACCTCGTCGACGAGAGGCTCTCCACCGTGACCGCAGCCAGTTCCCTGCGGGCGAACGGGCTCGACAGCCGCGCCCAGCGCCCCGTGATCGACCAGGCCGCCGCCGTGGTCATCCTCCAGGCCTATCTCGACGCCCAGCGGGGGCGCTCGTGAACGGTCCGGTCCCGCCGTACGGGCGGGGCCTGACCGGCATGCCCGCCGTCCCGCCCGGGAGCTCCCCGGCCGGCTGGACGGCGGGTCCGCCGACGACGCGGCTCGCGCCCCTCGGCCAGGTGCCCGGCGGCTCGCCCCGCGCCGGGCTGCTGGACCGGGAGGTCCGGACCGTCACCGCCGGGCGCCACGCCGCCCCCGACGGCCCGCAGGGCAGCGCCCCGCAGGACGACCGCACCGGCCCCCTGACCGGCGGAGACCAGCCCGTGCCGCCGGCCGCCGGGCTGCCGCCGCGGCCGTCCGGGCCGTGGTCGAAGCTCGCCCGCCGCAACGACACGGCTCCCGGCGATCCCGACGACGCGCCCACCGTGGCCGCGCAGGCCGTCGGCCCGCGCGCCGGCGACCCCCACGACGAGCACCACCGGAACCACGACCACCAGCCCCACGACCACGAGTTCCACGACCACCAGGTCCACGACCACCAGGTCCACGACGAGCACCACGACGACGAGGACGCCACCGGCGGCCTCGAGGTCCTCGGCTCCGGTGGCTCGGGCGGCTCCGACCGCGGCCGCCGCCGCGGGCGCCGGGCCCGGCGCGAGGCCGCCGAGCCCGCCCCCGTCGAGCCGCCCGGTGTCTTCGCCGACGACTCCGACGAGCACCACGACGACCACCACGACGTCGGGCACCACGACGACCACCACGACGTCGGGCACCACGACGACGACCACGGGCCGCGCCGCACACGCAGCGGCCGCCGTCGCCGCAGCCCGCTGGCCATCGTGCTGGCACTGCTCGTCCTCGCCGGGCTGGTCGCCGGCATCGTCTTCGGCGGCCGGGCGCTCATCGGCCTGGTCAACCCCGAGGCCGAGGACTACGCCGGCGCGGGCAGCGGCACCGTCGAGGTGCGCGTCGGCGACGGCGACACCCTCAGCGACATCGCCCGCACCCTCGTCGACTCCGGCGTCATCGCCTCCTCCGAGCCGTTCGTCGACGCCGCCGAGGCCGACCCGGCCGCCACCGGCATCCAGCCCGGCGTCTACGTCCTGCGGGCGCAGATGAGCGGCCAGGCCGCGCTCGACCTGCTGCTCGACCCCGCCACCCGGCAGGTCTCGCGGGTCACGGTCCCCGAGGGCACCACGCTCCAGGCCACGCTGCAGCGCATCGCCGAGTCCACCGGCCTGCCCGTCGAGGACCTGCGGGCCGCCGCGGCCGACCCCGCCGCGCTGGGTCTGCCGGCCTACGCGAACGGGCAGCTCGAGGGCTTCCTCTTCCCGGCCACCTACGACGTCGAGCCCGACGACACCGCCACCGACGTGCTGCGCGCCATGGTCTCCCGCTTCACCGACATGGCCACCGGCATGCAGCTCGAGCAGCGGGCCGCCGCGGCCGGCCGCTCGGTGTACGACGTCGTCGTCGTCGCCTCGATGATCGAGCGGGAGACCCGGGTCGACGACGAGCGGGCGGACGTCGCGCAGGTGATCTACAACCGGCTGACGCAGGGCATCCCGCTCGGCATCGACGCCGCGCTCGCCTACGGTCTGGACAAGAACGGCAACGACCTCACCGTCAGCGACCTGCAGACCGACAGCCCCTACAACACGCGCACCCGGGCCGGCCTGCCGCCGACGCCGATCGGCGCGCCGGGTGAGGCGAGCCTGGAGGCGGCGCTCATGCCGACCACCGGGGACCTCCTCTACTACGTCCTGGCGTCCGAGGACGGCCGGCACTTCTTCACCGCCAGCTACGACGAGTTCCTGGTGGCGCGGCAGCAGTGCGCCGACGCCGGCCTCGGGTGCGGTGGCTGACCGGCCGGTGCCCGATCCGATCCCGCCCGGCCGGGCGGCCGTCCTCGGCCGCCCGGTCGGGCACTCGCTCTCCCCGCTGCTGCACCGCGCGGCCTACGCCGCGCTCGGCCTGGCCGGCTGGACCTACGACGCCCTCGACGTCGGGCCCGAGGACCTGCCCGACCTGGTGGCCGGCCTGGGCCCGGAGTGGCGCGGGTTCTCGGTGACCATGCCCTGCAAACAGGCCGCGGTCGCCGTCGCCGACGACGTCGACCCGCTGCCGCGCCTGCTCGGCGCCGCCAACACGCTCGTGCACACCGACACCGGCTGGCGGGCGGAGAACACCGACGTCCACGGCGTCGGCATGGCGCTGCAGACCGGCGGCGTCGAGCGGGTCGCGCACGCGGCGATCGTCGGCGCCGGCGGCACGGCGGCGGCCGCGGCGGTGGCCCTCGCCGAACTGGGAGCGGAGTCCGTCGACGTGCTCGTGCGCGCGCCCGGCCGTGCCGCCGACGTGACCCGGGTGCTGGGCGTGCTCGGTGTCGAGGCCAGGGTCCGCCTGCTGGCGCCCGGCCCGGTCGAGGCGCCCGTCGTCGTCAGCACCGTGCCGATCGGCGCCCATCCCGAGCTCGCCGGCCTGCGGTGGCGGACGGGGCAGACCCTGCTCGACGTCCTCTACGCGCCGTGGCCGACGCCGCTGGCCGGCCGGGCCGCCGCGGCGGGCGCCACGGTGGTCAGCGGCATCGAGGTGCTGTTCTGGCAGGCGACGGTGCAGGTGGAGCTGATGACCGGCCTGCCCGCGCCGCTGGGGCCCATGCGCGCCGCCCTGGACGCCCGCTGACCGCGACCGTCCCCCGCGCGCTGCTGCTGGTGGCCGCCGTCCTCGCCGCCGCGGCACTCGGCCCGGTGCTGGCGCGCACCGCCGTCCGGCTGGCCCGCCCCGGCACCGCCCGCGTCGCCCCCGTCCGGGCGGTCGCGAGTGCCGTCGTCCTCGCCGCCCTCCTGTGCGGCGCGGTGCTGCTCACCGGCCCGCGCCCGGCGCTCGCCGGCTACGCCTGGGCGGCCGGGGCCGCGGTGGTCCTCGCCCAGGTCGACGTCGCCGTCCACCGGCTGCCCGACCGGGTCACGTACCCGGCCGCCGCCGTCGGCGCCGCTGCCCTCCTCGCCGACGCCGCGCTGCTCGGCACCTGGCCGGCCCTGGCGCGGGCGCTGCTCGCCGCGGCCGCCGCCGGCGGGATCGCGTTCCTCGCGGCGCTGGCCGGCCCGTCGGGTCTCGGCCTCGGCGACGTCAAGCTGCTCGCGCTGCTGGGCCTGCTGCTCGGCTGGGCCGGCTGGGGCGTGCTCATGGCCGGGGTGTTCCTCGGCCTGCTCGCCGGCGCGGCGGTCGCGCTGCTGCTGGTGGCGACCCGGCGCGCGGACTGGCGCACGCCGGTGCCGTTCGGCCCGCCGCTGCTGGCGGGCGCCGTCCTGGCCCTCCTGGTGGAGGGCCAGCTCGCCTGAGGGAGGACCCCCTCGCCCCCCGCCGCTCGCAGGCTCGCGGCGGGACCCTGCACGGGGGCCAGCCGGGACCGGGAGTCCCACACCCGACTGGCACAATCCAGGGCATGTTGCGCTGGCTGACCGCCGGTGAGTCGCACGGCCAGCAGCTCACCGCCATCCTCGAGGGCCTGCCCGCCGGCGTGCAGGTGCAGACCTCCGACCTCGACGTCGACCTCGCCCGCCGCCGCCTGGGCCACGGTCGCGGCGCCCGCATGTCCTTCGAGCAGGACGCCGTCACGCTGACCGGCGGTGTGCGGCACGGGCTGACCCAGGGCGGCCCGATCGCCGTCCAGGTGGGCAACACCGAGTGGCCGAAGTGGACGACGGTCATGTCGGCCGACCCGGTCGACCCCGAGGTGCTCGCCGGCCAGGCCCGCAACGCGCCGCTGACCCGCCCGCGGCCCGGCCACGCCGACCTCGCCGGCATGCAGAAGTACGGCTTCGACGACGCGCGTCCGGTGCTCGAGCGCGCGAGCGCCCGCGAGACCGCCGCCCGCGTGGCGCTCGGTGCCGTCGCCAAGGCGTTCCTGCGCCAGGTGCTGGGCGTCGAGGTGGTCAGCCACGTCGTCGCCATCGGCCCGGTGACCGTGCCCGACGGCGTGCTGCCGGGCCCGCAGGACAACCCCCGCATCGACGAGGACCCGGTGCGCTGCGCCGACCCCGCCACCAGCGCGGCGATGGTCGCCGAGGTCGACGACGCCCGGAAGAACGGCGACACCCTCGGCGGCGTCGTCGAGGTCGTCGTGCACGGGCTGCCGCCCGGCCTGGGCAGCCACGTGCACTGGGACCGCCGGCTGGACTCCCGCCTGGCCGCCGCGCTCATGGGCGTGCAGTCGGTGAAGGCCGTGGAGGTCGGCGACGGCCTGGAGACCGCGCGCCGCCGCGGCTCGGTCGCCCACGACGAGATCGTCAGCTCCGAGGGCCGGCTGCGGCGGGTCACCGACCGCGCCGGCGGCATCGAGGGCGGGATGACCAACGGCGAGGTGCTGCGGGTGCGCGCGGCGATGAAGCCGATCTCCACCGTGCCGCGCGCGCTGGCCACCGTCGACGTCGCCACCGGCGACGCCGCGGTCGCGATCAACCAGCGCAGCGACGCCTGTGCGGTGCCCCGGGGCGCCGTGGTGATGGAGGCGATGGTCGCCCTCGTCCTGGCCGACGCCGCGCTGGAGAAGTTCGGCGGCGACTCGGTGACCGAGACCCGCCGCAACGCGCAGGGCTACCTCGACGCCCTCCCGTACCGGTGAGCGGACCCGTCCTCGTCCTGGTCGGCCCGCCGGCGTCCGGCAAGACCACCGTCGGCACCGCCGTGGCCGCCGCGCTCGGGCTGCCCTTCCGGGACACCGATTCCGACGTCGAGGCCGTCGCCGGCACCACGGTCGCCGACCTGTTCATCAGCTCCGGCGAGCCGCACTTCCGCGCGCTGGAGGAGCAGGCGGTCGCCCGGGCCCTCGGCGAGCACGACGGCGTCCTGGCCCTCGGCGGCGGCGCGGTGCTCAGCGCGGCGAGCCGGGAACTGCTCGTCGCGTACGGCCGCGCCGGCGGGACCGTCGTCCACCTCGACGTCGACCTGCCCTCGGCCGCGAAGCGCGCCGGGCTCTCCCGCGACCGCCCGCTGCTGGCGGTCAACCCCCGGGCGATGCTGCGCACCCTGCTCGAGCAGCGCGCCCCGCTGTACGCGGAGGTCGCCACCGCCGTCGTCCCCACCGGCGGCCGCGCGCCGCAGGACGTCGTCGCCGACGTGCTCGCCGCCCTCCCCGCGGGAGCCGGCCGGTGAGGCGGGTGACCGTCGGGGGAGAGAAGCCCTACGACGTCGTCATCGGCCCGGGCGCGCAGGTCGAGCTGGGGCTGGTGCTGGCCGGCACGCCGAAGGCCGCCGTCGTGCACGCCCCGCCGCTGGCCGCCCTGGCCGGAGCCGCCGTCGAGACGCTGCAGACCGCCGGCGTGGCCGCCGAGGCCGTCGTCGTCCCCGACGGGGAGGCCGCCAAGACCGCCGCGGTCGCCGCGCAGGCGTGGGAGCAGTTCGGCCGGCTCGGGCTGACCCGCTCCGACGCCGTCGTCGGGGTCGGCGGGGGAGCGGTGACCGACCTCGCCGGCTTCCTCGCCGCCACGTGGACCCGCGGCGTGCGGGTGGTGCACCTGCCCACCACCGTGCTCGGCATGGTCGACGCCGCGGTGGGCGGCAAGACCGGCATCAACACCGGCGCCGGCAAGAACCTCGTGGGCGCCTTCCACCCGCCGACCGGGGTGCTCGCCGACACCGACGTCCTCGCCGGGCTGCCCGAGGCGGAGTTCCGCGCCGGGATGGCCGAGGTGGTCAAGTGCGGGTTCATCGCCGACGGCGCCATCCTCGACCTGCTCGCCGCCGACCCGACCGGCCGCCGCGACACCGAGGAGCTCATCGAGCGCGCGGTGCGGGTCAAGGCCGACGCCGTGGGCCAGGACCTGTTCGACACTGGCGTCCGCGAGTACCTCAACTACGGGCACACGCTCGGCCACGCCATCGAGCGGGTCGAGGACTTCCGCTGGCGGCACGGCGAGGCCGTCGCCGTCGGGCTGGTCTTCGCCGCGGAGTTGGGCGTGCAGGCGGGGCGCCTCTCGCGGGCCGAGGCCGACCGGCACCGCGAGCTGCTCACCGCGATGGGGCTGCCCACCCGCTACGCCGGCGACTGGGCGGCGCTGCAGGCGGTGATGCGCGTGGACAAGAAGGCCCGCGGCGCGACGCTGCGCTTTGTCGTCCTCGACGGCCTGGGCAACCCGGGGATCCTCCCCGACCCCGACCCGGCGTGGCTGGACGCGGCGTGGGCCGCAGTGAGCGAGGAGACCGCGTGACCATCCAGGTGCTCAACGGCGCCAACCTCGGGCGCCTCGGCACCCGCGAGCCGGAGATCTACGGCTCGACCACCTACGCCCAGCTCGTCGACCTCCTGGAGACGGCGGGGCGGGAGCTGGGCATGGACGTCCGGGTGCGCCAGACCGACGACGAGGCCGAGCTGCTGCGCTGGATCCACGAGGCCACCGACGCCGGCGACCCCGTCGTCCTCAACCCCGCGTCGTGGTCGCACACCTCGATCGCGCTGCACGACGCCCTCGCGGCGCTGGACACGCCGCTGGTCGAGGTGCACATCAGCAACATCCACAAGCGCGAGGCGTTCCGGCACCACTCGTACGTCTCCCGCGTCGCCGACGGCGTCATCGCCGGCCTCGGCGTCGAGGGCTACGTGCTCGCGCTGCAGTGGATGTCGCTGCGGGGGCACCGGTGAGCGGGCGCACCGCCGAGCGGCGGGAGCGGCTGCGCGCGACGGCGGCCGAGCGCGGCCTCGACGCGGTCCTGGTGACCAACCTGCTCAACGTCCGCTACCTGACCGGGTTCACCGGCTCCAACGGGGCGCTGCTGCTGCGCACCGACGGGTCCGACCTGTTCGGCACCGACGGCCGCTACACGACCCAGGCCGGCACCCAGGTCCCCGACGTCGAGCTGCTCGTGGACCGCGCCACCGTGCCCGCGCTGGCCCGCGAGGCGGTGCGCGCCGGCGCCGGGCGACTGGGCTACGAGAGCCACGAGGTGACCGTCGACGGGCTGGCGCAGCTCGAGCGGGTGCTCGCCGACGCCGCGTCGGGCGGGACGGTGCCCCGGCTGACGTCGATCGGCCGCGCGGTCGAGGCGCTGCGCGCGGTCAAGGACGACGACGAGGTCGACGCGCTGCGCCGGGCGTGCGCGGTCGCCGACCAGGCGCTGGCCGAGCTCGCCGCCGAGGGCGCGCTGCGGCCCGGGCGCACCGAGCTCGAGGTGGGCCGGGAGCTCGACGCCCGCATGCTGGCGCTGGGTGCCGAGGCGCCGTCGTTCGAGACGATCGTGGCCACCGGCGCCAACTCGGCGATCCCGCACCACCGCCCGGACCGCACCGTGCTGGCCGGCGGGGACTTCCTCAAGCTCGACTTCGGCGCCACCGTCGACGGCTACCACTCCGACATGACCCGCACGCTGGTGCTGGGCCACGCCGCCGACTGGCAGCGGGAGGTCTACGAGCTCGTGGCCGCGTCGCAGGCGGCCGGGCGGGCGGCGCTGGCGGTCGGGGCCGACGTCGTCGCCGTCGACGCGGCCTCCCGCGACGTCATCGCCGCCGCCGGCCACGCCGACCACTTCACCCACGGCCTCGGGCACGGGGTGGGCCTGGAGATCCACGAGGCGCCGGGCATCGGCCCGCTGGGCGCGGGTAGTCTGGCCGCCGGCATGGCCGTCACCGTGGAGCCGGGGGTGTACCTCCCCGGCCACGGCGGTGTCCGGATCGAGGACACGCTCGTCGTCACGGCGGACGCGCCCGAGTTGTTGACCCTCACGAGCAAGGAACTGCTGGTCCTCTAGATGGCTACCACCAACGACCTCAAGAACGGCATGGTCCTCAACCTCGACGGCCAGCTGTGGGCCGTCACCGAGTTCCAGCACGTCAAGCCCGGCAAGGGCGGCGCGTTCGTCCGGACGACGCTGAAGAACGTGCTCTCGGGCAAGGTCGTCGACCGCACCTTCAACGCCGGCACGAAGGTCGACACGGCCACGGTCGACAAGCGGAACATGACCTACCTCTACCGCGAGGGCGACGACTTCGTCTTCATGGACGGCGACACCTTCGAGCAGATCTACGTCCCGGCGGCCACCGTCGGCACCGGCGCGGACTACCTGCTGGACAACACCGAGGCCGTCGTCGCGGTGCACGAGGGCACCCCGCTCTACGTCGAGCTGCCGGTGACGATGGAGCTCGTCGTGCAGCACACCGACCCGGGCCTGCAGGGCGACCGCTCGACCGGCGGCACCAAGCCCGCGACCCTGGAGACCGGCGCGCAGATCAACGTGCCGCTGTTCGTCAACACCGGCGACAAGCTCAAGGTCGACACCCGCGACGGCCGGTACCTCGGCCGCGCCAACTGACGCGCTCCCCGACGACATGGCTGCCCGCACCAAGGCGCGCAAGCGCGCCGTCGACGTCCTCTACGAGGCCGACCTGCGGGGTGCCGACCCGGTGGAGCTGCTGCGCGAGCGGATCGCCGACGTCTCCCCGCCCGTCCCCGACCACGCCGTCCGGCTGGTCGAGGGCGTGGCGGCCCACGGCGCCCGCATCGACGAGCTCATCGACCGCCACGCCCGCGGCTGGTCGCTGGAGCGGCTGCCCGACGTCGACCGCGCGATCCTGCGGATGGCGGTCTTCGAGCTGCTCTGGGCCGACGACGTGCCCGACGCCGTCGTCATCGACGAGGCCGTGCAGCTCGCGCGGGCGCTGTCGACCGACGACTCGCCGGCCTACGTGAACGGCGTGCTCGGCGCCATCCTCGACGCCGAGGTCCCCACCTCGTCCTGAGCGCGGCGGTGCCCGGCACCGGGCGCCTCGGCACCGCGTCCCGGGTTCAGCCGCGCAGGCCGGCCTCGGCGGCGGCCAGCATCGCCGCGGCCCGGACCCCGGCGTTGAGCCGCTGCGCGCGGCGCAGGGCGGCCCGGCGGTCCACGGCCAGCAGGGTGTCGCGGTCGGGCATCGGGACGGGCGGGACGGTGCTCACGGGTGCTCCTCGGGTGCGCGTTCTCGGCGCCGCCGACGCTAGGTCCGACCCCTGACAGTTCCCCGGGGATGCGCCGGGGTGACCGTGCACCCGCCGGGCCGGTCCCCGGCCGCGTGACCCCGGCGTGTGACCCCGGCGTGTGCACGGACCGCTGGCCGCGGCAGGCCGCGACCGCGCTGCGTGCACACGGCGCGGCCGGCGGACGCAGCGAGGCCCGCGCCGGCGCGTGCCGGGGCGGGCCTCGTGGGGGAGCTCGTGGGGGGAGCGGCGGATCAGCGCGGGGCGCGGCGGCGGTCCCAGCCCTCGTCCTCGTCGTCGGCCATGAGGGCGGCGCCGTCCATGCCGGGGTTGAGCACGCCCCACTCGATGAGCCGGGTGGTCAGCTCGTCGGGGCTCATGTCGTAGATGATCGCCAGCGACTTGAGGTCCTCCGCGCGGATGGAGAGGACCTTGCCGTTGTAGTCGTGGCGCTGCGCCTGGATGGTCGAGGCGTAGCGGGCCAGCGGGCCGGCCTCGTCGGCGGGCAGCGAGCCGAGCGACTCGAGGTTGAGCACGATCTTCGTCGTCGAGGTGACCGCCGAGGACGGGCGCGGGTCGGGCAGCAGCTCGGAGACCGGCACGCCGTAGAAGACGGCCAGCTCGGAGAGCCGCTGCACGGTCACCGCCCGGTCACCCCGCTCGTAGGAGCCGACGACGACGGCCTTCCAGCGGCCGTGCGACTTGTCCTCCACGCCCTGGAGGGAGAGGCCCTGCTGGTTGCGGATCGCCCGCAGCCGGGCACCGAGGGCCCGCGAGTAATCGGTGCTCATGCGTTCGTCGCTCACTGTCCGTCGTGGTGGCCGGGGCTCCGTCGTCACGCAGCGTACTCAGTGATCCTGGATGACGACAGCGCATCCCTCCTCGGGATCATCCTCGGACACCGGTGCCCACCTGCGGTACCGCGACGCGCGACGACGGTCACACGGGCGGGTGCAGTACGGTCGGGGCCGGTCCACCCACTCCTTTAACGACCCGTCCCGTGAGGCGGGGAAGGAGGCCCGATGGCCGGCTCGCCCGCGCCCGTGCCCGAGAACGCGTCCACCGTCCTGCTCGGCGCCGCCGACGTCGCCCGCGTCGTCGACCGGATCGCCCACCAGGTCATCGAGAAGGCCGGCGACGCGCTCCCCGACGTCGTCCTCGTGGGCATCCCCACCCGCGGCGCCCCGCTCGCCCGCCGGCTGGCCGGCCGCGTCGCCGCCTTCGCCGGCACCGCGGTCGACGTCGGCACCGTCGACATCACCCTCTACCGCGACGACCTGCGCACGCGCGGGGTCCGCGCGCTGGAGGACACCGTCCTCCCGGCCGACGGCATCGACGGGCGGCTGGTCGTCCTCGTCGACGACGTCCTGTTCTCCGGCCGCTCGGTCCGCGCGGCGCTCGACGCCCTGCGCGACCTCGGCCGGCCCCGCGCGGTGCAGCTGGCGGTGCTGGTCGACCGCGGTCACCGCGAGCTGCCGATCCGCGCCGACTACGTGGGCAAGAACGTGCCGACGTCGCGGGCGCAGAAGGTGCGCGTGCACCTCGCCGAGACCGACGGCGCCGACGAGGTGCTGGTGGTGGGGCAGTGAAGCGGCACCTGCTGGAGGCCGCCGACCTCGACCGCGCCGACGCCACGCTGGTCCTCGACACCGCCGCGCAGATCGAGTCGGCGCTGGCCGGCCGCGAGGTCAAGAAGCTGCCCACGCTGCGCGGCCGCACGGTGGTCAACCTCTTCTACGAGGACTCCACCCGCACGCGCATCTCCTTCGAGCTCGCGGCCAAGCGGCTGTCCGCCGACGTCATCAACTTCAGCGCCAAGGGCAGCAGCGTCTCCAAGGGCGAGAGCCTCAAGGACACCGCGCTCACGCTCGAGGCCATGGGCAGCGACGCGATCGTCGTCCGCCACCCGTCCTCCGGGGCGCCGCACCGGCTGGCCGGCTGGGTGCGCGGCAGCGTCGTCAACGCCGGCGACGGCACGCACGAGCACCCCACCCAGGCGCTGCTGGACGCCTACACGATCCGGCGCCGGCTGGGCCGCCTCGACGGCGTCCGGGTGGCCGTCGTCGGCGACGTCCTGCACAGCCGGGTGGCCCGGTCCAACGTCTGGCTGCTGTCGACGCTCGGCGCGGAGGTCACCCTCGTCGCCCCGCCGACGCTGCTGCCGGTCGGCGTCGGCTCCTGGCCGGTGCAGGTCTCCTACGACCTCGACGCCGTCCTGCCCAAGGCCGACGTCGTCATGATGCTGCGGGTCCAGCTCGAGCGGATGAACGCCTCGTTCTTCCCCAGCGCCCGGGAGTACAGCCGCCGCTACGGCCTCGACGCGCTCCGGCTGGCCGCGCTGGGCGACGAGGCGGTCGTCATGCACCCCGGCCCGATGAACCGCGGCATGGAGATCGCCGCCGACGTCGCCGACTCGGTCCGCTCGACGATCGTCGAGCAGGTCGCCAACGGCGTCAGCGTGCGGATGGCCGTGCTCTACCTGCTCCTGGGAGGGGCCTCCTCGTGACCGTCCTGATCAAGGGGGCGCGCGTCCTCGGCGGCGACCCCGCCGACCTGCTGCTGGATGACGGCCGGATCGCCGCCGTGGGCGGGCGCCTGTCGGCGACCGGCGCCACCGTCGTCGACGCCGACGGGCTGGTCGCGCTGCCCGGCCTGGTCGACCTGCACACCCACCTGCGCGAGCCCGGCCGGGAGGACGCCGAGACCGTCGAGACCGGCAGCCGCGCCGCGGCCCTCGGCGGGTTCACCGCGGTGCACGCCATGGCCAACACCGACCCGGTCGCCGACACCGCCGGCGTCGTCGAGCAGGTGTGGCGGCTGGGCCGGCAGTCCGGGCTGGTCGACGTCGTCCCCGTGGGGGCGGTGACCGTCGGGCTGCGTGGCGAGCGGCTGGCCGAGCTCGGCGCGATGGCCGACTCCGCCGCCCGGGTGCGGGTCTTCTCCGACGACGGGCACTGCGTCGCCGACCCCGCGCTGATGCGCCGCGCGCTGGAGTACGTGAAGGCCTTCGACGGCGTCGTCGCCCAGCACGCCGAGGAGCCGAGGCTGACCGCCGGCGCGCAGATGAACGAGGGCGACCTGTCCGCGCGGCTGGGGCTGACCGGCTGGCCGGCCGCCGCCGAGGAGGCGGTCGTCGCCCGGGACGTGCTGCTCGCCGAGCACGTGGGCGCGCGGCTGCACGTCTGCCACGTGTCCACCGCCGGGTCGGTCGAGATCCTGCGCTGGGCGAAGTCGCGCGGCGTGCAGGTGACCGCGGAGGTCACCCCGCACCACCTGCTGCTCACCGAGGCGGCCGCCGCGTCCTACGACCCGGTGTTCAAGGTCAACCCGCCGCTGCGCACCGACACCGACGTGCAGGCGCTGCGGGCCGGGCTGGCCGACGGCACGATCGACGCCGTCGCCACCGACCACGCGCCGCACGCGGTGGAGGACAAGGAGAGCGAGTGGGCGCAGGCCCGGCCCGGGATGCTCGGGCTGGAGCAGGCGCTGTCGGTCGTCCTCGAGACGCTGGTGGAGCCCGGCCTGCTCGACTGGGCCGGCGTCGCCGACCGCATGGCGGTGCGCCCGGCGGCGATCGGCCGCCTCGACGGGCACGGCCGCCCGCTCACCCCGGGCGAGCCGGCCAACCTGCTGCTGCTCGACCCCGCCGCCCGGGCCGTCGTCGACCCGGCCGCGCTGGCCAGCCGCAGCCGCAACAGCCCCTACGCCGGCCGGGAGCTGCCCGGCCGCGTCGTCGCCACGTTCCTGCGGGGCGAGGCGACGGTCCTGGACGGAAAGGCACAGAAGTGACCCAGGCGATCCTCGTGCTCGAGGACGGCAGGACGTTCCGCGGCGAGGCCTACGGCAAGGTCGGCACGACGGTCGGCGAGGCGGTGTTCGCCACCGGGATGACCGGCTACCAGGAGACGCTGACCGACCCGAGCTACGCCGGCCAGATCGTCACGATGACCGCGCCGCACGTGGGCAACACCGGCGTCAACGGCGAGGACGACGAGAGCGCCCGCATGTGGGTGGCCGGCTTCGTCGTCCGCGACCCCGCCCGCCGCCCGGCCAACTGGCGGGCCACCGGCAGCCTCGACGACGAGCTGGCCGCGCAGGGCGTGGTCGGGATCAGCGGCATCGACACCCGCGCGCTGACCCGCCACCTGCGCGAGCGCGGCGCGATGCGGGCGGGGATCAGCAGCGAGTCCGCCGACGCGGACGCCCTGCTCGCCCGGGTGCGCGCCGCCGAGGGCATGGTCGGCGCCGACCTCGCGCCGCAGGTGAGCACCCGCGAGCCCTACGTCGTCCCGGCGGTGGGCGAGCGGCGCTTCACCATCGCCGCGCTCGACCTCGGCATCAAGACCGCCACCCCGCGGCACCTGGCCGAGCTCGGCGTCGAGACGCACGTGCTGCCCTCGACCGCGACCGCCGCCGACCTGCTGGAGCACGGCCCCGACGGCGTCTTCCTCTCCAACGGCCCCGGCGACCCGGCCGCCGCCGACTACGCGGTGGACGCCGTGCGGGGCGTGCTCGACGCCGGGCGGCCGCTGTTCGGCATCTGCTTCGGCAACCAGATCCTCGGCCGCGCGCTGGGCCTGGGCACCTACAAGCTGCGCTTCGGCCACCGCGGGCTCAACCAGCCGGTGCTCGACCGGGTCAGCGGCACCGTGCGGGTGACCAGCCACAACCACGGGTTCGCCGTCGACGCGCCGCTGGACCGGCCCACCGACACCCCGTACGGCCGGGTCGAGGTCAGCCACGTCGGCCTCAACGACGACGTCGTCGAGGGCCTGCGGCTGCTCGACGCCCCCGCGTTCAGCGTGCAGTTCCACCCGGAGTCCGCCGCCGGACCGCACGACGCCGCGCCGCTGTTCGGCCGCTTCGTCGACCTGATGGCTGCCGAGAAGGAGGCCTGACGTGCCCAAGCGCACCGACATCTCCCACGTCCTGGTCATCGGCTCCGGCCCGATCCTCATCGGCCAGGCCGCCGAGTTCGACTACTCCGGCACCCAGGCCTGCCGCGTGCTGCGCGCCGAGGGGCTGCGGGTCAGCCTGGTCAACAGCAACCCGGCGACGATCATGACCGACCCCGACGTCGCCGACGCCACCTACGTCGAGCCGCTGACGCCGGAGTTCGTCGAGCGGGTCATCGCCAAGGAGCGGCCCGACGCGCTGCTGGCCACCCTCGGCGGGCAGACCGCGCTCAACATCGCGATCGGCCTGTACGAGAACGGCACGCTGGAGCGGTACGGGGTGCGGCTCATCGGTGCCGACGTCGACGCGATCAACCGCGGCGAGGACCGGCAGATGTTCAAGGACATCGTGCGGTCGATCGGCGCCGACGCCCCGCGCTCACGGGTCTGCTCCAGCGTCGAGGAGGCGCTGCAGACGGCGGAGGAGGTCGGCTACCCCGTCGTCATCCGGCCCAGCTTCACCATGGGCGGTCTGGGCTCGGGCTTCGCCACCGACGAGGCGATGCTGCGGCGGATGGCCTCGGCCGGCCTGGCCGACTCCCCGGTGCACACCGTGCTCATCGAGGAGTCGGTGCTCGGCTGGAAGGAGTACGAGCTCGAGCTCATGCGCGACCGCAGCGACAACGTGGTCGTCATCTGCTCGATCGAGAACGTCGACGCGATGGGCGTGCACACCGGCGACTCGGTCACCGTCGCCCCGGCGATGACGCTCACCGACCGCGAGTACCAGCGGATGCGCGACGTCGGCATCGCGGTGCTGCGCGAGGTCGGCGTCGACACCGGCGGCTGCAACATCCAGTTCGCCGTCAACCCCGCCGACGGGCGCCTGGTCGTCATCGAGATGAACCCGCGGGTGTCGCGGTCCTCGGCGCTGGCGTCGAAGGCCACCGGCTTCCCGATCGCCAAGATCGCCGCGAAGCTCGCCATCGGCTACACCCTCGACGAGATCACCAACGACATCACCGGCGTCACCCCGGCGAGCTTCGAGCCGGCGCTGGACTACGTCGTCGTGAAGATCCCGCGGTTCGCCTTCGAGAAGTTCCCCGGTGCCGACCCGCGGCTGACCACGACGATGAAGAGCGTCGGCGAGGTCATGGCGATGGGCCGCAACTTCCCCGAGGCGCTGGGCAAGGCGATGCGGTCCACCGAGACCAAGGTGGCTGGCTTCTGGACCGGCTCAGAGGACGGGTCGAGCGCCGAGGAGCTGCTCGAGGCGCTGCGCACCCCGGTCGACGGCCGGCTGTACGTGGCCGAGGCGGCGCTGCGGGCCGGTGCGACCGTCGAGCAGGTGGCGGCGGCCAGCGGCTTCGACCCGTGGTTCGTCGACCAGATCGCGCTCGTCGGCGAGGTCGGCGCCGAGGTCCGCGACGCCCCGGCGCTCACCGCCGCGGTGCTGCGGCGGGCCAAGCGGCACGGCCTGTCCGACCGGCAGATCGCGTCGCTGCGCCCGGAGCTGTCCGGGGAGGACGGCGTCCGGCTGCTGCGCCACCGCCTCGGCGTGCGCCCGGTGTTCAAGACCGTGGACACCTGCGCCGCGGAGTTCGCCGCCCGCACGCCGTACCACTACTCGTCCTACGACGAGGAGACCGAGGTCGAGCCGCGCGAGAGGCCGGCGGTGCTGATCCTCGGCTCGGGGCCCAACCGGATCGGGCAGGGCATCGAGTTCGACTACTCCTGCGTGCACGCGGTGATGGCGCTGCAGGACGCCGGCTACGAGGCCGTGATGGTCAACTGCAACCCCGAGACCGTCTCCACCGACTACGACACCGCCGACCGGCTGTACTTCGAGCCGCTGACCTTCGAGGACGTCCTCGAGGTGGTGGAGGCCGAGCGCGCCGCCGGCCCGGTGGCCGGGGTGATCTGCACCCTCGGCGGGCAGACGCCGCTGGGCCTGGCGCAGCGGCTGAAGGACGCCGGTGTGCCGGTGCTGGGCACCTCGCCGGAGGCCATCGACGACGCCGAGGACCGCGGGGCGTTCTCCCGGGTGCTCGCCGACGCCGGACTGCTCGCGCCCAAGCACGGCACCGCGACGACGTTCGCCGAGGCCCGCGCCATCGCCGCGGAGATCGGCTACCCGGTGCTCGTGCGGCCCTCCTACGTGCTCGGCGGCCGCGGCATGGAGATCGTCTACGACGACGCCACGCTCGAGGCCTACATCGCCAAGGCCACCGACGTCAGCCCCGAGCACCCGGTGCTGGTCGACCGGTTCCTCGAGGACGCCGTCGAGATCGACGTCGACGCGCTCTACGACGGCACCGAGCTCTACCTCGGCGGCGTCATGGAGCACATCGAGGAGGCCGGCATCCACTCCGGCGACTCCGCGTGCGCGCTCCCGCCGATCACGCTGGGCTCCTCCGACCTCGCGCAGATCCGCGCCGCGACCGAGGCGCTGGCCGCGCGCATCGGCGTCCGCGGGCTGATGAACGTGCAGTACGCGCTCAAGGACGACGTCCTCTACGTGCTGGAGGCCAACCCGCGGGCCAGCCGCACGGTGCCGTTCGTGTCCAAGGCGACGGCGGTGCAGCTGGCCAAGGCGGCGGCGCGGGTCGCGGTGGGGGAGACCGTCGCCGACCTGCGGGCGGCCGGGGTGCTGCCGGCCACCGGCGACGGCACCGACCTGCCCGAGGACGCGCCGATCGCGGTCAAGGAGGCGGTGCTGCCCTTCCACCGGTTCCGCACCGTCGAGGGCCACGGCGTGGACACGGTCCTCTCGCCGGAGATGAAGTCCACCGGCGAGGTCATGGGCCTCGACGACGGCTTCGGCACGGCGTTCGCCAAGTCGCAGGCCGCCGCCTACGGCTCGCTGCCCACCGCGGGCACGGTGTTCGTGTCGCTGGCCAACCGGGACAAGCGGGCCGCGGTGTTCCCGGTCAAGCGGCTGGCCGACCTCGGCTTCCGCGTGCTCGCCACCGTGGGCACCGCGCAGGTGCTGCGGCGCAACGGCGTCGACTGCGAGGTGGTCGGCAAGTACAGCGAGGGCCCGGGCAACTGCGTCGAGCGGATCCTGGCCGGCGACGTCGACATCGTCGTCAACACGCCGTTCGGGTCGCCGGGCAACAGCGGGCCGCGGCTGGACGGCTACGAGATCCGCACCGCGGCGGTCAGCGCCGGCATCCCGTGCATCACCACGGTCCAGGGCATGGCCGCGGCGGTGCAGGGCGTCGAGGCGCTGCGCCGCGGCGGGCTCGGGGTGCGCAGCCTGCAGGAGGTCCACGCCGTCCTGGCCCCGCGCCCGTGAGCGGCCCCTGTGGCGAGGGAGGCCCACGCGGGGGCGTCGTCGGGCGGGTGCGGGACGACCTCGTCGCGCGCGGGCTGCTCGACGGGCTGGCCGCGGCGTTCCTCGCGGGCGTCACCCGGTTCGCGACGCCGCCGGCCGCGGAGCTCGACGCGCTGCGGGCCGACGCCGAGGCCCTGGCGGCCCGGCTGAGGGCCGGGGAGGCGGGGGAGGACGACCTGCCGCTGCTCACCCGGGTCGCGTACTCCGCCGGGCACGGCGGCGTGCTCGCCGCGCACGGGGTGCGGACGCCGTCCTACGACGTGCTCGGCTCCTACCGCGACAACCTGACCACCCCGGTCGGGCCGCGGCTGGCCGAGCGCCCGCGGGCCGGCGACCGGCGCTGGCGGGTGCTCGGCCGCGACGTCGGCTTCCCGGTGGGCGTGCCGGCCTGCGTGCTCAACGGCGGCGAGGAGTGGGTGCGCTTCCACGCCCGCAACGGGTTCAGCGTGCTCACCTACAAGACCGTGCGCAGCCGGGCGCACGAGCCGAACGCCCAGCCGAACTGGACGTTCGCGCCGCGGCCGGCGGGGGAGACCGTCGTCTCCGACCCGTGGGACTGGACGCCCCCCGGCGATCCCGGCGTCAGCACGGTCAACTCCTTCGGCGTCCCCTCGCCGGCGCCGGAGGAGTGGATGCCCGACCTGGAGCGGTCGCTGGCCGCCGTCGACGACGACCAGCTGCTGCTCGTCAGCGTGATGGGCTCCGGGGACGGGACCGCCCTGGTCGACGACTTCGCGCGGGTCGCGTGCACGGCGCAGGAGGCCGGCGCGACCGTCGTCGAGCTGAACCTGTCGTGCCCGAACACGCTCAGCGGCTCACCGGACGGCGTGAAGCCGCCGCTGTGCCTCGACGCGGACGCCACGCTCGCCGTCGTCGAGGGGGTGCGCCGCGCGCTCGACGACCGCACCGGCCTGGTGGCCAAGCTGTCCTGGCTCGACGGGCCGGCGCTGGCCGCGCTGGTGCCCCGGCTGGCCCCGCTCGTCGACGGCGTGGCGGGCATCAACACCGTCGCGAGCCGGGTGGTGCGCAGCGACGGGCAGCCGACGTTCCCCGGCCGCGCGGTGGCGGGGCTCTCCGGCGCGGCGGTCCGCGACGCCGCGCTGGACGCCACCCGCCGGCTGGTCGCGCTGCGGGACGCCGGCGGGCACCGCTTCGACGTGCTGGCGATGGGCGGGGTCACCGACGTCGCCTCGTTCGCGGCGCTGTACGACGCCGGCGCCGACGCCGTCCAGGCCGCCTCCGGCGCCTTCGCCGACCCCTTCCTCGCGCGGGACTGCATCGCCGCCCTCGGCGACGCCCTGCCGCGGTCGGTGCCGCGGTGACGGCGCCCTTCGGTCAGCGCCTGGCCGATGCCGTCGCCGCCCGCGGGCCGCTGTGCGTGGGCATCGACCCGCACGCCGGGCTCCTGCATCGCTGGGGTCTGGCCGACGACGTCGACGGGCTGCGCCGGTTCACCGACGCGGTGGTGGACGCGCTCGCCGGCGAGGTCGCCGTCCTCAAGCCGCAGTCGGCGTTCTACGAGCGGCACGGGTCGCGCGGCCTGGCCGTGCTGGAGGACGCCGTCGCCCGGGCGCGCGCGGCGGGGGCGCTGGTGCTGCTCGACGCCAAGCGCGGCGACATCGGCTCGACGATGGACGCCTACGCCGACGTGCTTCGCCCCGACCACCCGTGCGCCGTCGACGCGCTCACGGTCAGCCCCTACCTGGGCCCCGGATCGCTGCAGCCGGCCGTCGACACCGCGCGCCTGTCCGGCGGCGGGCTGTTCGTGCTCGCCCGCACGTCCAACCCCGACGCCGCCACGCTGCAGTCCGCCGCGGTGGGGGAGCGGTCGGTGGCACAGGTCGTCGTCGACACCGTGCGCGGGTGGAACACCCCCGGCTGGGTGGTCGGCGACCCGCTGCCCGACCTCGGCGCGGTGCAGGACCTCGGCAGCCGCTGGGGCGCCGGCACGGGCAGCTTCGGCGTCGTCGTGGGGGCCACGCTGCCCCGGCTCGACGTCGACCTCGACGGGCTCGGCGGTCCGGTGCTGGCGCCGGGGCTGGGCGCGCAGGGCGGGACGCCCGCGGACCTGCGGCGGCTGTTCGGCACCGGCCGCGCCGTCGTCCCGACCGTCTCCCGCGACGTGCTGGCCGCCGGCCCGGACCCGGTCGCGCTGCGTGCCGCGGCCGCCCGCTGGGCGCAGGAGCCGGGCGGGTGAGGCGTGGGCTGCCGTGGGCGGTCGCGGTGCTGGGTGCGGCCCTGGCCGTCGCCGGGGTCGCCGTCTTCTGGCGGACCAACACCACGCCGGCGGTCGGGTACGGCGGGAGCTACGCGCCGCTGACGGAGGCGCACGACAGCACCCTCACGGTGACCTTCGACGGCGGGACGGTCCTGTGGACCCGCGGCCACCTCGTGGGCGCCGGCCTGCTCGTGGCCGGTGCCCTGCTCCTGGCCGCCGTCGGCGGCTGGGTCCTGGGGCGCCGGTCGGCCCGCCGCGGCGGCGCCTGAGCGTCCCGCCCCGCAGGTGGCCCCGGCGTGTCGCGCCGAGGCCGTCCGCCCTGGTACAGCCGAAACGAATGCGTTTCGTATACTTCCTGACCTGCGGTGTTGACGGACGGTCACGGAGAGGTTCCACCGTGCGTCACGAGCGGACGCGCGGAGATCGAACTGGTCGCGCGCACCGCGCGTGACCTGCGCATTCGTGGTTACTAGGTTGACCGCCGGGGCTCAGACCGCGGCTCCGGACCGACGACACCGCACGCACCCGCCGGGTGCCAGATCCCCGGCAACGACACGATGGGACGCACCATGCCCCTCCCCGACCTCTCCCCGGAACAACGCGCCGCCGCCCTCGAGAAGGCCGCCGCCGCCCGCAAGGCGCGCGCCGAGCTCCGCGAGCGGCTCAAGAGCAAGGGCGCCACGGTCGGCGACGTTCTCAAGCAGGGCGAGACCGACGAGGTCATAGGCAAGATGCGCGTCTCCGCCGTCCTGGAGTCCCTGCCGGGCGTGGGCAAGGCGCGGGCTGCGAAGATCATGGAGCGGCTCGAGATCTCCCCGACCCGCCGGGTGCGCGGCCTGGGCGCCAACCAGCGCCGGGCGCTGGAGAGCGAGTTCGGCGGCGAGCAGGTGGTCGCCGACCAGGTGCCCGCCGACTCGACGGCCTGAGGTCCCCGGCCGCGCTCCCCGTCCGACACGAGCACCACGAGCACCACGAGGACCCACGCGTTGCCCACAGCTCAGCCGGCTCCCTCCCAGGCGCGCCTGACGGTGCTCTCCGGTCCCTCGGGGGTCGGCAAGGGCACCGTCGTCGCGGAGGTCCGCCGCCGGCACCCCGACGTGTGGGTGTCGGTGTCGGTCACCACCCGCCGGCAGCGCCCGGGCGAGGTCGACGGGGTGCACTACCACTTCCTCACCGACGCCGAGTTCGACCGGCTGGTCGCCGAGGACGGCCTGCTCGAGTGGGCCGAGTACGCGGGCAACCGCTACGGCACACCGGCGGCCCCGGTCCGCGAGCGCCTCGCGGCCGGGGCGCCGGCGCTGCTGGAGATCGAGCTGCAGGGCGCCCGCCAGGTCCGCGCGCGGGCCCCGGAGGCGCAGCTGGTGTTCCTCGCCCCGCCGTCCTGGGCCGAGCTGCGGAGCCGGCTGGCCGGCCGGGGCTCCGAGCCACCGGCCGTGCAGGAGCGCCGGCTGCACATCGCGCAGGCCGAGCTGGACGCGTCGGGGGAGTTCGACGTCGTGGTGGTCAACGACGACGTCGCGAGGGCCGCGGACGAGTTGGTATCCTTGCTAGCTGCGCCGTCGTCCGGAAGGACCGTCGGCGCCTCCGAGTGACCGGCCGCGAGGCCCCTCACTCCCATCGAGACCAGCCGAGGAGCACACGCGCCCGTGTCCGGAGTCGCACCCTCCCCCGAGGGCATCACCAACCCGCCGATCGACGAGCTGCTCGAGCGCACCAGCAGCAAGTACGGCCTGGTGATCTTCGCCGCCAAGCGCGCGCGGCAGATCAACGCCTACTACAGCCAGCTCTCCGAGGGCCTGCTGGAGTACGTCGGCCCGCTGGTCGACACCGCTCCGCAGGAGAAGCCCCTCTCGATCGCGCTGCGCGAGATCAACGAGGGCCTGCTGACCCACACCGCCGGCGAGAACTAGAAGGACCCCGTCGCCCCCCACCGCTCGCACGCTCGCGGCGGGCCCCTACGACGAGGCCGTTCCAGTCCCTTGCGAGTGACGCCCCCGGTTGCTACCGGGGGCGTCGTCGTGTCTGCGGGAGGATGGTCGGCATGAGCCGGATCGTGCTGGGCGTGGGCGGCGGCGTGGCCGCGTACAAGGCGGCGCTGCTGCTGCGCGCGCTGACCGAGGCGGGGCACGAGGTCCGCGTGGTGCCCACCGAGTCCGCGCTGCACTTCGTCGGCGCCGCCACGTTCGAGGCGCTGAGCGGCAACCCGGTGACCACCGACGTGTGGTCGCACGTCCCCGAGGTCGCCCACGTGCGGATCGGGCAGACCGCCGACCTCGTCGTCGTCGCCCCGGCCACCGCCGACCTGCTGGCCCGCGCCGCCGCCGGGCGGGCCGACGACCTGCTCACCGCCACGCTGCTCACCGCGCACTGCCCGGTCGTGTTCGTGCCGGCCATGCACACCGAGATGTGGCTGCACCCGGCCACCCAGGACAACGTCGCCACGCTCCGCCGCCGCGGCTCGCTCGTCCTGCCGCCGGCCGTCGGCCGGCTGACCGGCCCGGACTCCGGCCCCGGCCGGCTGCCCGAGCCCGCCGACGTCGCCGAGCTCGCCCGGGTGGTCCTCGCCGCGGGCGCCGACGTGCTGCGCGCCGACCTCGCCGGCCGGCGGGTGGTGGTGAGCGCCGGCGGGACCCGCGAGCCGCTGGACCCGGTGCGCTACCTGGGCAACCGCTCCTCGGGCAAGCAGGGCTGGGCACTGGCCCGCGTGGCCGCGGCCCGCGGCGCCGAGGTCACCCTCGTCGCGGCCAACGTCGACCTGCCCGCGCCCTTCGGCGTCCGCGTGGTCCCCGTGGGGACGGCGGAGGAGCTGCGCACGGCGGTGCTGGCCGAGGCCGGGTCGGGTGGGGGAGCCGTGGCGGACGTGGTCGTCATGGCCGCCGCGGTCGCCGACTTCCGGCCGGCGTCGGTCGCCGCCACCAAGCTGAAGAAGAAGGACGACCCCTCCGAGGTCCCCGAGGTGCCGCTGGTGCGCAACCCCGACGTGCTCGCCGAGCTGGTCACCAAGCGCCCGCCCGGCCAGCTCGTGGTCGGTTTCGCCGCCGAGACCGGTGACGCCGACGCCGACGTGCTGACCCACGCCCGCGCCAAGCTGGCCCGCAAGGGCTGCGACCTGCTCGTCGTCAACGACGTCTCCGGCGGCGGGGTGTTCGGGCGCCCGGACAACGCCGCCGTCGTGCTCGCCGCCGACGGCACGGCCACCGAGGTGCCGCACGGCACGAAGGACGCCGTCGCCGCGGCCGTCTGGCAGACGGTGCTCCCCCGTCTGGGGTGACCGTCGGCTGCCCGCCGACGGTGCCGCCGGTACGGTCTCCAGGCGGTGCGGTCCACCCGCGCCCCGACCTCGTCACCGAAGCAGGGAGAACCGAGTGCCACGCCGCCTCTTCACGTCCGAGTCGGTGACCGAGGGCCACCCCGACAAGATCGCCGACCAGATCAGCGACGCGATCCTCGACGAGATGCTGACGCAGGACCCGCGCAGCCGCGTCGCGGTGGAGACGCTCATCACCACCGGCCAGGTCCACATCGCCGGCGAGGTCACCACCGCCGGCTACGTCGACATCGCCGAGGTCGTCCGCAGGACCGTGCTGCGGATCGGCTACGACTCCTCCCGCAAGGGCTTCGACGGCGCCTCCTGCGGCGTCAGCGTCTCGATCGGGGCGCAGTCGCCCGACATCGCCCAGGGCGTCGACACCGCCTACGAGGCCCGCACCAGCGGCGCCGCCGACGACGACGAGATCGAGCGCCAGGGCGCCGGCGACCAGGGCCTGATGTTCGGCTACGCCACCGACGAGACCCCCGAGCTCATGCCGCTGCCGATCGCGCTGGCCCACCGGCTCTCGCGCCGGCTGTCGGCGGTGCGCAAGGACGGCTCGGTGCCCTACCTGCGGCCCGACGGCAAGACCCAGGTCACCGTCGTCTACGAGGACGGCCGGCCGGTCGGTGTCGACACCGTCGTCGTCTCCTCGCAGCACGCCGAGGACATCTCGATCGAGCAGCTGCTCACCCCCGACGTGCAGGAGCTCGTCGTCGAGCCCGAGCTGCAGGCCCTGGGCCTGCCCACCGACGGCTACCGGCTGCTGGTCAACCCCACCGGCAAGTTCGTCATCGGCGGCCCCATGGGCGACGCCGGGCTGACCGGCCGCAAGATCATCGTCGACACCTACGGTGGCATGGCCCGCCACGGCGGCGGCGCGTTCTCCGGCAAGGACCCGTCGAAGGTCGACCGGTCGGGTGCCTACGCGATGCGCTGGGTGGCCAAGAACGTCGTCGCCGCGGGCCTGGCCCGCCGCTGCGAGGTGCAGGTGGCCTACGCCATCGGCGCCGCGCACCCGGTCGGCCTGTTCGTCGACACCCACGGCACCGGCACCGTCGCCGACGACGTCCTGGAGAAGGCGGTCACCACGGTGTTCGACCTGCGCCCGGGCGCCATCGTGCGCGACCTGGACCTGCTGCGGCCCATCTACGGGCCCACCGCCGCCTACGGCCACTTCGGCCGCACCGACGTCGAGCTGCCGTGGGAGCGCACCGACCGCGTCGAGGCGCTGCGCTCGGCCGTGGGGGTCTGAGGCCGCCGCACCCGATGTCGTCGTACCCCGCGACGAGACTGACGGGCGAGACCACGCCCGATCGGAGACCCCGCTGACCTCGGCCGCCGAGACCGACGCACCCGCCGACCCGGGCACCCGCACCCCGCGGGTCGCCCGGGTCGTCGTCGACGTGCCCCTCGCGCACCTCGACCGTCCCTTCGACTACGCGGTCCCCGACGACATGGCCGGCGAGGTCCGGGCCGGCTGCCGGGTGCGGGTGCGCTTCGCCGGGCAGCTCGTCGACGGGTTCGTCCTCGAGCTGGCCGACACCAGCGCGACCGACCGCAGGCTCGCGCCGCTGGCCAAGCTGGTCTCCGGCGAGCCCGTGCTCACCCCGGAGGTGGCCGCGCTGGCCCGCTCGGTGGCCCAGCGCTGGGGCGGCACGCTCACCGACGTGCTGCGGCTGGCCGTCCCGCCCCGCCGCGCGGCCGCGGAGAAGCGCCCGGCCGCCGAGCCGCCCCCGCCGCCGGAGGCGCCCGACCCCGCCGGCTTCGCCCGGTACCCGACCGGCCCGGCGCTGCTCGGCGCCGTCGCCGAGGGCCGGCCCGCCCGCGCGGTGTGGACGGCGCTGCCCGGGGAGGACTGGCCCGCGCGGCTGGCCGAGCTGTGCCAGGCGGCGCTGTCCGGCGGCCGCGGCGCGCTCGTCGTCGTCCCCGACGGCCGTGACCTCGACCGGCTGGAGGCCGCGGCCACCGCCCGGCTGCCGCAGGGCTCCTTCGTCGTGCTGCGCGCCGACGCCGCTCCCGACGCCCGCTACCGCCGCTTCCTCGACGCCGCCCGCGGCAGCGCCACGGTCGTCCTCGGCACCCGGGCGGCGGCCTTCGCGCCGGTCGCCGGCCTCGGCCTGGTGGCCGTCTGGGACGACGGCGACGACCTGCACGCCGAGCCCCGGGCCCCCTACGCGCACGCCCGCGACGTGCTCGTCCACCGCGCGCACCTGGCCTCCTGCGCCGCCGTCGTCGCGGCCACCGCGCGGACCGCCGAGGCGGAGCTGCTGGTGCAGAGCGGCTGGGCGCACGAGCTCGCCGCCGAGCGGGCCGTCCTCCGCGCGGTGGCGCCACGGGTGCAGGCCCTCGGCGAGGACTCCGAGCTCGCCCGCGACCCCGCCGCCCGCACCGCCCGCCTGCCCAGCCTCGCCCACCGCGTCGCCCGGGCGGCACTGGCGGAGGGCGCGCCGGTGCTCGTGCAGGTGCCGCGCGCCGGTTACGCGCCCGGGCTGTCCTGCGACCGCTGCCGCGCACCGGCCCGCTGCGCCGTCTGCTCCGGCCCGCTGGGCATCGCGCCGGCCCCCGGGCCGGGCGGCTCGCGGGTGCCGGCCTGCCGCTGGTGCGCCCGGCCGGCGGCCACCTTCGACTGCCCGCACTGCCACGGCACCAAGCTGCGCGCCTCCGTCGTCGGCGCCTCGCGGACCGCGGAGGAGCTGGGCCGGGCCTTCCCCGGCGCGGCGGTGCGGGTGTCGGGCCGCGGCTCGGGCGTGCTGCCGTCGGTGCCGGGCGGGCCGTCGCTGGTGGTGGCCACCCCGGGCGCGGAGCCCGTGGCCGAGGGCGGCTACGGCGCGGCGCTGCTGCTCGACTCGTGGGCGCTGCTCGGGCGCGCCGACCTGCGCGCGGGGGAGGAGACCCTGCGCCGCTGGATGAACGCCGCCACGCTGGTGCGGCCGCACGGCTCGGTCGTCGTCGCCGCCGACGCCGCGCACCCCGTCGTCCAGGCGCTGGTCCGCTGGGACCCGGGCTGGCTGGCCGAGCGCGAGCTCGCCGACCGCCGCGAGCTCGGGTTCCCGCCGGCCACCCGGATGGCGTCGCTGTCGGGGTCGCCGTCGGCGCTGGCGGAGTTCCTCGCCGCCGCCCGGCTGCCCGCCGCCGCTGACCTGCTCGGCCCCGTCCCCGAGCCGCCGCGGCCGGGGCAGGAGGGGGAGCGGGAGCGCTTCCTCGTGCGGGTGCCGCGCGGCGAGGGCCTGGCGCTGGCCACCGCGCTCGCGGAGGTGCAGAGCGTGCGGAGCGCCAGGAAGGTCCCCGAGCACGTGCGGGTCCAGCTCGACCCCCTGGACCTCGTCTAGTCCCGGCCCTCGGGCGGCAGGGATGGCCATCTGCGCCGCTCACCTACGATCGGCCGGTGAGCGTCACCCCGATCCGGCTGCTGGGCGACCCCGTCCTGCACCGGCCCGCGGCCCCCGTCGTCGACTTCGACGCCGAGCTGCGCGGCCTGGTCGCCGACCTGACCGAGACGATGCACGCCGCCGGCGGCGCCGGGCTGGCCGCGCCCCAGATCGGCGTCGGGCTGCGGGTGTTCACCTGGTACGTCGACGGCGAGGTGGGCCACCTGGTCAACCCGTCGGTGGACCTGGTCGGCGAGGAGACCGAGGAGGCACCCGAGGGCTGCCTGTCCATCCCGGGGTACCGCTTCGACTGCCGCCGGCACCTGCACGTGGTGGCGACCGGCTGGAACCAGCACGGCGACCCCGTCCGGGTCGAGGGCTCGCACCTGCTGGCCCGCGCGGTGCAGCACGAGGTCGACCACCTCGACGGCGTGGTGTTCGTCGACCGGCTCGACCCGGAGGCGCGCACCGCCGCGCTGGCCGCGCTCGCCGAGGCCGAGTGGCGGGGCGTGCAGGCATGGGTCCCGCGCGTGGAGGTGAGCCCCCACTGAGGCTCCTGTTCGCCGGGACGCCCGAGGCCGCCGTCCCCTCGCTGGAGGCGCTGCTGGGCTCCGGCCACGAGGTGGTCGCCGTCCTCACCCGGCCCGACGCCCGCTCTGGCCGCGGCCGGAAGGTGAGCCGCTCCCCGGTGGCCGAGCGCGCCGACGCCGCCGGCCTGCCCGTGCTGCAGCCCCGCTCGCCGCGCGAGCCGGAGTTCCTCGCACAGCTCGCCGACCTCGCCGTCGACTGCGCGCCCGTGGTCGCCTACGGCGCGCTGGTCCCGCCGGCCGCGCTCGACCTGCCGGCGCACGGCTGGGTCAACCTGCACTTCTCGCTGCTGCCGGCCTGGCGCGGCGCCGCCCCGGTGCAGCACGCGCTCATGGCCGGCGACGAGGTCACCGGCGCCTGCACCTTCCGGCTCGAGCAGGGCCTGGACACCGGGCCGGTGTTCGGCGTGGTCACCGAGCCGATCGGCCCGCGCGACACCGCCGGCGACCTGCTGGGCCGCCTCGCGGTGAGCGGCGCCCGCCTGCTGGTGGCCACCCTCGACGGCATCGCCGCCGGCACCCTCGTCCCCCGGCCGCAGCCGGCCGACGGCGTCAGCCTCGCGCCGCGGATCGAGACCGCCGACGCGCGGGTCGACTGGGCGCTGCCGGCGCACGTCGTGGACCGGCGGGTGCGCGGCGTGACCCCGGCACCGGGCGCGTGGACCACCTGGCGCGGGGACCGGCTGCGGCTGGGCCCGGTCGAGCCGCTGCCGACCGCGCTCGGGCTGGAGCCCGGCGAGGTGTCGGTGGGCCCGAGCGGTGTCGTCGTCGGCACCGGGCGGGGCTCGGTGCGGCTGGGCGAGGTGCAGCCGGCCGGCAAGCGGGTGCTGCCGGCGGCCGACTGGGCCCGCGGCGCCCGCCCGGCGCCCGGCGAGCGGCTGGGCGCGTGAGCCGGCCACCGCGGCGCCCGGCCCAGCGGCGGCCGCAGCGGTCACCCCGGCGGGCACCCCTCGACGGCGCCCGGCTGACCGCCTACGACGTCCTCGACGGCGTCTCCGCGCGCGAGGCCTACGCCAACCTGCTGCTGCCCCAGCTGCTGCGCGAGCGCGACCTCGACCCCCGCGACGCCGCCTTCGCCACCCAGCTGGCCTACGGGGCGCTGCGCGCGCAGGGCACCCTCGACGCGGTGCTGGCCCGGCTGGTCGACCGCCCGCTGGCCGACCTCGACCGGCGGGTGCTGGACCTGCTGCGGCTGGGCGCCTACCAGGTGCTGGACCTGCGGGTGCCCGCGCACGCCGCCGTCGCCACCACGGTCGACCTCACCCGCGCGATCGTCGGGACCGGCGCCTCCGGCCTGGTCAACGCCGTCCTGCGCAAGGTGGCCGCGGGCGGGGACCGGGCCGCCTGGCTCGAGCGGCTCGGCGCCGACGGGGACCGGCGGCTGGCGCTGGCCACCGACCACCCCGAGTGGATCGTGTCCGCGTGGCGGGAGGCGCTCGGCGGGGACTCCCCGGCCGAGGAACTCGAGCCCGCGCTGCTGGCCGACGACGCCGCGCCGGAGGTCCACCTGGTCGCCCGGCACGTGGACCGCGCGGCGCTCGCCGAGGAGTCCGGGGGGACGCCGGGACCGTGGTCGCCGTACGCGGTGCGCCTGGGCGGGGGAGACCCGGGCCGGCTGCCGTCGGTGCGCTCGGGCGCGGCCGCGGTGCAGGACGAGGGCAGCCAGCTCGCCGCGCTGCTGCTCGCCCGCGCGCCGCTCGAGGGCCCGGACGCCCGCTGGCTCGACGTCTGCGCCGGCCCCGGCGGCAAGGCCGGGCTGCTGGCCGCCGTCCGCCCGGCCGGGGTGCACCTGACCGCCGCCGACCGCGCGCCGCACCGCGCCGAGCTCGTGCGGGGCGCGCTGTCCGGGGAGGACGACGTCGAGGTGGTCGTCGCCGACGGCCGCCGGCCGCCCTGGGCACCCGGCTCGTTCGACCGGGTGCTGCTCGACGCGCCGTGCACCGGGCTGGGCGCGCTGCGCCGGCGGCCGGAGGTGCGCTGGCGCCGCACGCCCGAGGACGTCGGCCCGCTGGTGGACCTGCAGACGGCGCTGCTCGACAGCGCGCTGTCCTCGGTGCGCCCCGGCGGCGTCGTCGCCTACGTGACCTGCTCGCCGCACGCCGCGGAGACGGTCGCCGTCGCCGACGCCGCGGCCGCCCGGGACGACGTCGAGGTGCTGCCGGTGGCGCCGCTGTTCGCCGAGGTGCCCGGGATCGGGCGTGGGCCGTACGGGCAGCTGTGGCCGCACCGGCACGGCACCGACGCGATGTTCATGGCCCTGCTGCGCCGCACCCGCTGAGTCCGCGCCCGGCGCGCCCGGGCGAGCGCGGTGCGTGCACGCCCCCACGGACCGCCGCGAGTCGCCTACCCTGCCCGCCCGTGCCCTGGCTCCCCGACGACTTCGTCCACCCGACCCGCGCCGACCTGCCCACCGGGCAGCACCTGCGCCCGATCCGCGCGGCCGACACCGCGATCGACCTCCCCGCCGTCATGGGCTCCCGCGAGCGGCTGTGGGGCATCTACGGCGAGGCGTGGGGCTGGCCGCCGGCCACGATGACCGAGGAGCAGGACCGCGAGGACCTCGCCCGCCACGAGCGCGAGATCGAGGCGCACGAGAGCTTCAACTACGCGCTGTTCGACGAGGACGAGACCGAGCTGCTCGGCTGCGTCTACGTCGACCCGCCGGAGAAGGCAGGCGACGCCGACGCCGAGGTGTCCTGGTGGGTGGTCGACCGGCTGGTCGGCACCGAGGTCGAGGCCGCGCTGGACGCCTTCGTGCCGCGCTGGCTGGCCGAGGACTGGCCGCTGCGCGCCCCCCGCTACGTCGGCCGCGACCTCTCCTGGGCCGAGTGGACCGCCCTGCCCGACCGCACCTGACCGCTCACCGGCCGGCGGCGTCCTCCTCGAGCTCCCGGCGGGCCACCGCCAGCACGGCGGGGTCGGCGCACCCGCGGGCGAAGCCGGCGATCCGCCGCCGGACGTCGCGGCCCAGCAGCGCCGTGCCGATCCGCTCGGCGAGCGGCGCCAGCCGCGCCGGCCGGCAGCGGAAGACGCAGCGCCACACCGCCCGCGTGCCGCCCCCGGGCAGCGGCGTGAACCGCCAGCTGCCGGCGAAGACGGCGAAGAACCACGGGCCGGTCACCATCCGCATGCCCACCTGCGACGGCGGCACGTAGGACACGTACTCGCTGACCATCGCCAGCCCGTGCCGGGACCGGGTCGCCGTCCGCACGCCCCGGCCCGGGCGGGTGCGGCCGTCGAGCAGGGACTGCTCGCGCACGAACGGGTCCCACCGGTAGCGGGTCGTCCCGGTGGTCTGCGAGACGGCGCCAGCGCGGGCTCCACCGGGACCTCGACCGTCGCCTCGACCTGTGCCATGCGCCCGCCCCACCCGGCCGGGCGGGGTGTGATCACCCCGCACCTAGACTCGGACGCCGTGCACTCGAACGACGGGCCCCGGACCCCGATGATCGCCCCCAGCCTGCTCTCGGCGGACTTCGCCCGGCTGGCCGACGAGGTGGCCCGCGTCGCCGACGCCGACTGGCTGCACGTCGACGTCATGGACGCCCACTTCGTCCCCAACCTGACCCTGGGCCGGCCGGTGGTCGAGGCGATCCAGGCGGTGAGCCCGGTCCCGCTGGACTGCCACCTCATGATCGAGGCGCCCGAGCGCTGGGCTCCCGGCTACGCCGAGGTCGGCGCCCGCAACGTCACGGTGCACGCCGAGGCCTGCACCGGCGACCCCCGCGCCGTCGCCCGCGACATCCGTGCCGCCGGCGCCCTCGCCGGGCTGGCGATCAAGCCGGGCACCCCGCTCGAGGAGTACGAGGAGGTCCTCCGCGACTTCGACACGCTGCTGGTCATGACCGTCGAGCCCGGCTTCGGTGGCCAGGCGTTCATGGCCGACGTCCTGCCCAAGGTCCGCCGGGCCCGCGAGCTGGTCGACACCGGGCACCTGCGGCTGCTGGTCGAGGTCGACGGCGGCATCAACGCCGACACGATCGAGCAGGCCGCCGAGGCCGGCGCCGACGTCTTCGTGGCGGGCTCCGCGGTCTACGGCGCCGACGACCCCGCCCGCGCCATCGCCGCCCTCCGGGCGCAGGCGACCGGAGCCGCGTGACCGCCACCCCGGTCGAGCTCGCGGCGATGGCCCGGGCGCGGGATCTCGGGCAGGGCGTCCTCGGCACCACCAGCCCCAACCCCGCCGTCGGCGCGGTCGTCCTCGACGCCGCCGGTGCGGTCGTCGGGGAGGGTGCCACCTCCCCGCCCGGCGGGCCGCACGCCGAGGTGCAGGCGCTGCGCCGGGCCGGCGAGCGCGCCCGCGGCGGCACCGCCGTCGTCACCCTCGAGCCGTGCGCGCACACCGGCCGCACCGGCCCGTGCGCCGACGCGCTGCTGGCCGCCGGGGTGGCGCGGGTCGTCGTCGCGGTGCCCGAGCCGACGGAGCTCGCGGTCGGCGGCGCCGAGCGGCTGCGCGCCGCCGGGGTCGACGTCGAGGTGGGCGTCGAGCAGGAGGCCGCCGAGGAGGGCGCCCTGGCCGCGTGGCTCACCGGCGTGCGCGAGCACCGCCCGTTCGTCGTGTGGAAGGTCGGCGCCACCCTCGACGGGCGGGTCGCCGCCGCCGACGGCACCAGCCGCTGGATCACCGGCCCGGTCGCGCGCGCGGCCGTGCACGCGCTGCGCGCCACCTGCGACGCCGTCGTCGTCGGGTCGGGCACCGCGCTGGCCGACGACCCCCGGCTCACCGTCCGCGACGCCGACGGCCGCGACGCCGCCCGCCAGCCGCTGCGCGTGGTGCACGACCGGCGCGGCCGGCTGCCGGCCACCGCCCGCGTCCTCGACGGCGCCGCGCCCACCCACGTCAGCCGCGCCGAGGGCCCCGCCGGGCTGCTCGCCGAGCTGTTCGACCGCGACGTGCGCCGGGTGCTGCTCGAGGGCGGCCCGACGCTGGCCGCGGCGTTCCTGCGGGCCGGGCTGGTCGACGAGGCCGTCGTCCACCTCGCGCCCAAGCTGCTCGGCGCGGGCCCCTCCCTGGTGGGGGACCTGGGAATCAGCACGATCGGCGCGGCGCTGTCCCTGGAACTGCGGGAGGTCACCCCGCTGGGCGGGGACGTGCAGCTCCGCCTGCGGCCCACCCGGCACACTGGAGACCGACCGCACGCCGACGAGAGGGGCTGACGTGTTCACCGGCATCGTCGAGGAGGTCGGCGCGCTCGCCGCACGCGAGGACTCGGCCGACGCGGCCGTGCTGCGCATCCGCGCCCGCCGCGTCCTCGAGGACGTCTCGCTCGGCGACTCGATCTCGGTCAACGGCGTGTGCCTCACCGTCACCGGCGTCGAGCCCGACGGCGACGGCACCGCGGTGTGGTCCACCGACGTCATGGCCGAGACGCTGCGCCGCAGCAGCCTCGGCGCCCTCGCCGGCGGCGACCCGGTCAACCTCGAGCGCGCCGTCGCCGCCGGTGGCCGTCTCGGCGGGCACGTCGTGCAGGGCCACGTCGACGGCGTCGGCACGGTCGTGAGCCGCACGCCGAGCGAGCACTGGGACGTCGTCCGCGTCGCCCTGCCGCCGCAGCTCGCGCGCTACGTCGTCGAGAAGGGCTCCATCACCGTCGACGGCGTCTCGCTCACGGTCAGCGCGCTGAGCGCCGTCGACGACCCCGCGCCCTGGTTCGAGGTCAGTCTCATCCCCGCCACCCTCCGCGAGACCACGCTGGGCCGCCGCGCCCCGGGGGACCCGGTCAACCTGGAGGTCGACGTGATCGCCAAGTACGTGGAACGCCTGCTGGGAGCACGCGCATGAGCGGCACCGTCCGCCTGGACTCCGTCGAGACCGCCATCGCGGCGGTCAAGGACGGCCGCCCCGTCGTCGTCATCGACGACGAGGACCGCGAGAACGAGGGCGACCTGATCTTCGCCTCCGAGCTCGCGACGCCGGAGCTCGTGGCCTTCATGGTCCGCTACACCTCGGGCTACATCTGCGTCTCGGTCACCGAGGCCGACGCCGACCGGCTGGACCTGCCGCCGATGTTCCGGGTCAACCAGGACCGCCGCGGCACCGCCTACACGGTCACCGTCGACGCCCGCGAGGGCGTGACCACCGGCATCTCGGCCCACGACCGGGCGCACACCATCCGGCTGCTGGCCGGTGCCGACACCACCTCGGCCGACCTCGCCCGCCCCGGCCACATCGTGCCGCTGCGCGCCAAGGACGGCGGCGTGCTGCGCCGGCCCGGGCACACCGAGGCCGCCGTCGACCTCGCCGTCCTCGCCGGCCTGCGGCCCTCGGGCACGCTGTGCGAGCTGGTCAGCGAGAAGGACCCGACGGGCATGGCGCGCGCCGAGGAGCTCCGCGTCTTCGCCGACGAGCACGACCTCTGCCTGATCTCGATCGCCGACCTCATCGCCTACCGCAAGCGCTTCGACAAGCTGGTCGAGCGGGTGGCCGAGGCCACCGTGCCGCTGGCCCCGGGCACGTTCACCGCGGTCGGCTACCGCAGCTCCTACGACGAGCGCGAGCACGTCGCCTTCGTCTACGGCGACATCGGCGACGGCGAGGACGTGCTCGTGCGCGTGCACTCCGAGTGCCTCACCGGCGACGTCTTCGGCTCGCTGCGCTGCGACTGCGGCCCGCAGCTGCAGGCCGCGCTGGCCGCCGTCGCGCACGAGGGCCGCGGCATCGTGCTCTACATCCGCGGGCACGAGGGCCGGGGGATCGGCCTGCTGCACAAGCTGCAGGCCTACCAGCTGCAGGACGCCGGCGTGGACACCGTCGACGCCAACCTCGACCTCGGCCTGCCCGCCGACGCCCGCGACTACGGCACCGGCGCGCAGATCCTCGTCGACCTCGGCGTGCACACCATGCGGCTGCTGACCAACAACCCGGCCAAGCGCGCGGGCCTGGAGGGCTACGGCCTCAAGGTCACCGGCCGCGTGCCGCTGCCCAGCCACGTGACCGTCGAGAACCTGTCCTACCTGCGCACCAAGCGCGACCGGATGGGCCACCTGCTCGACATCATCGAGCCCGAGACCGAGTCCGGCCCGGCCGACGTCCCCACCGGCGCGCCCGCCACCGTCCCCGGGACCGACGTCCCGCTGCGGCAGCAGGAGCAGCAGCTGTGAGCGGACAGGGGCGTCCGGAGGCCGGGGCGGTCGACGCCGCGGGGCTGTCGCTGGGCATCGTGGCCACCACCTGGCACGCCGAGATCACCGACGCGCTGCTCGCCCGCGCCGTCGAGGCCGCCCGCGCCAGCGGCGTCCCGTCGCCGACCGTCGTGCGCGCGCCGGGCGCGGTGGAGCTGCCGGTGGTCGCGCAGGCGCTGGCCGAGCGGCACGACGCCGTCGTCGCGCTCGGCGTGGTCATCCGCGGCGGCACCCCGCACTTCGAGTACGTCTGCGACGCCGTCACCGCGGGCCTGACCCGGGTGGCGCTCGACGCCGGCAAGCCGGTGGGCAACGGCGTGCTCACCTGCGACACCGAGGAGCAGGCCCGCGACCGCGCCGGGCTGCCCGGCTCGGCCGAGGACAAGGGCTGGGAGGCCGCGGTCGCCGCGCTCGCCACCGCCCTCACCCTCCGCTCGCTGCGCCCCCCGCCGCGGGCCACCGGCTTCCAGGCCACCCCCGCCGTCGGGCAGGGGCTGGCGTGAAGACCTTCGACGCCCTGTTCGCCGAGCTCTCGGCCAAGGTCGCCGCGAACGACCCCGCCTCGGGCACCGTGACCGCCGTCCGCGACGGCGTGCACGCGGCGGGCAAGAAGGTGGTCGAGGAGGCCGCCGAGTCGTGGATGGCCGCCGAGCACGAGGGTCCCGAGCGCACCGCCGAGGAGATCAGCCAGCTCCTCTACCGGGTGCAGGTCCTCATGCTCGCCCGCGGGCTGACCCTCGACGACGTCTACACCCACCTCTGAGCAAGGACACTCGCGCCCCCCACGGCACGCTCCGCGCACCGCGGGCCCCTGCCCGAGGGCCGTTCCATCCGCTTCCGAAGGAGACAGACCGTGCTGCGTGTCGCCGTGCCCAACAAGGGCGTCCTCAGCGAGCCCGCGGCCGAGATGCTCAGCGAGAGCGGCTATCGGCAGCGGCGCAGCACCAAGGACCTCGCGGTGTACGACCCCGACAGCGACACCGAGTTCTTCTACCTGCGTCCCCGTGACATCGCCGTGTACGTCGCCTCCGGCACCCTCGACGTCGGCATCACCGGCCGCGACATGCTGCTGGAGACCGCGCCGGCCGACGGCGAGGGCCCGCACGCCACCGAGGTCATGCCGCTGGGGTTCGGCCGCTCGTCCTTCCGGTTCGCCAGCCCCGTGGAGTCCGTCATCGACTCGGTCGGGCAGCTGGCCGGCAGGCGGATCGCGACCGCCTACCCGGTGCTGCTGCAGCGGTACCTCGAGGAGTCCGGCATCAAGGCCGGCGTGGTCAGGCTCGACGGCGCGGTGGAGACCGCCTGCCGGCTCGGGGTGGCCGACGCGGTGTGCGACGTCGTCGAGACCGGGACGACGCTGCGCGCGGCGGGGCTGCGGATCATCGGCGAGCCCGTGCTCACCAGCGAGGCCGTGCTCGTCCGCCGCGAGGGCGCCGAGGAGATCCCCGCCGTGGCCCAGCTCCGGCGCCGGCTGCGCGGGGTCCTCGTGGCCCGGCAGTACGTGATGCTCGACTACGACTGCCCCAACGAGCTGCTGGCGCGGGCCACCGCGCTGACCCCCGGCCTCGAGGGCCCGACGGTCAGCCCGCTGCAGACCGAGGGCTGGTCGGCGGTGCGGGCGATGGTGCGCCAGAGCGACACCAACCGGGTCATGGACGAGCTCTGGGAGCTCGGCGCCCGCGCCATCCTCGTCACGAGCATCCACGCCTGCCGCATCTGAGGACCCCCGCCGTCCTCCGTGCGGCAGGGCCGTCCCGGCACGTCACCACGACCACACGGCGGCGGCCCCCTCCCCGGGTGGGGAGGGGGCCGCCGCCGTGTGCTCGTGCGGTCAGCGCCGCGTGGTGCGGTCCACCAGGTCGATCGCGGTGCACAGGCCCAGCGCCATCGCCCGGCCGCTGGTGGAGCCGGTCGCCAGCAGGCCCTCGATCGCCGGGCCGAGCGGACGCTCGCCGACCAGGCCCTGCAGCACCGCGGCGTACTCGCCGCTGACCCGGCCGGCCGCGGCGTGCCGCAGCAGCGCCCGGGACAGCTCGGTGGTGCGGCCGGCGGCCAGCGAGTAGACGCCGGCGGCGAAGCGCTCGGCGGCCGGGTGCCGCAGCAGCACCAGCCCGGCCATCGTGCCGGCCATGACGTCGTCACCGGCCGGGGTGAGGCCGGGGCCCAGGCCGATCAGCCGGGCGGCGGTGCGCAGCGCGGCGTCGAGGTCGGCCCGGCGGACGGCACCGCGGAGCGCGGCCAGCGGGCCACCGGGCCGGCCGGCAGGCCGGGGAGGGTGAACGCGCTGTGCGGGACGCCCTCGCCGTAGAGGGTGGTGCGCAGCTGGCGCACGCCCTCGGGCAGCAGGGCCGGGTGCGGGCTGGGCAGCCGCGGCTGCGGGTCCCACCAGGCCGCGGCCCGCACGACCAGGTCGCCGACGACGATCCGGCCGCCGCCGACCTCCGCGGGCGCGCCGCTGGGCAGCGCGACGAGGGGGCGGCCGTTGCTCGGCCGGAAGAGGACGCAGCCCAGCGGCAGCCGGGCGGCGTCGCTGGTCAGCACCCCGACGACGTCGCTCCCGCGCTCGGTGGACACCTGCAGGTAGACGGCGGCCGGGCCGCTCATGAGGACCCGGGCCGGGCGGACCGGTCCGCGCAGCAGGTCGGCGACCCCGGTGCTGGCCGAGGAGGGGACGGCGGACGCCGCGCGCGCCGGCGAGGCCGTCCGCACCGTCTCCTGCGCCGAGGCGCGCGGCAGCGGGATCGTCGGGACGCCGGCGCGGGCGGCGCGGCCCGGGGCGCCGGTGGTGGGAGCGGTGGTCGTGTGGTCGATGGTGCGCATCTGCTCAGCCCTTCCCCGTAGGACAGCGGGAGCGACCTTCCACTCGGCTCCAGCCGAGCCGTACCGCCCTCCGGAGGGGGCGACGCACCGCGTGCGGTGAGCGCCTACCATCCAGCGGACGGGCCGACTGGCTCGAAGCTAGGCGGCGCGTCGCACGTCCTCGTATGGCGAATGTGGCCAAGAATGGGTGTGCCCGTCCAGGCACACCTGCCAGGTGGCTGCAACCCGAGATGGACATGGGGCGACGAGGAGGGCGAGTCGTGACCTACAGTGAGGCCTCGATGACCTCTGGCTCCTATCCCACCGCGCCGCTCCAGTTGCCACAGGGATGGCAGGACCATGCCCGCTCGGCCCCGGCCCGGGACGACCGCGCCGAGTGGCGTGACCGGGTCGGCCTGCGGGTGGAGGAGGCCCTGCGGCTGCCCCGCCTCGCGGGCTCCGAGGTGGTCGCCGGCCGGTCGGGCGCGGACCGCACCGTGCGGCACATGGTCGTCGACGACCCGTCGGCCCCCCTCCGGAGCGCGGGGCCCGAGGTCCTCGTCGTCCTCGGGGCCCGGCTGCCCCGGCCGACCCCGCCGCGTGCCGGGCGCTGGTGGAGCGCCTGGTGCAGGCCGGCGCCGCCGCGCTCGCCTTCCGTCGCGGCGAGGGCCCGCCGCCGGTGCCCGCGGAGGTCCTGGCCGAGGCCGACCGCCACGGCTTCCCCGTGGTCGCGCTGCCGGCCGCCGTCCGCATGGACGAGGCGGTCTCCGAGGTCCTCGGGGCCGTCGTGCGCAAGCAGAGCGAGGCGCTCGCCCTCTCCGCCCGCATGCACGACCAGTTCATCGACGTCGCGCTCAGCGGCGGGGGGCTGGCCGAGGTCACCGAGCAGCTGGCCACCTTCCTCGAGGGCGCCGCCGTCCTCGGGCTGGGCTCCGACCGCGAGATCACCACCAGCGCCGGCCCGGCCGACGACGTCGCCGAGATCAGCGACTGGCTCTGGCTGCTCGACGCCGAGGCCGAGGACGAGCTGGCGATGATGGCGCCGTCGAGCCGGCTCTCGGGCGTGCGCGCCGACCAGACGGTCGTCACCCCGGCCGACGTCCTGGCCGACGCCGACCTCTCGCCGGCCGACGGCATCCTGCTCGTCCCCGGGCACCACGAGCTGCCCGGCGGGGTGGGGGAGTACGCGGTCGCGCCGATCATGGCCGGCGATCAGCGGCACGGCTGGCTGGTCGCCGTCCACCGCACCGGGCAGATGGTGGTGGGCGCCGGCGGTGTCCTCGAGCGGGCCGCCGTCGTCTCGGCGCTGTCGGTCATCCGCCAGCAGGCGGTGCACTCCGTCGAGCTGCGCTTCCAGGGCGACCTGGTGCGCCGGCTGGTCGGCGGGTCGCTGCGGCACACCGAGCGCGCGCTGGCCCAGACCCGCTCCTTCGGCTGGCGGCTCGACGGCCCCGTCGTCGTGCTGGTGACCGCCACCGAGACCGCCGCCGACCCCCAGGCCGACCCGACCCGCGCCCTCGACGTCCTCGACCGGCTGGCCGACGGCTGGCGGGCGGCCCTGGAGACCGAGGTGAGCGGCGCGGCCGTCGCGGGGCTGTCCACCGAGATCGTCACCGTGCTGCCGCTGGACGGGCGGACGCCGGAGGAGATCACCTCGCTGGTCACCGCGGTCACCTCGCGGGTCAACGCCCGGGTGCGCCGCGTCGGCCGCGTGCTGGGCACCGGCATCGGCCGCCCCGCCGAGTCGATCTCGGCGCTGGGGGAGGCCCATCAGCAGGCGCAGCGGGCGCTGGGCGTCGGCCAGGAGATCCACGGGACGGCCGCCGTCACCCACTTCGACCAGCTGGGGGTGTTCCGGCTGCTCTCGCTCATCCCCGACAGCACGGAGCTGCGCTCCTACGTCGACGAGGTGCTCGGGTCGCTGGCCGACGCCGCCGACCCCGACTCCGCCGACCTGCGCGAGACGCTGCGGGTGCTGCTGGAGACCAACCTCAACGTCGCGGAGTCCGCCCGCCGGCTGCACTTCCACTACAACACGATGCGCTACCGCATCGGCAAGCTCGAGCGGCTGCTCGGGCCCTTCACCACCGACCCGACGCTCCGGCTGAACCTGCTGCTCGCGCTGCACGCCGCCCGCATGCGGGGACTGGACCAGCCGCACCGCCCGCCGGTCGACTCGGGGCTGCTGCCGCCCGACGACGGGTACGACGCGCTCGTCTAGGAGCCGGTGAGCTCGCGGCTGGCCTCCCAGAGCTCGCGGGCGCGGGCCGGGTCGCGGCTGTCCGGCGACGACGGCACCTCGACGCCGCGCTCGAGGTAGCGCCCGCTCGTGCCGGGCGGACCGGTCACCGCGGCGGCGAGCACGTCGGCCGCCTGCCCGACGCCCGACGCGAACGGCAACCGGGCCAGCAGCGGCGCCAGCCCGGTGTAGACCGCGCGGGCCGGGGCGGGGTAGCCGCGGTGCAGCCCGGTGCCGGGCACCAGGCCGGGGTCGACGACGGCGACGTCGACCTCTGGGTGCCGGCGGGCGAGCTCGGTGGCGAAGAGGACGTTGGCCAGCTTGGACGTCGCGTAGGCGCGCTGCCCGGACTCCCGGCGCGGGCGGGCCAGCTCGCGCGGGTCGGCCCAGCGCGGCGCCGGGAACGGGCCGGACTTCCGCCACGTGCCCCAGTGCGTGCCGCTGCTGACCACGACCACCCGTGCTCCCGGCGCCAGGTGCGGCAGGAGCTCGACGGTGAGCAGGAAGTGGGCGAGGTGGTTGACCGCGAAGGTCAGCTCGTAGCCGTCGGCGCTCGCCCGGTCGGCGACGGGCAGCTGGACGCCGGCATTGAGCACCAGCGCGTCGAGGCGACCCCGGGCGGCGATGCGGGCGGCGGCGTCCCGGACGCCGTCGAGGGAGGCCAGGTCGAGCGCGACGACGTCAGCCGTGGGGCCCAGCCCGGCGGCCACCTGCGCGCCGCGGCCGGGGTCGCGGGCGCCGAGGAGCACCGACCACCCGCCGGTCGCTGCGAGGCGCCCGGCGGCGGCGCGCCCGAGCCCCGACGTCGCCCCGGTGACCAGCACCGTCCGCCTGCCGTCCATCGCGTCTCCCGCGTCCTCGCACGTGGCTTCCGGGACGTCGTCCCGATGTGGGACTCTGTGCCAGATCGGGACGACGTGTCAACTGGAGGACGGGTGGAGGAGACCGCCGCGCAGCGGCGCCGCCGCCGGCTGCGGGCCGAGGTGACCCGCCGCGCCGTCGCGCTGTTCGCCGAGCAGGGCTATGCGGCCACGAGCACCGAGCAGGTCGCGGCGGCCGCCGACGTCTCGCGCAGCACGCTCTTCCGGCTGTTCGCCGACAAGGAGGACCTGCTCTTCGGCCTCGAGGACGGCCTGCTCGCCGCCGCCTCCGCCGCCGTGGCCGGGGCGCCGGCCGGCCTGCCGCCCTGGGCGGCGGTGCGCTCGGCCGCCGCCGCCGTCGCCGGGCAGGTCGCCCCGCTGCGGGACCTGTTGCTCACCCGCGAGCGGGTGGTGGCCGGCGTGCCCGCCCTGCAGTCGCGGGCGGCGGCCAAGCTGCGCCGCTGGGAGGCCGCGCTCGCCGACGGGCTGGTCACCGGGCGCGGGGTCCCGGCGCAGGACGCGCAGCTGCTCGCCAAGCTCGTCGTCGCGTGCTTCGAGGTCGCCCTGGCCGGGTGGCTGGCGGGGGAGCCCGGCGACCTGCCGGACCTGCTGACGGCGGCGATGGACCGGCTGCCGGGACTGCTGCACCCGTGACCCGGTCGGGTGGCCCGGCAGGGACCCGCCGGGCGCTCGCGGATGGTGGGGGGCGGGGGGCCTCACCCTGCGGAACGGAGGCGTTCCGGGGCACGATCGCGGCGTGACCGCACCGGTGGACGAGCTCGTCGCCCGCATGCAGGAGCTGCTCGACGCCGTGACCGCCGCCGGCGACCCGGCCCGCCACTTCCTGGGCACCTACCTGCGGACCACGCAGGCCGTGAACGCGGCCATCGACGCCGGCCGGTTCGAGGACCCGGACTGGGTGACCGCCTGGGACGTCGACTTCGCCGGCCTCTACCTCGACGCCCTCGACGCCCACCGCCGCGATCCGGCCACCCCGCCGGCGCCGTGGCGCGCCGCGTTCCGCACCGACCCGGCCGCTCGGCCCGAGGCGCACGTGCTGCTCGGCATGAACGCGCACATCAACTACGACCTGCCGCTGTCGCTGGTGCGGGTGATCGGCGTGGCCGACTTCGCCGACCCGCCGCTGCTGGACTCCCGCCGCCGCGACCACGAGGCGATCGACGAGGTGCTGGCCGCCCGGGTGCCGGCCGAGGACCGGGAGCTGCAGGCCGCCGGCAGCCCGCGGACGCCGCTGGACCGGCTCACCGGAGGGCTCAACCGGACGGCGACCCGGGTGCTGCTGCGCGAGTCGCGGCGCCGGGTGTGGGCGAACACGACGGTCCTGCACGCCGCCCGCCTGCGCGGGCCGGAGGAGCTCGCCCGCCGCAGGGCGCAGCTCGAGGCGGCCGCCGCGGCCCGGGTGGCCGACCTGCAGCGCGGGGGTCCGGTGCTGCTGCGCCTGGCCGTCCGCGGCTTCGGCGTCCGCCTGCCGCCGGACTGAGCCCGCCGGTCCCGTGCTCGGGGTCCCGTGCTCCGGGGCCCGTGCTGCCGGACGCCGTGCTGCCGGATGCCGTGGGCGGGCGCAGGCTGTCCGGGGTGCCGCACCGGGCGGCCCGGGAGGAGGACCGCATGACCGACGCCGGCCGACCACTGTCCGGGAGGGTCGCCCTGGTCACCGGGGCGTCGTCGGGGATCGGCGAGGCCACCGCCGTCGCGCTGGCGCGGGCCGGGGCCGCGGTGGCCATCGGCGCCCGCCGCGCCGACCGGCTGGCCGCGCTGGCCGGGGAGCTGGAGGGCGGGGGCGCCCGCGTGCTGACCCTCGACCTGGACGTGACCGACGAGGCGTCCTGCCGCGACGCCGTCGCCCGCACGCGCGCCGAGCTCGGCGGCCTCGACGTCCTCGTCAACAACGCCGGGGTGATGCTCCTCGGCACGATCGTCGGCGCCGACGTCGAGGACTGGCGCCGGATGCTGTCGACCAACGTGCTCGGCCTCATGTACCTGACCCACGCCGCGATCGACGGCATGCTCGAGCAGGGCTCCGGCGACGTCGTCAACATCTCCAGCGTCGCGGGACGCACGGCGCGCAAGGGCGCCGGCGTCTACAACGCGAGCAAGTGGGCGGTGAACGCCTTCAGCGAGTCGCTGCGCCAGGAGGTGACGACGAGGGGCGTGCGGATCTCGCTGGTCGAGCCGGGCGCGGTGGCCACCGAGCTCACCGACCACATCACCCAGCCCGACGCGAAGGCCGCCTCCCAGCGCATGTACACCGACATGACGCCGCTGCAGGCCGAGGACGTCGCCCGGGCGATCGTCTACGTCGTCAGCCAGCCCGCGCACGTGGCGGTCAACGAGGTCCTCGTCCGCCCCACCGCCCAGGAGCGGTAGCAGCACGATCAGGTGACCTGATCGTGCTGCTACCTGGCTCACCGCCGACGTCGAGCCAGGACGCGTCGCGGTGAGCCAGGACGACCGGCTAGTCGGAGAAGACCTCGATCGAGGCCCCCATCTCGACGAGTCGCTCGTAGAGGTGCTCGTAGCCGCGGGCGATGATGTCCACGTTGCGCAGCACCGACGTGCCGCGCGAGGCCAGCATCGCCAGCAGGATGCACACGGCCGGGCGCAGCGCCGGCGGGCAGACCACCTCGGCGCTGCGCCAGCGGGTCGGGCCGGTGACCAGCACGCGGTGGGGGTCCATGAGCCGGACGTCGGCGCCCAGGCGGGTCAGGTCCGACAGGTGGATGGCGCGGTTGTCGTAGACCCAGTCGTGGATGAGCGTCGAGCCCGTGGCCGAGGCGGCGATGACCGCGAAGAACGGCAGGTTGTCGATGTTGAGCCCCGGGAACGGCATCGGGTGGATCTTGTCGATCGGGGCCTTGAGCTGCGACGGGTGGATGGTGACGTCGGCCAGCCGGGTGTGGCCGTTGGCGGCGACGTACTCCTCCGACAGGGAGTGGCGCAGCCCCATCTCGGCCAGCACCGCCAGCTCGATCTCCAGGAACTCCACCGGCGCGCGGCGCACGGTCAGCTCGGAGCCGGTGACGATGCCCGCGGTCAGCAGGCTCATCGCCTCGACCGGGTCCTCGCTGATGGTGTAGTCGACGTCGGCGTCGAGCACCGCCCGGCCGGTCACGGTGAGCGTCGTCGTGCCGAGGCCCTCGACGCCGACGCCGAGCAGCTGCAGGTACAGGCACAGGTCCTGGACCATGTAGTTGGAGCTGGCGTTGCGGATGACCGTGGTGCCCTCGGCGCGGGCGGCGGCCAGCAGCGCGTTCTCGGTCACGGTGTCGCCGCGCTCGGTCAGCACGATGGTGCGCCGGTCGTCGGTCCGCCGGTCGACCGTGGCGTGGTACTCGCCGGCGTGCGCCTCGATGTCCAGGCCGAAGGGGCGCAGCGCGATCATGTGCGGCTCCACCGTCCGGGTGCCGAGGTCGCAGCCGCCGGCGTAGGGGAGCCGGAACGAGCCGGCCCGGTGCAGCAGCGGGCCGAGGAACATGATGATGCTGCGGGTGCGGCGGGCGGCGTCGGCGTCGATGCCGGCCAGGTCGAGCTCGTCGGGCACCTGCAGGGTCAGGTCGCGGCCCGCGGCGTCCCAGGTGGCCGAGACGCCGATGGAGCGCAGCACGTCGAGGATCCGGTCCACCTCGACGATGCGGGCCACGTTGCGCAGCGTCGTCCGGCCGCGGTTGAGCAGCGCGGCGCAGAGCAGCGCGACGGCGGCGTTCTTCGACGACTTCACCGTCACGCTGCCGCGCAGCGGCGTGCCGCCGGTGACCCGCAGGTGGGTGGGGCCGGCCGGCCCGACGCTGATCAGCTCGCTCTCCAGCGCCTCGGACAGCCGCCCGAGCAGCTCGAGGGTGAGGTTCTGCCCGCCCTGCTCGATGCGGGCGATCGCGCTCTGGCTGGTGCCCAGCCGTTCGGCGAGCTGCTGCTGCGTCAGCCCGCGGTGCCGCCGGGCGTCGCGGACCAGCAGGCCGATGCGCTCGGTCGCGCTGGTCGTGGGGAGGGGGATGGTCGTGGTCTCGGCCGGGAGCTCGGTCGCCGTCACGGGTCAGGACGGTATCTCGTAGATGAGATACCGCCGGCACGGCACGCCGGTGGAACGGGAGGGACCGGTCCGGCCAGACTGCCCCCATGGACGTCGTGGTCACCGGAGGCAGTGGTCCACTCGGCCGGGTCCTGGTCCCGTCGCTGCAGGCGGCCGGGCACCAGGTGCGGCAGATGTCGCGGCGGGGGGCGGGACCGGGCGGCGTGCGCGGCGACCTGGCCACCGGCCGGGACCTGGCGACGGCGGTCCGCGGTGCCGGGGTGGTCGTGCACGCGGCCAGCGACCCCCGCGGCAACCCGTGGGAGGTCGACGTCGCCGGCACCCGGCGGCTGGTGCAGGCGCTCGACCGCGACCGGCTGCAGCACCTGGTCTACGTCTCGATCGTCGGCGTCGACCGGGTCCCCTGGAACTACTACCGCGCCAAGTACGCCGCCGAGCAGGTGCTGCTGGCCTCCGGGCTGCCGGTGACGCTGGTGCGGATCACCCAGTACCACCACTTCATCGACGAGATGATGACGACCGCCCGGCGCGGGCCGGTGCTGATCGTGCCGATGGGGTGGAGCGCCGCGCCGGTCGACGTCGCGGAGGCGGCGGGGTTCCTCACCGAGGTCGCCGCGGGCCCGGCCACCTCCGGCGTCGTCGAGTTCGGCGGGCCCGAGGACCTCGCCGCGGCCGACCTCGCCCGCACCTGGGCGGCCGCCCGCGAGCCGAACGTGCGCGTGGTGGCCACGCCGCTGCCGGGCAAGCTGTCCGCGGCGTTCCGCGAGGGTGGGGTGCTGCCCGGCCCGCGGGCCGCGCGCGGCCGGCGCACCTACGCCGAGCACCTGCGGGGCTGAGGGCAAGCGGGCTGCCGTTCTCCGCAAGGCGAGCGCCAGGTCCGGAAAGCGCCGGTCCCGGGCCCCGGGGGCGACCTAGGGTCCGTCCGTGCCCCGCCCGATGTCCCCTCCGGTCCTCGCCGCCGTCGTCGTCACCGTCCTCGCCTGGGCCTCGGCCTTCATCGCCATCCGGGCGGTCGGCGCCGACCTGTCGCCCGGCGCCCTGGCGCTCGGCCGGCTGCTGGTCGGGACGGTGGTGCTGGCGCTGCTGTCGCTCGGCCGCGGCTGGGTGGCACCGACCCGGCAGGAGTGGCGGCTGCTGGCGCTGTGCGGGATCGGCTGGTTCGCCGTCTACAACGTGGCGCTCAACGCCGCCGAGCGGCACCTCGACGCCGGGACGACGGCGATGCTGGTGAACGTCGGGCCGATCCTCATCGCCGTCCTGGCCGGGGTGTGGCTGCGCGAGGGCTTCCCGCGCCGGCTGGTGACCGGCCTCGCCGTCGCCTTCGCGGGCGTGCTGCTCATCGGGCTGGCCGGCCGGGGGAGCGGCGGTGACCTGCTCGGTGTGCTGCTGTGCGTGGTCGCCGCCGTCACCTACGCGGTCGGTGTGGTGGCGCAGAAGCCGGTGCTGCGCCGGCTGCCGCCGCTGCAGGTGACCGCGACCGCCTGCGCCATCGGCACGGTGTGCTGCCTGCCGTGGGCGGGGTCGCTCGTGTCGGACCTGGCGAGCGCGCCCGCGGCGTCGGTGCTCGGGATGGTCTACCTCGGCGTCGTGCCGACGGCGCTGGCGTTCAGCACCTGGGCCTACGCGCTGGCGCGCACCGAGGCCGGCCGGCTCGGCGTCACCACCTACCTGGTGCCGCCGCTGGTGGTCCTGCTGTCGTGGCTGCTGCTCGACGAGGTGCCGCCCGCGCTGGCCGTGGTGGGCGGGGTGGTCTGCCTCGCCGGGGTCGCCGTCTCCCGGCGGCGGGATCCGGGCCGGTCTCCGGCGCCCGTCGCGGCGGCTCGGGGGTAGCCGCGGATCCGCGGGGCCGAGGCCCGGGACGGCCGCGACCGGGTCAGCGCTCGCGGCGCCGGCGGGGGCCGGCCCAGGGGTCGTCGGGGTCCAGGTCGTCGTCGTGCAGGTCGTCGTGCAGGTCGTCGTGCAGGTCGTCGTCGTGCAGGTCGGCATCGGTGGCCGCCGGCGCGCTCCTGGCGCGGCGGGCGGCGGCCTCCAGGGCGTCGTCCCGCTCGGCGGCGCGCCGGGCCCGCTCGAGGCGTTCGCGGTCGCGCTCCTGCGCCCTCCGCTGGCGCCGGGTCGGGCGGCCGGTGTCCGGCTCGGCCCGGGTGCGGCTGAGCCACCACAGCGAGGGGCCGGTCAGGGCCAGCGCGATCGGCAGCACGTAGGCCGCCGCCCGCTCGGTGCCGCCCTCGCCGAGGAACTCCACCACGCCGGCGCCGTAGAAGACGGTCATCGCCGTGGCCAACAGGCCCAGCAGCGCCAGCGTGGTGCCCAGCGCCTCCGACCAGGGCCGCACGGCGTAGGCCAGTGCCAGCACCCCGAGCCCGCCGCCGACGAGGTAGAGGACGGCGCCGGTGGTGTGCAGCGTCGGCGAGGTCAGCCGGGGGAAGACGCCGACCAGCAGCACCCCGAGCGCGGCGACCCCGAGCAGCCCCACCGCGGGCCGCGCCGCGCGCCCGCGCAGGACCGGCAGCAGCGCCACCGCGCCCGCGCCGATCAGGCCGGCCTGCACCACGAAGGAGGCGTTCATCAGCGAGTGCCCCGGCCGGACGGCGTCGCCGAGGGCGCTGATGACGTCGGCCGACCGCGAGTACGGCAGGACCGACCGCAGCTGGACGATCGTCTCGACGACGAAGAACTGCAGGGTCAGCAGCCAGGCGACCGCGCCCCAGGGGATCCGCTTGCTCGGCACGCTCCCCATGGTCCCAGCCGGTCAGTGCAGCGAGCCGAGGACGGCGGCGTACTGGGCGGGCGTGAGGTACGAGGGGTTGCTGCCGGCCGGCATCCGCAGCACCTCGGCGTCGCGGGCGACCGGGTCGGCCAGCAGCTCGGCGCGCGGCACCGGCGCGGCCAGGAGGGTGAGCCGGACGGCGACGACCGGGCCGCCGGCGTCCTCGCCGACCTCCCCGGCCAGCTCCCCGAGGGCGTGCACGCCCGGCCGGTCGGGGCCGCTGCGCCACAGCAGGCACGGCGCGCCGGGCCGCATCAGCGCCAGCCGGTAGGAGCGGCGCAGGCACCGGCTGACGGTCGCCGCCTGCCCGGGCCGCCACCCGGGGACGGTCGCCTCCGCCGGCCGCGCGGTCTTGACCACCCAGCAGGCGACGTCGTCGGGCTGGAGGCGGGCCACGGGCCCATCCCAGCAGCCCGGCACGATGGGCGCGTGCCGTCCCCGTCCGACCCCGGGAGCGGGCCGCTGCCCCGCGGCCACCGGGCGGGGGAGGCGGCGCTGCGCCGCGCGTCGCTGGCGGTGTTCCTCGCCGGGCTCGCGGTGTTCGCCGTCCTCTACGCGCCGCAGGCGCTGCTCCCCGAGCTGGCGCGTGCCTTTGCCGTCTCGCCGGCGGCGGCGACGCTGTCGGTCTCCGCGGCGACGGCCGGGCTGGCCCTCGGGCTGCTCGTCCTCGGACCGCTGTCGGACCGCATCGGCCGCACGCGGGTGCTGCGGGTGGCGCTGGCCGGCTCGAGCGGCCTCGCGGTGCTCACGGCGGCCGCGCCGGCGTGGGAGGTGCTCCTCGGGCTGCGCGGCCTGCAGGGGTTCGCGCTGGCCGGGCTGCCCGCCGTCGGCGTGGCCTACCTCCGGGAGGAGCTCGACGCCTCGGTGAGCTCCCGGGCGATCGGGCTGTTCGTGGGCGGGACGGCGATCGGCGGGCTGGCCGGCCGGGTCGTCGCCGGCGCGCTGGCCGACCTCGGCGGCTGGCGGACCGCCCTCGGCGGCATCGCGGCGCTGGCCGTCGGGTGCACGGTCGCCGTCCGGGCGCTGCTTCCGGCCTCCCGCCGCTTCCTGCCGGTGCCGCGGCACACGCCGGTGCTGCGCCGGCTCGCGCGCGGCCTCGGCGACCCGGTGCTGCTCGGGCTCTACGCGCTGGCGGCGCTGCTCATGGGCGGCTTCGTGGCCGTCTACAACGCCGGCACCTTCCGGCTGGAGAGCGAGCCCTACGGCCTGTCGCCCGCGCTGGCCGGGCTGGTCTTCCTCACCTACCTGCTCGGGTCGGTGGCCGCACCGGTGGCCGGGGGCCTGGCCGAGCGGGCCGGTCGGCGGGTGGTCGTCCCGGTGGCCCTGGTGCTCACCGCGGCCGGCCTGGTGCTGACGCTGGCCGCGCCGCTGGCCCTGTTCGTCGCCGGCCTCGCGGTCCTCACGGTCGGGTTCTTCGCCGCGCACGGCGTCGCCAGCGGCTGGGTGGCGGCGCGCGCCGCGCTGGGGGAGCGGCCGGTCGGGCAGGCCGCCTCGCTGTACTCGTTCTGGTACTACGTCGGGTCCTCGGTGGGCGGCACGCTGGCCGGGCGGGCCTGGGCGGCCGCCGGGTGGCCGGGCGCGGTCGCGGTGGCGGGCACCGGCATCGGCGGGGCGCTGCTGCTGGCCCTGCTGCTCGGCCGCAGCACCGGACCCGACCACCGGTAGGGGTGGGCGCCGGGGCGCCCACCCCGCGAGCGGTCAGTCGGTGGCGGCGTGGAACTCCGCGCCGGCCGGGTCGGCGTCGTCGGAGCCGACGGCCTGCCGCTCCTGCTCGGTGCGGTGCTGCAGCGCGTCGTCGTTGGGCCGCGGGTCGGTCTTGCCGTGCTCCTGGCGGTCGCGCGGCGCCGACTCCTCGGTGTCCATGACGTCGTCGAGGGTGGGGCGGTCGGGTGGGGTGGTCATCGCGGTACCTCCGCTGCGTCGTCGTCGATCGGTCTCGACGGGAGGCCATAGCCGCCGGGCGGACGGGGAAACACCTCAGCGCTGTCGGAGGGACCCCGCCGGCAGCCACGCCTCGACGAGCACCGCGCCGTGCGGGCCGGGGACGGCGTAGGCCACCCGGCCCTGCCAGCCGCCGGAGTGCTGGCGCCACTCCACGAGCAGCCCGGGGACGGTGCCGTCGGCGCCCGGCGGGGCGTGCACCCAGCAGTGGCGGCCCGCACCGGCCGCGCGCGGAGCAGGCGGCGGCGCGTCCGGTGGGGCCGGAGGCGCGACGCCGGAGTCGGCGGCGCGCTCACCCAGCGACGGCCGCGACCTGTCCCCGCGCATCCCGCCGGCCACCCGTGCAGTCTCGCACGGCGGTCGAACACCCGTTCGAGACCGGGGCGCCGGAGGCCGGGTCCTCGAGTCGGCGGGTCGACACGGTGACACGCCGTCGCGGCCGTGATCCGGGTCACATCCCGTGCGGGCGGTCACTCCGCCGTCACGTCCCGTTGTTGGTGTGTGCACGGAGCGTCCTTAGCCTCGCTCACGTCCCCGCACCTGCCCGAAGGGTCCTCCGTGCTCTCATCACCCGGTTCCCGGCGCCTGCTCGCGCGCCGCGCCGTACTCGGCGCGACCGCCGTGTCGGCCGCCGTCGTGGGCCTCCCGGCGACCGCCTCCGCCGCTGCGCCCACCACGCCCTTCATCTCCGAGATCCACTACGACAACGACGGTGGCGACGCCGGTGAGTTCGTCGAGGTCCAGATCCCGGCCGGTACCAGCTCGGCCGGCCTGTCGGTGGTCCTCTACAACGGCAACGACCGCTCCACCTACGACACGGACGCCCTGCCGGTGGTGACGGCACCGGCCGATGCACCTGCCGTGGCCGTGGTCGACTACCCGGCCAACGGGATCCAGAACGGCGCCCCGGACGGCATCGCCCTGGTGCGCGGCACCGAGCTCCTCGAGTTCCTCTCGTACGAGGGGTCCTTCACGGCCGCCAACGGTCCGGCCTCCGGCCTGACGAGCACCGACATCGGCCGGTCCGAGGTGGGGACCGAGCCGGCCGGGCAATCGCTGTCGCGGACGTTCGACACCGCCGGCGCATCCGTGTGGAGCGGGCCGGCGGCTGCGACCAAGGGCGCGGTCAACCCAGGTGGCGGCACCACGGAGCCGGAGCCGTTCGCGGTCTGCGACGTCACGCCGACGCACGAGATCGGCGCCGTCCAGGGCGCCGCGGCGACCACCCGCCTCGAGGGGCAGCGGGTGACCGTCCGTGGCGTGGTCGTCGGCGACGTGCCGGGCCTGTCCGGCTTCTACCTGCAGGACCCCGACGGTGACGGCGACGCCGCCACGTCCGACGGCGTCTTCGTCTTCAGCCCGGTCGCGGTCGACCTCGGCGACACCGTCGCCGTCACCGGCCAGGCGCAGGAGTTCGGCGGCCAGACGCAGATCAGCGCACGTTCCGGCGCCGCCGTCTGTGCCGACGGCACCGCCGCTGACCTGCCGGCGGCCGCCCCGCTCGACCTGCCCGCCGACGACGCCGCCCGCGAGCGGCTCGAGGGCATGCGCGTCGCGCCCGCCGACACGCTCACCGTCAGCGAGGTCTTCGACCTCACGAGCTTCGGCGAGCTCGTCCTGTCCGAGGGCGGCGTGCTGGTGCAGCCGACCGAGCTGGCCCGCCCCGGCACCGCCGAGGCGGCCGAGGTGGCGACGGACAACGCGCTCCGCCGCATCACCCTCGACGACGGCGTCAGCGCCAGGGTGACGGTCACGACCCGGCCGTACCTGTCGCCGACCACGCCGGTCCGCGTCGGTGACGAGGTCGAGTTCACCGAGCCGCTCGTCCTCGGGTACGGCTTCGACGCCTGGCGGCTGCAGCCGGCCGACGGCACCGCCAACGGTGTCTTCGCCGGTCAGGACACCCGCACGACCGAGCCCGAGGACGTCGGCGGTGACGTGCAGCTGGCCACGTTCAACGTGCTGAACTACTTCCTGACCTGGACCGGCTCGGACGCCCGCGGCGCCACGAGCCAGGCCCAGTTCGAGCGGCAGGCCGCCAAGGAGGTCGCCGCGATCACCGAGCTCGACGCCGACGTGGTCACCCTGCTGGAGATCGAGGACACCGACTCCACCGGCCGCGACCCCGGCAACGCCGACCTGGCGCTCGCCGACCTGGTGAACCGCCTGAACACCGCCGCGGGCGGGCAGGTGTGGAGCTACGTGCCGATGCCGGACGAGCTCTACGCCGTCGACCGGGACGTGATCCGCAACGGGATCATCTACCGCAGCGACGTCGTCCAGCCGGTCGGCGACCCGGTCGGGCTGGTCGACGAGACGGTCTGGTCCAACGCCCGCGAGCCGCAGGCGCAGACGTTCGTCAAGGACGGGGACGCCTTCACGGTGGTGGCCAACCACCTCAAGTCGAAGAGCACGGGTGCCGCCACGGGCGACAACGTCGACACCGGCGACGGCCAGGGGCAGTGGAACGGCGACCGCGTGCGCCAGGCGGAGTCACTGGCGGAGTTCGCCGCCGGGCTGGTGCAGAGCACCGGCGACGACGACGTGATCCTCATGGGCGACTTCAACGCCTACAGCCAGGAGGACCCGATCGAGGCGCTCCGCGGGGCCGGCTACACCGACCTCGGCGAGGAGTTCGACGAGGGCCGGTACAGCTACGTGTTCGACAACCTGTCGGGCTCGCTGGACCACGCGCTGGCCACGGCGGAGCTGACGGCCAAGGTCACCGACGTCGCGCACTGGAACATCAACTCGGTGGAGTCGTTCGCCTACCAGTACACCGGCGACCCGGCCCTGTACGCGCCGGACCCGTACCGGTCCAGCGACCACGACCCGCTGCTGGTCGGGATCGACCTGGAGGAGCGCTGCAACGGCCTCGTCCCGACGATCACCGGCACCCCGGGCGACGACACGGTCAGCGGCACCACCGGCGTCGACGTGGTCATGGGTCTCGGTGGCGACGACACGATCAGCGGCGGCAACGCCGACGACGTGGTCTGCGGTGGCGCCGGGAACGACACCCTGAGCGGTGGGAACGGCGACGACCGGCTGCTCGGCGGCTTCGGCGACGACGTCCTCGGCGGCGGCAACGGCGACGACACCCTCGTCGGCGGCCCCGGCACCGACCGCCTGGACCAGGGACGCGGCACCGGCAGCGGCGAGCAGGACGGCCGCGAGTCCTGACCGGCAGCTGACCACGAGTCCGGCGCGGCACCCCGAGGTGTGCCGCGCCGGACTCGTCCCGGGGGCCGGGTCAGTCGGCGCGGGCCTCCCCGCCGGCCTGCTCGCCGATCGCGTCCTCCTCCGGGTCGGTCGTCGCCGCGACCCCCTCGGCGAGGGTCCGCGCGACCTCCTGCAGCAGCGGGTGTGACGGCAGGTCCTCGACGGCCACCGGCAGGGGCAGCGACCAGTTGGGCCGGTCGGTGGTGCCGGGCATGTTCGGCCGGCGCCGCTCGGCCAGCGCGTCGTCGAGGGTGGCCGACAGCAGCAGCGAGGGCGCCCGGGCGAGCAGCTCGTGCGCCCGCTTGACCGCCGTCTCCGGCCGCGCGTTCCTCCGCAGCCCCGGCAGCCGCTCCAGCAGCGTCGAGCGGCCCCGCTCGAGCTCCTCGTCGGTGCCGGTCCCGTGCTCGCGCTGCTCCTCGAGGTCGGCGCCGCTCCACAGCCCCGCGACCGTCGGCAGGTCGTGGGTGGTGATGGCGGCCATCGCCTCCTCGGGCCACTCGGCGGGGTCGTCGTCCTCGAACCAGAGCAGGCGGTAGGACAGCACGCCGTGCTCGGCCATGGCCTCCCGGACGCCGTCCTCCACCGTGCCGAGGTCCTCCCCGACGACGACGGCCTGCGCGCGGTGGCTCTCCAGCGCGACGATGTCCAACAGGTCCTCGGCCGGGTAGCGGACGTAGGCGCCGTCGGCGGCGCTGCCCCCGGAGGGCACCCACCACAGCCGGAACAGGCCCATCACGTGGTCGATGCGCAGTCCGCCCGCACCGGCCATCGTGGCGCGGATCGACTCGACGAACGGCTCGTAGTCCCACTCCTGCAGCCGCCAGGGCACCAGCGGCGGGGAGCCCCAGTCCTGACCCTGGGCGTTGAACTCGTCCGGCGGCGCGCCCACCGTCGCGCCCTGCGCCAGCACGCCCTGCCAGGTCCACGCGTCGGCGCCGCCGCCGGCCACGCCGATCGGCAGGTCCTGGATCACGGTCATGCCCTCGGTGGCGCGGTCGAGCTGCAGCGACAGGCACCACTGCAGCCAGGCGTGGAAGGCGACCTCGCGCTCGTGCTCGGCGACGAACGAGCCCACGGCGGCGCTGCGCGGGTCGCGCAGCTCCTCGGGCCAGGTGTGCCAGTCGGGGCCGTGGACGTCGGCCAGCGCGCACCAGGTGGCCCAGTCCTGCAGCTTCTGCCCCTGGTGCCACCACCAGTCGGGGAACGCGGGGTCGTCGCGGCCCGCGGCGTCGAAGACCCGGCGCAGCACCTCCCGCTTGCGCGCCCAGACCGCGTCGCGGTCGATGAGCTCGCCGTCGGACAGCGCCCGGCCGGCGTCGCCGTCGAGGTCGACCCGGTCGGCGCCGGGCACCTCCTCGACCCGCAGGTAGACCGGGTTGCGGAAGCGGCGGGTGGCCGGGAGGTAGGGACTCGCCTCCTGCTGCGGCGTCGGCGCGACGGCGTGCAGCGGGTTGATGAGCACGAAGCCGGCGCCCTGGCCGGCGGCCATCTCGCGGACGGCGCGCAGGTCGGCGAGGTCACCGATGCCCCAGCTGCCGCGGCTGCGCGTGGCGTAGAGCTGCACCGCCCAGCCCCAGGCGCGGTCCTCGGGCAGCCAGCAGCGGCCGGGGGACACGACGAGCCGGCGCCGCGGTCCGCCGGGCTCCTGCAGCCAGTGGTAGCCGAGGGGGAAGTCGGCCGGCAGCTCGCCGTCGACGTGCCGGGTGGACCCGTCCTCGAGGGTCACCTCCGCCTCGTCGACCTCCAGGACGTCGCCGGGCCGGGCCACGATGGGCGCCCGGTGCTCCAGGTCCTCCGGCGGCTCGCCGATCACCTCCCGCAGGCGCTCGATGGTGGCCTGCGCGACCTCGTGTTCCTCGTCGAGGGCATCGAGCCAGGTGGCGTCGATGCCCCAGCGGTCGGTGCTGCTGGTGCGTGTCACCCCTCGATCCTCACGGTGGTCCGGGGTGATCGCAGCGCAGGAGCGGCGTGGTGCCGGTCTCCGTCGCTCGACCCGCCACCGGCGGGAGGCTGCTGCCGGCGCTCGCCCGGACCTGGTCCGCACGCCGTGCGGACGGGTGGACCACCGCGTGCCGGGCGGCAGACTGACCGCCGTGACCGACCGCTGGCTGCTGGTGCACCCGCCACTGCTCGGGCCCGCCGTCCTCGGGCCCCTGGCCGCGCGGCTGCGGGAGAGCGGTGCGGCGGTCGCCGTCCCGGACCTCCGCGGGCTGGTGCAGGACCCGGCGTCCGCCCTGCCGTCGGCGGCCGGCTGGGACCGGCGGTGGGCGGGCGCCGTCGGCCCGGCCGACGTCGTCGTCGCGTTCTCCGGCGCCGGCATGGTGCTGCCCGCCGTGGCGGCGGCCTGCGCGGCGCGGCGGGCGGTGTGGCTCGACGCCGTCCTGCCGCCGGTGTCCGGGCCCGCGCGGTGGCCGGCGGAGGTCCGCGGGCTGGTCGCGCCGCTGACCGCCGACGACGGCCGGGTGGCCGACTGGACGACGTGGTGGGGTCCCGACGCCATGGCCGGACTGCTGCCCGACGAGCGGGTGCGGGCCGCGGTCCTCGCCGAGGGGCACCGGCTGCCGGCGGGCCTGTGGGCGGAGGACGTGGCCGTGCCCCCGCTGACCGCCGAGCCCCGGTACGTGCACCTCTCGCCGGCCTACGACGCCGACGCGGCAGTGGCCCGGGCGCGGGGCTGGGAGGTCGCGGGCGACGGCCGGGGCGCCCACCTCGACGTCGCCACCGGGCCCGCGCGGGTGGCCGCGCTGCTGGCCTGACCGGTTGCGGCCCCCCGCGGTCCGCCCGGCGCGGCGCCCGCCGCTGCGGTAGGCACGACGGGTGACCGTGATCGGCTTCCACAACTCCCACGAGCAGGTCCACCCGGCCGACCTGCTCACCGCCGTCCACCACGCGGAGGAGGTGGGCTTCACCGCGGCGATGTGCTCCGACCACCTGGAGCCGTGGAACCCCCGCCAGGGGCAGTCGGGGTTCGCGTGGTCGTGGCTCGGCGCCGCGCTGGCCACCACCTCGCTGCCCTTCGGCGTCGTCAACGCGCCCGGGCAGCGCTACCACCCGGTGATCGTGGCGCAGGCGATCGCCACCCTCGGCGCGATGTTCCCCGGCCGGTTCTGGGCGGCGCTGGGCTCCGGCGAGGCGATGAACGAGCACGTCACGGGGCACGTGTGGCCGAACAAGGACATCCGCGACGCCCGGCTGCGGGAGTGCATCGACGTCATCCGCGCGCTGCTGGCCGGCGAGGAGGTCAGCCACGACGGGCTCGTCGTCGTCGACCGGGCGCGGATCTGGACGCTGCCCGAGCAGCAGCCGGCGCTCATCGGCCCCGCCGTCACCGCGCGCACCGCCGCCCGGCACGCCGAGTGGGCCGACGGCCTGGTCACCATCAACCAGCCGCACGACGTGCTGCGCGAGGTGGTCGGCGCCTACCGCGACGCCGGCGGGCAGGGGACGCTCACCATCCAGGTGCACGTCTCCTGGGACCCCGACGAGGACCGCGCGCTGGCGATGGCGCACGACCAGTGGCGCAGCAACGTCTTCCCGCCGCCGCTGTGCTGGGACCTCGACACGACCACCGCCTTCGAGCAGGCCAGCGCCCACGTGCGGCCCGACGACGTCCGCGCCGCCGTCCGGGTGTCCTCCGACCTGGGGCAGCACGCGCAGTGGATCGCCGAGTACGTCGACCTCGGGTTCGACCAGGTCTACCTGCACCACGTGGGCAAGGAGCAGCGGCCCTTCCTCGACGCCTTCGGCGAGCACGTGCTGCCCCGGCTCGGCGTCACCCGTCCCGCGCCCGCGGTGGCGACGCGGCCGCTGCGCCCGGAGCAGGAGCCGCAGCCCGCCCTGCTGAAGTAGCGCCCCGTCTGTCGATCACCGCGTTCCCGCCGTCCGCGGCGGCGTGTCCGCGCGTGTCGGCGGCGACGACCCGGTGATCGACAGGAGGGGCCGTCAATCGGCCCTGCCCCGTCCTGTTGCCCCCGGGACCCCGGGCCGACAGGGTCGCTGGCCATGAAGATCACCGACACGGCCGACGTCTGGTGGAAGACGGCGGTCGTCTACTGCCTCGACGTCGAGACCTACCTGGACTGGAACGGCGACGGCTGCGGTGACCTCGCCGGGCTCGCGCAGCGCATCGACCACCTGGCCGACCTCGGCGTCACCTGCCTGTGGCTGATGCCCTTCTACCCGACCGCCGAGCGCGACGACGGCTACGACATCACCGACTTCTACGGCGTCGACCCGCGGCTGGGCACCCACGGCGACCTGGTCGAGGTCATCCGCACCGCCAACGACCGCGGCATCCGGGTCATCGCCGACCTCGTCGTCAACCACACCTCCGTCCAGCACCCCTGGTTCCAGCGCGCCCGCCAGAGCAGGGACGACCCCTTCCACGACTTCTACGTGTGGCGCGACGACGAGCCGCCGGACACCTCCGACCAGGTGGTCTTCCCCGACCAGGAGAGCTCGACCTGGACGTTCAACGAGCCGACGGGGGAGTGGTACCTGCACCGCTTCTACAAGGAGCAGCCCGACCTCGACGTCACCAACCCGCGGGTCCGTGACGAGGTCGCCAAGATCATGGGTTTCTGGCTGCAGCTGGGGCTGTCGGGCTTCCGCGTCGACGCCGTCCCGTTCTTCCTCGAGACAGAGGGCGGCGCCGACAGCGACCGGTTCCCCGACCCGCACGAGTACCTGCGCGCGCTGCGGTCCTTCCTCGGCCGGCGCTCCGGCAGCGGCGTCCTGCTCGGCGAGGTCAACCTGCCGCACGAGCAGCAGCGCGACTTCTTCGGCGGTGACGACGGCGACGAGCTGACCATGCTCTTCGACTTCGTCGGCATGCAGGCCATGTACCTGTCGCTGGCCCGTGCCGACGCCGGCCCGCTGGTGACGGCGCTGACCGGGCGGCCGTTCGTCGACCCGGACAGCCAGTGGGCGACCTTCGTCCGCAACCACGACGAGCTCACCCTCGACAAGCTCTCCGAGGACGAGCGCCAGGAGGTGTTCGCGGCCTTCGGCCCCGAGGAGCGCATGCAGGTCTACGGCCGCGGCCTGCGGCGGCGGCTGCCGCCGATGCTCGACGGCGACCCGCGACGGGTGCGCATGGTCTACAGCCTGCTGTTCTCGCTGCCGGGCACGCCGGTGCTCTTCTACGGCGAGGAGATCGGGATGGGCGAGGACCTCTCCGCCGAGGGCCGGCTCGCCGTCCGCACCCCCATGCAGTGGACCTCGGGCGTCAACGGCGGCTTCTCGACCGCCGACGCCGACGCGCTGCCCGGCCCGGTGGTCAGCGGCGGCTTCGCGCCGGAGTTCGTCAACGTCGCCGACCAGCGCCGCGACGAGGACTCGATGCTGTCGTTCACCAAGCTGCTCGTCCGCCGCTACCGCGAGTCGCCCGAGCTGGGGTGGGGGTCGTTCCGGGTGCTCGACCAGCCGCACGCGCAGGTCCTGGCGCACGTGTGCGAGTGGGACGACGGCACGCTGCTCGCCGTCCACAACCTCGGACCCGAGCCGTGCACCGTGCCGGTGAACCTGGACGGCTGCGACGCCTCCCACCGGCTGGAGGACCTGCTGGTCACCCGGACGACGGCGATCGGCGAGGACGGCGCGGTCGAGCTCACCCTCGACGGCTACGGGTACCGGTGGCTGCGGGTCGTGTCGGAGGACAGCCGCCGGCTGCCCTGAGTGCGGGCGTGGCCGCACGCGCGGTCACGCCCGGTCGACGGGCGGTGGCCGCGCGCCGCGACGCCCCGGCGGCGGTCGCGCCCGCGGCCGCCGCGCCCGGCTGACCTGCCCGGACCTGTCAGGGGTGCGCCCTAGCGTCGCGGGGGATGACCGAGCCCGCCGTCCCGCGCCCGCCGTCCCGCGCCCGCCGCCCCGCCGCCGCCCGCCGCCGCCCGCCCGCCGCCCCGCCGCCGCCCGCCGCCGCCCGCCCGCCGCCCGCCAACCGCCCCGCCCACCGCCCCGTGACGGTCCCGGGCAGCGGTCCCGGCGGGCCGGCGCGACCGCCCTCGGGGCGGGCCCGGCGTCCCCGGTACCGCCGCCCCTGCCCCCGGCGGCTCCCCGGGCGGGCCGTCCGCGGCCGGCGTCGAGGTCGGCCCGTACGCGACCGGGCCGGTGTCCGGGCGGCCGCCGGCGCCGCCGGTGGTGCGGCCGCGCCGGACCGACCCGCTGACCCGCATGGGCCCGTGGGCGCCGGTCGCCGGTGCGGTCCTGGGCCTCGCCGCCGGGCTGGTCGCCCTGTTCCTCCTGCGGAGCCGGGCCGACGCGTTCGGCGAGGGCCTCGCGCTGGTGTTCCTCGTCGTCGGGCTCACCATGCTCGGCGCGGCGGGGGCGCTGCTGGCCGACGAGGTCCGCCTCGTCCGCCGCGGCGCGCGGGAGGCCGCCGTCCGCCCGGCCTGGGTGGAGGCCACCGCGGGCTGATCAACGGCCTCACCCCGGCCCGGCTGCTGCTCGGGTCGAGCGCCTTCGTGCTGTTCCTCGCCGCCTACGTCGCCCGCTGAGCGCCGCGCCTCAGCGGTTGCTCTCGTCGCGCAGGTCGGCGGGGTCGAGCCGGCCCTCGACGATGTCCTCGGCGACGTCGTCGACCACGCGGCCGGTGGCGAAGGCGTGCGCGCGCAGCACGGTGAGCGTGTCGACCACGTCGAGGCCGAGCGCCACCGTGGCCTGGCCCGTCGCCTGCCACACGCGGCTGCGGCGGCGGGCGGCGGGGGAGTCCCACCACCGGGCCCCGCCCTCGTCGGCGCTCATCCCGCCCGAGGTGCGCACGAGCTCCTCGGTCAGGCAGAGCACGACCGCCTCGACGTCGTCGCGCGGGACCTGGGTGAGCGTGACGAGGTCCCGCGCGTAGAGGTCGACGATGACGGTGGGTCCCAGCGGCGGGGCCAGGGGCACCGAGAACACCGCCCGGAAGGGCGTCTCGCCGAGCAGTGCGGTGTGCAGGTCGGGCCAGTTGCGGTGGATGTCCTCGAGGTCGAAGACGATCGCGCGGCCGGTGTCGTGGGCGCGCAGGCAGGGACCGTCACCGGTGGTGAACTGGAGCTGCTCGGCGTGCGAGGTGGTGCCGTCGCTCGCGCCGATCGGCGTCCGCAGCCCGGCGCCCTCGTGGATGCTCAGGGCCGCGCCGTCGACACCGACCGCCTCCGCCGCCGCGCGGGCCAGCCGCGAGGGCACCATCTCGAGGCCGTCCTCGCCGGGCTCCGCCGGCTCGCTCAGCGCCCGGAGGAACCGCCCTGCCGCATCCGTCTCCGCCACCGTCTGCCTCCCGTCGTCCCGATCGCCCGCTCAGCCTGCCCGGCAGCGGGCCCCGCGCACCACACCGGGTGCCGCGGCGGCCTCACCGGTAGGCGTCGACCGCCAGGACGGCGGCCAGTCCCAGACCGGCCAGCCCGATCAGCCGCCGCAGCGCGGCCTGCGGCGCCCGGCGCACCACCCGCGGGCCCAGCCGGCCGCCGAGCAGGCACCCGAGCGCCAGTGGGAGGGCGGCGCTCCAGGCCACCGGGGACAGCAGCACGAACCCGACGGCGGCCGTCGCGTTGGCCGCGCCCAGGACGACGTTCTTCACCGCGTTGCTGCGCGGCAGGCCCTCGCCGGTGCCCAGCAGGACCAGGGCGAGCAGCAGGACACCGGCCGCGGCGCCGAAGTACCCGCCGTAGACGGCCACCGCGGCGGTGCCGGCGACCAGCCACCACGGGTCCCGGGCGCCGTGCGCCCGACGCCCCTCGGCGGCCAGCTCCCGCGGCGGGCGCTGCAGCAGGATCGCCAGCGCCGCGGCGGCGATGAGCACCGGCACCAGCCGCTCGAACGCCTCCGCCGGGGTGACCAGCAGCAGCGCGGCCCCCGCCGACCCGCCGAGGACCCCGCCGAGGGCCAGCGGCACCAGCCGGCGGCCCTGCCCGGCCAGCTCGGGCCGTGACGCGCTCACCGACCCCACGCTGGTGAGCACCAGCGCCACGGTGTTGGTGACGTTGGCGGTCACCGGCGGCAGCCCGGTCGCCAGCAGCGCCGGGTAGCTCACCAGCGAGGCCAGCCCGGCGATGCTGCCCGACAGACCCGCGCCCACCCCGGCGAGCACCAGCAGCAGCGCCTCGACGACGTTCACCGGGCCACCAGCACGCCGATGGCCACGCAACCGAGCACGACGATCGCCGTCCGCAGGACCGCCGCGGGCAGCCGCCGGCCGTAGCGGGCGCCCACCACGCCGCCCACCACCGAGCCACCGGCGACCAGCCCCGCGGCGGCCCAGTCGACCCGGTCGGTGGCGACGACGACGTAGGCCAGCGCCGCGACGGCGTTCACCGCGGCGCTGAGCACGTTCTTGAGCGCGTTGAGGCGCTGCAGCGGCTCGGCCAGGAGCAGCCCGAACACCCCGACCTGCAGCACGCCCTGGCTGGCCGCGAAGTAGCCGCCGTAGCTGCCGGTCGCGTACGCGCCGGCGACGAGACCGGCCAGCCGCCAGCCGCGCGGGGTCGTGCCCGGTGCGCCGGAGCGGGCGGCCAGCCGCCGGGTCAGCAGCGGCTGCGTGGCGACCAGCACGACCGCCAGCCCCACCAGCGCGGGCACCACCGCCTCGAAGGCCGCGGCCGGCAGGTGCAGCAGCAGGACCGCGCCGGTCAGCGCCCCCAGCGCGGACGCCGGCAGCAGGCGCAGCACCAGGGCGCGCTGCCCGGCCAGTTCGCGGCGGTAGCCGACCGCGCCGCTGACGTTGCCCGGGACCAGGCCCAGGGTGTTGGACACGCTCGCCGTCACCGGCGGCAGCCCGGTGGCCAGCAGCACGGGGAAGGTCACCAGCGTCCCCGACCCGACGACGGCGTTGATCGCGCCCGCCGCGCACCCGGCCGCCGCGACGGCGACCGCCTCCCAGCCGGTCACGGCAGCGCGGTGGTCAGGTGCCGGAGGTCCACGCGTCGTCCCTGCGACCGGCGTCGACCACGCGCAGCACCAGTTCGCCGGCCTCGTCGGAGGCGGCGAGGTCGACCTCGGCGTCGATGCCCCAGTCGTGGTCGCCGGCGGGGTCGTCGACGATCTGGCGCACCCGCCACACGCCCGGCGTCGACCTGTCCCACACCAGCAGCGCCGGGCCGCGGGCGTCGGCGCCGGTGCGGACCTCGCCGTGGTCGGCGAAGTAGCCGCGGACCACCTCGCCCCACCGCTCGGCGTCCCAGCCGGAGCCGGCGTCGAGCTCGCCGAGGTCGTACCAGCGCCGCCGCGCCCACAGCTGCACGCGGGCGAACAGCGCGTTGCGGACCATCGCGGTGAACGCCCGCTCGTTGCCGGTCAGCGGCCGGGCCCGGGCCGGGACGGCGACCGGCGCCTCCAGCGGCGCGTCCGGGCTGGTCAGCTGCTCCCACTCGTCGAGCAGGCTGGAGTCGACCTGGCGCACCAGCTCGCCGAGCCACTCGACGACGTCGGTGACCTCCTCGGTGCGCGCCGCCGCCGGCACGCCCGACCGCAGCGCCTTGACCGCGTCGGAGAGGTAGCGCAGCACCGCGCCCTCCGCGCGGGTCAGGCCGTAGGTGCCGACCAGCTCCTTGAACGTCATCGCCCGTTCCCACGTCTCGCGGACGACCGACTTGGGCGAGGGGTGCGCGTCGGCGGCCCACGGGTTGCTGCGCACGTAGACCTCGAAGGCGTGCTCGAGCAGCTCCTCCAGCGGCCGGGGGTAGGTGACGTCCTCGAGCAGCTCGATGCGCTCGTCGTACTCGATGCCCTCGGCCTTCATCTGCGCCACCGCCTCACCGCGCGCCTTGTTCAGCTGCGCGGCCAGGATCTGGCGGGGGTCGTCGAGGGTGGCCTCGACGACGCTGACGACGTCGAGGGCGAAGGTGTCCGACGCCGGGTCGAGCAGCTCGATCGCGGCCAGCGCGAAGGTCGACAGCGGCTGGTTGAGCGCGAAGTCCGGCGGCAGGTCGACCGTCAGCCGGTACCGGCGGCCGTCGGGGCCGGGCTCCGGCAGCCGCTCGAGCACGCCGGCCTGCAGCAGCGAGCGGGCGATGCCGATCGCGTCGCGGATGAGCCGGAGCTGCCGCCTGCGCGGCTCGTGGTTGTCGGTGAGCAGGTGCCGCAGCGCCGCGACCGGGTCGCCGGGCCGGTCGACGACGTCGAGCAGCATCGCCGTCGTCACCCGCATGGAGCTCGACAGCGGCTCGGGCTCGGCGGCCACCAGGCGGTCCATCGTCGCCTGCGACCACGGCACCATCCCCTCGGGCGCCTTCTTGCGGACCAGCTTGCGGCGCTTCTTCGGGTCCTCGGCGACCTTGGCGAACTGCCGGAGGTTCTCCACCTCGTGCTCGGGCGCCTGGACGACGACGGTGCCGGCGGTGTCGTAGCCCGCGCGCCCGGCCCGCCCGGCGATCTGGTGGAACTCGCGGGCGTTGAGCAGCCGGGTGCGGGTGCCGTCGTACTTCGACAGCGCGGAGAACACGACGGTGCGGATCGGCACGTTGATGCCGACGCCGAGGGTGTCGGTGCCGCAGATGACCTTGAGCAGGCCCGCCTGGGCCAGCTGCTCCACCAGCCGGCGGTACTTGGGCAGCATCCCGGCGTGGTGGACGCCGATGCCGTGGCGCACCAGCCGCGAGAGCGTCGTCCCGAAGGCCGAGGTGAACCGGAACCCGCCGACGGCCTCGGCGATCGCGGCCTTCTCCTCCTTGGTGCACACGTTGACGCTCATCAGCGCCTGGGCGCGTTCGAGGGCCTGGGCCTGCGTGAAGTGGACGACGTAGACCGGCGCCTGCCGCGTGTCGAGCAGCTCCTGGATCGTCTCGTGCGCCGGCGTCGTCGCGTAGTAGTGGTGCAGCGGGACCGGGCGCTCGGCGCCGGCCACGAGCGCCGTCGGGCGGCCGGTGCGGCGGGTGAGGTCCTCGCGCAGCCGGTCGGTGTTGCCGAGGGTGGCGCTCATCAGCAGGAACTGCGCGCGCGGGAGCTCCAGCAGCGGCACCTGCCAGGCCCAGCCGCGGTCGGGGTCGCCGTAGAAGTGGAACTCGTCCATGACGACCAGGCCGACGTCGGCGTCGGCGCCCTCGCGCAGCGCCACGTTGGCGAGGATCTCCGCGGTGCAGGCGATGACCGGCGCGCCGGCGTTGACGCTCGCGTCGCCGGTCAGCATGCCGACGTTGGCCGCGCCGAAGACCCCGCACAGCGCGAAGAACTTCTCGCTGACCAGGGCCTTGATCGGCGCGGTGTAGTAGCTGCGCCGCCCGGCCGCCAGCGCCGCGTACTGCGCGCCGGTGGCCACCAGCGACTTGCCGGAGCCGGTGGGCGTCGCGAGGACCACGTTCGCCCCGCTGACCAGCTCGATCAGCGCCTCCTCCTGGTGCGGGTACAGCGGCGTGCCGCCCTCGTCGGCCCAGGCGGCGAAGGAGGTGAAGAGGTCGTCGGGGTCGCTGCCGCGCGCCCGCAGGGCGGTGAGGTCGCCGGGGTCGTCGAGCAGGGGGAGGGGCGCGGTCCCCGTCGTCCTGGAGGTCGTCATCGTGGGCACCAGCGTGCCCGACGGCCTCTTGCTTCCCGCGGACCGCCCGGTGGTCACGAGACGGCAACGACCTCTCCGTCCCCGCACTCCTCGTGCCGATCGGGTAGAAAGGTGAACAACGAGTGAACGAGAGGTGGATGGAAGCATGCGCGTGGAGGAACGGCCGTTGGTCCGCTGGGTCCCCGTCGTCGGCCGGGACGGCCGCCGGCACCTGGAGATGCGCTGGGAGCTGCCCTCGGCCGCGCCGGTGCAGGTGGTCGGCGCGGCCTGACGCCGCCCGGCCCGGCGGGTTCGGATCGGGGTGCGCGGGTAGGCGGGACGGCGGCGCGACGTGGGGGGAGACCACCCTCGCCGTCGTGCGCCGTCCGCCCAGCGCACCGAGGAGACCCCCGTGTCGTCACCCCGTCCCGAGTCCCAGCCCGAGCAGCAGCAGACCCCGCCCGGGACGCTGGGCGAGATGGACCCGAAGCCCGACCACGGTGAGGAGAGCTACCAGGGGTCGGGCAGGCTCACCGGCAAGGCGGCCGTCATCACCGGTGGCGACAGCGGCATCGGCCGCGCGGTCGCCATCGCCTTCGCCCGCGAGGGTGCCGACGTCCTGATCTCGTACCTGAGCGAGCACGAGGACGCCGAGGACACCGCCAAGTACGTGCGCGAGGCCGGCCGCAGGTGCGTGCTGGTGCCCGGTGACCTCTCCGACCGCGCACACGCCAAGACGATCATCCCCAAGGCCGTCGAGGAGTTCGGCCGGGTCGACGTCCTGGTGAACAACGCCGCCTTCCAGATGACGCACCCGACGCTGGAGGAGGTGCCGGACGAGGAGTGGGACCACACCCTCGCCACCAACCTCACCGCGATGTTCATCCTGTGCAAGGACGCGATCCCGCACATGCAGCCGGGCGCGGCGATCATCAACTCGTCGTCGGTGAACTCCGACATGCCGTCCCCGGACCTCGCGCCCTACGCGATGACCAAGGCCGGCATCGCCAACTTCACCGCGAGCCTGGCCCAGATGTACGCGGACAAGGGCATCCGGGCCAACAGCGTGGCGCCCGGGCCGGTCTGGACGCCGCTGATCCCGGCGACCATGCCCGAGGAGAAGGTGGCCAGCTTCGGCAAGCAGGTGCCGATGGGCCGCGCCGGTCAGCCGGCCGAGCTCGCGCCGGTGTACGTGCTGCTCGCCAGCGACGAGGCGTCCTACGTGTCGGGCGCCCGCGTGGCCGTCACGGGCGGCAACCCGATCCTCTGACGTTCCCCGGACGATCAGCTGAGCTCGGCCTCGCGCGTCCTGGCTCACCTCCCACGGTGAGCCAGGACGCCGCACGACCAGGTCACCTGATCGTGCGGGCCAACGCCGCGATGCCGGCCGGGCCCACCCGGCAGCAGCCGCCCACCAGCCGGGCGCCGGCGGCCACCCAGGCCGCGGCGGCGTCGGCGGGGAGCTCCCCGGTGCCGGTCCAGCGCCGGGCGACGGCGTCCCAGGCCTCGCCGCTGTTCGGATAGGCCACCAGCGGCAGCTCCGCGGCGGCCGCGGCCTCCAGCGCCGGCCGCACCCCGGCCGGGTCGGTGCAGTTGACGCCGACGGCGACCACCTCGGCCACGCCGCGCGCCATCGCGAACACCTCCGCCGCCGGCTCGCCCCGCCGCGTGAGCGCCCCGCCGTCCGCGCCCACGACGGTGGTCAGCGACAGCCACACCGGCACGCCCAGCGACGTCGCCTCGGCCAGCACCGCCTCCACCTCGGCGGCGGCCGGCAGCGTCTCGCAGGCCAGCACGTCGGCGCCCGCCTCGGCCAGCGCGGCCATCCGCGGCCGGTGGAAGGCGCGCAGCGCGCCGACGCCGACCTCGGCCACGTACGCCCCGGTGTACTCCGACCCGTCGGCCAGCGCGGCGCCGTACGGGCCGACCGATCCCGCCACCCACGAGTCCGGCGCACCCTCGCGGGCCAGGTCCACCGAGCGGGCCACGAGCGCCAGCGCCTCGGCCCGGTCCACGCCCACGGAGGCGAAGCCCTCGACGGTCGCCTGGTAGCTGACCGTCGTCGCCACCTGCGCGCCCGCGGCGGCGAAGGCCGCGTGCGCCGCGACGACGGCGCGCGGGTCGTCCCGCAGCAGCCGCGCCGACCACAGCGCCGAGGCGACGTCGTGCCCACGGGCCTCCAGTTCGGTCGACAGGCCGCCGTCGAGCACGACGGGGCCGGCGGCGAGCGCGGCGCGCAGCGAGGAGGTCACCGGCCCATCGTCCCGGTCTGCGCGGGACGCGGTCGGCCCGCAGGATCAGCGGATGGTCTTCATCTGGAGCAGCAACTGGCGCCCGCGCCGCCGACGCCGCGGGTACGGCCCGCCGCCGGGCTACGGCCACGGCCCCGGGTACGGCCCCGGGTACGGCCCCGGGTACGGCCGGGCCTACGGCCCGCCGCCCGGCTACGGCTACCGCCGCAACGACTCCTGCCTGCGTGACCTGCTGTTCCTCAACACCGGCTGCTGCCTGGCCAACGCCATCGGCTGCGGCGTCGACGGGCTGTTCCTCGTGCCGACGACGGTGCGGCACGTGCACCGGGCCGGCACCGGCCGCGGACGGGTCGCCGACCGGCTCGTCGCCGCCGTCCGGGTCTACCAGCGCGAGATCAGCCCGGCGCGGCCGCCGTGCTGCTCGTTCAGCCCGACCTGCTCGGCGTACGCCGTCGAGGCGCTCGAGCGCCACGGTGCCCGGCGCGGGACGTGGCTGACCCTGCGGCGGCTCACGCGCTGCCGCCCGGGCGCGGCGGGCGGTGCAGACCCGGTGCCCGCGGCCGCCTGAGGGCTCAGCCGGGCTGGTAGGGCGGGGCCACGCCCCAGCCCCACCGCGGCACCGGGGCGTGCTCGGCGACGGCGGCGCCGGGCTGGGAGTTGGCCAGCGCCAGGCGGGTGCCCCACTCGACGTAGCCGACGAAGGCCGCCCGGAACTCGGGGTCGTCGGGCAGGCCGGCGTCGTCGGCGGCGCGGCTCATGAGCGTGGCGAAGCGGAAGCGCTGCTCGGGCACCAGCCCCAGCCGGCGGTGGTGGGCCAGCATCCGCTCGTAGCCGCCGAGCTCCTCGGTGTACCGCGCCGGCCCGCCGAACACCTCGCACCACCACAGCGTCACGTGGGCGCGGTGCGCCTCGTGCACGCCGCCGGGGAACAGGGGGCCGAGCAGGTCGTCGCGCTCGACCCGGTCGTAGAAGGCGTCGATCAGGCGCCGGAAGGCCGGAGCACCGCCGGCCCACTCGTAGAGCGTGGGGGGCATGCGGTCACCGCACCACGGTCCCGGCGGACGGGGAAGAGGTCAGGGCACCGCGCGGTAGTGGGTGAGGACCACGCCGGTGGTCGTGGCCACCGACTCGACCAGCTCCCACCGCAGGTGCGCACCGGCGGGGAAGAGGGTCCGGCCGCTGCCGAGGACGACCGGCGCGACGGCGAGCCACGCGTGGTCGACCAGGCCCGCCGGGAGGAGGGTGGCCAGCAGGTCGGGGCTGCCCAGGACGGTGAGGTCGAGGTCGGTCGACCCCTTGAGGTCGGCGACGGTCTCGGCGGCGTCCCCGGCCAGCACCGTGGTGTTGGCCCAGGTGGGGGACCAGTCCGGATCCCGGGTGACGACGTACTTCTGCTTGGCGTCGAGCACCGGGCCGAACGGGTTGTCCGTGGTGCCCGCCCACGAGGCCTGCATCGACTCGAAGGTGCGCCGCCCGAAGAGCATGGCGCCCGGGCCGGCCATCCCGCGGCCCATGACCTCGCCGAGGACGGCGTCGGGATAGGGCCCGAACCAGCCGCCGTGGGAGAACCCGTCGCGGGTGTCCTCGTCCGGCCGGCCCGGTGCCTGGACGACGCCGTCCAGGCTGACGTTCTCGACGATGGTGATGCTGCCCATGACCCCTCCTCGCTCGACTGCTACGGAATCAGTAGTAGTGGCTATCAGGAACGTAGCGCAAGGGGTACCGTCGTGGGCGTGTCCGACCGGCGCAGCTACGACGACCCGTGTGGGGTCGCGCGTGCCCTCGACGTCGTGGGGGAGCGGTGGGCGCTGCTCGTCGTCCGCGAGCTCCTGCTCGGCCCGAAGCGCTACACCGACCTGGCCCGCGGCCTGCCCGGCAGCAGCCCCACCGTGCTCAGCCAGCGGCTGCGTGACCTGGAGGCCGCCGGGATCGTCGCCCGCTCGGTGGCCGGGCCGCCGGGAGGCGGCCGCGTCTACGGGCTCACGCCGCGGGGTCGGGAGCTCGAGGACGTGCTGCTCGCGCTCGGCCGCTGGGGCTCGCGCACGGTCCAGACCTCGGCCGGCGACCTCACCGCCGACGCCTTCGTCCTGGCGCTGCGCACGGTCGCCGACCCCGCCCGGCTGGGCGGCTGGTCGGCGCGGGTGGAGCTGGTGGTCGAGGACCCCGACGCGCCGGACCGGATCACCCTCGGCGTCGCCGACGGGCGGCTGTCCGCCGTCCGCGGCACCGCCGACCGGCCCGACGCCGTGGTGGCCGGCCCGCCGGCGGTCCTGCGCCCGGTCGCGTTCGGCCGCCGGCCGCTCGAGGACGCCCTGGCCGCCGGGGACCTGCGCGTCGAGGGCGACGCCGACGTCGTGCGCCGGCTGCTGGGTGCCCTGGTCCCGCCCGTCCCGGCCTGAGCCCGGCCGGAGACGCAGAACGGCCCCCCGGCGGGTGCCGGGGGGCCGTCCTCACGAGGAGCGGGTCAGTTCACCCGCACCTGCATGAAGGTGTCCTGCGCGCTGCTGCTCACCACGGTGATCCGGGTGCCCGTCTTCGGCACGTCGACGCCGGTCCAGCCGTTGGCGTCAGGCTGCTCACCCGGGGCCACGTACCAGTCCTGCGTGTCGTCGAAGGTCGGCACGGCGGCGAGGCCGCCGTAGGTGCCGGCCACGCCGGTGTCCGGGTCGTGCAGCGTGATCCGGTCCGTCGCCTGCCGCCCGAAGGTGGAGTCGTAGGACTGGACCCGCGGCCGCCAGCTCTCGCCGTTGGTCCGGTCGGTGCCCTCGTCGTCCGTGGGCTCGTAGAGCAGCCCGGGGTGCGCGTCGATCGGCAGGATCAGGCCCGCGCCGGGGTGGGCGCCGACGTTGTTGTCGGTGTACTGCTCGTTCCAGTAGTTGATGAGCAGGCCGTCCTGGTACGGCAGCCGCTCGGCCCAGTCCGGACGCGCCGGGTCGCCGAAGTTGTACGGGCCGGTGCGCAGGCCCGCGTCGTAGCCGGTGTAGGTCCGGTTCTCGGCGATGTAGGCGTTGAAGAAGGACTCCGTCGCCGTGCCCGTGGTGAGGGTGAACCCGTCGAGCGTCCAGTTCGTCACCGGGGCGCCGCCGAAGGAGACGGCGTCCACCAGCAGGCCGGGCTCGCTCGCGGCACCGTCGGTCCAGTACCGGAAGCCCACCTGCGCGCCGTCCGGGACGCCGCTGAGGTCGGCGGTCAGGTCGACCCACCGGCCACCGGTGGTGCCGGTGATCCCGTGGCCGAAGTTCTGGCCGTTGGGGTCGGTGGCCGTCGACCGGTTGGTCGGCAGCGACGTGAAGGTACGGCCGCCGTCGGTCGTGTAGGCGGCGTAGGCGTAGTCCCAGTCCTGCTCGATCTGGTAGCTGACCTGGGCCGTCAGCGTGGTCGCGCCGGCCGGCTTGACGGTCAGCATCGTGGTGTCGAGGTCGTCACCCGAGCCCGAGTACCAGAAGTCCGGGCCCTCGAACGGCGTGCCGACGGTCGTGGTGACCTCGCGGTCGGGCAGCAGGACGATCAGCGCCTGGGCCTGCCTGGTGTTCGCCGACGCCGGGCCGAGCCGGGTGTTGGCGCGGGCCCCGGGCTGGACCACCTCGTAGTCGAGCCAGCCCAGCTGGAGCTTCTCCCAGGCGCCCATGTGGATCGGCCGGGTGCCGATGCCGTCGGCCGGCTCACCGCTGTTGCCGTAGGAGCCCGACGACATGAGCGACCAGAACGCGGTGCTGTTCTCCGCGCCGCCGCTGTTGCCGGAGGTGTCGTAGAGGTCGGGCAGGCCGAGGTCGTGGCCGAACTCGTGGGCGAAGACGCCGACGCCGCCGTTCTCGGGCTCGACGGTGTAGTCGCCGATCCAGTAGCGCGACTCACCGACCCTCGTGCCGCCGTTGAGGACCTGCGTCCCGTCGGCCAGGGTCGGGCCGCCGGCGCCGATGCGGGTCTGCTGGGTGTACCAGCGGTGGCTCCAGATGGCGTCCTCGCCGAGGACGCCGCCGCCGACCTCCTCGCCCATGCCGGCGTGCACGGCCTGGAAGTGGTCGATGTAGCCGTCGGCCTCGTCGAAGTCCGCGTCGCCGTCGTGGTCGTAGCGGTCCCAGACGTCGAACTGCGAGAGGTACTCGTCGATCTGCGCGGCCGTCTTCCCGGACGCCAGCTGCTCGGCGTACCAGGTGTCGACCGTGTCGTTCACGAACGCCCACGGGCGCTGGCCGTCGTCGCCCTCGCCGTAGGACGCGCCGGTGCCCGGCACCTGCACCCAGTCCTCGACCTCACCGGTGACGGTGTAGCGGCCCGAGGACAGCTCCTCGTAGAAGTTGGCGACCGAGTTCACCCCGGCCTCGGTGCCGTAGAGCAGCTGGTCGAAGTAGGGCTGGGAGAAGTCCTCGGCCCAGATGGTGGTGTTGTCCACCGTGCGGTCCGGCGGCTCGATCTGGTTGTGCTGCAGGTCGCCGAACTCGCCGAGGACGGTCCAGATCGCGTCACTGTCCTCCTGGGCCAGCTCGACGTACTGGCCCTGCGCCACCTCGACGACCCTGTTGGCCCCCTGCGGCGTCGACTCACCCTGCAGGACCTGCTCGAGGCCCTGCTGACGCAGCTCGCGCTGCTTGTCGGCGAGCGGGTTGGGCAGGTCGTGCGCCCGGGCCGGAGCCTCGGCGGCGTCCTCCGGGGGTGGTGCCGCGTTCGCCGTCGTCGCGGGCACCGCCATCACCAGCGCGGCACCCACGACGAGGGGAAGAGCTCTCTTCTTCAAGGATCGTCTCCCGATCGTCGGACGGGGGCCGCCGACCACCGGCGGGGTTCCACCGGGGTCACTCTGAGGCAGCCCGGCCTGACGTTAGGTAGCCGAAGTAACGACGTCCACCCCCAGTCACCGATCGGTGACAAACGATACGGACCGGTCCGCGTCATCGCAGGTCACACGCGACCGGGGGAGCCGGCGACGCGCCGGACGGGACGGGGGACCGGCGTGTCGACACGCCGACGGGGCCGGTGGAGGGTCGCTGCCGGGCCCTGTGGGCGCGGCCGGTGCGCAGGTCGGCGAGACTGCAGCGGTGCCCCCCGGTGACGACGCCGCCGGTGACCTCCCGGTCACCGGCTCGCTCGTCGTCCCGGCCGCGGCACTGTCGTGGCGGTTCTCCCGGTCGTCGGGCCCCGGCGGGCAGGGGGTCAACACCGCCGACTCCCGCGTCGAGCTGTCGCTGGCCCCGCTGGAGCTGCGCGGCCTCACCGACGTCCAGCGCGGGCGGCTGGCCGAACGGCTGGGTCCGCGGCTGGTCGACGGCGTCCTGACCGTCGCGGCCAGCGAGCACCGCCAGCAGCTGCGCAACCGGGCGGCGGCTCGGGAACGGATGGCCGCGGTCCTGCGCGCGGCGCTCGCCGCGCCGCCCGCGTCCCGCCGGCGCACGAAGCCGACCCGCGGCTCGCAGGAGCGGCGCATCGCGGCGAAGAAGCGGCGCGGGGAGATCAAGCGCCGCCGGGGCAGCTGGGACTAGAGCTCGGGCATCGGGACGCCGGGCGGCCGGACGGCCACCCACAGCGGCAGCTGCCCGTCGGCCGAGCGGGTCGCCTGCGTCACCTCGAAGCCCAGGCCGCGGGCGAAGCGCACGATCGCCCAGGCCGGCGCGACCAGCGCGGCGGGCACGCCCTCGGCGTCGCAGCGGGCCAGCACGGGTGAGAGCACCGCCCCGCCCAGCCCGCGACGGCGGGAGCGCGGCCGGGTGCCCAGGGCGCGCAGCCGCCAGTACGGCCCGTCGGGGAGTGCCGCGGCGAGCTCGGCCTCGGTCCGGGCGACGGCGTCGGCGCGGTCGGCGTGCAGCCGCGGGACCTCGCGCTCGAGCGCGGCCGCGACGTCGGCGGGCACGGGCGTCGCCGCGCCGGCGGGGCGTCCCACGAGGCGACGGCGTCGACGTCCTCGCTGACCCAGGTCGTCCCGGTGGTGACGCCGCGGTGCCCGGCGTCGAGCTCGGCGAGGCGGGTGAGCCGTTGCGTGCGCCCGTCGAGGGGGAGCGCCCAGCGCACCCACCGCGACTCGGCCAGCGCCACGGTGACGGTGGCGGCGATCCGGGGCACGTCGCGCGGCTCGGCCGGCCGGACGAGCGGGACGCCGATGTGGACCGTCCGCCCGGGTTCGCTCATGCCCGCCATGACACCACGGTCGCCGCCGGCGGGCCCGGACACGGCAGCGGGGCCGCGGGTGGCCGGTGCGCCGTCCGAGCCGGAGGTGGCGTCGCCGCCGGGGGTGGGGCTCACGGTGCCTTCCCGGACGGGGGAGTGCCGGTGCGGACCGGCCGGCGCGGGGCCGGCCGGTCCACGGCGGGGTCAGCGACGACGGGTCGTCGGGTCGACGTCGCCGTCCACCTCGATCTGCTCCTTGCGCACGGTGTCGGAGACCTGCTGCTGCTCGGTCACCGTCTCGGTGTCCAGGCGGACGCGCTCGACCGGCACGGCCTCCTTCTCCACCACGGGGCGCTCGGCGTGCAGGACGACCTCGTGCTCCTCCTCGGAGATGGCCGGCCCGTCCAGGGCGTTGCCGATGTTGGCGTCGGTGATCGGCTCGCGCTCGACCCGGACCTCCTCGTGGGAGACCGGCACCGTCTGGGTCACGTTCTCCGACACGACGTACTTGCGCAGCCGCGCCCGGCCGGCCTCGACGCGCTGGGTGCCCACGTTGAGGTGCTCCTCGGAGCGGGTCATCGCGCTGTCCGTCGTCGGGCCGGAGGTGTCGTGGCCGACCGCGCGGTCCCGGACGTCGTCGAAGACGCCGTCGCCGTCGCGGTCCCCCCGAGCTGCGGTCCCGGCCACGCCGGCCGTCCCGGTCGTGGTCTGGGTGGTCTGGGTGGTCTGCGCGGTGCCCGAGGTGCCCAGGCCGTAGTAGCGGTAGAGCTCCTGCTCCTCCTGCGGCGACAGGTGGCCGGCGGAGACGTCGACGTGCGGGGCGCCCTTGACCTTCGCCTTGTCGTAGGGCAGGCGCAGCTCGCCGCCGGAGACGGTGGCGTCGGCCAGGGGCACGAAGGCCTCCTTGGTGCCGAACAGGCCGGTGCGGACGGTTGCCCACTCCGGGCGGCCGGTCTCGTCGTCGAGGAAGACCTCGCCGACGCTGCCGTGCTTGCCGTCGGGGCCGACGGCGGTGCTGCCGATGACGTCGTTGATCTGCTGGTCGGTGATCACGGGGGCTCCTCGCGAAGGGGTGGGGGACCGGCCTGCTCCCTCACGCGGCGGAGTGCCGGGGGTCAGCGGGCCACTCCGGGAGTGCCCGCTCGTTTACGCCGTAAACCCGAACCGGTCCTACTCGCCGGGGACGCGGCCCTCCCGCCGCAGGCCCTCCAGCCGGCCCAGCAGGTTCTCGAGGGCCTCCTCGAACTCCGCGGCCGACTCGTCCCGGGACAGCAGCTCCTCCAGCTCGACGACGAGCGGGTACTGCGAGAGGTCGGTGCCGGTGCCCGGCACACCCTCCGGAGCGTCCTCGGGGCTGATCTTCACGCCCTTCTGCGACACCTCCAGGAGCAGGTGCCCGAGCAGGAAGCTCGAGTAGGCGCGGTACGCGGCGACCGCCGCCTCGGCGCTGAAGCCGCTGCCGGTCATCGCGGCGAGGAAGGACTCGACCCACCGCAGGCTGCGCAGGGGGGGCCGGATCCAGGGGGCCTCGGGTGGGCGGGTCGCCACCAGCGGGAAGACCTCGGGGTGGGCGAGGGCGATCCGCCGGACGCCGTGGGCGAGCCGCTGGAGGAAGTCCTGCCAGCCGCCGGCCGCGCGCATGTGCACGTCGGGATCGCCGTAGAGCTCGTCGATGACGGTCTCGACGACCCCGTCGAGCAGCTGCTCGCGGCCGGGCACGTACCGGTAGAGCGCCATCGCCTCCACCCCGAGGGAGGCGCCGAGCCGGCGCATCGTCAGGGCCGACAGGCCGTTGCGGTCGATGAACTCGACGGCCGCGCCGAGGATGCGACGGCGGTCCAGCGTCACCCGCCCGGTGACGGGCGGCCCCGCGGGCAGGACGGCGGCCGCGCCACCCCGCGCCTCGGGGGAGTCGGGGTCGGGACGGCGCATCGGGACCGTCTGCTCGTCGCGGACCACGTGCCCTCCCCTCGTCCCCACCGATCCTGCCTCCCCGCGCCGCACGGGACGCACCCGCGGGTCGTGAGGTCCCCGGAACGCAGCCTTGACGTCGTCGTGGCCGCGGGGAAACCGCCGCCCCCGAGGCTCGACCGCGTGCCCGCAGCCCTCTCACCCGGTGCGACCGCGCCGGCCGGCCCCCGCACGCGGACCACCGACACCCACTGCCCGTACTGCTCGCTGCAGTGCGGCATGGCGGTCACCGCGGGGGACCGTCCCGCGACCCTGGTACCCCTCGACTTCCCGACCAACCGGGGCGGGCTGTGCTCGAAGGGCTGGTCGGCCGCGGAGCTGCTCGACCACCCCGAGCGGCTGACCCGCCCGCTGGTGCGCGCGGTGCCCGGCGACCGCAGCAGCCCGCTGGTCGAGTCGACATGGGACGAGGCGCTGGGCCGGGTGGTCGCGGCGGTCGAGCGGACGCAGGCCGAGCACGGCCGCGACGCCGTCGGCTGCTTCGGGGGCGGGTCGCTGACCAACGAGCAGGCGTACCAGTTCGGGAAGTTCGCCCGGGTCGCGCTGCGCACCAGCGCCATCGACTACAACGGCCGGTTCTGCATGTCCTCGGCGGTCGGGGCGGCCATCCGCGCGTTCGGCGTCGACCGCGGGCTGCCGTTCCCGCTGGCCGACGTCGCCGAGGCCGACGTCGTCGTGCTGGTGGGCAGCAACCCGGCCGACACCATGCCGCCGGCGGTGCGGCACCTCGACGCCGGCCGGGCGCGCGGCGCCCTGCACGTCGTCGTCGACCCCCGGCGGACGGCGACCGCGCGCAACGCCGGGCTGCACCTGCAACCGCTGCCGGGCACCGACCTCGCGCTGGCCAACGGCCTGCTGCACATCGCCGTCACCGAGGGGCTCGTCGACGAGGCCTACGTCGCCGCGCGCACGACCGGCTTCGCGGCCGTCCGCGACGCGGTGCGCAGCTACTGGACCGACCGGGTCGAGCGGATCACCGGGGTGCCCGTGGAGCAGCAGCGGCGCGCCGTCTTCGCCCTGGCCCACGCGCGCAACGCCATGGTGCTGACCGCGCGCGGCGCGGAGCAGCACAGCTCGGGCACCGACACCGCCACCGCCTGGCTGAACCTGGCCCTCGCGCTCGGCCTGCCCGGCCGGCCCGGCAGCGGCTGGGGCACGCTCACCGGGCAGGGCAACGGTCAGGGCGGCCGCGAGCACGGACAGAAGGCCGACCAGCTGCCCGGCTACCGGAGGCTCGCCGACCCGGCCGACCGCGCGCACGTCGCCGCCGTCTGGGGCGTGGACCCCGGCGACCTGCCCTCGCCCGGCCCCAGCGCCTTCGAGCTGCTCGACGCCCTCGGCACCGACGGCGGCGTGCGCACGCTGCTGGTGCTCGCCTCGAACGTCGCCGTCTCCGCGCCCGACGCCCGGCGGGTGATCAGCCGGCTCGGCGACCTCGACTTCCTCGCCGTCAGCGACTTCTTCCTCTCCGAGACCGCGGCGCTGGCCGACGTCGTGCTGCCCAGCGCCATGTGGGCCGAGGAGTCCGGGACGATGACCAACCTCGAGGGCCGGGTGATCCGCCGGCGCCGCGCGATGGACCCGCCCGACGGCGTCCGCGACGACCTCGCGCTGCTCGCCGAGCTGGCCGGCCGGCTCGGGACCGGGCACCTGTTCTCCGCCGACCCCGAGACCGTCTTCGCCGAGCTCGGCCGGGCCAGCGCCGGGGGACCGGCCGACTACTCCGGGATCACCTACGCGCGCATCGACGCCGAGCAGGGCGTCTTCTGGCCCTGCCCTGCTGCCGAGGACGGGGGCCCCGGCCACCCGGGCACGCCGCGGCTGTTCGCCGAGCGGTTCGCCACCCCGGACGGCCGGGCGCGGTTCGTGCCGGTGCACCACGTCGGCGCGCACGAGCAGCCCGACGCCGAGTACCCGCACGTGCTCACCACCGGCCGGGTGCTCGCCCACTACCAGTCGGGCACGCAGACCCGCCGGTCCCGCAGCCTGCAGGTGGTCGCGCCGGTCCCGCGGGCGGAGCTGCACCCCGACCTCGCCGCCCGTCTCGGCATCGCCCACGACGACGTCGTCGAGCTGGCCACCCGCCGCGGCCGGGCCCGCTTCACGGCAGCGGTCACCGACACCATCCGCCCCGACACGGTCTTCGTGCCCTTCCACTGGGGCGGCGGGTCCAGCGCCAACGCGCTCACCGACCCCGCGCTCGACCCGGTCAGCCGGATGCCGGCCTTCAAGGTCTGCGCCGTCGCCGTCACCCGCGTCGGCGGCCCCGAGGAGCGCATCCCCGCACCCGAGGCCGGGGACCAGCCCGCGCCCCGGCCGCACGCCCTCGCCGCACCGCCCGCACCACGTTCCCCGACCCGGAGGAGGACCTCCCGCGTGAAGAGCACCCCGACGTTCCTGCAAGGCGTCTTCCCGCTCACCGGGGAGGGGCTGGCCAAGCCCGGCCCCGTCGACCCGGCGCTGCGCTACCAGGTGCCGGCCGGCGCCACCGCCCAGGCGCTGTACTTCCGCGGCGGCAACTCCACCGGCGAGCTGGTCTACGTGCTCCTGGTGCGCGACGGCGAGCCCGTGCGCTGGTTCCCCATCGGCGCGAAGGGCGACGTGCACGTGCCGCTGCGGGTGGTCGAGGACCTGCCCGGCGGCTGCGTCGTCGAGCTGCACGCCGCCGCGCCCGAGGGCGTCACCGGCGAGCTCGTCGTCGACCTGGGTCTGGTGGAGGTCTAGTGGGCGGGCCGGGAGTGGTGGAGAACCGGGTCCTGGGTGGCCGGCCCGAGGGGCTGACCACGATCGCGGTGGACGACGACCTCGACACCCGGGCCCGCCTCGTCGTCGTGGGCAACGGCATGGCCGGCGCGCGGCTGGTCGAGGAGGTGCTCGAGCGCGGCGGCGGGGAGCAGTTCCGGATCACCGTCTTCGGCGACGAGCCGCACGGCAACTACAACCGGATCCTGCTCTCGCCGGTCCTGGCGGGGGAGACGCACGAGGACGACATCGTCCTCAACAGCCACGACTGGTACGCCGACAACGGGGTCACGCTGCGCGCCGGCGTCCGGGTCGAGCGGATCGACACCGCGGCGAAGGTCGTCGCCGCCTCCGACGGGACCACCGCCGCCTACGACCACCTGGTGCTCGCCACGGGCAGCTACAGCTTCATCCCGCCGATGACCGGCGTGCGGCGCGAGGACGGCGGCCTGCTGCCCGGCGTGTACGGCTTCCGCACCATCGACGAGACCCGCGACCTGCTCGCCGCCACCACCCGCTGCACGCGGGCCGTGGTCATGGGCGGCGGGCTGCTCGGGCTCGAGGCCGCCCGAGCACTGCAGGGCCACGGGATGCAGGTCGACCTGGTGCACGCGATGCCGCACCTGATGAACGCCCAGCTCGATGCCGAGGCCGGCGCCATCCTCAAGCGCAGCGTCGAGGCCCTCGGCATCACCGTGCACCTCGACGCGCTGGCCGGCGAGGTGCTCGGCGACGAGCACGTCGAGGGCGTGCTGCTGAGGGACGGGCGGCGGCTGGACTGCGACCTGCTCGTCGTCGCCACCGGGGTGCGGCCGCACACCGACGTCGCCGTCCGCTCGGGACTGGAGGTCGAGCGCGGCATCGTCGTCGACGACCAGCTGCGCACCGACGACCCCGACGTCTACGCCATCGGCGAGTGCGCCCAGCACCGCGGCTCGGTGTACGGCCTGGTCGCGCCGGCGTGGGAGCACGCCCGGGTGCTCGCCGACGTCCTCACCGGGACCGACCCGACGGCGGAGTACCACGGCAGCCGGACGGCGACGAAGCTCAAGGTCGCCGGGGTCGACGTCGCCACGATGGGCGCGAGCACCCCGGAGCGGGACTCCGACGAGTTCCTGGTCATCTCCGAGCCGAGGCGCGGCGTGCACCTGTCGGTGGTCATCCGCGACGACCGGCTCGTGGGGGCCACCCTGCTCGGCGACACCCGCAAGGTCGCGGCGCTCACCCAGGCGTTCGACCGCGGCAGCGCGCTGCCCGGGGAGCGCATCCGGCTGCTCGTCGACCTCACCGACGGCAAGGAGGAGGTCGGTGTCGCCGAGATGCCGGCCGACTCGCAGGTCTGCACCTGCAACGGCGTCACCAAGGGCGCGATCTGCGGCGCGGTCGCCGACGGCTGCGGCAGCGTCGGCGCCGTCATGGACCGCACCCGCGCCGGCAGGGGCTGCGGGTCCTGCAGGTCGCTGGTCAGGCAGGTCGTGGAGTGGGCCGCCGACGGCGACGTGACCGAGGACCCGGCCGCCTCGTACTACGTGCCGGGGGTCCCGCTGGCCAAGCCGGCGCTGATCGCGGCCATCCGGGAGCAGGACCTGCGCAGCGTCTCGGCCGTGTTCGCCGCGCTCGCCCCCGGCGGCGCGGAGGACGCCCGCTCGAAGATGGGCCTGACCTCGCTGCTCAAGACGATCTGGGGCACCGGCTTCGTCCGGGAGAAGGACGCCGAGTTCGTCAACGACCGGGTGCACGCCAACATCCAGCGCGACGGCACGTTCTCCGTCGTCCCCCAGATGAAGGGCGGGGTGACGACGCCGGCCCAGCTGCGGCGGATCGCCGACGTCGCCGAGAAGTACGAGGTGCCGATGGTCAAGGTGACCGGCGGCCAGCGGATCGACCTGCTCGGCGTCCGCAAGGAGGACCTGCCCGCGATGTGGGAGGACCTCGGGATGCCCTCGGGGTACGCCTACGGCAAGACCATGCGCACGGTGAAGACCTGCGTGGGCAGCGACTTCTGCCGCTTCGGCCTCGGCGACTCCACGCAGCTCGGCATCGACCTGGAGACCCGCTTCCAGGGCATCGAGAGCCCGGCGAAGATCAAGATGGCCGTCGTCGGCTGCCCGCGGAACTGCGCCGAGGCCTACGTGAAGGACGTCGGCGTGGTGGCGGTCGGCAACGGGCGCTGGGAGGTGTACGTCGGCGGCGCGGCCGGCGCCACGGTGCGCAAGGGCGACCTGCTGGCCACCGTCGACTCGCCGGGGGCGGTGATCGCGCTGGCCGGCCGGTTCGTCCAGTACTACCGCGAGCACGCCAACTGGCTGGAGCGGACCTACGACTTCGTGCCGCGCGTGGGCCTCGAGCACCTCCGGCGCGTGGTGGTCGAGGACGCCGACGGCATCGGCGCCGACCTCGACGCGGCGCTGCAGCGCTCGATCGACGCCTACACCGACCCGTGGGGCCAGGACGGGAAGCAGCCGGCGTCGCCGGGTCAGTTCGCCTCGTCCCTGCCGCTGGTCCCGCTGCCGCAGGTGCCGGTCCGGTGACCGCGCCGCACCTGGAGGTCGCCGAGGCCCCGACCACTCCCGGGACCGAGCTCGGCTCGCCGGCTACCGGGGTCGCGGTCCCCGGCACCGCCGCGCCGCCGGCCGGCCGGGCCCACGCCGTCGCGCGGGTCGGGGACGTGCCGCCGGGGGAGGGACGGGCGTTCGTGGCCGGGGACGCGCAGGTCGCCGTCTTCCGGCTGCGCGACGGGTCGCTGCACGCCACCCAGGCAGCCTGCCCCCACGCCGGCGGTCCGCTCGCGGACGGGCAGACCGACGCCGACGTGCTGGTCTGCCCGCTGCACCTCTACGGGTTCCGGTGGCGCGACGGCTCCTCGACCGGCGGCGTCGGCCCGGTGCGCGTGTACCCGGTGCGCGAGGTCGACGGGATGCTCGTCGTCGACGTGTGAGCGCCGTGTGCCCGGCCTGGTCCTCGATGACGTCCAGGCCCTGCTCGCGCAGCCGCGCCGGGCGGTCGAGCATCCCCTGCAGCACACCGTGGGCGCGCGGTGTGCGCGCAGCGCGGCCCGCGGCCCGCCCAGACCGCGCTACGTGCACGGGGGGAACTGCGGAGGCGCCCTCACGGGTGCATGCGGGCGCCCTTGGTGACCTTGTCGACGACGTTCCTCGGCCCGTGCACCGCGATCCCGACCAGGTCGAGGTCGGCGCCGCGCACGGCCCGGACGGCGGCCCGGTTCTCGGCGTCCCCGCCGGTGGCGAACAGGTCGGCGGTGAACACCGACGTCGGCAGGCCGCGCTCGAGCGCCCGCGCGCGGGCCCGGGCGAGCACCTCGGCCGGGCCGGTGAGCACGAGCACCGGCTGGCGGATCGTCGCCAGGTACCGCGTGCCGTCGCCGTCCTCGTACGGCCGGCCGATCAGCTCGGGCACCGCCGCGGCGACGGCGCCGGCCAGGAAGGCGGTCACGTTGAGCGCCTGCCAGGGCAGCAGGTCCTCCCGGAGCAGGACGGCGATCTTGATGGGCCACGGCGGCCCGACATCGGGGGACTCGTCGGCGAGGAGGGTCTCCATGCCCGCCAGCGTCGGCCGGACCGCACCGCCGGGTCTTGTACGTTCCTGACGTGGCAGCCGACGTGGTCGCCTGGCGCCCCGCGGTGCCGGGCCTGACCGAGGTGTTCCACGCCCGGTTCACCGACCACGTCTACCCGCCGCACACCCACGACGCGTGGACGCTGCTGCTGGTCGACGACGGCGCCGTCCGCTACGACCTCGACCGGCACGCCCACGGCGCCTCGCCGGCCGCGGTCACGCTGCTGCCGCCCGGGGTGCCGCACGACGGGCGCTCGCAGTTCCCCGGCGGCTTCCGCAAGCGGGTGCTGTACCTGGAGCCGGCGACGCTGGGGGAGCAGCGGATCGGCACCGCCGTCGACCGGCCCGCGTTCGCCGACCGTGTGCTGCGCGACCGGGTGTCCCGGCTGCACGCCGCGCTCGCGCCGCACCCCGAGGGGCTGGAGGCCGAGAGCCGGCTGGCCCTCGTGCTGGAGCGGTTGCGGCAGCACCTCGATCGCGCCGTCGTCCCGGCCCCCGCCGTGCGCGACGACCCGCTCGCCGACCGGCTGCGCGACCTGCTCGACGCCCGGCTGGCCGAGGGCGTGTCGCTGGAGGCGACGGCGGCCGCGTGGGCGGTGCACCCCACGCACCTGGTCCGGGCGTTCACCCGCCGGCACGGGCTGCCGCCGCACCGCTACCTCACGGGGCGGCGGGTGGACCGGGCCCGGCGGCTGCTGCTCGACGGGCTGTCCCCGGCGGAGGTGGCGACGGCGGTCGGCTTCCACGACCAGGCCCACCTGACCCGGCACTTCCGCCGGATGCTGGCGACGACCCCGGGGGCCTACGCCCGCTCGGCCTGACGCCTCACGGCGCCGGGACGGCGACCGTCGCGGTCATCGGCCCGCCGCACTCCGCGCTGCCCCCGGTGCGGGCCCACCGGAGCCCGGTGTCCGCCGACGCGAGGGCGCTGCCGTCGGCGGCCAGGACGGTGACCACGGCCGACTCCGCGGCCTGCGTGCCGACCGTCACGGAGGCCGTCGTCCCGGTCAGCGGGGCGGTGACCGCGCGCACCGGCCCGGGGTCCTGCTCCAGGCGGACGGACGTCCCGCAGGAGGGTGCGCACTCGACGCGGACCGAGGCCGGGGCCGGCCCCTCCCAGGTGCCGGTGACCTCGACCCGCAGCGCGCTGGTCCACGCGACGGCCGGGCAGACCGGCTCGCCGGAGCCGCCCGCGCCGCCCGCGCACCCGGCCAGGAGGACGACGGCGAGCGGGGTCAGGGCCCTCACCGTCCCTCCTCGGGCGGCACGGCCGGCCGCGGTCGTCCCGATCCGCGAGGTCCGTGCGGTTCCGCGGACGTGCACGGCGGAGGGTCAGGCCAGGTCGGCCAGCGCGGCGGCGACGGCGGGGTCGCGGACGAAGTCCAGCGCCAGCAGCCGGTGCACGAGCACGCCGCGGCGGGTGAGCCGCAGGTCGACCGGGCGCAGCCGCGGCAGCGCCGCGCCGCCGGGACGGGGCGTGGCCGGCGGGGGGTCGAGCAGGCCGCGCCGCTGCAGGTCGGAGAGGTCCTCCAGCGCGCCCCACGCCGCCCAGCCGCGCGGGTCCTGCGGCACCGGCGCCATCGGCAGCGGCGCTCGCTCCCGCCGGCCGACCGCGGCGAGCAGCACCCACTGGCGGCCGGTGAGGTCGGTGGCCAGCCGCAGGCCGCGCAGGACGACGGCGGCGTCGAGGTCGGGGGAGACGGCGGCCTCGGCGAGCAGGTAGCCCAGGTGGCGCACCCGCCACTCCTCGGTGGTGGCCCGGGCGGCGAGGACGGCGGCCTCGGCGACCTCGTCGGCGGGCGCCCGCTCGCCGGGGCCGGGGGCGAGGAAACCGTCGGTCCGCACCGTGCGGCCCTGGTGCGCCCGGGTCACCGACAGCTCGGCGGCGAAGGCCAGGGCGGCGCCGGCCCGGCAGCGGGCGCGCGAGGAGACCGGGGCGGCCGGGTCGGCGTCCGCGGTCGTGGCGGTGCGCCGCAGCCACCGCGCCAGCCCGTCGTCCAGGCGCACCTTCGCCGACCCGTCGTCGAACAGCAGACCGGCCGCCGTGCGGGCCATCGACCCGGCCACCAGCTCACCGGACTCGACCAGCGCGCGCCCCGGTGCCGCCTCCGTGTACTCCGCCACGACGCCGATCATGGCCCGCCGCGCCGCCCGCCGTCGGACGGGGAGCGGCGCCCTCACCACAGCGGGGCAGGGCCGGTGAGGAGAACGGAACACGAGTCGAGCCCGGTGGCGACGGCGGGGAAACGGCGGCCCGCGACCCTTCCCGACCATGGCCGCCCCCACCCGCACCGCGCCGTCCACCGTCCCCGCCGCACCCCCGGGCCCGCCCCGCGGCGGGCGGTGGATCGACGACTGGCGCCCCGAGGACCCGCGGTTCTGGGAGTCCACCGGCAGGCGCGTCGCCCGCCGCAACCTGTTCTTCTCGGTGTTCTCCGAGCACGTGGGCTTCTCGGTGTGGAGCCTGTGGTCGGTCGTCGTCCTCTTCCTGCCCGAACCGGTGTTCGGCATCGACCCGGCCGGGAAGTTCCTGCTCACCACGCTGCCGACCGCGCTCGGGGCCTTCGTGCGGCTGCCCTACACCTTCGCCGTCGCGAAGTTCGGCGGGCGCAACTGGACGGTCGTCAGCGCCGCGCTGCTGCTGGTGCCCACGATCGCCACCGCGGTCGTCCTCGAGCCCGGCGTCTCCTACACCACCCTGCTCGTCGTCTCCTGCCTCGCCGGCGTCGGCGGCGGCAACTTCGCCAGCTCGATGGCCAACATCAACGCCTTCTACCCCGACCGGCTCAAGGGCTGGGCGCTGGGTCTCAACGCCGGCGGCGGCAACCTCGGCGTCCCGGTCGTCCAGCTCGTCGGCCTGCTCGTGCTGGCCACCGCCGGTGTCGAGCACCCGCGGATCGTGCTGCTCGTCTACGTCCCGCTCGTCGTCGTCGCGGCCGTCGGCGCGGCGCTGCTCATGGACAACCTGACGACGGCGCGCAACCAGCCGCGGGCCATGCGCGAGGCGGCCCGCGAGCCGCACACCTGGATCGTGTCGTTCCTCTACATCGGCACGTTCGGCTCGTTCATCGGCTTCGGGTTCGCCTTCGGCCAGGTGTTGCAGAACCAGTTCGCGCAGGACTTCGCCACGCCGCTGGCCGCCGCGTCGCTGACCTGGCTCGGCCCGCTGCTCGGCAGCCTCGTCCGCCCGCTCGGCGGCTCGCTGGCCGACCGCTTCGGCGGCGCGCGGATCACCTTCTGGAACTTCGTGGCGATGGCGCTGGGCGCGGCGGTGGTGTTCGCCGCCAGCCAGGTGGGGTCGCTGCCGCTGTTCGTCGTCGGGTTCGTGCTGCTGTTCGTGCTCAGCGGCATGGGCAACGGCTCGACCTACAAGATGATCCCGGCGATCTTCCGCACCCGGGCGCGGCAGCAGGTGGCCGCCGGGGGAGACCCCGCCGCGGCCGAGCGGCACGCGCTGCGCATGTCCGGTGCGCTCATCGGCATCGCCGGCGCGGTCGGCGCCTCCGGCGGCGTGCTGGTCAACCTGGCCTTCCGCCAGTCCTTCCTCACCACCGGCAGCGGCGACGCGGCCTACCTGGTGTTCATCGCCTTCTACGCCGTCTGCGTCGTGGTCACCTGGGCGGTCTACCTGCGCCCGGCGGCCCGCACGGCCGGCGTCTGACCGCGCCGAGATCGGCGGTCTCGCACGCCTCGGCGCCCGGATGCGTGCGAGACCGCCGATCTCGGCGCCTAGAGCGCCAGGCGGTAGCCGCGCTTGACGACGGTCTCGACCAGGCCCGGCCCGAGCGCGGCACGCAGCCGGGTCACGGCCATCTCGACGGCGTGCCCGTCCCCGCCGCCGGGCAGCCCGCGCACCAGGTCGGCCTTGACGACGACGGCCCCGGGGCGCACCGCGAGCGCGCGCAGCACCGCCACCGGCCCCGGCGGCAGCTCGACCAGGCGGCCGTCGAGGACGGCGGCGTGGCCGCGCACCTGCAGCTCCGCGGTGCCGATCCGCAGCACCGGGTCGCGCTCGGGCAGCCGCGCGACCACCTCGCGGGCCAGGGCGCCCAGCCGCGAGCGCTCCGGCTGCAGGGTCTCGATCCCGGCGGCGGTCAGCGGGCCGGCGGTCACCGGCCCGACCGCGATCGGCAGCACCCCGCCGTTCAGGGCGGCCACCAGGTCCTCGCGCTGGCCGAGCTCGGCGGCCACCGACAGCAGGCTGGCCGCGGCCGGCGCGCTGGTGAAGGTGACCGCGTCGACGGTGCGGGCCACGACCATGCCGACCAGCCGGCGCAGCGGTGCGACGTCCGCGGGCAGCACCCACCGGTACACCGGCACGGTGAGCACCTCGGCGCCCGCGGCGCGCAGCGCGTCGACGAAGTCCGGCAGCGGGTCGCCGTGCAGCTGGACGGCGACCCGGCGGCCGGCCAGCGGGCCCTCCGCCCCCGACAGCAGGTGCTCGAGCACCTCGGCCGAGGACTCCGACGCCGGCGACCAGGCGTCGACCAGCCCGCCGCCGCGGATGGCGCCGCGCGCCTTGGGCCCGCGGGCGAGCACCCGGGCGGTGCGCAGGTGCTCGACCAGGGGCAGGTCCCAGGCGTCGGCCGCCTCCAGCCACCCGCGGAAGCCGACGCCGGTGGTGGCGACGACGAGGTCGACCGGTGCGGCGAGCACCTGCTCGGTGGCGGCGACCAGCTCGGCGTCGTCGGACAGCGGCACGATCCGGATGGCCGGCGCGTAGACGACGCGGGCGCCGCGGCGGTCGAGCAGCGCGCCGAGCTCCTCGCGCCGGCGGGCGGCGGTGACGGCCACCGTGTACCCGGCCAACGGCGCCGGGGCGGTCAGCGGCTCCGGTGCGGTGTCGGGTGGGGTGGTCACCCCACCATGGTGGCCGGTGGGCGTTGCGGGCGTGTGTCGGCCCCGGCACCGCCCCGCGTCGTCCGGGTGCGCCAGGGGTCCGGATGCGCCCGGATGCGTCCGGTCAGCGCGCCGCCCAGCAGGCCATCAGGATGCTGGCGTCGTCCTGCAGCACCCCGCCCTGGTGGTCGAGGACGGCGCGCATCAGCCGGCGGACCGTCTCCGGCGGGGGCTGTCCGGCGGCCGCGGCCCGGGCGAGGAACTCGGCCAGGCGGTGCTCGCCGAACCACCGCCCCGAGGCGTCCCGCGCCTCCGTGACGCCGTCGGTGTAGAGCACCAGCCAGTCCCCGGGCTCCAGTACCTCCTCGGCCACGGCGAACCCCGTCGTCTCGATCCCGAAGGGCACCCGGCCCGCCCCGGACAGCTCCTTGACCACCCGGCCGTCCCGCAGCAGCAGCGGCGGGGGGTGCCCGGCGCGGACGTAGCGCAGCCGCCCCGAGGCGACGTCGAGCTCGGCCAGCACGCCGGTGACGAAGGCGCTGCCCGGGAACGTCCCGGCGACCACCTCGTCGACCGCGCGGGCCTGGTCGTGGATGCCGCGACCGTCGCGCCGGGCGCTGCGGGCGGCGGCCAGGGCCGCGGCGACCATCAGCCCGGCGCCCAGGCCGTGCCCCATGGCGTCGAGCACGCTCATCGAGACGGTGTCCGCGGACAGGGCGTAGTCGAACGCGTCACCGCCGACGTGGGCACTGGGCTCGAGCAGCCCGGCCAGGACGAAGCTGTCGGTGGCGGCGGTGAGCGGCGGCAGCTGCTCCCACACCAGCTCGGCCGACGGCGACCGCGGCACGCTGCGCCGGGTGCGCTCCAGCACGTCGCCGTAGACCCCCATCGAGGACAGCAGGTGCGCGACCAGCGACGCCAGCCACCCGCACTGCTCCCGCAGGACGGGGTCCTCCAGGTCGTGGGCTCCGGCCACCCTCGCCTCGAGGACGCCGAGCCGGTCGGCGCCGTCGAGCAGGGGCACCCACAGGCGCGGCACGCCGCCGGCCTCCGAGGGCAGCAGGTCCGTGGTCTGGTAGACGCGGCCGGGCAGGGTCCCGTCGACGGCGAGCGGCTCGGTGGGGGGCAGGCCGTCGCCGGGCAGCCGGATCAGGTGCCGCTGCTCGTGGTCCACGACATGCACCGCGACGTCGACGCCGAGGATCCGGCCGGCCCGCACGGCGAGCGGGACGATCCGGTCCGGCGGGGCGTGGCGGGCGGCCTCCAGCAGGTGCAGCAGCGCGGCCAGCGGACCGCTGGTGGGGCGCGGCGGGCGCAGCGCTCGCGAGTAGGGCACCCGGCGGGCCGCGGTCAGCTCGTCGAGGCGCTCGTTGAGGGCGACGGCGAGCAGGTCACCGTCGGGGTCGGGGAGGCGCACCAGCCCGTCGAGGTGCGCCTCGACGTCGAGCAGGTCGGCGTTCCCGCCGAGCTGGAAGTACCGCAGCCAGAGCTGCTCCAGGGTGAGGTCGGCGTGCCGGAACGCGGCCTGCAGCCCGGCCCGCTGTCCGTCGGCCGGCCCGCGGGGGGACGTGGTCATCAGCGGAGCCGGCGGACGGCGGAGTCGACCACCGCCCGGGCCGCCTGCCGCAGCGTGCCGGCGTCCCCGCCGGACCGGGACAGCAGCATCGCCAGCGCGGTCTCCTCGCCGATGCCGTGCCGGCCCATGAGGACGCCCTTGGCCGTGCTCACCACGTCCCGGGCGGCCATCGCCTGCCGCAGCTCGTCGCTGGCGCGGCGCGCCTTCTCCCGGGCGGTGACGTGGGTGACCAGGAGGGCCGCCTGGGCCGCGGACAGGGTGAGCACCTGGGCGTCGTGGGGGGTGAAGGCGCCGGCGGCCGCGCCGTAGACCTTCAGCGCGCCCAGCGTCCGGTCCCCGGCCACCAGGGGTGCGCTCATGACCGACAGCAGCCCCAGCTCCCGGGCCACCGCCGCCCAGCGCGGCCAGCGCGGATCGGCCGACAGGTCGTCGACGCGCACGAGCGTGCGGCCGGCGGTCGCCGCCAGGCACGGGCCCTCGTCCAGCTCGTACTGGAGCTCGTCGGCCCGCTCCACGCGCGGGTCGGTCGACCCCGACGAGCGCCGCCCGGCGTCGTCGACGATCGAGGCGCCGGCACCGACGGCGCCCGGCACGGTCTCCTGGACCAGGGAGCCGACCAGGCCGAGGGCGGTGGCGACCGTCTCCTCGGACAGCAGCAGGCCCGACATGCGGGCGAAGACGACCGACAGCTCGTCGGCCAGGGGCAGGGAGCGGGCGGCGTCGGGACGCACGGGGCACCTCGCAGGACCGGCCGCGGCGCTCCCGTTTCCTCGAGGTGCTGCGGCCTGGACGTCACACGCTAGTCCTGCCGGGCTCAGCGCAGGGGTGCCGCCGTCCAGCCGCGTACCGCGGCGCCGTCGCCGGTGACCAGCCCGCGGCCGGCGAGCAGCCGGACGTGGGCGTCGGTCTCGGTGACGGCGAAGATCCGCATCCGCCGCTCGTACTGCGACCACGGCCGCGACCAGGTCAGGTGCGCGGCCAGCTCCCACGGCGTGCTGCCCGGGTGCTCGCGGACGGCGGCCAGCAGCTCGGCCAACCGGTGCTCGTGGTGGGCCCGCAGCTCCGCGGTCCGCGCGGCCAGGCCGCGGAAGCGCCACTCGTGGCCGGGGAGCACCTCGTCGGCCTCCTCGCCGGACACCGACCCGAGGGCGCCCAGGTAGTCGCGCAGCGGGTCGGCCGCGCCGCCGGCGTGCGTGGAGACGTTGGGGCTGATCCGCGGCAGCACGTGGTCGCCGGAGAAGAACAGGCCGGTGGCCTCGTCGGCGAAGCACAGGTGCCCCTCGGTGTGGCCCGGGGTGTGCACGGCGCGCAGCGACCAGCCGGGCAGGTCGGCGCGGTCGCCGTCCTCCAGCAGCCGGTCGGGGCGGGCCACCCGCAGCAGGCCGACCCGCTGCTCGGCGGTGCCGGCGTCGGCGCGCGCGTCCTCCGGCGGGGCGCCCAGGGAGACGAGGAAGGCGACCTCGGCCTCGACCATCTCCTCGGGGGTCCGGCTGGTGAAGGACGTGATCCCGGCCGCGTCGGCGGGGTGCATCGCCACCCACGCGCCGGAGGCCGCACGCACCCGGGCCGCCAGCCCGACGTGGTCCAGGTGCAGGTGGGTGACCAGCACGCCGCGCACGTCGGAGACGTCGCCGCCGATCGCGGTCAGGCCCGCGCACAGCGCCGCCCAGCTGTCGTCGGCGTCCCAGCCGGTGTCGACCAGCCCCAGCCCGCCGCCGGCCAGCTCGAGGACGTAGGCGTTCACCCAGCGCAGCGGGCCGCCCATCGGGACCGGCACCGACCACAGGCCCGGCCGCACCCGCTCGACCCCGGGCACCGCACGCTCGCGCCAGGCGTCGCGCTGGGCGTGCCCGGTCACCTCGACGGCGCTCGCCTCCACGTCCCGGCACTCTGCCAGCCACGTCTCCCGGTCACCCGCCGCGTCCCGCCGGCAGCGGGCGGTCCCGGCGGGCTGGGACGATGGGGACGTGCCCGCGCCGTCCGCCGTCCCCGCCCGCGTGTCCGCCGTCCCCCGCCTGCTGCGCGGAGCCTGCGCGCTGCTCGCCCTCGCGGTGGTCGCCGTCATGGTCGTGGTCGCGCTGCACACGCAGCCCTCGTACGCGCTGAACCCCTTCGACGCCGCCGACCGCGTGGCGATCGGTGGCGTGGGGGTGTTCGTCGGGGCCGCGATCCTGGCGCTGGGCCGGTCCCGGGTCGACGCCGACGCCTCGGGGATCCGGGTGCGCAACGTCGTCGGCGGCCGGACGCTGCCCTGGCAGGCCGTCCGCGCGGTGCGCTTCGACCGCAAGGCGTGGTGGGCGACGCTGGAGCTGGCCAACGGCGACGCGATCTCGATCACGGCGCTGCAGGCCGTCGACGGCGAGCGGGCGGCCACCGCCGTCGAGGGGCTCCGGGCGCTGCTGGAGGCCGACCGCGCCGCCCGGCCCACGCCGGTGCGCGGCCCCCTGCTCTGGGACTGACCGGCGACGGGGGAGGACCCCCGTGCCCCCACCACCCGCACGCTCGCGGCGGGCCCTGCCCACGGGTGGAGTCGACCGGAATGTCCCACCTCGCCGCGACGCTGTAGCATGGGCGTGCCTCCCCGCTACACGAGGCGCGTGAACCACTCCAGCGGCCCCGCCCCGGGCCGCTGACCCAAGAGGAGCCCGCTCCCACCTGGCGCCGTCGAGGTGCCCAGGTCCCCGGTTCGCGGGAGCCCGGCCTGCCCGGCCGGCTCCCACGACGTGCCCGGCCCGGCGACGGGCCGGTGCCGCACCGGCGAGACGGGCCCTGTGAGCAGCAGCTCACGGGGCCCTCGTCGTCTCCGGTGCCCGGGTGGGCGCGGCCTCCTCCCGTGTGACAGAGCAGAGGAGAGGCCATCACCGAGCCCCGTATCAACGACCGTATCCGCGTCCCCGAGGTCCGCCTGGTGGGCCCGGAGGGCGAGCAGGTCGGCATCGTGCCGATCGGCGAGGCGCTGCGTCTGGCGCAGGACTCCGAGCTCGACCTCGTCGAGGTCGCGCCCATGGCCCGGCCCCCGGTCGTCAAGCTGATGGACTACGGGAAGTTCAAGTACGAGTCCGCCCAGAAGGCCCGCGAGGCCCGGCGGAACCAGGCGCTCACCGTCATCAAGGAGATGCGGCTGCGCCTGAAGATCGACCCGCACGACTACGAGACCAAGAAGGGCCACGTCGAGCGCTTCCTCAAGAGCGGCGACAAGGTCAAGATCACGGTCATGTTCCGCGGTCGCGAGCAGTCGCGGCCCGAGATGGGCTACCGCCTGCTGCAGCGGCTGGCCGCTGACGTCTCCGAGCTGGGCGTCATCGAGTCCAACCCCAAGCAGGACGGCCGGAACATGGTCATGGTGATCGCACCGCACCGGAACCAGGCCGCGACCGACGGCGCCCGCCGTCAGGCGAAGGCCGACCGGGCCGCGGAGGGCTCCGCCCCCACGGCCTGACCGGGCACCGCAGGACCGCACCACCACAGACCGACGGTGCCGTGCGGCAGCTCCGTGCTGCCGCACCGCACCGCGCCGGACGAGCGACGGACGAACAGGACGACGAGGACATGCCGAAGCAGAAGACCCACAAGGGCACCGCGAAGCGGGTGCGCGTGACGGGCACCGGCAAGCTCATGCGCGAGCAGGCCGGCAACCAGCACAAGTTCGAGCACAAGAGCTCGCGGCAGAAGCGCCGGCTGGAGAAGGACCAGGTCATGTCCCCGGGCGACACCAAGACCCTCAAGAAGCTGCTGGGCATCTGAGCCCCCGCCTCCCGGAAGAGCAAGGAGTTCTCACGTGGCACGCGTGAAGCGGGCGGTCAACGCCCAGAAGAAGCGCCGGACGACCCTCGAGGCCGCCAGCGGGTACCGCGGTCAGCGTTCGCGCCTGTACCGCAAGGCCAAGGAGCAGATCCTCCACTCGGCCACCTACAACTACCGCGACCGCAAGGTGCGCAAGGGTGACTTCCGCAAGCTGTGGATCACCCGCATCAACGCCGCCGCGCGCCAGAACGACATGACCTACAACCGGTTCATGCAGGGCCTCAAGCTGGCCGGCATCGAGCTCGACCGCCGCGTGCTGGCCGAGCTGGCGGTCAACGAGCCCGCCGCCTTCGCCGCGCTGGTGGAGACCGCCCGGGCCGCCGTCGCCGCGGCCCCGGCCGGCGGCGAGCAGGCCGCCTGACGAAGGACCCTCCTGCCCCCACCGCTCGCGAGCTCGCGGCGGGACCCTGCGGGAGGGCCGACAGGTGCACGACCACGCGGCGCCGCCGGTGACCGGTCCACCAGGGCCGGCACCGGCGGCGTCGGTGCGTCCGGGGCCCGTCTGCTCCGCCGAGACCGCCGATCTCGGCGTACCAGCGCCCCGGTGACGTCGAGGACGCGCGATCTCGACCGGATCGGGAGGACGACGACGTGAGCGAGCTGCTGACCGAGCGCTCCGGGCGGGTGGCCGCCGCCCGCAAGCTGACCCGGCGCGCCGGCCGCGACGCCGCGGGCGCCTTCCTCGCCGAGGGCCGCCAGGCGGTGTCGGAGGCGCTGGCCACCGCGCCCGGCGACGTCCGTGAGGTCTTCGCCACCGAGGCCGCCGCCGAGGCGCACCGCGACCTGCTGGCGGGCACGGCCGTCCCCGTCCGGCTGGTCACCGAGAGGGCGGCCGCGGGGCTGTCGGAGACGGTCACGCCGCAGGGCCTGGTCGCCGTCTGCGCGCTGCGCGACCTGCCCGCCGGGCGGCTGACCGCCGAGCCGCCGCGGCTGGCCGTCGGCCTGGCGGGCCTCGCCGACCCCGGCAACGCCGGCACCGTGCTGCGCACCGCCGACGCGTGCGGCGCCGGCGCGGTCGTCTTCGGCGCCGGGTCGGCCGACCCGTACGGCGGCAAGGCGGTGCGCGCCAGCGCCGGCAGCCTCTTCCACGTCGACGTCGTCCGCGGGGCGCCGCTCGGCCCGCTCGTGGGCGACCTGCAGGCGCGCGGGGTCACCGTGCTGGCCGCCGACGGCGGCGGCGAGACCGCCCTCGACGCGCTGGGGCCCGCCCTGGCCGGGCCGGTGCTGTGGCTGTTCGGCAACGAGGCGCGCGGCGTCCCGCCGGAGCTGGCCGGTGCCGCCGACGCCCGCGTGCGGATCCCGATGCGCGGCCGCGCGGAGAGCCTCAACCTGGCCGCGGCCGCGGCGATCTGCCTCTACGCCACCCAGCTCGCCCAGGGCTGAGAGGGTGGCCGGCGTGGACGACGACGCCGCGAAGGCCGTGCTGCTGCGCTACCTGACGACCTCCCGCCAGGCGCTGCTGTGGAAGCTCGAGGGCCTGTCGGAGTACGACGCCCGCCGCCCGCTGACGCCCACGGGCACCAACCTCCTCGGCCTGGTCAAGCACCTGGCCTGCGTCGAGGCCGGCTACCTCGGCACCGTCCTGGGCCGGCCGTTCCCGGAGCCGATGCCGTGGGACGATCCCGACGCGGGCGACGACGACGACCTGTGGGTCCGCGCCGACGAGTCCCGCGCCGACGTCCTGGGGCGTTACGAGCGGGTCGTCGCGCACGTCGAGGCGACGGTCGCGGCGCTGCCGCTGGACGCCGTCGGCGAGGTGGCGTGGTGGCCGGAGGAGCGGCGGCACCCGACGCTGCACACGCTGCTGGTGCACGTCCTGGCCGAGGTGGGCCGGCACGCCGGGCACGCCGACGTGCTGCGCGAGGGCCTCGACGGCGCCGCCGGCCTGCGCCGGGACCACGACAACCTCACCCGGGACGGCGAGGACGACCGGGCCGCCTACCGGGAGCAGGTCGAGCGGGCCGCGGCCGCGTTCCGCTGAGGCGGAGCGGGGGACGGCGCCGCGGCGCCGCCCCCCGCGAGGACCCGCTCAGGGCAGGACCGGCTCGCGCCGGGGGACCGGTGCCGAGCCCGCCGCCGCGCGGGCCGTGGCCGCCCGGACGGCGACGCCGCGGGTGGCGGACTTGCGGTCGTACATCCGCAGGTCGGCGCGGTGCAGCAGGTCGGCGAACACGACGCCGTCCTCCGGGCAGACGCTGACGCCGATGCTGGCGCCCACGTGCACCTCGGTGCCCGACAGCGGCACCGCGCGACGGATCGAGGCGGTCAGCTCGTCGGCCACCCGCGTCGCCTCCGCCCGTGCCGTCTCCGGCGTGAGGTCGGGCAGCGCGACGAGGAACTCGTCGCCGCCCAGGCGCGCCAGCAGGTCGCGGCGGCGGACCCGCTCGCGCAGCCGGCGGGCCACCACCTGCAGCAGCTCGTCGCCGGCGGCGTGGCCGAACCGGTCGTTGACCGTCTTGAACCCGTCGAGGTCGACGAACAGCAGGCCCAGGGAGTCGCCGCGGGCGCGGGCCTCCCAGATCGCGGCCTCCACCTGCTCCTCCAGCCGGCGCCGGTTGAGCAGCCCGGTGAGCGGGTCGGTGTAGGCCAGCTCCTGGATGCGGGCCAGCGCCGCCGACGTGCGGTCGCGCTCGCGGACCAGCGCCCGCTCGGCCTCCACCCGCGCGGTCACGTCCACCTGCACGCCGATGTACTGCACGACCGTGCCGTCGGCGTCGTGCACCGGGGCGAGGTGCAGCTCGTTCCACCACGGCGTCCGGTCCGGCCCGCGCAGGTTGAGCACCGTCTCCCGGCACGACTGCCCGGCCGCGACGGCCGCCCGGATCCGCGCGACGGCGCCGGGGTCGGTGTCCGGGCTCTGCAGCAGCCGGCAGTTGCGGCCGAGGATCGCCTCCGACGGCAGGCCGGCGAGCTCCCGGAAGGCCTCGTTCGCGTACACGATCGGCTGGTCGGGCAGCCGCATGTCGACGATGGTCACCCCGCTCGGCGTCGCCTCCAGCGCCCGGCGCAGCAGCACCTCCGCCGTCGTCGTGCCCACGGCGAGGCCGGTGGCCGCCGGGCTCGCCGTCGCGGCGGGGCGCGGTTCGGCGGTACCGGCGGGCGTCGCCTGCCCGCTGCGCGGGGCCACCCGGGACAGCAGCGACTGCGCGGCGCGGGACACCGTCGTCCGCTCGTAGGTCAGCGCGTACTCGAAGGTGCGCTCGAGGTCGGGACCCTCGTCGCCGAGGTCGCGGGCCAGCAGCGCGGCGCTGAAGTGGGGGGAGAGGACGGTGACGTCCCACTCGCCGCGCACCGGGTCGCCGGCGTCGAGGTGGGCGCCGCGCACGCCCGGCAGCGGCTCCACCGGCAGGTCCTCGCCGAGCGCGCAGACGAAGCCGGTGCGCTCGACCAGGTCGCGGTAGCGCTGGGTGGTGGAGACGGTGAAGTGGCGGGCCTCCTGGAAGGTCGCGGCCACCACGCACGTCTCGCCGAGGCGCATCGCCTCGCGCTCCAGCTGCTTGGACAGCTCGATGAGCAGCGCCTTGGGGGCGCGGCGCAGCGGGACGTCGTCGGGCAGGCAGGCGAAGGGGGACACCGCGCCGATCGCGCCGGTGGTCCGGCCGGCGCCGGGGAGCACGAGCTCGCCGACCGGGAGGCGCGGGTCGGCGCCCGGGCCGGGGCGGCCGAACAGCCAGCCCTGGCCGAGGGTGGCGCCCAGCCCGCGGGCGTAGGCGAGGTGCTGCCCGGTCTCGATGCCCTCGGCGAGCACGACGGCGCCGCTGCGCTCGGCGTAGGCGTTCACCGCGTTCATGATCTCGGCGATCGCGGGGCCGGGCCGCTCCTGCACCAGGCGCAGGTCGAGCTTGACGACGTCGGGGCACAGCAGCGGCAGGAAGGCCAGGGACATGGACTCGGCGCCGACGTCGTCGACGGCGATGGCCCAGCCGAGCTCGCGGACCCGCTCGACGGTGCGCAGCAGCTCGGCCGGGCGGGCGGCGATCGCCCGCTCGGTGATCTCCATGACCACCCGCACGGCACCGGGGGCGTTCTCGGCGATGGCGACGAGGTCGGCCAGCGGCGCGGTGTCGAGCACCTCGGGCTCGACGTTGACGAAGACGGTCAGCGGCGCGACGAGCCCGGCGTCGACGGCACCGCGGAAGGCGGCGGCGCGGCAGGCCTCGTCGAGCTCGGCCAGGCGGCCGGCGCCGCGGGCGGCGGCGAACAGCGCGTCGGGCCGCTCCAGCGGGCCCACCGGGCCGCGGGCCAGCGCCTCGTAGGCCACCACCCGACCGGTGTCCATCTCGACGATGGGCTGGAAGACGCTGCGCACGCCGCGCAGGGCCTCGGCGAGGACGGGGTCGCCACCGGGCTGCACCGGTGCCTCCTGGGAGCGGGTGGTCACCCCCTGGTTGTCGGCAGCGACGACCCCGGCGCCACCCCGGCACGCGCGGCGGTCACCCGGACGGGGCAGCGGGTCACGACGGGAGGGCGATGAGGACGACGGCGGCGGCCGCCACGGCCAGCCCGGCGCGCTGGGCGCCGGCCAGCCGCTCGCGCAGCACCACCTGCGCCAGGAGCACCGTGCTCGCCGGGTAGAGCGAGGCCAGCACCCCGGTGATCGCCAGCTGCCCGCCGACCTGCGTGGCGACGAGGAACAGGGCGTTGGCCGTCATGTCGCCCACCCCGGCCAGCACCACGACCGGCAGGACCCGCCGGGACACCCGCAGCGCGCGGCCCGAGGCCAGGGCCAGCCCGCCGATCACCAGCACCGACACGACGCGGGCGGCCACGAGCGGGCTCAGGCCCGAGTCCTCGCCGGTGCGGTCGAGGACGACGAAGAACAGCCCGAACCCCGCGCCTGCGGCGAGCGCCGGGGCGACGGTGCCCAGCCGGGCGCTGCGCAGCGAGGCCAGCCCGCCCTCGGCGGCCACGAGCACCACCGCGGCCAGGGCCAGGACGATGCCGCCGGCGGCCAGCGGCCCGATCCGCTCCCCGAGCAGCAGGCCGCCGAGCACCGGCAGCGCCGCGGCCGCCACGGCCGTCACCGGGGCGACCACGCTCATCACCCCGTCGGCCAGGGAGCGGTAGAACAGCAGCAGCCCGGCCCCGCCCGCGACGCCGGCCGCCGCGCCCCAGGCCAGGTCGGCCGGTGCGGGGTCCCCGCCCAGCCACGGCAGCAGCAGCACGACGGCGACCAGCCCCGCCGCCTGGGAGAGCGCGACGACGGCGGCCGCGGTGGCGCGCCGGCTGGCCAGGCCCCCGGCGAAGTCGGCCATCCCGTAGACGACGGCGGAGGCCAGCGCCAGCAGCATCGCCATCCGGTGCGCCCTCCCGAGTCCGTCCCGCCGTCCCGGGCGATCCTGGCAGCCGGTGCCGACGCCGGCCCGGGAACCCGGGGGCGGCGGGGAGGGGGCGGCGGGCAGAATGGCCTCCCGTGTCCGGCGCCAACGACCCCTACGACCCCAAGCAGGTCGCGGCCCTCTCCGCCGAGGCCCTCGACGCCGCCGTCGCCGCGGCCCGCGAGGCCTTCGCGGGTGCCGCCGACCTCGAGGCGCTGGCCGCCGTCCGCCCGGCCCACCTCGGTGACCGCGCGCCCGTGCCGCTGGCCCGCCGCGAGCTCGGGGCGCTGCCGCCGGCCGCCCGCGCCGACGCCGGCAAGCGGGTCAACGCCGCCCGGGTCGCCGTCACCGAGGCGTACGAGGGGCGGAAGGCCGAGCTCGAGGCCGAGCGCGACGCCCGCGTGCTGGCCGAGGAGCGGGTCGACGTCACCCTGCCGTGGGACCGCACCCCGCCCGGCGCCCGGCACCCGCTCACCACGCTGACCGAGCGGATCGCCGACGTCTTCGTCGGCATGGGCTACGAGGTCGCCGACGGCCCCGAGCTCGAGGCCGAGTGGCTGAACTTCGACGCCCTGAACATCGGCCGCGACCACCCGGCGCGCACGATGATGGACACCTTCTTCGTGGCGCCGGAGGACTCCGGCCTGGTGCTGCGCACGCACACCAGCCCGGTGCAGGCCCGCACGCTGCTGTCCCGGACGCCGCCGGTCTACGTCGTCGCCCCGGGGCGGGTGTACCGCACCGACGAGCTCGACGCGACGCACACCCCGGTCTTCCACCAGGTCGAGGGCCTGGCCGTCGACCGCGGGCTGACCATGGCCCACCTGCGCGGCACGCTCGACCACCTCGCCCGGTCGCTGTTCGGCCCCGAGGCGGTCACCCGCTGGCGGCCGTCGTACTTCCCGTTCACCGAGCCCTCGGCGGAGTTCGACGTCTGGTTCGCCGAGCACCGCGACGGCCCGCGCTGGGTCGAGTGGGGCGGCTGCGGGATGGTCAACCCGCGGGTGCTCGTCGCCTGCGGCGTCGACCCCGAGGAGTTCAGCGGCTTCGCCTTCGGCGTCGGCATCGAGCGGGCGCTGCAGTTCCGCTCCGGCGTCGGCGACATGCGCGACATCGTCGAGGGCGACGTCCGGTTCACGAGTGCGTTCGGAGTGGAGCTGTAGATGCGGGTCCCCGTCGGCTGGCTGGCCGAGTACGTCGACGTCCCCAGCGGGACCTCCGTCGAGGACCTCGACAGCGCCTTCGTCCGCCTGGGCCTGGAGGTCGAGGAGGTCCACCGCCCGGCCGAGGTCACCGGCCCGCTGGTGGTCGGCCGGGTGCTGGGGATCGAGGAGCTCACCGGCTTCAAGAAGCCGATCCGGTACTGCCGGGTCGACGTCGGCGAGGCGGAGCCGCGGGGCATCGTCTGCGGCGCGCGGAACTTCGCCGTGGGCGACACCGTCGTCGTCGCGCTGCCCGGCGCGGTGCTGCCGGGCGGCTTCGAGATCGCCGCCCGGAAGACCTACGACCACGTGTCCGACGGGATGATCTGCTCGGTCCGCGAGCTCGGCGTCGGCGAGGACCACGCCGGGATCCTCGTGCTCGGGGACGGGTTCGAGCCCGGTGCCGACGCCCGCCCGGTCGTCGGCCTCGACGACGTCGTCATCGAGCTCGCGGTCACCCCCGACCGCGGCTACTGCCTCGCCATGCGCGGCATCGCCCGCGAGATGGGCACGGGCCTGGCCGTCGGCTGGCGCGACCCGGGCGCGGCCGGTGTGCCCGCCTGGTCCGGAGAGCCGGCGTGGCAGGTCACGGTCGCCGACGCCGACCGCTGCGACCGGTTCTCGATGGTCGCGATGGAGGGCCTGGACCCGACCGCGCCGAGCCCGTGGTGGATGCGGCGCCGGCTGGCCCAGTCCGGCGTCCGGTCGATCTCGCTGGCCGTCGACGTGACCAACTACGTGATGCTCGAGCTCGGCCAGCCGATGCACGCCTTCGACCGCGACGCGGTGACCGGCCCGATCGTCGTCCGCCGCGCCCGCGAGGGTGAGCGGCTGACCACCCTCGACGGCACCGTCCGCACCCTGGACGGCGACGACCTGCTCATCACCGACGACACCGGGCCGATCGGCCTGGCCGCGGTCATGGGCGGCGCGTCCACCGAGATCGGGGACGGCACGACCGCCGTGCTGCTCGAGGCCGCGCACTGGGAGCCCACCGGGGTGGCCCGCACCGCGCGCCGCCACCGGCTGCCCAGCGAGGCCGCCAAGCGCTTCGAGCGCGGCGTCGACCCGGAGATGACCGTCGTCGCGCTCGCCCGGGCCGCGGAGCTGCTGGCCGAGTACGGGGGCGCCCGCGTGGTGGGCGCGGCCGTCGACGTCGACACCCGGGGTCCCCGGCCGTCGATCCCGCTCGACGCGGGGCGGCCCGGCCGGGTCGCCGGCGTCCCGTACTCCGCGGCGCAGGTCGTCGGGCTGCTCGGCGCGGTCGGCTGCGCCGTCGAGGCCGAGGGCGGCGCACTCACCGTCACCCCGCCGTCGTGGCGCCCGGACCTCACCGACCCCGCCGACCTGGTGGAGGAGGTCGTCCGGCTGGCCGGCTACGACGACGTCCCCTCCGTGCTGCCCACCGCGCCGCCCGGGCGCGGGCTGACCGAGACCCAGCGCCGCCGCCGCGCGATCGGCCGGGCGCTGGCCGGGGCCGGCTACGTCGAGGCGCCGTCCTATCCCTTCGTCGGCACCCCGGCCCTGGACGCCCTCGGCCTGCCCGAGGACGACGAGCGCCGCCGGGTGGTCCTGGTGCGCAACCCGCTGTCGGAGGAGGAGCCGGCCCTGCGCACCACGCTGGTGCCGGGCCTGCTCGCCACGCTGGCCCGCAACCTCTCCCGCGGCCTGCGCGACGTCGCCCTCTACGAGCACGGCGCGGTCTTCCTCGGCGGCGTGGGCACCCCGGCGCCGCTGCCCGGCGTCGACGGCCGTCCCGACGACGACACCCTCGCCGCCCTCCTCGGCGCGGTGCCCGTCCAGCCGTGGCACGTGGCGGTCGCCCTGACCGGCCAGCGCGAGCCGCGCGGCTGGTGGGGCCTGGCCGGGCCGCGGGCTGGGCCGACGCCGTCCAGGCCGCCCGGGTGGTGGCCGCCGCGGCGGGCGTGCAGCTGTTCGTGCGCCCCGGCGCGGCCGCGCCCTGGCACCCGGGCCGCTGCGCCGAGCTGGTGGTCGACGGGGTGGGCGGGGAACGGATCGTCGGGTACGCCGGCGAGCTCCACCCGCGGGTGTGCGCCGCGCTCGAGCTGCCCCCGCGCACCTCGGTCATGGAGCTCGACGTCGACGCGCTCCCGGCCGCCCCCGTGCCGGTCGGGCCGCGGATCTCGACCTTCCCGCCGGTCTTCCTCGACCTGGCCTTCGTCGTGCCCGACGACGTCACCGCGTCGCACGTCGAGTCGCTGGTGCGCGGGGGAGCGGGCGAGCTGTTCGAGGCGGTGCGCCTCTTCGACGTCTACGCCGGCCCGCCGGTCCCCGCCGGGTCGCGGTCGCTGGCGTACTCGCTGGTGCTGCGGGCGCCGGACCGGACGCTCACCGCCGCCGACGTCGCGCGGGTGCGCGAGGGCATCCTCGCCGTCGTCGAGATGCAGGGCATCACCCTGCGCAGCGGCGACTGATGACCGACCTCACCGGCACCGTCGCGCTGGTCACCGGGGCGTCGGCGGGCATCGGCCGGCACCTCGCCGAGGGCCTGGCCGCCCGCGGCGCCGCCGTCGCCGGGCTCGCGCGCGGCGGGGACCGGCTGCGGACGGCGATGGCGGAGGTCGCCGCGGCCACCGGCGCGCGCACGCTCGCCCTGGCCGCCGACGTGACCGACCGGGTCGCGGTCGACGCCGCCGTCGCCGAGGTCACCCGGGAGCTGGGCCCGATCGGGCTGCTGGTCAACAACGCCGGCCTGATCGACGCCGCCGAGGTGCCGCTGTGGGAGGCCGACCCCGACCAGTGGTGGCAGGTGGTGGAGAGCCAGGTCCGCGGGCCGTTCCTCCTCGCCCGCGCCGTGCTGCCCGGGATGGTGGCCGTCGGCAGCGGGCGGGTGGTCGACCTGGCCAGCGGGATCAGCACCCGCGCCAACCCGCACTACAGCGCCTACTCGGCCGGCAAGACCGCGCAGATGCGGATCACCGAGTCCATCGACCTGGCCGGCGCACCCCACGGCGTCCGGGCGTTCGACCTGGCGCCGGGCGTCGTCGACACCGCCATGACCCGCGCGATGCCGATGCACGAGGGCCGCACCGACTGGACCCGGCCCGAGGACGTCGTCGACCTGGTGGTGGCCATCGCCGCCGGCGAGCTCGACCAGTGGTCGGGCCGGTTCTTCCGCGCCGGCGTCGACTCGCTCGACACCCTGCGGACCACGGCGCCGTCCGGCAGCGCCCGGAAGCTGCGGCTCGTCCCCTACGGCGACGGCGACCCGCTGGGCTGAGCCGCTCGGGCGCCGACCGCCCGGGCCGCGGCCACGAGCGCGGCGTTGCCGGCGGCCGGGCTGCCGTCGGGGAGCAGCAGCGTGTCCTCCAGTCCGATCCGGGCGTCCAGCCCGAGCCGGACGGCCTCCCGCAGCGCCGGCCAGGTGCTCGTGCCCTCGCCGTGCAGCTGCACCGGGACGCCCGCCGCGCCGAGCGCGGCCAGCATCTCCCGGGCCAGCTCCGCGGACGCCGCGTCGCCGGGCCCGTCGGGCAGCTCGAGCAGCACGCGGGTGCAGCGGTCCCGCAGGCGGGACGCGCGCCAGTCCCGGACCGCGCCGGGGGTCCACAGCCCCGCCTCGACGCCGACACCGCGACGGAGCAGCAGCTCGGCGACCTCCTCGGCGCCCGGCTCGTGCCAGTTGACCGAGGCGGAGTCGGGCAGGACGGTCCAGGAACGCAGCGCGGCGAGCCGGTCGGCCGGGTCGGGAGCGGCCCACGCGCCGGTGGTGACGCCGACCGGCAGGCCCGGCGCGCGGATCCGCACGGCGGAGAGCACCTCGGCCAGAGGACCGGCGGCGAGGGTGTCGGCTCCGGTCGCGTCCTTGACGTGCAGGTGCACGTCGGCGGCTCCCGCCGCGGCCACCGCCGCGGCGTCCGCGGCCAGCCGGGCCGGGCCGACCGGCAGCGCCGCGTGCTCGGCGGGACGGCGGGCGCCGTTCACGCACGCGGTCAGCACCCGGACATCCTGTCCCCGCCGCCGCTCGTGCTCTGCCCACGCACGGGGGGCAGAGCACGAAGGCGAGGCCGGGAGGGACGCTGCGCACGCTCGTGCTCTGCCCCCTCGACGGGGGCAGAGCACGACCGCCTGCAGGAGTCCACCCGCCCCGCTGGTGGAAGGTCATGCACGACCCTGTATGGTCATGCATCGTGAGTACAGGGCAGACGTGGACGGTCGGGGTCACCGGCGCCACCGGCTACGCGGGGGGAGAGGTGTGCCGGCTGCTGGCCGGGCACCCGCACCTCCGCCTGGCCGGGGTGCACGCCAACAGCAGCGCCGGCCGACGCCTGGGTGAGCTGCAGCCGCACCTGCTGCCCTTCGCCGACCTCGAGGTCCGCCCCAGCGCGCCGGAGGACCTCGCCGGCTACGACGTCGTCGTCCTCGCGCTGCCGCACGGGGAGTCCGCCGCCATCGCCGCGCAGCTGTCCCAGGACACGCTGGTCGTCGACTGCGGCGCCGACCACCGGCTCGAGGACCCGGCGGCCTGGGCGCGCTGGTACGGCGGCGAGCACGCCGGCGCGCCGCACCCAGGAGCATGGCCCTACGGCCTGCCGGAGCTCCCTGGCCAGCGGGAGAAGCTGGCCGGCGCGCGACGGATCGCCGTCCCCGGCTGCTACCCGACGTCGGTCGCGCTCGCGATGGTCCCGGCCCTGGCCGCCGGGCTGGTCGAGCCCGACGTCGTCGTGGTCGCCGCCTCCGGCACCTCCGGCGCGGGCAAGGCGGCGAAGCCGCACCTGCTCGGCAGCGAGGTCATGGGCTCGGTGAGCGCCTACGGCGTCGGCGGCGGGCACCGGCACACCCCGGAGATGGCGCAGAGCCTCGCCGCGGCCGCGGGCGAGCCGGTCAGGATCAGCTTCACGCCCACGCTGGTGCCGATGAGCCGGGGCATCCTCGCCACCTGCTCGGCGCCGCTGAGGAGCGGCGTCGACGCGGCGGCCGCCCGTGACGCCTACGGCCGGGCCTACGCCGACGAGCCGTTCGTGCACCTGCTGCCCGAGGGCCAGTGGCCCACCACCGCGCAGGTGCTCGGCGCCAACACCGTCGCGGTGCAGGTCGCCGTCGACCCCGACGCCGGCCGGCTGGTCGTCGTCGCCGCGGTCGACAACCTCACCAAGGGCACCGCGGGCGGCGCGATCCAGAGCGCCAACATCGCCCTCGGCCTGCCCGAGACCGCGGGCCTGCCGCTGGTGGGGGTGGCCCCGTGAGCGTCACCGCACCCCAGGGCTTCCGGGCCGCCGGCGTCGCCGCCGGGCTCAAGAGCAGCGGCGCCCCTGACGTCGCGCTGGTGGTCAACGACGGCCCGCAGGACAGCGCCGCGGCCGTCTTCACCACCAACCGCTTCCCGGCCGCGCCGGTGCAGTGGAGCCGCCAGGTCCTCGCCACCGGCCGGTTGCGGGCGGTCGTCCTCAACTCCGGCGGCGCCAACGCCTGCACCGGCGCCGAGGGCTTCGGCGACACGCACGCCACCGCCGAGCACGCCGCCGCCGAGCTGGGGCTGGGTGCGGTCGACGTCGCGGTCGCCTCCACCGGGCTGATCGGCGTCCGGCTGCCCATGGACAAGCTGCTGCCCGGCGTCACCGAGGCGGCCAAGGCGCTCGCCGCCGACGGCGGTCCCGACGCCGCCCGGGCGATCATGACCACCGACAGCGTCCCCAAGACGACGGTCGTGCAGCGCGACGGGTGGAGCGTCGGCGGGATGGCCAAGGGCGCCGGCATGCTCGCGCCGAGCCTGGCCACGATGCTCGTCGTCCTCACCACAGACGCCTCCGTGCCGGCCGGCGTCCTGCACGCCGCGCTGGCGAGCGCCACCGGCGTCAGCCTCGAGCGGGTCGACTCCGACGGCTGCCTGTCCACCAACGACACCGTGGTCGCGATGGCCAACGGCGCCGCCGGGGTCACGCCGACCGCCGAGGAGGTCGCCGAGGCGCTCACCGAGGCGGCCACCGACCTGGCGATGCAGCTGCTCGCCGACGCCGAGGGCTCGACCAAGGACATCGCCGTCACCGTGCGCAACGCGGCCACCGTCGGCGACGCGCTCACCGCCGGCCGGGCGTGCGCCCGCAACAACCTGCTCAAGACGGCGCTGTTCGGCAACGACCCGAACTGGGGCCGGGTGCTGGCCGCGATCGGCACCACCGACGCCGCCTTCGAGCCCGACCGGGTCGACGTCACCATCAACGGCGTCACCGTCTGCCGGGGCGGCGCGATCGGCGACCCGCGCGAGGGCGTCGACCTCACCGGCCGGGCCGTCACCATCGACGTCGACCTGGCCGCCGGCACCGAGCAGGCGACGATCTGGACCAACGACCTGTCCCTCGCCTACGTGCACGAGAACTCGGCGTACTCGACGTGAGCACCTCCGAGAACACGCACGAGGACCCCACCCCGCCCGACGTCCGGGTCGACGAGCCGGCCCCGCCGCGCCGCCGGATCGGCACGACCCGGGTCATGCGGACGTACGACCCCGAGGGCGACGCGCGCAAGGTCGCCGTCCTCACCGGGGCGCTGCCGTGGTTGCGGGAGTTCCACGGCAACGTCGTGGTGGTCAAGTACGGCGGGCACGCCATGGTCGACGAGGAGTGCCGCCGGGCGTTCGCCGAGGACATGGTCTTCCTCCGGACCTGCGGCATCCTGCCCGTCGTCGTGCACGGCGGCGGCCCGCAGATCACCGAGATGCTCGGCCGTCTCGGCATCGAGAGCGAGTTCCGCGGCGGCCTGCGGGTGACCACCGACGAGACCGTCGAGGTCGTGCGCATGGTCCTGACCGGACAGGTCACGCCCGAGGTGGTCGGGCTGGTCAACCAGCACGGGCCGCTGGCCGTCGGCCTGTCCGGGGAGGACGGCGGCCTCTTCACCGCCGAGCGGACGACGGCGGTCGTCGACGGGCAGCCGGTCGACGTCGGCCGGGTCGGCGACGTCGTCGCCGTCGACCCCGCGCCGGTCACCGCGCTGCTGGCCGCCGGCAAGATCCCCGTCGTCGCGACGGTCGCGCCGGACCGCGACGGCGTGGTGCACAACGTCAACGCCGACACCGCCGCCGCCGCGCTCGCCGTGGCGCTCGGCGCGGTCAAGCTCGTCGTCCTCACCGACGTCGAGGGCCTCTACGCCGACTGGCCCGACCGCGACTCGCTCGTGCAGCAGATCGACGCCGCCGAGCTGGCCGAGATCCTGCCGACCCTGGACGCCGGGATGGTCCCGAAGATGGCCGCCTGCCTGCGGGCGGTCGAGGGCGGGGTGAAGCGGGCGACCGTCGTCGACGGCCGGACCCCGCACGCCCTGCTGCTGGAGATGTTCACCACCGAGGGCACCGGGACGATGGTCGTCCCCGCGCACGCACTGGACGGGAAGGAGCCGGCATGACCCACACGGAGGAGCTGGCCACCCGCTGGTCGGCCGTGATGATGGGCAACTACCGCACCCCGCCCGTCGCGCTCGCGCGCGGCGAGGGCTCGGTCGTCTGGGACGTCGACGGCCGCGAGTACACCGACCTGCTCGGCGGCATCGCGACGACGATCCTCGGCCACGCGCACCCGAGGGTGGTCGAGGCGATCAGCCGGCAGGCGCGGACCCTCGGGCACGTCTCCAACCTGGCGATGCACGAGCCCGGCGTCACCCTCGCCGAGCGGCTGCTGGAGCTGGCCGGCCGGCCGGGGCGGGTGTTCTTCTGCAACTCCGGCGCCGAGGCCAACGAGGCCGCGTTCAAGATCAGCCGACTGACCGGGCGGCCCGAGGTGGTCACCGCCGAGGGCGCCTTCCACGGCCGCACGATGGGCGCGCTCGCGCTCACCGGGCAGCCGTCGAAGGCCGCCGCGTTCGCCCCGCTGCCCGGCGGCGTGCGGTACGTGCCCTACGGCGACGCCGGCGCGCTGTCCGGCGTCGTGGGCGAGCGGACCGCGATGGTGCTGCTCGAGCCGCTCCTCGGCGAGGGCGGCGTGCAGCCCCCGCCGCCGGGCTACCTGGCCGCCGCGGCCCGCACGGCCGCGGGCGCCGGCGCGCTGTTCGCCGTCGACGAGGTGCAGACCGGCACCGGCCGCACCGGCCACTGGTTCGCGCACCAGGCCGACGGACTGCAGCCCGACGTGATCACCCTGGCCAAGGCCCTCGGCGGCGGCCTGCCGATGGGCGCCACCTTGGCCTTCGGCGACGCCGCGGAGCTCATGACCGCCGGCTCGCACGGGTCGACGTTCGGCGGCAACCCGATCGCCTGCGCGGCCGCGCTCGCCGTCCTCGACACGATGCGCGACGAGGGCCTGCTCGAGCGCGCCAAGGAGCTCGAGCACCGGTTCACCGCCGGCATCGAGGGTCTGGGGCACGGCGGCGTCGCCGGGGTGCGGGGGAGGGGCGCGCTGCTCGGCGTGGTCCTCACCGCGCCCGTCGCCGGCGCGCTCGAGGCCGCCCTGCGCGACGCCGGCTTCCTCGCCAACGCCGTGGCCCCCGACGTGCTGCGGCTCGCGCCGTCCCTGGTGCTCACCGACGCCCAGGTCGACGCCTTCGTCGCCGCCCTCCCGGCGGCCCTCGACACCGCCCAGGAGACGGCACCGTGACCCGGCACCTCACCCGCGACGACGACCTGACCCCCGACGAGCAGGCCGAGGTCCTCGCGCTGGCCGCCGAGCTCAAGCGCACCCGGCACACCGACGCGGCGCCCACCCCGCTGCGGGCGGCGAACGGCGTGCCGCGGGCCGTGGCGGTGCTGTTCGACAAGCCCTCGACCCGCACCCGGGTGTCGTTCTCCGTCGGCGTCGCCGAGCTCGGCGGGTACCCGCTGGTCGTCGACGCCGGCGCCAGCCAGCTCGGCCGCGGCGAGCCGGTCGACGACACCACCCGCGTGCTCGACCGGCAGGTGGCGGCGATCGTGTGGCGGACCTTCGGCCAGGACCGGCTGGAGACCATGGCCGCCACCAGCCGGGTGCCGGTGGTCAACGCGCTCACCGACGACTTCCACCCCTGCCAGGTCCTGGCGGACCTGCAGACGGTGGTCGAGCACAAGGGGTCGCTGGCCGGCCGGTCGCTGACCTACCTCGGCGACGGCGCCAACAACATGGCCCACTCCTACCTGCTGGGCGGCGCCACCGCCGGCATGCACGTGCGGATCGGCTCGCCGGAGGGCTTCCGGCCCTCCAAGGAGGTGCTGGAGCGGGCCGCGGAGATCGCCGCGGGGACCGGCGGGTCGGTGCTGTGGACGGCCGACGCCGCAGCCGCCGCGGACGGCGCCGACGTCCTCGCCACCGACACGTGGGTCTCGATGGGCCAGGAGGACGAGTACGACACCCGCGTCGCGCCGTTCCTGCCCTACGCCGTCGACGAGGCGGCGCTGGAGCGGGCCGCCGACGACGCCGTCGTCCTGCACTGCCTGCCGGCCTACCGCGGCAAGGAGATCGCCGCCGAGGTGATCGACGGCCCGCAGAGCGTGGTCTGGGACGAGGCGGAGAACCGGCTGCACGCCCAGAAGGCGCTCCTCACCTGGCTCCTGGAGCGATCGGCGTGACCTCTGCGCTGACCCGCTCGGCGCGGCAGGCCCGCATCGCCGAGCTGATCACCGCCCAGCCCGTCACCTCGCAGACCCAGCTGGCGGCGCTGCTGTCCGCCGGCGGCATCGAGGTCACCCAGGCGACGCTCTCGCGCGACCTCGAGGAGCTCGGCGCGGTCAAGCTGCGCGGCACCGACGGCGCGCCGGCGTCCTACGTGCTGCCGCCGGAGAACGCCCCGCTCCGCCCCGCGCAGGCCGCGCCCGCGCGCCTCACCCGGCTCCTGGCCGACCTGCTCACCAGTGCCGACGGCAGCGCCAACCTCGCCGTCCTGCGCACCCCGCCCGGGGCCGCGCAGTTCCTCGCCTCGGCGCTGGACAAGGTCGGCCTGCCCGACGTGCTGGGCACCATCGCCGGCGACGACACTCTCCTCGTCGTCTCCCGCGACCCCGACGGCGGACCGGCGCTGGCCGAGCGGCTGCGCGCCCTGGCCGCCCGCACGCCGGCGGTCTACCCGGAGCTGCACGCCGACCTGTCCGACGAACCTCCCGGAGGATCCGCCCCGTGACCGACCCGACCGCCCCCGCCTCGCAGACCCGGCTCTGGGGCGGCCGCTTCGGCGGCGGGCCGTCGCCGGCGATGGCGGCGCTGTCGAAGTCGACCGACGTCGACTGGCGGCTGGCCCCCTACGACCTGGCCGGCTCCCGCGCGCACGCCCGGGTGCTGCACCGCGCCGGCCTGCTCACCGACGACGAGCTGCCCCGGATGCTGGGCGCGCTCACCGAGCTGTCGGCGGAGGTCGCCGCGGGCACGTTCGCGCCGGTCGAGGCCGACGAGGACGTGCACGAGGCCCTCGAGCGCGGCCTGCTCGACAAGCTCGGCGCCCTCGGGGGGAAGCTGCGCGCCGGGCGCTCCCGCAACGACCAGGTCGCCACCGACCTGCGCCTGTACCTGCGGCACAACGTGCGCGCGCTGGTCGGCGAGCTGTCCTCCCTGGAGTACGCGCTGCTGGGCCTGGCCGAGCGGTACCTCGACGTCCCCGCGCCCGGCATGACGCACCTGCAGCACGCCCAGCCGGTGCTCATCAGCCACCAGCTGCTCGCCCACGCCCACGCGTTCGCCCGCGACGTCGACCGGCTGCAGGACTGGGACCGCCGCGCCGCCGTCAGCCCGCTGGGCTCGGGCGCGCTGGCCGGCTCCTCGCTGCCGCTGGACCCCGACGCCGTCGCCGCCGAGCTCGGCTTCGACCGCGCCGCGGAGAACTCCATCGACGCGGTCAGCGACCGCGACTTCGCCGCGGAGTTCTGCTTCGCCGCCGCGCTGATCGGCGTCCACCTGTCCCGGCTGGGCGAGGAGGTCGTGCTCTGGACGTCGACGGAGTTCGGCTGGGCCCGCCTCGACGACGCCTGGGCCACGGGGTCGTCGATCATGCCGCAGAAGAAGAACCCCGACATCGCCGAGCTGGCGCGGGGCAAGTCCGGCCGGTTCGTCGGCAACCTCACCGGGCTGCTGACGATGCTCAAGGGCCTGCCGCTGGCCTACGACCGCGACCTGCAGGAGGACAAGGAGCCGGTCTTCGACTCCCTCGAGCAGCTGCTGCTCCTGCTGCCCGCGGTCACCGGCATGGTCGCCACGCTCACGCTGCGCCCCGACGTCCTCGAGGCCGCCGCGCCGCAGGGCTTCGCGCTGGCCACCGACGTCGCCGAGTGGCTCGTCTCGAACGGCGTCCCGTTCCGCTCGGCGCACGAGATCTCCGGCGCGATGGTGTCCTTCTGCGAGGAGGCCGGGCTCGAGCTCGACCAGCTCGACGACGACCAGCTGGCCGGCATCGACGAGCGGCTCACCCCGGACGTGCGCGCGGTGCTGTCGGTGCCGGGCGCGCTGGCCGCCCGCAGCACCCGCGGGGGACGGCGCCCGAGCGGGTCGCCGCCCAGCTCGCGGCGCTGGAGGACGTCGCCGCCGCCCACGGCCGCTGGTCGGCCGACTCGCCCGTGGCGGCCGCGCTCTGACCCCGCCGGGCCGCCTGCTCACCGCCGACGAGCTGCTCGGGCCGGTCGACGTCGTCGCCCCGGCGCTGCTGGGCTGCTGGGTGGTGACCGACCGGCCCGAGGGCACCGTCGCCGTGCGCCTGACCGAGGTCGAGGCGTACTCCGGGGAGGGGGAGGACCCCGCCTCGCACGCCCACCGCGGCCCGACCCCGCGCACGGCGGTCATGTTCGGCCCGCCCGGGCGGCTCTACGTCTACTTCAGCTACGGCGTGCACTGGTGCGCCAACGTCGTCGTCGGTCCGGCGGGCCGCGCCTCGGCGGTGCTGCTGCGCGCCGGCGAGGTGGTGGTGGGGGAGGACCTGGCCGCCGCCCGCCGCCGGTCGGCCCGCGTGGCGCGCGACCTGGCCCGCGGCCCGGCGCGGCTCACCGCGGCGCTCGGCATCGGCCCGGACGACGGCGGCGCCGACGTCCTCGACCCGTCGTCGTCCGTGCGGCTGCACGCGGGGGAGCCGCCGGCCGCGGTGTCGGCCGGGCCGCGGGTGGGGATCAGCCGCGCGACCGAGCTGCCGTGGCGCTTCTGGGAGACGGGGGCGGCGTCGGTCAGCGCCTTCCGCCCGGGTGGCGGGCCGCGCCGCCGTGCCGCCGGGCAGACTGGGTCCCCGTGACCTCCGTCCTCGACGAACTGCAGCGCCGCGGGCTCATCGCCCAGACCACCGACGAGGAGGCGCTGCGTGCGCACCTCGCGGCCGGACCGGTCACCTACTACTGCGGCTTCGACCCCACCGCGCCGAGCCTGCACGTCGGCCACCTCGTGCAGTTCATGGTGCTGCGGGCGCTGCAGCGGGCCGGTCACCGGCCCGTCGTCCTCGTCGGCGGGGCCACCGGGCTGATCGGGGACCCGCGGCCCACCGCGGAGCGGCAGCTCAACGACCGCGCCACCGTCGCGGCCTGGGTGGACAGCATCCGCCGGCAGGTGGCGCCCTTCCTCGACCTGCCCGCAGAGACCGACGGGCTGGCGGCCCCCGTCTACGTCGACAACCTGACCTGGACCGAGCCGCTGTCGGCCATCGACCTGCTGCGCGACCTCGGCAAGCACTTCCGCGTCGGCCGGATGCTGGCCAAGGAGGCGGTGAGCGCGCGGCTGAACTCCGAGGCCGGCATCAGCTACACCGAGTTCAGCTACCAGATCCTGCAGGCGCACGACTTCCTGCAGCTGTTCCGCCGTCACGGCGTCACGCTGCAGACCGGTGGCTCCGACCAGTGGGGGAACCTGACGGCGGGCATCGACCTGGTCCGCCGGGTGGAGGGCGCCACGGTGCACGCCCTGTCCACCCAGCTGGTCACCAAGTCCGACGGGCAGAAGTTCGGCAAGAGCGAGGGCGGCACCGTCTGGCTCGACCCCGCGCTCACGTCGCCCTACGCCTTCTTCCAGTTCTGGCTCAACGCCGACGACGCCGACGCGCTCACCTGGCTGCCGCAGTTCTCCGAGCTGCCCGCCGAGGAGGTGGCCGCGCTCGTCGCCGAGAGCACCGAGCGCCCGGCGTCGCGGGCGGCGCAGCGGGCGCTGGCCGAGGAGCTGACGTCGCTGGTGCACGGACCCGAGGAACTGCGCCAGGCCGAGGCGGCCGGTCGTGCGCTCTTCGGCCGGGAGGACCTGACGACGCTGGGCGCCGAGACCCTGGGCGCGGCGCTCCGCGAGGCCGGCAGCGTCACCGTCGACGGCGCGACGCCCACGCTCGCCGCCCTGCTGCAGCAGACCGGGCTCGTCTCGAGCCTGTCCGAGGCCCGCCGGACCGTGAAGGAGGGCGGCGCCTACCTCAACAACGAGCGGGTCACCGACGCCGACGCGGTCCCGGGCGAGGACGCGTGGCTGCCCGGGGGATGGCTGGTGCTGCGCCGCGGCAAGCGGTCGGTCGCCGGGGTGCAGCGGGTGCCCGCCGGCCGCTGAGCCGACGGTCCGGCCGCGTGAACGCCACGTGACACGCCGGTTCCGGAACGGTGTCCGTCGTCACGGCCGGGACGGTTTGACACGGTCCCGACAGCCACGTAACTTTCTCTCTGCGCGCCGCACGGCCCGGGAGGGCGAGCGGGGAGGCCCCAGCAGGAGCCGCCCGTTGCGGGCGCAGAGATGGACAACAAAGCCACCGAGGAAGCCCGAGAGGGTCGAATGGGTGTGCGTCCGCTCCTTGAGAACTCAACAGCGTGCCGAAAGTCAGTGCCAAGTTTTACCCCGTCCCGGGGCCCTGTGGGTTTCGGGTGGGTTCCTTTGGTTGATTGATCGAGATCTGTCAGGTCTCGGTTCTCGGCCTGGTTTCAAGCATCTACGGAGAGTTTGATCCTGGCTCAGGACGAACGCTGGCGGCGTGCTTAACACATGCAAGTCGAACGGTGAACCTCTTCGGAGGGGATCAGTGGCGAACGGGTGAGTAACACGTGGGCAACCTGCCCCCGGCTCTGGGATAACTCCAAGAAATTGGGGCTAATACCGGATGGTCACCGCGCACCGCATGGTGGGTGGTGGAAAGGGTTTCCGGCTGGGGATGGGCCCGCGGCCTATCAGCTTGTTGGTGGGGTAGTGGCCTACCAAGGCGACGACGGGTAGCCGGCCTGAGAGGGTGACCGGCCACACTGGGACTGAGACACGGCCCAGACTCCTACGGGAGGCAGCAGTGGGGAATATTGCGCAATGGGCGGAAGCCTGACGCAGCGACGCCGCGTGGGGGATGACGGCCTTCGGGTTGTAAACCTCTTTCAGCAGGGACGAAGCGCAAGTGACGGTACCTGCAGAAGAAGCACCGGCCAACTACGTGCCAGCAGCCGCGGTAATACGTAGGGTGCAAGCGTTGTCCGGAATTATTGGGCGTAAAGAGCTCGTAGGCGGTTCGTCGCGTCGGCTGTGAAAACCCGGAGCTCAACTCCGGGCCTGCAGTCGATACGGGCGGACTTGAGTTCGGCAGGGGAGACTGGAATTCCTGGTGTAGCGGTGAAATGCGCAGATATCAGGAGGAACACCGGTGGCGAAGGCGGGTCTCTGGGCCGATACTGACGCTGAGGAGCGAAAGCGTGGGGAGCGAACAGGATTAGATACCCTGGTAGTCCACGCCGTAAACGTTGGGCGCTAGGTGTGGGGGCCATTCCACGGTCTCCGTGCCGCAGCTAACGCATTAAGCGCCCCGCCTGGGGAGTACGGCCGCAAGGCTAAAACTCAAAGGAATTGACGGGGGCCCGCACAAGCGGCGGAGCATGTTGCTTAATTCGATGCAACGCGAAGAACCTTACCTAGGCTTGACATGCACGGAAATCTCGCAGAGATGCGGGGTGCCTTTGGCGTCGTGCACAGGTGGTGCATGGTTGTCGTCAGCTCGTGTCGTGAGATGTTGGGTTAAGTCCCGCAACGAGCGCAACCCTCGTTCCATGTTGCCAGCACGTGATGGTGGGGACTCATGGGAGACTGCCGGGGTCAACTCGGAGGAAGGTGGGGATGACGTCAAATCATCATGCCCCTTATGTCTAGGGCTGCAAACATGCTACAATGGCCGGTACAAAGGGCTGCGATACCGTGAGGTGGAGCGAATCCCAAAAAGCCGGTCTCAGTTCGGATTGGGGTCTGCAACTCGACCCCATGAAGTTGGAGTCGCTAGTAATCGCAGATCAGCAACGCTGCGGTGAATACGTTCCCGGGCCTTGTACACACCGCCCGTCACGTCACGAAAGTTGGTAACGCCCGAAGCCGGTGGCCCAACCCCTCGTGGGAGGGAGCCGTCGAAGGCGGGATCGGCGATTGGGACGAAGTCGTAACAAGGTAGCCGTACCGGAAGGTGCGGCTGGATCACCTCCTTTCTAAGGAGCACTGGCCGCCACACCGTGTGTGGTGGTCCAGAGCTGTGCTCGGGCCGTGATGGTCGCCCACTTCCGGGTGGCCACAGTGTGTTCGTGACAGTGCTCGAGGGTGGAACGCTGACCAGTTCGGCCGCCGGTCTGGTTGCCGGCTCGTAGTACGGCCTCGGTTCTTCTTCGGAAGGGCGGGGTGGGGAAGTGAGCCGGTGGGGATGGGTGGTCGTAGGCACGCTGTTGGGTCCTGAGGGAGCGGGCCCTGTCATCGCCGCCGGCGTCGCCGGTGGGGGGTGGTGGGTCTGGTTCGCCTCGTCCGGGGCTTTCCTGATCTCACATCGTCGTGCGCGCGGAGTGTTCCGTGTGGTCGCGGGCTGGTGGGGTGGTGCGGGAAGGTGACTGGTTGGTCGTTGAGAACTGCACAGTGGACGCGAGCATCTTTTATCTCTGTTTTTTGCAGGGTTGCTTGTAGGAATTGTTGTGTGGCCAAGATGTTGAGGGCACACGGTGGATGCCTGGGCACCAGGAGCCGATGAAGGACGTGGGAGGCTGCGATAAGCCTCGGGGAGCTGCCAACCGAGCGTTGATCCGAGGGTGTCCGAATGGGGAAACCCCGCACCAGTCATGTGGTGTGACCCGCGCCTGAACACATAGGGCGTGTGGAGGGAACGTGGGGAAGTGAAACATCTCAGTACCCACAGGAAGAGAAAACAACCGTGATTCCGTGAGTAGTGGCGAGCGAAAGCGGATGAGGCTAAACCGTTTCCATGTGATACCCGGCAGGGGTTGTGGAAGCGGGGTCGTGGGACCGTGCGTGCTGTTTCTGCCGGAGCAGCGGGGAGTCAGAAAAGACCGTGGTTAGTGGAAGGCCTCTGGAAGGGGTCGCCGGAGAGGGTGAGAGCCCCGTACACGAAAACCTGGTCTCTCCTTGTTCACGTGTTCCCAAGTAGCACCGAGCCCGTGGAATTCGGTGTGAATCTGGCGGGACCACCCGCTAAGCCTGAATACTTCCTGGTGACCGATAGCGGACGAGTACCGTGAGGGAAAGGTGAAAAGTACCCCGGGAGGGGAGTGAAATAGTTCCTGAAACCGTGTGCCTACAAGCCGTCAGAGCCGTGAATCGCGCCTCGTGCGCGGCGGTGATGGCGTGCCTTTTGAAGAATGAGCCTGCGAGTTAGCGGTACGTGGCGAGGTTAACCCGTGGGGGGTAGCCGTAGCGAGAGCGAGTCCGAACAGGGCGTGGTAGTCGCGTGCTCTAGACCCGAAGCCGGGTGATCTACCCATGGCCAGGTTGAAGCGCGGGTAAGACCGCGTGGAGGACCGAACCCACCAGGGTTGAAAACCTGGGGGATGAGCTGTGGGTAGGGGTGAAAGGCCAATCAAACCCGGTGATAGCTGGTTCTCCCCGAAATGCATTTAGGTGCAGCGTCGCGTGTTTCTTGCCGGAGGTAGAGCACTGGATGGCCGATGGGCCCCACAAGGTTACTGACGTCAACCAAACTCCGAATGCCGGTAAGTGAGAGCGCGGCAGTGAGACTGCGGGCGATAAGGTTCGTAGTCGAGAGGGAAACAGCCCAGATCATCGGCTAAGGCCCCTAAGCGTGTGCTAAGTGGAAAAGGATGTGGGATCGCAGAGACAACCAGGAGGTTGGCTTAGAAGCAGCCACCCTTGAAAGAGTGCGTAATAGCTCACTGGTCAAGTGGTTCCGCGCCGACAATGTAGCGGGGCTCAAGCACACCGCCGAAGCCGTGGCACTCACACATGTAGCCCGCCGGTTCTCCACTCGTGGAGGCCGGCCAGGTGTGTGGGTGGGTAGGGGAGCGTCGTGTGGCGGGTGAAGCGGCGGAGGAATCCAGCCGTGGACGCCACGCGAGTGAGAATGCAGGCATGAGTAGCGAGAGGGGAGTGAGAAACTCCCCCGCCGGAAGACCAAGGGTTCCTGGGCCAGGCTAATCCGCCCAGGGTGAGTCGGGACCTAAGGCGAGGCCGACAGGCGTAGTCGATGGACAACGGGTTGATATTCCCGTACCCGCGAAGGAACGCCCATGCTGAACCCAGCGATGCTGACCCACCGAAACCGCTCGTCGCCCTTCGGGGTGTCGGGTGGGAGTAGCTGGGGACCCGAACTGGTAGTAGGCAAGCGATGGGGTGACGCAGGAAGGTAGTCGGGCCGGTGAGTGGTAGTACCGGTGCAAGGGTGTGGCCCGTGGCGTAGGCAAATCCGCGCCGCATGCAGGGTGAGGCCTGACGCATAGCCGAATGAGGCGAATCCGATGATCCTATGCTGCCGAGAAAAGCCTCTAGCGAGTTCCGAGCGGCCCGTACCCCAAACCAACTCAGGTGGTCAGGTAGAGAATACCAAGGCGATCGAGCGAACTGTGGTTAAGGAACTCGGCAAAATGCCCCCGTAACTTCGGGAGAAGGGGGACCCTCGCCCGTGAACCGCCTCGCGCGGGGCAGCGGAGGGGGGTCGCAGAGACCAGTGAGAAGCGACTGTTTACTAAAAACACAGGTCCGTGCGAAGTCGTAAGACGATGTATACGGACTGACGCCTGCCCGGTGCTGGAACGTTAAGGGGACGGGTTAGTGCACCTCGTGTGCGCGAAGCTCAGAACTCAAGCGCCAGTAAACGGCGGTGGTAACTATAACCATCCTAAGGTAGCGAAATTCCTTGTCGGGTAAGTTCCGACCTGCACGAATGGCGTAACGACTTCTCAGCTGTCTCAACCACAGGCTCGGCGAAATTGCACTACGAGTAAAGATGCTCGTTACGCGCGGCAGGACGGAAAGACCCCGGGACCTTCACTACAGCTTGATATTGGTGTTCGGTTCGGCTTGTGTAGGATAGGTGGGAGACTGGGAAGCCGGCACGCCAGTGTCGGTGGAGTCGCCGTTGAAATACCACTCTGGTCGAATTGGATGTCTAACCTCGGTCCGTGATCCGGATCAGGAACAGTGTCAGGTGGGTAGTTTAACTGGGGCGGTTGCCTCCCAAAATGTAACGGAGGCGCCCAAAGGTTCCCTCAGCCTGGTTGGCAATCAGGTGTCGAGTGCAAGTGCACAAGGGAGCTTGACTGTGAGACTGACGGGTCGAGCAGGAGCGAAAGCTGGGACTAGTGACCCGGCACCGGCATGTGGAAGCGGTGTCGCTCAACGGATAAAAGGTACCCCGGGGATAACAGGCTGATCTTCCCCAAGAGTCCATATCGACGGGATGGTTTGGCACCTCGATGTCGGCTCGTCGCATCCTGGGGCTGGAGTAGGTCCCAAGGGTTGGGCTGTTCGCCCATTAAAGCGGTACGCGAGCTGGGTTTAGAACGTCGTGAGACAGTTCGGTCCCTATCCGCCGTGCGCGTAAGAGACTTGAGAAGAGCTGTCCCTAGTACGAGAGGACCGGGACGGACGAACCTCTGGTGTGCCAGTTGTACCGCCAGGTGCACTGCTGGTTGGCTACGTTCGGCAGGGATAACCGCTGAAAGCATCTAAGCGGGAAGCTCGCTTCGAGATGAGGTCTCTCACCGGGTCAACCGGGTAAGGCCCCCGCCCAGACCAGCGGGTTGATAGGCCGGAAGTGGAAGCACCGTGAGGTGTGGAGCTGACCGGTACTAACAGGCCGAGGGCTTGACCACACACCCCCTTCGTTTCGCGGGGGGCCTGTCGAGCAACAAGAGGTGTTCTCGCGTCCACTGTGCGGTTCTGAACGCACCAACCCGTATCGACTCGATGTCGATCGACTCGATGTCGATTCCGGGGTTGTCGTGTTCACAGTGTTACGGCGGTCATGGCGAGAGGGAAACGCCCGGTCCCATTCCGAACCCGGAAGCTAAGCCTCTCAGCGCCGATGGTACTGCCCTGGAGACGGGGTGGGAGAGTAGGACGCCGCCGGACAACCATTCGAGACGGGGGTCGGAGCCATTGGCTCCGGCCCCCGTTCTCGTGTGTCCGGCACCCGTTCCAGCACTCGCACGAGTGGCCTTCTCCCGACTGAGGTACTGACGACGACATGACTTCTCCCCGACGTGGTTCCACCGGGCGTGGCCGTCCCGACGGTCAGGACTCCCGTGGCGGAGCACGGCCGCGGCGCGACGACCGGGCCACCGGCTACTCCGGTCGTGGGGGCAGCACCGACCGCGGATCCGGCTCCGGCCGCGACCCCGGGTCAGGCGCCGGAGGAGGGACGGATCGGTTCCGCGGCGATCCGGGTGGCCGTCCGGTGGCGGGGGACCGGCGAGGCGGAGAGCGACAGGACCGCCGTCCGGGCACCCAGCGCTCCGAGGGCTCCTGGCAGTACCGCCGTCCGGTGGCCGGCGGCCGGCCGGACGGGAGCTGGCAGGACCGGCGACCGGGTGCCGACCGTGGACAGGGCTCCTGGCGGGACCGTCGACCGGGTGCGGACCGCCCCGACGGAGCGGCCCGGGAGCGACGGTCCGGGACGGACCGTGGAGAGGGCGCCGGCCGTGACCGCCGTCCGGTCGCCGGGGACAGGCCCGGCAGCGACCGCCGCCCGGCCGGCGGCGAGCGGGCGGGTGGCTGGCGCGAGCGTCGTCCCGGCGGGGAGCGCACGGAAGGGGCCTGGCGGGACCGCCGGCCCGCCGGGGGCGACCGTCCGCAGGGCTCGTGGCGTGACCGCCGGCCGACGGGCGACCGCCCGGGCGGGGACCGCGCGCGCAGCGGACGCGATGCGGGCCCGCAGAGCGGCAACCGGTCCTGGCAGGACCGGCGTCCCGCGCCGCCGAGCGGCGACCGCGACCGCTCGAGCGGTCGTCCCGGCCGCGCCGACGCGCACCGACCCGACGAGCGCAGCCGGGGCACGGGTCGCCCAGTGGGTACCGGCCGTCCCGACCGCGCGGGCGGCGGCACCTGGCGCGACCGCCGTCCGAGCGACGACCGCAGGGGACGCCCCGCCGCCCCGGCCCGCGTCGACCGCACGCCACCCGTCCCACCGGGTCCCGTCCTGCCCGAGTGGGCCGACCCCCGCGAGCTCGACGCGGGCGTCCGGGCGGCCCTGCGGGGGCTCGACTCCCGCAACGCCGAGACCGTGGCCCGGCACCTCGTCGTCGCGGGCAACCTGCTCGACGAGGACCCCGAGCTCGCCCTGGCGCACGCGCGGGCGGCTCGTGACCGCGCGTCCCGCATCGCCGTGGTCCGGGAGGCCGTCGGCGTCGCCGCGTACCACGCGGGCGACTACGCCGAGGCCTCACGCGAGCTGCGGGCCTACCGCCGGATGAGCGGCGACGAGAGCTACCGCGCCGTGCTGGCCGACTGTGAGCGGGCGCAGGGCCGCCCCGAGGTGGCGCTGCGGCTCGTCCGCGAGGCGCTCGCGGAGCACCCGGACCGGGCCGAGGTCGTGGAGCTGCAGCTGGTCGAGGCCGGCGTCCGTCAGGACCTCGGCGAGGTGCCGGCGGCCCGCCTCGTGCTCGAGGGCGCGCTCGGCGGTCGGCCCCAGCCCACCGGCGTGGACCTCACCGACGAGGGCACCCGGCGGCTCGCATCGGCCTACGCCGACCTGCTCACCGCCGTCGAGGACCCGGCCGCCGCGGCGTGGCAGGACGCCGTGTCCGCCGCCTCGCCGGAGGAGGACCACGACGTCGAGTTCGGCGAGGCCGAGTTCGGCGGGGTCGAGTTCGGCGAGGTCGAGCTCGGCGGGGAGGAGCTGCCGGTCGACGCACTGGCTGCGGACACCGCCGACAACGCGCCCACGACCGACGCCGTCGCCGACGGGCCGGACGCCGGCGAGGTCGGCCCCGGGGAGGGCGACGCGGCCGACGCCGGCGCGGAGTACGGGACCGGGGCCGACCTCGACTTCGACGAGGACGTCGAGCGGGAGGTCGCCGAGCTGCTGGGCGAGGTCGAGGCGCCCGCGGAGGACGAGCCGGAGCACTGACCTCCGACGACTGCGCGACCGCCGTCCACACGCCGGCCGACGGTCCACAGCAGCCGACGTCGGGCTCCCGGGGTGCCGTGGCCGGGCGAGGCTGCCGTCATGAGCGTGGCAGTGATCGACCGGAACGACGTCGTGCTCCGCGGGCGCGTCTCGGCACCCGCGGAGCTGAGGTCCCTCCCGAGCGGGGACACCCTGGTGACCTTCCGCCTGGTGGTGCGCCGGCCCGAGCCCCGGGCCCGAGGCCAGTCGGTGGACGTGCTGACCTGCATCACCTACGACCGGGCCCTGCAGCGACGCATCGCGGCCTGGGAGGCCGGGGACGTCGTCGAGGTCGAGGGCGCGCTGCAGCGGCGGTTCTGGCGGACGCCCGGCGGCACGGCCTCGGTGTGCGAGGTGAACTGCCGGCGCGGCCGCAAGGTGCCCCGCACCGCCGGGGGGACGGTCCGGACGGCGTGAGCGGCTCAGCCGGCGTGCGGGCGGAGGACCAGCCCGGTCCGCGGCTTGGGGACGAACAGCGTCGACTTGCGCGGCATCCGCGCCCCGGCGCGGGCGACCGCGGCGACGTCGGTGGGGGAGGGCGCCCGCAGCAGCAGGGCCACCCCGTTGCGCCGGGACGCCAGGCCGAGGGCCTCCGGGACGTCGTGGGCCACGAGGACCGACCCCGGGTCGTCCGGCCGGTGCCACAGGTGCCCGACGAGACCGGTGGTGGCCAGGACGACGTCCAGGCCGCGCCAGGCCGAGGGCGCCTCGACCGGCACCGTGGCCCGGACCTCCGCGGACGGCTCCGACAGCGCGAGGAGCCGGCGGCCGTCGCTGAGCAGGAAGAGCGCCCCCTCCCGACCGTCCTGCTCCGCACCGGTTCCCGTGGCGCGGACGGCGTCGGCGAGCGCGTCGGGATCCGGGCCGGCCGGGATCTCCGTGACGGTGAAGCCACGGGCGGCGGCCTCCCCGGCCGCCTCGAGGGACAGGTCGGGGACGACCCGGTGGATCGCCTGCACCCGCAGCCCACCGGACCCCATCGGCGTCAGCAGCGCCAGCACGCGGCAGTCGCCGGCGGGATGGGTGCGGTGCAGCGCCCGCGCCGCGGCGAAGCGGTGGTGACCGTCGGCGATGACCGCCCCGGTGCGCGCCAGGGCCGCGGTCAGCCTGCGGAGCACCTCCTCGTCGGCGATCCGCCAGAGGCGGTGGCGGACGCCGTCGGTGTCGGTGAGCTCCATGCCGGACGGGCCGGACAGTGCGGTGCGGGTGAGGGCGGCGACCTCCGGATCCGGGTCGTGGGCGAGCACGATCGGCTCGAGGTCGGTGGCCGTTGCCTCCAGCAGTGCCCGCCGGCCCTCGACGGCCGGCGGGAAGGTGTCCTCGTGCGGCAGCACCGCCCGCCCGCCGGCGGCGGCGACGGCCACCGCCCCCAGCCAGCCGACCGTCGCCGCTCCCTCGGCGGGCTGCATCTCGTAGAGCCACAGGGCAGGGGTGCCGTCCCGGACGAGCACGCCGGCGTCCTCCCACTCGCGCAGCGTGCGCGCCGCACGGGCCGCGGTGTCCTCGCCCGGACGGCCGCCGCCGGGCCCGGTCGCGCCGGCGGTGCCCGGTCCAGACGTGCCGCCCGGCAGGATCAGACGGACGATGTTGTGCGGATCGGCGGCGGCCAGTCGTTCCCGGCCGTCCGGCGTCACCAGGTCGTAGGCTGGCGAGCTCACCCGGGCCAGGTGGCCGGGGTCGTGCCGCTGGTAGGTCAGTGCCCGGAAGGGCCGGACGTCGAGTCCCGTCGCGGTGAGGGACGGGGAGTCCGCCGACGACGAGTGCACGACGGGATCGTAGGAGCCGCCCGTCGCGCGCTGCGCCGGCGGCCCGGTCCTCGCTGTCCGGCCGACGGCGGGCACGCGATCCGCACGAGCGGGAGGACGACGGTGTCGACAGCAGGCTCACCCGACGACGAGCTGCCCGGGGAGGGGATCCCGGGGGGCGGGGTCTACGAGTGGTACCGGCGGGGGCTGGACCTGCTGGCCAGTGGCGACCCGGCGGCCGCGGCGACCCTGCTCGGCCGGGCGGCCGAGGCCGAGCCCGGCTCGCGCAGCATCCTCGAGGCGCTCGCGCGTGCCCAGTACGACGCCGGTCGCTATGCCGATGCGATCGACAGCTTCGCGCAGCTCGCCGCGGGAAACCCCACCGACGACTACGCGCACTTCGGGCTGGGCCTGGCCGCCAGCCGGGCCGGCGACCTCGGGCTGGCAGCCGAGCACCTCGCTCTGGCCGTGGCGATGCGCCCGGACCTGGCCCACTACGCCCGCGCCCTGCGCGGCGTGCGGGCCCGGAGGGCGTCGCAGCGGGGGTCCGCGTGACCGGCCCGCTCCCGGCCGGCGACGGCGCGGGCGGGCGGCCGGGTCTCGCCGCCGGCAGCACGCGGGCCCCGGCCCTGGTCCACGACGTCGCGCTGCTCGACCTCGACGGCGTCGTCTACGTCGGGCCGGACGCGGTGCCCGGTGTCCCGGAGGCGCTGGCGCGGGCACGGGAGCGCGGCATGCGGCTGGGCTTCGTCACCAACAACGCGGCCCGTCCACCGGAGGAGGTGGCCGGGCACCTGTCCGACCTCGGCGTCCCGGCCACGCCCGCCGAGGTCATCACCAGCTCGCAGGCGGCCGCCTCGGTCGTGGCCGGGATGCTCGGCGCGGGCGCCCGGGTGCTGCCCGTGGGCGGCCCCGGGGTCGCGGCGGCGTTGCGGGCGGCCGGGCTGACCGTGGTCGGGACCGCCGAGGAGGACCCCGCCGCGGTGGTGCAGGGCTACGGCCGGGAGGTCGGCTGGGCGCAGCTGGCCGAGGCCGTCGTCGCCGTCCGCAACGGCGCCCGGCACGTGGCCACCAACACCGACGCCACCATCCCCTCACCGCGCGGGCCGCTGCCCGGCAACGGGGCGATGGTCCGCGTCGTCCGGGAGGTCACCGGCCGCGAGCCTCTCGTCACCGGGAAGCCCGACCCGGCGATGCACGCCGAGTGCGTCCGCCGCACCGCAGCCGAGCGTCCGCTGGTGGTCGGCGACCGGCTCGACACCGACATCGAGGGCGCCCACCGGGCCGGCGCCGCGAGCCTGCTGGTGTTCAGCGGCGTGACCGACCCGGCGCTGCTGCTGGCCGCCGGTCCGCTGCACCGGCCCGACCTGATCGCCGCCGACGCGGGCGGGCTGCTGGTGCCACACCCCCCGGTCACCGGCGGGGCCGGAGGACCCTGGAGCTGCGGTCGCTGGGCCGTCACCGCCGCGGACGGCGGTCCGCTCGAGCTGCGGACCACCGGGGAGGACGGGGACCGCGGGGACGGTCTCGACGGGCTGCGCGCCCTGTGCCTGGCCGCGTGGGCGCGCGCTCCCGAAGGTGCGCCGACGCAGGTGCGGGCCGCCGACGGGGAGGCCCGCCGGGTGCTCGCCGAGTGGGGCCTGGCAGGGCGGTGAGACCGTCGGGGACCGGCTGCGCGGGCCGCCGGCGGGACGGGTCCGGGCCCGGTCGGCGCGAGCCTCGCCGTCGTCCCCGGCCGGTACCCTCGCCAGCCGGGGGCGCAGCTGTCCGCCGCCCGCGCCCGCCGTCCGGCGGCCCCTTCCCGCACCCGTCCGAGAGGCCAGCGCCATGACCGAGTCGAGCCGGCCGCACCCGGTGCCGGGCCCGCCGCGGCCCGGTCCCGGCCGCGTCGCGGCCCCGGTCCCGGCGCGGCCCGCGGACCCCGCCGGAGGCCGCACGCCGGCCGACGGCACCGCTGGAGACGGCACCGCTGGAGACGGCACCGCTGTCGACGGGACCGCCGCGCGGTTCACCGACCTCGCCCAGCGGCCGGTGAGCGAGCACGTCGCCGTCTTCGAGGCCGAGCACGACCGCCTGCGGCGCGAGCTCGGCACGATCGACCAGCTCTGATGGCCCGCCGCAGCCGACTCGACGCCGAACTGGTCCGCCGGGGCCTGGCCCGCTCCCGCGAGCACGCCGTCGAGCTGATCAGCGAGGGACGGGTCGCCGTCGCCGGGCGTGCCGCCACCAAGCCGGCCACCGGCGTCGAGGCGGGCACGCCGGTCGTGGTGCGCACCGACCCCGACGAGCACCGCTGGGTCTCGCGCGGCGCGCACAAGCTGCTGGGCGCCCTGGACGCCTTCGCCGTCCCCGTGGAGGGGCGCCGCGCCCTGGACGCCGGCGCCTCGACCGGGGGCTTCACCGAGGTGCTGCTCACCCGCGGTGCCCGCGAGGTGGTCGCCGTCGACGTCGGCTACGGCGAGCTGGCCTGGTCGCTGCGCACCGACGACCGCGTCCGGGTACTGGAGCGCACCAACGTCCGCACGCTGACCCCGGAGCAGATCGAGGGCCCGGTCGACCTCGTGGTCGCCGACCTGTCGTTCATCTCGCTGCGGCTGGTGCTGCCGGCGCTGACCGCCTGCGCCACCGGGGAGGCCGACCTGCTCCCGATGGTCAAGCCGCAGTTCGAGGTCGGCCGCGAGCGGCTGGGCTCCGGCGGCGTCGTCCGCGACCCCGCGGCCCGCGCGGCCGCCGTCCTCGAGGTCGCCACGGCCGCGGCCGACCTCGGCTGGGGCACCGCCGGCGTCGTCGCCAGCCCGCTGCCCGGCCCGGCGGGCAACGTGGAGTTCTTCCTGTGGCTGCGCCGCGACGCCGGGCGCCCCGACGAGGCCGCCGTGCGCCGCGCCGTCGAGGAGGGACCGCCGTGAGCGGGTGGGCACGGACGCCCGCGCCGGGGGACGCTGGGGACGGGGCGCCCCGCACCAGAAACGCGACCACCGCAGGGCAGAGCGAGGAGGACCGATGAGCGAGGCCGGCCAGGGCGGTTGGCGTCCCGGAGGCGGTCGGCACGTGCTGCTGGCCGTCCACACCGGGCGGCAGGACATCACCGAGCTGGCCCGCAGCTCCGCCGCGCGGCTGGCGCGCGCCGGCATCACCGTGCGCGTCCTCGACGACGAGGCCGACGCGCTCGGCATCGACGGCGCCGAGGTGGTCCCCGCCGACGCCGAGGCCGCCCGCGGCGCCGAGATCGTCATGGTCTTCGGTGGCGACGGCACCTTCCTGCGCGCCGCCGAGCTGGCCCGCTACAGCCACGCCGCGCTGATGGGCGTCAACCTCGGCCGGGTCGGCTTCCTCGCCGAGACCGAGCCCGAGGCGGTCGAGGAGACGCTGACGGCGATCGAGCAGTGCACGTACTCGGTGGAGAAGCGGCTGGCCATCGAGGTCGACGTCCTCGACGCCGCGGGCAACGTCGTCGGCGGCACCTGGGCGCTCAACGAGGTGTCGGTGGAGAAGGCGCAGCGCTCGCGGGTGCTCGACGTCGTCATCTCCATCGACGGCCGGCCGCTGACCAGCTTCGGCTGCGACGGCGTCCTGTTCGCCACCCCGACCGGCTCCACGGCCTACGCCTTCTCCGCCGGCGGCCCGGTGGTGTGGCCCGACGTCGAGGCGCTGCTGCTGGTGCCCACCAACGCGCACGCCCTCTTCTCCCGGCCCCTGGTCACCTCGCCGGACGCGGTGCTGTCGGTGGCCATCCCGCCCGACGGCAACCGTGCCCGCGTCTCGGCCGACGGCCGGCGCGCCCTCGACGTCCCCGACGGCGGCCGGGTCGACGTCCGGCGCGCCGCCCGCCCGGTGCGCATCGCCCGCGTGCACCCGGCGACCTTCGGCGACCGCCTGGTCGCCAAGTTCGGGCTGCCCGTGCGCGGCTTCCGCGACGCCCGCCGGCACGACCCCGGCCACGAGCTGCGGCCCTCGCGCAACGTCCTCGCCCGCGACGTCGTGACCCTCGCCGACGGCAACGGCGCGGCAGGGGAGGAGGTGCGCGGTGGCACCGCGGACCCCCACGCGTGAGCGCGCCGGCCGCGCCCGGACCGCGCCGGCCACCCCGGCCGCAGACACCCCCGCGACCCCTGCCGCCGACGGCCCGGGGACGGCGGCGCAGGAGCCCGACGGCGGCCGGACGCCGGCACGCCGGGACGGCGCCGCCCAGCGGCTGGGCCGGCTGACCGAGCTGCGCATCCGCGGCCTCGGCGCCATCGACGACGTGACCCTCGAGCTGGGCCGCGGGCTGACCGTGGTCACCGGCGAGACCGGCGCCGGCAAGACGATGGTCGTGACCGGCCTGACGCTCCTCTTCGGCGGCCGCGCGGACCCCGGCCGGGTGCGCGCGACCGGCCGCGCCGGCGTCGAGGGGCGCCTCGAGCTGCCGGCGGAGTCCCCGGTGTGGGCGCGGGCCGCCGACGCCGGCGCCGAGCCCGACGACGACGGCAGCCTGATCCTCGCCCGCACGGTCAGCGCCGAGGGCCGCTCGCGGGCGCACCTCGGCGGGCGCAGCGTGCCGGTGGGCGTCGTCGCGGAGCTGGCCGAGGGGCTGCTGGCCGTGCACGGGCAGAGCGACCAGCTGCGGCTGTCCCGCCCGGCCGAGCAGCGCAACGCCCTCGACCGCTACGCCGGGCCTGCGCACCTGCAGTTGCTGGAGACCTACCGCGCCGCCCACACCCGCTGGCGGGAGCTCGCCGCCGACCTCGACCGCCGCCGCGGCCAGGCCCGCGAGCTGGCCCAGACCGCCGAGGTGCTGCGGCACGGCCTGGAGGAGATCGAGGCGCTGGCACCCGAGCCGGGCGAGGACGAGGCGCTCGACGCCCAGGCCAAGCGGCTGGGGGACGCCGACGCGCTGCGGGCCGCGGTCGACGAGGCCCGGATGGCGCTGGTCGGCGACGTGACCGGCGACCTCGGCGCCGAGGGCCTGCCGCAGGACGCCACCGCCGCCCTGGCCACCGCCGAGCGGGCGCTGGCCGGCACCGACGACCCCGCGCTGGTGCTCCTGGCCCGCGACCTCGCCGACGCCGTCGCCGTGGTGTCCGACGTCAGCGTGCAGCTGGCCGGCTACGTCGCCGACCTCGACGCCGACCCCGCCCGCCTCGCCGAGGTGCTCGACCGGCGCGCGGCGATCACCGCGCTGGTCCGCAAGTACGCCGACCCGGGGGAGGGGCTGGCCGGCGTGCTGGCCTGGGCCGAGGACGCGCGCGGCAAGCTCTCGGCGCTCGACGTCTCCGACGAGGCGCTCGAGGCGCTGGCGGCCGCCCGTGACACCGCCCGCGCCGAGGTCGACGACCTCGCCGCCCGGATCTCCGCCGGCCGCCGCGCCGCCGCCGACGGCTTCGCCGCCGAGGTCGGCGCGGAGCTCGCGGGCCTGGCGATGAAGAGCGCGCGGGTGTCCTTCTCGGTCGAGAGCCACCCGGACCAGCCGGGACCCGAGGGGATCGACGAGGTCGCGCTGCTCATGGCCGCGCACCCCGGCGCCCCGCCGCGGCCGGTGCACCGCGGCGCGTCCGGCGGTGAGCTCTCGCGGGTCATGCTGGCCATCGAGGTGGTCTTCGCCGGTGCCGACCCGGTGCCGGTCATGGTCTTCGACGAGGTGGACGCCGGCGTCGGCGGGCAGGCCGCGGGCGAGATCGGCCGACGGCTGGCGCGGCTGGCCCGTGACCACCAGGTCGTCGTCGTCACCCACCTCGCGCAGGTGGCCGCCTTCGCCGACACCCACCTGGTGGTGGACAAGTCGCCGGACACCGCGGCCGGCGTCACCGCCACCGACATCCGCGCCGTCGACGGCGAGGACCGCGTGCGGGAGCTGGCGCGCATGCTCTCGGGGCTGTCCGACAGCGACACCGGGCAGGCGCACGCGCGCGAGCTGCTCGCCGTCGCGGCCGCCGCCCGGGAGGGCTGAGCGGGCGGACGGGCGGGCGCCGTCGGGTGGCACACGACCGGGTGGCGGCACGCAGGAATGTCGGACCGACGACGGGGGTAGGTCGATCCCGTGCGCGACGATGCCCCCGCCCGAAGCCCGCTCGTCCCGGCTCCCGCCGCCCGGGTCCCCGGAGGGGACCGGTGAGCTGCTTCAGCTCCGCCGACGAGTCCGCGCACTACGGCTTCTCCGTCTGCATGCTGCTCCAGCAGTACCGCGAGCAGCTGGGCTGGGAGGACGCCCCCGTCGTCGAGCTGGGGACCGGTGACGCCTCCGCGATCGCCGACGTCGTCGCGGGCCTGCCCGGGCTGCGCGTCCGCAGCTACGACATCAGCGCCGACTCGGTGGAGGCGGCGCGGGCCAACATCGCCGCGCGCGGCCTCGCCGACCGCTACACCGTCGAGCTCGGCGACTTCTTCGACCAGGCCGACGCCTCCGGCGGGGAGCCGGTGACCACCGCGCTGTCCAACCCGCCCTACATCCCCGCCCCCGACCGCGACATCCTCATGCCCGAGCTGTGGGGCGGCGAGCGCGGCAACGACCTCACGCTGCAGCTGCTCAAGGCCGGCTACGACCACGTGGTCACCGCGGTCGCCAGCTACGCCGACCCGGTCACCACCGTGAGCACCGCCGCCGACCTCGGCTACCGGGTGGTCAACTTCCTCGCCATGGGGCTGGACTACGGGCCCTACAGCAGCGAGCCGAAGGTCCGCGCGCAGATCGCGAGGATCGTCGCCGAGGGGCGCGGCTGGGCCGGCGACGACGAGTACATGGTCGCCGTCGCGCTGTTCACGCGGGACCCCGGCATCCCGGGCGACCGCGGCGACCAGCTGCTGCGGGCCCTGCAGCTGCCCGCCTGAGGGCCCGGCCCGGCGGCACGAGCCCGGCCGTTCAGCGGCGCTTCGCGTACCCCGCCAGCCCGAACTGCAGCAGCGACAGGCCGCGCCGCCCGGCCGTGCGCAGCTCGTCGGCGAGCGCCGGCCCCGTGACACCGGCCAGCGCGCGGTCGCGGGCCAGCTCCAGGAGCCGGCCGTAGAGCGCGGTCACCGCCGAGGCGGTGAGCTCGGGCTCCACCGCGCCGTCGTCGGCGCCGGTCTCCGCGCGGATCTGCGCCGCCAGCGCGGCGGTGATCTCGCCGAGGATCTCCCGCTCGCGGGCCTGCAGCGTGCGGGAGCCGCGCACCACCCGGGCCATCGCGGCCACCCCCTCGGCGGCCTCGGGCGCCCCGAGCATCGTCATCGCGCGGACCACGAAGGTGCCGGCCGCCGCGGCCACCGACTCCCCGGCCGGGCGGGTGGCCACCGCGTGCAGCAGCGCCGCCCGCATCGGCGGGTCGGCGGAGAGGACCAGCCCCTCCTTGACCGGGAAGTGGTTGAACACCGTCTTCTCCACCACACCCGCCCGCTGCGCGATCTCCACGACGCTGACGGCGTCGAAGCCGCGCTCGGCGAACAGCTCGGCGGCGGCGTCGACGATCCGGTCGTGCGTCTCCAGCCGGCGGCGCTCGCGGACGCCGGAGCCCCGGCGGTCGCGGCGGCGGCCCGACCGCCGGCCCTCGGCGGGCGGCGCGGGGGCGGGCGCCGGCGCGGCGGCCGGCTCCTGCGGCACGGCCCGGATCACCGGCGGCGGCGCGGGCGCCGGGGCGGAGTCCGGCCCGGGCAGCGGCCGGGAGCCTTCGTCCGCGGCCCCGGGACGGGTCGCCGGGACGATGGCAGCAGGAGCCCCACGAGTCACATCGGCCAACGCTAGACAGCGCGGCTGGCAGCACCGGGGGTGCCGGTGGGGCGCACGCGCCGGGCGTGTCGCGCCGCCCGTGGTGTCGGACACCCTGCGTGACCAGGCAGTTGCGGGAGCGCGTCGGACGACGGCCCCCGGGAGCCTCCGTGGGACCATGGCCGAATGCGCATCGGCACCCTGCGACGGAGCCGGGCCCAGGAGACGGCACCCGGGGTGAGCGGCACCGTCCGGCTGGACCGTCGCACCAAGAACCTCACCAAGCGCCTGCGGCCCGGCGACGTCGCCGTCATCGACCACGTCGACATCGACCGCGTGAGCGCGGACTCGCTGGTCGCCGCGAAGGTCGGCGCCGTGGTCAACGCCGCGCCGAGCATCTCCGGCCGCTATCCCAACCTCGGCCCCGAGATCCTCACCGCGGCCGGCATCCCCCTCGTCGACGGCGTCGGCAAGGACGTGTTCGCCGCGCTCAAGGAGGGTGCGCAGGTCCGCGTCGAGGGCGCCACGCTCTACGGGCCCGACGGCACCGCCGTCGCGGAGGGCACCGAGCAGACCCCCGAGACCGTCGCCACCGCGATGGCCGAGGCCAAGGCCGGGCTGTCCACGCAGTTGGAGGCGTTCGCCACCAACACGATGGAGTACATGAAGCGCGAGCGCGCGCTGCTGCTCGACGGCGTCGGCGTCCCGGACGTGAAGACGGCGATCGAGGGCCGGCACGTGCTCGTCGTCGTCCGCGGGTACGACTACAAGGAGGACCTGCAGGCGCTGCGGTCCTACATCCGCGACTACCGGCCGGTGCTGGTCGGGGTCGACGGCGGCGCGGACGCCCTCATCGAGGCCGGCTACCAGCCGGACATGATCATCGGCGACATGGACTCGGTCAGCGACCACGTCCTGCGCAGCGGGGCGGAGGTCGTCGTGCACGCCTACGTCGACGGCCGCGCGCCCGGCCTCAAGCGGGTCCAGGACCTCGGGGTCCCGGCGATCACCTTCCCGGCCGCGGCGACCAGCGAGGACATCGCCATGCTGCTGGCCGACGAGAAGGGCGCCAAGCTCATCGTCGCCGTCGGCACGCACGCCACGCTCGTGGAGTTCCTCGACAAGGGCCGCGGCGGCATGGCCTCGACCTTCCTCACCCGGCTGCGGCTGGGCGGCAAGCTGGTCGACGCCAAGGGCGTGAGCCGGCTCTACCGCAGCCGCATCTCGACCGGCGCGCTCGTCGTGCTCGTGCTCGCCGCGCTGCTCGCGATCGTCGCCGCCCTGGCCGTCACCACCGCCGGGCGGATCTACCTCGACCTGCTGGTCGACCAGTGGGACAGCTTCGTGTTCTGGTTGGAGAACCTCTTCTCGTGATCGACTTCCGCTACCACCTGGTCTCCCTGATCGCGGTGTTCCTCGCGATCGCCCTGGGGCTGGTGATCGGCGCGACCCAGCTGTCGGGACCGCTGCTGGACAACCTGCAGGGGCAGGTCACCTCGCTGCAGGAGGACAAGCGCGAGCTGGAGGACACCACCCAGGGGCTGCAGACGCAGGTCGACAGCAGCCAGGCCTTCGAGTCCGCCGTCGCCCCGGCCCTGGTGCGCGGCGCCCTGACCGGCCGCAGCGTGCTGCTGGTGCTCGCGTCCGAGGACGTCACGACCGACACCGTCGAGGAGGTCACCGCGCTGGTGACCGAGGCCGGCGGCACGGTCGCCGGGCAGGTCTCCCTGGCGCCGGAGTACAGCGACCCGGCCAGCGAGCCGGGCCTGCAGAGCTACGTGACGGGCCCCGGCCGCCCGGCCGGCGTGGAGCTGCCCGAGACCGACGACACCGGCCAGCTCGTCGGCGCGCTGCTCGCCCAGGTGCTCATGGTCCCGGCCACCGAGGGCGCGCCCGCCCCCGACACCGCGGCGGTCTCCACCGTGCTCGCGGGCCTGTCCGCCCTCGACGTCCTGTCCCAGGACTCCACGACCGTCACGCCCGCCGACTTCGCCGTCGTCCTCACCGGCGGCGCGCTGGACGGCAAGGACGCCGCGGACCGCAACGACGTCCTGCTGGACCTGGCCACCGCCCTCGACGCCGCGGGCTCCGGCGCCGTGGTGGCCGGCGACGCCGCCTCGGCGGGCGAGGCCGGCCTGGTCGGCGTGGTCCGGGCCGACCCGGAGGTCTCCGCGGCGGTCTCCACCGTGGACAACGTGACCAGCCCGTCGGGCCAGATCAGCACCGTGCTGGCGCTGGGCCGCGAGCGCGAGGGCACCTCCGGCAAGTACGGCACCGGGGAGGACGCCCAGCCGGTCCCGCCGGTGCCCGCCGCCACCCCGTGACCGCGCGCCCGCTCCTCGTCCTCGCCGGGGCGGCGGCCGCCCGGGCCGGCCTGGCCGCGGCGCGCGCGCTCGACGCCCGCCCGGCCGGGGCCCCGTGGCGGCGCACCAACTACGCCGGCCGCCCGGTGACCCTGCTCGGCGGGCCGGCGCTGGCCGCGGCCGCCACCGCCGGCGCCGTCCTCGGCGCGCCGGCCGGCACGCGCGGTGCGGCCGCGGTGGCCGGCGCGGTGTCCGGGCTGGTCGGCGGCTACGACGACCTCGCCGGCGCCCGCCCGGAGCAGGCCCGTGACAAGGGCCTGGCCGGGCACCTCGCGGCGCTGCGGGCCGGGCGGGTGTCGGCCGGTGCGGTGAAGGTCGCCGGCATCGGCGCGGCCGCCGCGGTCGCCGCGGTGCTCCACGAGGACCCCGCTGCCCCCCGGACCCCGCTCCGCTCGGCCCGGGCCCCCGCGGCGGGGCCGCTCCGTCACCTCACCGGCGCGGCGGACGTCGTCCTCACCACCGGCCTCGTGGCCGGCACCGCCAACCTGGTGAACCTCCTGGACCTCCGCCCCGGCCGCGCGGCGAAGGCCGCGACCCTCGCCGCCGCTGCCACGCTGCGCGGGCCCGCGGGCGACCTGGTGGCGGCGCCGCTCGGTGCGGCGCTGGCCGTGCTGCCCGCCGACCTCGGCGAGCAGGTGATGCTCGGCGACGCCGGCGCCAACGCCGTCGGCGCGCTCCTCGGCCTGCGGCTGGCCGCGGTCCCCTCGCGCCCGGCGCGGGCGGCGCTGCTGGCCGCGGTCACCGCGCTCACCCTCGCCAGCGAGCGGGTCAGCTTCACCCGGGTCATCGAGGCCACGCCGGGCCTGCGCGAGCTCGACCGGCTCGGCCGCCGCCCGGCGTGACGTCCGCGGGGCCGACGGTGTCGGGGCGGCGCGTGGCGCAGGGCGTCGCCGGCGCCGCCGCGCTGATCGCGGTCCTCACCGTGCTGGCCCGGCTCGCCGGGTTCGGGCGCACGCTGGTGTTCACCAACGCCGTCGGCGCCGACAGCACCGGCGACACCTACACCGCGGCCAACACCGTCCCGAACATCGTCTTCGAGGTGGTCGCCGGCGGGGCGCTGGCCTCCCTCGTCGTGCCGATGCTGGCGGGGGGCATCGCCGCCGGCGACCGCGAGCAGGTGCGCCGGACCGCCTCGGCGCTGCTGGGCTGGACGCTGCTGGTCCTCGTGCCGCTGGCCGCCCTGCTCGCCGTCCTGGCGCACCCGATCGCCGCGCTGCTGCTCGGCGGCGGCACGGCGGCCGAGGTCGACCTGGCCGCCCGCTTCCTGCTGGTCTTCGCGCCGCAGGTCGTGCTCTACGGCCTGGCCGTCGTGGGGACCGGCGTGCTGCAGGCGCACCGCCGCTTCGCCGGCCCGGCGATCGCGCCGCTGCTGTCCAGCGTCGTCGTCGCGGCGGCCTACGCCGCCTTCGCCTGGCTGGGCGGTGCCCGGGACGTCGGGGACCTGACGACGCCGGCCGAGCTGGTCCTCGGCGTCGGGACGACGCTCGGCGTGGTCGCGCTCGCCCTCGCCGTCCTCGTACCGGTGCGGCGGCTGCGGCTGGGGCTGCGGCCCTCGCTGCGCTTCCCGGTGGGCGCCGCGCCGCAGGTGCGCCGGCTCGCGGTCGCCGGCGTGCTCACCCTCGCCGGGCAGCAGCTGGTGGCCGCGGTCGCGATCCGGCTGGCCGGCGACGGCCCCGACGGCACGCAGGTCGCCTACACCGCCGGGCTCACGCTCTTCCTCGTGCCGTGGGCCGCGGTCGCGGTGCCGCTGGCCACGTCGGCCTATCCGCTGATGGCCGAGCGGGCCGCCGCCGGGGACCTGGCGGGCTACCGACGCGCGCTGGCCCCGGTGACCGCCCTCGTCGTGGTGGCCAGCGCGGTCGCCGCGGCGGTGCTCGCCGCCGTGTCCGGCCCGATGGCGCGGGTGTTCCTCCTCGACGGCGGCCCCGACCGGGTGGCCGCGCTGCGCGACACCGTCGTGGCCTTCGCCCCCGGCCTGGTCGGCTACGGCCTGGTCGCGGTGCTCACCCGGGCGCTGTACGCCCGCGGGCTGTGGCGCGCGCCCACCGCCTGCGTGCTCGGCGGCTGGTTGCTCGCGGTGGCCGCCGACGTGGTCCTCTCCGCCGCCCTGCCGGACGCCGACCGCGCGCTGGCGCTGGCCGCCGGGCACAGCATCGGCGTCACCGCCGCCGGCGCCGCCCTGCTGCTCGCGACCGCGCGGACGGCCGGGCCCGGCGGGCTCGCCGGGCTGGGACGCTGCGGGCTGCCCGCCCTGCTCGCCGGCGGCGCGGGCGCGGCCGCCGGCCTCGCGCTGGCCGGCGCGCTCGGTGCCGACCCGGTGCCGGGGACGTCGCCGGCCGGCGCCGTCGGTGCCGGGGTGCTCATGGCGGCGGCGGTGACCGTGGTGGCCGCGGCGGTCATGATGGGCACGGCGCGCCGGCCCCTGCTCGCGGCGGTGCGCGCACTGCGGACGCCCGGCGGGACGGAGGTGCACGGTGGCTGACTCGCGACCGCTCGACGGCCGCCGGGTCGCCGAGGTGCTGGCCACCAGCACCGGTGGCGTCGGCACCCACCTGCGCTCGGTGCTGCCCGCGCTCGCCGACGCCGGCGCCGACGTCACCGTGTGCGGGCCCGCGGCCACCGACGCGCTGTTCGGCTTCTCCGCAGCCGCCGCCTTCCGCCCCGTGGAGATCTCCGCCGGGCTCGACCCGGTCGCCGACACCCGCGCGGTCCTCGCCCTGCGCCGCGCCGCGGCCGGGAGCGACCTCGTGCACGCCCACGGCCTGCGGGCCGGCCTGGTCGCGGCCGCGGCGGTGCGCAGCGGGGCCCGCCGGCCGCTGGTGGTGACCCTGCACAACGCGCTGCCCGAGCGCGGCGGGCCGCTGGGCCGGGTGCTGGCCTCGGCCGAGCGCGCCACCGTCCGCGCCGCCGACGTCGTCCTGGCCGCCTCCGGTGACCTCGCCGCCAACGCCCGCCGCCTCGGCGCCCGCGACGTGCGGGTGGCTCCGGTGTCGGCCCCCGCGCTGCTCCCGGCGCGCCGGTCCCGCGAGGAGGTCCGCGCCGACCTCGGGCTGGCCGACGGGCGCCCGCTCGTGCTCGCCGTCGGGCGGCTGCACCCGCAGAAGGGCTACGACGTCCTGCTCGACGCCGCCGCGGCGTGGACCGGGGACCCGCAGCCCCTGGTCGCCGTCGCCGGGGACGGGCCGCTGCAGGCCGGGCTCGCCGCGCGGATCGCGGCACAGCGGCTGCCGGTGCGCCTGCTGGGCCGCCGCGACGACGTCGCCGACCTGCTGGCCGCCGCCGACCTCGTCGTGCTGCCCTCGCGCTGGGAGGCGCGCTCGCTGACCGCGCAGGAGGCGCTGCGGGCGGGCACGCCGCTGGTGGCCACGCGCACCGGCGGGCTGCCCGAGCTGCTCGGCGACGGCGCGCTGCTGGTCCCGCCCGGCGACGCCGCCGCCCTCGCCGGCGCCGTCCGGGACCTGCTCGCCGACCCCGCCCGCGCCGCGGCGCTGGCCGAGGCGGGGCGGGAGCAGGCGGCGGGCTGGCCCGACGAGGCCGCCACCGCCCGCACGCTGGCCGCCGTCTACCGCGAGCTGCTGGGGCCACCGCGGTGAGGCGCGCCGCCGTCCTGGTCCTCGCGCTGCTCGCCGTGCTCCTCGCCGGGGCGCCCGGGGTGGCGGGTGCGGCGGAGGACGGCTGGTCGGCCGACCGGGTGCTCGTCGTCGGCGTGCCCGGCCTGGTGTGGGACGACGTCGACCCCGGCCGCACCCCGGCGCTGTGGGAGCTGGCCGACACCTCGCCGGTCGGCGCGGTCTCGGTGCGCGCCGCCCGCTCCACCACCTGCCTGCTCGACGGCTGGGCCACCCTCGGCGCGGGCAACCGTGCCCGCTTCCCGGCGCCCGACGAGCTGCTGCCGATGGTCCCGCTGCCCACCGTGCCGCTGCCCGGCGGCACCCCGGGCACCGCGGGGGAGGCGGGCCCGTCGGAGGCGCCGACCCCGGCCGGGCCGCCGGCCAGCCCCGAGCTGTCGCACTGCGGGCTGCAGGAGCGGCTGGCGCAGGCCGGGCTGGCCGATCCGCTCAGCGCCGTGCGCGCCGTGGCCGAGGACGGCGCCACCGCCCGCTTCGGCGCCGAGCCGGGGGCGCTGGGGCCGCCGTGGGGTGCGCGACGGTCGTCGGCCGGGCGGCGGCGCTGGCCGTCGCCGCACCGGGCGTCGGGCTCACCCGCGAGGACGGCCTGCCGGCCGACGGCGCCGCGCTCGCCGCGCTGCTCGAGCCCTGCCCGCTCACCCTCGTCTCCCTCGACGGCCTGGTCGACGCCGGCGTCCCGGCGCCCGAGGGCAGCGAGACCGGCACCGACCCCGTCAGCCGCGAGGCGGCGCTGACCGCCATCGACGCGCAGGTCGCGCAGCTGCGCGCCGCCGTCGCCGCCCTGCCGGGGGAGACGCTGCTGCTGGTGCAGGGCGTCTCGGAGGTCAACGACGGGCGCCCGCAGCTGCACGTGGGGATCGCGTCGGGCCCCGGGTTCACCGACCCCGGCTGGCTGTCGTCGGCGAGCACGGGGCGGGCGCCGTTCACCCAGCTCATCGACGTCGCCCCGACCGTGCTGCGCGCCCTGGACCTCGAGCAGCCGGCCTCGGTCAACGGTCAGCCGCTCACCGTCACCGAGGGCCGCCCCGGCACCGCGCAGGCGGTCACGGAGCTGACGCGGGCGAACACCGCCGCGGTGACCCACCACCGCAGCACCGGCACGTTCTTCCTCGGGCTGGTCGCGGTGCAGGCCGCCGTCGTCGTGCTGGGGGTGCTCGTGCTGGGCCTGACCCGCGACGCCGGCGTGCGGCCCTCCCGGGCCCGCTGGCGGCCGGCGCTGCGCCTCGCGGCGCTGGCGGCCGCGGCCCTGCCGGTGGCCACCTACCTCGCCGGGCTGGTGCCCTGGGAGCGGGCCGGCTCGCCGCGGTGGGCGCTGGCGGGGGCGCTGCTGCTGGCCGACGCGGTCGTGGTGGCCCTCGCCGCGCTCGGCCCCCGGCGACGCCGCCGGCTCGGGCCGCCGCTGACCGTGCTCGCCATCACCGTGGCCACGCTGGTCGGCGACGTGCTCACCGGCTCGACGCTGGAGCTGGACGCACTGCTCGGCTACGACGCGATCGTCGCCGGGCGGTTCACCGGCTACGGCAACCTCAGCTCCGGCCTGCTGTCGTCGGCCGCCCTGGTGAGCACCGCCGTGGTGGCCGCGCTCGCCGGCCGGTGGGCCGGCGCCGGGCGTGACGACGGCGGGCGGCGGGCGCGGCGGGTCACCGGCGCCGTCGTGCTGGGCGCCGGGCTGGTCACCGTGGCCATCGTCGGGGCGCCCGGGCTGGGCCGGGACTTCGGCGGCGTGCTGGCGGTGCTGCCCGGCTTCCTGCTGCTGGCGATGCTGCTCACCGGCGTGCGCCTGACCGTCGTGCGGCTGACCGCGGTGCTGGGCGCCGGGGTGGTCGCCGTCGGCACGCTGGCCTTCCTCGACTGGCTGCGCCCGGCCGCCGAGCGCAGCCACCTGGGCCGCTTCGTCGAGCAGCTGCTCACCGGCGAGGCGTGGACGGTGGTCAGCCGCAAGGCCTCGGCCAACCTCGGCATCCTGCTCGGCTCCGCGCTGGCCTGGATGCTGCCCGTGGCGCTGGTCGCCGCGATCTGGCTGGTGCGGCGGCGCCGGCCGCGCGGGCCGGGGCTGCTGCGCGAGGGCGGCTCGGGACTGCGGCTCGCCGACGCCGCCGTGCTGCGCGCCGGCCTGGTCGCCGCGGCCCTCAGCCTGGCCCTGGGCGCCGCGGTCAACGACTCCGGGGTGGCGCTCCCGGCGACCGCCGCGGCGCTGCTGGTGCCCCTCCTGGTCGACCTCGCCGCCACCGCCCGCGGCGGGCGCGCGGAGCCCCCGGCGGCGACCGGGGCGAGGGGGACGACCGTGTTACGGTGGGTTCCCGTGGGTCGACCTGGAACTCCTGAGCAGTCCGCATCGCGTCGCCTCTTCTCCAACTCCCAGCCGACGAAGTTCGTCTTCGTCACCGGCGGGGTCGTGTCCTCTCTCGGCAAGGGCCTGACGGCCAGCTCGCTCGGCGCGCTGCTGTCCGCCCGCGGGCTGCGGGTCACCATGCAGAAGCTGGACCCGTACCTCAACGTCGACCCGGGGACGATGAACCCGTTCCAGCACGGCGAGGTGTTCGTGACGGAGGACGGCGCCGAGACCGACCTCGACGTCGGGCACTACGAGCGCTTCCTCGACACCGACCTGGGCGCCCGCTCGAACGTCACCACCGGGCAGGTCTACTCCGACGTCATCGCCAAGGAGCGGCGCGGGGAGTACCTGGGCGACACCGTGCAGGTCATCCCGCACATCACCAACGAGATCAAGTCGCGGATCCTGGCGGCGGCCGAGTCGCCGGTCGTCGACGAGGACGGCGTCGACTCCGGGGTGGACGTCGTCATCACCGAGATCGGCGGCACCGTCGGCGACATCGAGTCGCTGCCCTTCCTCGAGGCCGCCCGGCAGGTGCGCCACGAGATCGGCCGTGACAACTGCTTCTTCCTGCACATCTCCCTGGTGCCCTACATCGCGCCGTCGGGGGAGCTGAAGACCAAGCCGACGCAGCACTCGGTGGCCGCGCTGCGCAACATCGGCATCCAGCCCGACGCGCTGGTCTGCCGCGCCGACCGCGAGATCGGCACGGGCCTCAAGCGCAAGATCAGCCTGATGTGCGACGTCGACGCCGAGGGCGTCATCTCCTGCCCCGACGCGCCGTCGATCTACGACATCCCGAAGGTGCTGCACCGCGAGGGCCTCGACGCCTACGTCGTCCGCCGGCTCGGCCTGCCCTTCCGCGACGTCGACTGGACCGTGTGGGGCGACCTGCTCGAGCGGGTGCACCGGCCCAAGCAGACGGTGACGATCGCGCTGGTCGGCAAGTACGTCGACCTGCCCGACGCCTACCTGTCGGTCACCGAGGCGCTGCGCGCCGGCGGGTTCGCCCACCGCAGCCGCGTGCAGATCCGCTGGGTGCCCTCCGACGACTGCCAGACCCCCGAGGGGGCGGCGGCCGCGCTCGGCGACGTCGACGGCGTGTGCATCCCCGGCGGGTTCGGCGTGCGCGGCATCGAGGGCAAGCTCGGCGCCATCCGCTACAGCCGCACCAACGGCATCCCGACCCTCGGGCTGTGCCTCGGCCTGCAGTGCATGGTCATCGAGTACGCCCGCGACGTCGCCGGGATCGAGCAGGCCAACTCCGCCGAGTTCGACCCCGACACCCCCGACGCGGTGATCGCCACCATGGCCAGCCAGGTCGACGTCCTCGCCGGCGAGCGCGGCCTCGGCGGGACGATGCGGCTGGGCAGCTACCCCGCGCACCTGCAGAAGGGCTCGCAGGCCGCCGCGGCGTACGGCTCGACGGAGGTCACCGAGCGGCACCGCCACCGCTACGAGGTGGCCAACGCCTACCGCGACCGGCTGTCCGAGGCCGGCCTGGTGTTCAGCGGCACCTCGCCCGACGGGCTGCTCGTCGAGTTCGCCGAGCTGCCGCGCGAGGTGCACCCGTTCTTCGTCGGCACGCAGGCGCACCCGGAGCTCAAGAGCCGGCCCACCCGCCCGCACCCCCTGTTCGCCGCGTTCGTCGCCGCCGCCATCGACCGGGCCGAGTCCGCCCGGCTGCCGGTGCCGTTCGAGGAAGCCGAGAAGGTGGGCATCTAGTGACCGAGCCGGCCGCCGAGGGCGACTACCGCGTCCTCGGCACCGAGACGGTCTACGACGGCCGGGTCATCACGCTGGTCAAGGACACCGTGGCGATGCCCGGCGGCGGCGACAGCGTCCGCGAGGTGGTCCGCCACCCCGGCGCGGTGGCCGTCGTGGCGCTCACCGACGCCGGTGAGGCCGTGCTGCTGCGGCAGTACCGGCACCCGGTCGGCGGCTACCTGTGGGAGCTGCCCGCCGGCCTGCGCGACGCCGACGGCGAGCCGCCGCTGGAGACGGCGAAGCGGGAGCTGGCCGAGGAGGTGCGGATGGCCGCCGAGCGGTGGTCGCTGCTCACCACCACGTTCAGCACCCCCGGCTTCTGCGACGAGCTGGTGCTGGTCTACCTGGCCGAGGGACTGTCCGACGTCGACCGGCCCGAGGGCTTCACGGTGGAGCACGAGGAGCTGGACATGACCGTCGAGCTGGTGCCGCTGGACGAGGCGGTGCAGCGCGTCTTCGACGGGGCGATCCGCAACTCCGCCGCCGTCATCGGCCTGCTCGCCGCCGCCCAGCACCGCGCCGCGGGGACGACGCTGCGCCCCGTCGACGCCACGTAGCGCCCCACTCCCGTCGAGATCGCGTGACCTCGGCGGTCGGACCGGCGTGTCGCGTGCGGGATCACGGGATCTCGGCGGGTCACCCGATGACGACCGCGGGCGACGAGCCGACCTGCTCGTACTCGGTCACCCGGGTGTCGGCGTCGAGGACGAGCTCCTCGAGCCAGAAGACGTAGGCGACGCCGCTGGTGAGCCCGCCGATGCTCGCGGTCACCTCGCCGCAGTCCGCGCGCTGGCCGACGGTCACCTGCGGCGGCGCGGGCTGCACGCCGGCCACGAGCTGCTGGCTGACCGCGGTCACCCGGTACCCCTGGACGGCGTCGCGGCCGTCGGCCTGCCAGCTCACCGTCGCCGAGCCCGGGCCGGGCACGACCCCCGGCGGGACCTGCCGCAGGCCGCCGTAGCCACCGCACTGCGCGGGCGGCGGCGTGGTCTCCAGCGGCACGCCGTACGGGACCATCGGCGTCGGGACCTCGACCTGCAGCCGCCGCGGCACGGGCAGCGCGAGGACCGGCGTCTCCACGACCGGGTCGGGGACGGCGGTGACCGGCCGCGGGGCGTCGGCGACGCGGGCGGGCCCGGGGCGGTCGGCGGTGCCGGCGTCGCCGAACGGTGCCCACGAGGCGGTCACCTGCGCGGCGAGGTCCGTGGCCGGTGCCGACAGGGCCACCAGCCCGACCGCGGCCGCCGCCGCGACGCGCGTGGCGACCCCGCCCACCGACGGCCCGCGACGGCCCCGCCGACGCGACCGCGTGCGTCCCGTCCGTCCCACGCCCACCTCCCGGATCAGGAGGGGACATCGGCACCGGCGGGGGCCGACTCAACCCGAGCGCGGCGGCGCGGTGGCCCCGGAGCCCGCGGCGTCGGGCGCGGGCAGCCGCAGCCCGAGCCGGCCCGCCTCCAGCGCCGCGAGCGCCCGCACGGCGGCGGGGTCCCCGGCCCGCCAGGCCGCGCCGGTCCCGGGCGGCAGGTCGGCCAGCCGGGGCAGCGGGGCGGTGGCGACGGCGCGCGCGGCCAGCAGGTCCAGGTCCGGCTCGGCGCGGCCGGCCAGCCGGGACACCGCGCTCGCCTCGCGCACCCACGCCACGCGCCACGGCAGCCAGCGCGCGAGCAGCCAGCCCACCGGCAGCACGACCAGGACGACGGCGAGCACCGTGGCCAGCGTGCCGACGGCGTCCTGCGCGGCCTGCCCGGCCCCGGTCACCGACCCCGCGGCGTCGCCCAGCGCGTCGAACGGCGCGGACAGCTCGTCGCCGACCACCGGCACGTCGTCGGCCGCCGACGCCGCCGAGCCCATGCTGTCGGCCACCGACGAGCCGAGGTCCTCCACCGCCTGCCCCGGCTCGGCCAGCACGAGCACCGCGCCGTGCACGACCCGCGCCACGACGACCCACAGCACGATCCACGCCAGCAGGCCGACGTCGGCGAGCACCTGACCCAGGCGGCGGTCGGGCCGGGTGGCGTAGAGGCGCATCGGGGTTCCTCCTCCAGGGGGACGACCGGGCCATCGTGGGCGCTGGGCCCGGGTGCGGCAGCGCGGGCGGTCGTTAGGGTCGGCGGGTGTGGGCTCCCTCACCCGGGAGCGACGAGATCAGGTGCGGGCCGACGACCTCGGCCCGGCCGGGAGCGGGAGTGGTCATGCACGTCGGGGTGCCGCGTGAGGTCAAGAACAGGGAGTACCGGGTCGCGCTGACCCCGGCCGGGGTCACGGAGCTGACCCGGGCGGGGCACACCGTCCTCGTCGAGCGGGGCGCGGGGGAGGGCAGCTCGATCCCCGACGCCGACTTCACCGCCGCCGGCGCCCGGATCGTCGGGTCCGCCGACGACGTCTGGGCCGACGCCGACCTGCTGCTCAAGGTCAAGGAGCCGATCGAGGAGGAGTACGGCCGGCTGCGCGCGGGGCAGACGCTGTTCACCTACCTGCACCTGGCCGCCTCGCGGGCCTGCACCGAGGCCCTGGTCGCCTCCGGCACCACCGCGATCGCCTACGAGACCGTGCAGACGGCGAACGGCGCGCTGCCGCTGCTGGCGCCGATGAGCGAGGTCGCCGGCCGGATGGCGCCGCAGGTCGGGGCGCACAGCCTCGAGCGCGCGCACGGCGGCCGCGGCGTGCTGCTCGGCGGGGTGTCGGGCGTCTACGCGGCCAAGGTCGTCGTCATCGGGGCCGGGGTGTCGGGGATGAACGCCGCCACCATCGCCCTGGGCATGCAGGCCGAGGTCGTCGTCCTCGACCGCGACGTCGACAAGCTGCGCGCCGCGGACAACGTCTACCGCGGGCACCTGCAGACGGTCGCCTCCAACGCCTACGAGGTCGAGCGGGCCGTCCTCGACGCCGACCTGGTCATCGGTGCGGTGCTGGTGCCCGGCGCGAAGGCGCCCACGCTGGTGAGCAACGAGCTGGTGTCGCGGATGAAGCCGGGCTCGGTGCTCGTCGACATCGCCGTCGACCAGGGCGGGTGCTTCGAGGACAGCCGGCCCACGACACACGACGAGCCGACCTTCCGCGTGCACGAGTCGGTGTTCTACTGCGTGGCGAACATGCCCGGCGCGGTCCCGAACACCTCCACGCACGCGCTGACCAACGTGACGCTGCCCTACGTCATGGCCCTGGCCGAGAAGGGGACGCGCGCCGCGGTCGCCGCTGACCCGGCGCTGGCGCACGGCGTCAACGTCGTCGCCGGGCAGGTCGTGCTGCCGGAGGTGGCCGAGGCGCACGGGATGAGCGCCGTCGGCCTGGAGAAGGTGGAGGGAGACCTGCCCTGACCGTGACCCTGAGCGGGGCGCTGAGCGGGGCCCTGCCCGCGACCGCCGGTCCCGACGTCGAGCGGGTGGTGGGCGGCTACCTCGACCACCTCGCCGTCGAGCGGGGCCTGGCCGCCAACACCATCGCCTCCTACCGGCGCGACCTGCGCCGGTACGTGGAGTTCCTCGCCGCTGCCGGCGTCCGCGGGCTGGGCGAGGTGGCCGAGAGCGACGTCTCCGGCTTCCTCGCCGCGCTCCGGCAGGGGGGTGACGGGCACCCGCCGCTGTCGGCGACGTCAGCGGCGCGCGCGGTGGTCGCCGTCCGCGGGCTGCACCGCTTCGCGCTGCTCGACGGCCTGGTCCCCGGCGACGTCGCCGCCGAGGTCCGCCCGCCCGCACCGGCCCGGCGGCTGCCCAAGGCGATCCCGGTCGAGTCCGTCGTCGCGCTCATCGAGGCCGCGGGCTCGCTCGAGGGCCCGCGCGGGCTGCGCGACCGCGCGCTGCTCGAGGTGCTCTACGGCACCGGCGCCCGCATCTCCGAGGCCGTCGGCCTCGCCGTCGACGACCTCGACCGCGGGCAGGCGGTCGTGCGGCTGGCCGGCAAGGGCGGCAAGGAGCGGATCGTCCCGGTGGGCAGCTACGCGCTGCGCGCCGTCGAGGACTACCTGGTGCGTGCCCGCCCCGCGCTGGCCACGGCGGGGACGAGGGCCGGGCGAGACGGCGTGCGCGGGGGGCGGCTGTTCCTCAACGCCCGGGGCGGGCCGCTGTCGCGGCAGAGCGCCTGGGCGATCCTGCAGGCGGCGGCCGAGCGCGCGGGCCCGTCGGTGGAGCACGTCTCCCCGCACACGCTGCGGCACTCCTTCGCCACCCACCTGCTCGACGGCGGGGCCGACGTCCGCGTGGTGCAGGAGCTGCTCGGGCACGCGTCGGTGACGACCACGCAGGTCTACACGCTGGTGACCGTGGACAAGCTGCGCGAGGTGTACGCCAGCAGCCACCCCCGGGCGCTGTCCTGACGACCGGCCGGCCACTCGGCTGGCACCTCTTGCCCATGGGTACCGACGGGTAGCCGCGGCGCCACGGCAACATCCGCCAGCGACGGCGTGTCCCGTGGATCGTCGCTGGTGATCTCCCTACCGTTCCAGGGGACCCGAGCGGAAGGGGCGGCCGACCGCGGCCGGCACCGCCGGGGAGCACGGAGGAGTGGCGACTCATGGCGATCCGAGGAGACGTGGCCGGTCAGGCTCTCGCACTCCCGGCCGACGGCGGGGAGATGGGTGCGGCCGCCTCGCGGCTGGATCCGGCCCGCGCGCGACAGCGCAGGCTGCCGGAGCCGCCGCCGCTGACGGAGCACGGCCCGGCGCGCGTCATCGCGATGTGCAACCAGAAGGGCGGCGTCGGCAAGACGACGTCGACGATCAACCTGGGTGCCGCGCTGGTCGAGTACGGCCGCCGCGTGCTGCTGGTCGACCTCGACCCGCAGGGCGCCCTGTCGGTGGGCCTCGGCGTGCCCGCCCAGCAGCTCGAGCGCACCGTCTACAACGCCCTCATGGAGCGGCGGACCACGCTGGCCGACGTCCGCGTGGCCACCGACGTCCCGGGGCTGGACCTGGTGCCCAGCAACATCGACCTGTCGGCCGCCGAGGTGCAGCTGGTCAGCGAGGTGGCCCGCGAGCAGACCCTGCTGCGCGCCCTGGACTCCGTGCGCGACGAGTACGACTACGTCCTCATCGACTGCCAGCCCTCGCTGGGCCTGCTCACGGTCAACGCCCTGACCGCCGCCCACGGCGTGATGATCCCGCTGGAGTGCGAGTTCTTCTCCCTGCGCGGCGTGGCGCTGCTCGTGGACACGATCGACAAGGTCAAGGAGCGGCTCAACCCCGAGCTGGAGATCTCCGGGATCCTCGCGACGATGTACGACACCCGGACGGTGCACTGCCGGGAGGTGTTCAGCCGGGTGGTCGAGGCCTTCGGCGACACGGTGTTCCAGACGGTCATCCAGCGCACGGTGCGCTTCCCCGAGACCACCGTCGCCGGCCAGCCCATCACCACCTGGGCGCCGACCTCCTCGGGTGCGGCCGCCTACCGCGACCTGGCCAAGGAGGTCATCGCCCTGTGAGCCAGCGCGCGAGCTCACCGATGAGCGGAGCACCCCGGGGCACGCGCCCGCCGAGCACCGGCGAGGTGGGCGCGTGACCCGGCGTCCCGTGCTCCCCGGTGCCGCCGAGCTGTTCCGGCGGACCGACACCCCGCAGGCGGAGGTGACCGAGCTGCCGAGCCTGGCCTCGGCGGTCAGCTCCCCGGCGCTGCGCGGCGGCCGCCGTGCCGTCGACCCGGAACCGGCCGGCGACGCGCCCGCACCGCTCACCCTGGTGCCCGGCGGCGCTGCGGCCGACCCGCTGGCCGCCTACCGCACCGCGGCTCCGGCGCCCGCTCCGGCGCCCCGCCGGGTGCCCGGACCCGCGGCAAGGCCGCCCGCGCGGCCGGCAACTCCCGCACCCGGCACGACGAGAAGATCACCGTCTACATCTCCGCCGACGACCTGCTCGCGCTGGAGAGCGCCCGCCTCACGCTGCGCGCGCAGCACGGCGTGGCCGCCGACCGCGGCCGCATCGTGCGCGAGGCGATCTCCGTGCTGCTCGCCGACCTCGCCGAGCAGGGCGAGGACTCGGTGCTGGTCCGGCGTCTCCGCGGCTGAATCGTCGGTAGCACCGCCTACCCTTGCGTTCCGTGAGTGCGAGCACGCAGGCGGTGGCGGAGCGCGGGGTCGATCCCGCGCGCTTCACCGTCCGGCTCACCAACTTCGAGGGCCCGTTCGACCTGCTGCTGCAGCTGATCGGCCGGCACCAGCTCGACGTCACCGAGATCGCCCTGTCGGTGGTCACCGACGAGTTCATCGCCCACCTGCGGGCACTCGGGGACGAGCTCGACCTCGACCAGGCCAGCGAGTTCCTCGTCGTCGCCTCCACCCTGCTCGACCTCAAGGCCGCCCGGTTGCTGCCGGCCGCCGAGATCGAGGACGAGGACGACCTCGAGCTGCTCGAGGCCCGCGACCTGCTCTTCGCCCGGCTCCTGCAGTACCGCGCCTACAAGCAGGCCGCCGCGTTCCTGCGCGAGCGCGAGACGGGCGCGGCCGGCCGGTACGCCCGCGAGGCGCCGCTGGAGCCGCGCTTCGCCGGGCTGCTGCCCGAGGTGCTCCTCGGCACCACCCCCGAGCGGTTCGCCGCGCTGGCCGCGCGGGCGCTCACGCCCCGGGAGCCGCCCACCGTCGGCGTCGGGCACCTGCACGCGCCGCCGGTCAGCGTCGCCGAGCAGCTGCTCGCCGTGCGCACCGCCCTGGTCGGCGCCGGCACGCTCACCTTCCGGTCCCTCACCGGCGACTGTGCCACGACGCTGGAGGTCGTCGCGCGCTTCCTCGCGCTGCTCGAGCTCTACCGCCAGCAGCGGGTCACCTTCACCCAGCTGACGCCGCTCGGCGAGCTGCACGTGCGCTGGACCGGCCCGGCGGACCCCGGGCACGGCGCAGGGCCCGCGGACGACGGGCCCGACGTCGCCACGGAGGACCTGCCGTGACCGGGCCGGAGGAGCGCGCGCCGTTCTCGTGGGAGGCGCTGGCCGCCGAGCTCGAGGCGACCCGCGAGGAGGAGGCCGGCCGCCCCGACGCCGCCGACCCCGCGATCTGGGACGCCGTCGCCGCCGAGCTGGCCGCCCGGGTCGCCGAGCGCCCGGCCCCCGCCGCCGACGACGTCCCCCCGGTCCCCGCCGAGCCCGAGCCGCTGCCGCTGCCCGGGCTCGAGCTGCCGGCCGCGCCCGAGCCGGAGCCGGAGGCCGACCTCGACCCGGTCGAGCTGCGCGGCGGTCTGGAGGCGCTGCTGTTCGTCGCCGACGGCCCGGTCGACGAGGCGACGCTGGCCGCCGCGCTGCGCTGCCCGGTGGCCCGGGTGCGCGCCGCGCTGGCCGACCTCGCCGCCGACTGCGACGCCCGCCGCTCCGGGATCACGCTGCGCCGGGTGGGGGAGGGCTGGCGCTTCTACACCCGCGAGGAGTTCGCGCCGGTGGTCGAGCGGCACCTCGCCGAGGGACAGCGGACCCGGCTCACGCAGGCCGCGCTGGAGACCCTCGCCGTCATCGCCTACCGGCAGCCGGTGACCCGCGCGCGGGTGTCGGCGATCCGCGGGGTCGGCGTCGACGGCGTCATGCGCACCCTGCTGTCCCGCGGTCTGGTCACCGAGGTCGGCACCGACCCCGACAGCGGCGGCGGCCTCTACGGGACGACGCCGCTGTTCCTCGAGCGGCTCGGGCTGACCGGCCTCGACGAGCTGCCGCCGTTGGCGCCGCTGCTGCCCGACCCCGTCGCGCTGGCCCGGGAGCAGGCCGCGGAGGGCTGAGCGCCCGCCGATACCGTGCTCGTCGTGACCTCCCGCGCCCTCGCCGCCCCGCTCGCCCTCACCGCGCTGCTGCTGGCCGGCTGCTCGTCGGAGGAGGCCGAGCGCCAGGAGGCGTTCTGCGCGGAGGTGCCCGACCTGCTCTCGGAGATCACCGACGACGTCAACGCGGTCCAGTCCGACCCGCAGTCGGCGCCGCAGGTGCTCGACGAGGCGGTGCAGCGGCTGGAGGCCGTCGACCCGCCCGAGGCCGTCGCCGACGAGTGGGACGACCTGGTGTCCTCCTGGCGCGGCCTGTCCGACCTGCTCGACCAGGCCGACCTGACCGACCCCTCGGCCAACGCCGACCTGGCCCCGCAGCTGCAGGAGCTGCAGGGCGAACTGGTCTCCTCGGGCGAGGCCGTGGACGCCTACGGCAAGGAGAACTGCTGAGCGGTCCCGCGGCGGCCGGTCCCCGTCGCGGGGGTGGGAGACTGGGCGGCGATGGACACCGCACCGCATCCCGACGCGCTCCCCGATCCCTCCGAGCTGACGCCCGGCAGCCCCGGCGGTGAGGGCTGGTCGGAGGACATGGAGCTCGCGCCGGTCCACCCCGGCGACCGCGGGCCCGCCTCCGCGCCCGACGACCGGCAGGGGGAGCGGCTGCAGAAGGTCCTCGCCCGCGCCGGCGTCGGCTCCCGCCGCGTCTGCGAGGAGATGATCGACGCCGGCCGGATCAGCGTCAACGGCGCGGTCGTCAGCGTGCAGGGCATGCGCGTCGACCCCGCCACCGACAAGATCGCCGTCGACGGCCGCCGGATCGAGCTGCGCGACGACCGGGTCACCTACGCCCTCAACAAGCCGCCGGGCGTCATCACGGCGATGAGCGACGACCGCGACCGCCCGACCGTCGGCGACATGGTCGGCGACCTCGCGCCCGGGCTGGTGCACGTCGGCCGCCTCGACCAGGACACCGAGGGCCTGCTCCTGGTCACCAACGACGGCGACCTGGCGCACCGCCTGGCCCACCCGTCCTACGAGGTGAAGAAGACCTACCTCGCGCAGGTGTCCGGATCGGTCTCCCGCGAGCTGCACCGCCGGCTGCGGGCCGGCATCGAGCTCGACGACGGCCCGGTGAAGGTGGACTCCTTCCGCGTCGTCGACACCCACGCCGGGCAGTCGGTCGTCGAGGTGGTGCTGCACGAGGGGCGCAAGCACATCGTCCGGCGGCTGCTCGCCGAGGTGGGCCTCCCGGTGACGCGGCTGACCCGCACCGCGATCGGCCCGGTCTCCCTGCAGCGGATGCGCAGCGGCTCGATCCGCCGGCTCACCCGCCAGGAGGTCGGCGCGCTGGAGGAGCTCGTCGGCCTCTGAGCCCGCCGCGTGCCTCCCCGGCCGGGGGAGGCACGCGGCGGGCTCGGCCCAGCGGCCCGACTCAGCCCAGCGGCTCGACGGTGACCGGGGTCGAGAGCACGCGGTCGGCGCCGACGACCCGGTCGGGCCCGGTGAGCGTCACGGTCGCCCGCAGCCGCAGGTCCTCGCTCGAGGCGCCGACGGCGAGCTGCACCTCGCCGGCCTCCACCACGCGCCGCAGGTCCCGCCCGGTGAAGGACGCCCGGTCCGCGTGCAGCCGGAACGACACCCGCGCCGCGGCGCCGGCGGCCAGCTCCACCCGGGCGAAGCCCACCAGCCGGCGCAGCGGCTGCACCACGCTGGCCACCGGGTCGGACAGGTAGAGCTGCACCACCTCGGCGCCGTCGCGGCCGCCGGTGTTGCGCACCGTGCAGGAGACCGCCAGCTCGCCGTCGGTGGGCCACTGCTCGCCGGAGACCTCCAGGCCCGAGTACTCGACGGTCGTGTAGCCCAGGCCGTGGCCGAACGGGAAGGCCGGGGTCGGGTCGGCCGAGCTGATCCCGCCGGCCCGGCCGAGGGTCGGCGCCAGGTAGGTGGCCGGGGACCCGCCGGGCCCGTGCGGCACGGAGACCGGCAGCCGGCCGGAGGGGTCCACCCGGCCGCTGAGCACGCCCGCGACCGCCCCGGCGCCCTCCTCACCGGGGAAGAAGGCCTGCACGATCGCCGCGGCCCGGCCGGCGACCCCGCCCAGCGCGTACGGCCGCCCGGTGAGCAGCACGACGACCACGGGGGTGCCGGTCCCGAGCAGCGCGTCGAGCAGCTCGCCCTGCACGCCGGGCAGCCGCAGGTCGGCGGCGTCGCAGCCCTCGCCGGAGGTGCCGCGGCCGAACAGCCCGGAGCTGTCGCCGACGACGGCCACGCACACGTCGGCGTCCCGGGCAGCGGCCAGGGCGGCGTCGAAGCCGCTGCGGTCGGCCTCCTGGACCGGGCAGCCGAGGGCGGTGCGGACCTCGGCGTCCGGGAACTCGGCCCGCAGGGCGTCGAGCAGCGTGGGCACCTCCAGGCCCAGCGGCACGTCCGGGTGCTGCACGCCGACGTGGTTGGGGAAGGCGTAGCAGCCCATGAGGGACAGGACCTCGTCGGCGCACGGTCCGACGACGGCGACCCGCCGCGGTGCGGCCAGCGGCAGGACGCCGCGCGGGTTGTCCAGCAGGACCACCGAGCGCTCCGCCAGCACGCGCGCCAGCTCCCGCAGGTGCGGCGGGTCGAAGTCCAGGGGCTCCCCGCTGCGCAGTGCCTCCGGCTCGGGGTCCCAGCCGGCGTCGAGCAGGCCGAGCTCGCCCTTCTGCCGCAGGACCCGCTCCAGCGCACGGTCGACCAGCGCCTCCGGGACCTCGCCGGACCGGATCCGCTCCAGCAGCGGCGTGCCGTAGCAGCGGACGGTCGGCAGCTCGACGTCGACCCCGGCGGCCAGCGCCAGGGCCGCGGCCTCGCCCGGCGAGCCGGCCACGTGCTGGGTGGTCTCGAGGAACGAGACGCCGAAGTAGTCGGCGACGACCACGCCGTCGAAGCCGAGGGTGTCGCGCAGCAGGCCGGTGAGCAGCGTGGGGTCGGCGGCGGGCGGGACGCCGTCGACGGCGGCGTAGGAGTGCATGACCGAGCGGGCGCCGCCCTCGCGCAGCGCGGCCTCGAACGGCGGCAGCAGCAGGTCGGCGAGCTCGCGCGGCCCCAGGCGGACCGGGGCGTGGTTGCGCCCGGCCCCGGAGGCGGAGTAGCCGGCGAAGTGCTTGAGGGTGGCGACGACGCCGGTGCCCTCCAGGCCCCGCACGTAGGCGCTGCCCAGCGTCGCGACCAGGTGGGGGTCCTCGCCGATCGTCTCCTCGGTGCGGCCCCAGCGGGCGTCGACGGTGACGTCGAGGACGGGCGCGAGGCCCTGGTGCACGCCGATGCGGCGCATGAGCGCCCCGATGCCCGCGGCCATCTCCTGCACGACGGCCGGGTCGAAGGTGGCGCCCCAGGCGAGCGGGGTCGGGAACACCGTCGCCTGCCAGGCGGCCAGCCCGGTCAGGCACTCCTCGTGCGCGATGGCCGGGATGCCCAGGCGCGAGCCCTCGACGATGCCGCGCTGGGTGCTCGCCAGGACGCGGGCGCCGGTGAGCGGCTCGACCGGCACGGTGCCGAACACCCGGGTCAGCTGCCCGAGGCCGGGGCGGGTCAGCTCCTCCCACGGCGGCAGCGGCTCGGAGAACTCGTGCTGGTTGGGCGCCACGTCGGCACCACCGTCGGGGCCCTCGCCGATCGTCGTCCACACGCCGTAGAGCTGGGCGACCTTCTCCTCGAGGGTCATCTCGGCCACGAGCTCGCGCACCCGCTCGGCCAGGGGGCGGGAGGGGTCGCGCCAGGTGCCGGCCCACCCGTCGGCACCGGGACGGTCGGCACCGGGACGGTCGGCACCGGGACGGTCGGCACCGGGACGGTCGGCGAGGGGCTGGTCGGTCACGGGTGCTCCAGTCGTGCGGGCGGGAGACCGGCGGCGCAGGGGACACGCCCGCCGGCCGGTGCGGGGGAGGGGCGGGTCAGGGACGGCGAGCCGTGGAGGCGCGCGGCACCAGCGAGGTGGCCAGCTCGACCCGCTGGCTGGCGAGCTCCCGGCCGCTGACCAGGTCGAGCAGCATGCGCCCGGCCATCCGGCCCATGTCGGCCAGCGGCTGGCGCACGGTGGTCAGGGGAGGGGAGGACCAGCGGGCCATCGGCAGGTCGTCGAAGCCGACGACGGACAGGTCGCCGGGCACCGACAGGCCCGCCTGGCGGGCGGCCTCGAGGACGCCGAAGGCCTGCTCGTCGCTGCCGGCGAAGACCGCCGTCGGCCGGTCGGGCAGCTCGAGCAGCTCGCGGGCGCGCTCGTAGCCGCCGTCGTGGTGGAAGTTGCCGTGGCGCACGAGCGCCGGGTCGGCCCGGATGCCGGCGCGGTCGAGCGCGGCGCGGTAGCCGTCGATGCGCGCCCGGCTGCACAGCCAGTCCTCGGGGCCGCCGATGACCGCGATCCGCCGGTGCCCCAGCTCGACCAGGTGCTCGGTGGCGGCCATGCCGCCGGACCAGTTGGTGGCGCCGACGCTGGGCACGTCCGGACCGGGCATGTCGACCGGGTCGATGACGACGACGGGCAGGTGCGAGCGGCCGAGCCGGCGCTGGTCGGCCGCGGTGATCCGGGAGGTGACGACGATGGCGCCGCGGCGGCCGCCGGCGATGAGCGAGCGCACCCAGTCCCCGCCCTGCGGCCGGGCCGCCAGCGAGTCGAGGACGATCTCCAGTCCGCTCTCGGTGATGCCGCGCAGCAGCTCGACCGCCCAGGGGCTGTCCAGCGCGGTGAACACGACGTCGACCAGCGGGCTCTCCGGCTCGGGCGCCGGCCGCCGGGACAGGGGCACGTAGTCGTACTGGTCGAGCAGGGCCAGGACGCGCTCGCGGGTGGCGGGGGCGACGTCGGTCTTGCCGTTGACGACCTTGGACACCGTGGGCAGCGAGACGCCGGCCGCCGCGGCGATGCTGGCGAGGGTGGGGCGGCCGGCCGTCTGCTCGTGCACTGTCGGTCCTCCGAGGTGGCCGGCCGCCGGCGCCGGTGCCGGTCGGATGTGATCGGCGACGCTATCGAAACTTCTCCGATACCGCCAGCCCTCCCATCCGTCCTGGTCAGGATACGGGCCGTGGCGCAGGTCACCCCGTCGACCCCGAGGGGCGCCACGCGGGCGCCAAGACGGTGCGTTGACAGGTCCCGTGACGTGGCTTACGTTCTCGCACCACCCCGAAACTTTCGGTTTTCAACGTCGAAACAGAAAGGCGGCGATGGGATGACATCCCGGCGTCTGACCCGTGGTGCCGCATCCGCCGGCGCGCTCCTCCTCGCGGCGAGCCTGGTCGCCTGCGGCTCCTCCGGCCCCGCAGGGGCCGGCGGCGGAGGCGGCGGCGACGCCGCCCAGGTGTGGGCCCTGCAGGACACCGTGCTGAACCCGATCGAGGAGTCCTCGATCTCCCGCTTCAACGAGACCAGCGAGGCCGGTGACGCCGAGCTCGCGACGTTCGGCAACGACCCCTACAAGCAGCGGCTGCGCGTCGCCCTGAGCTCACCCGAGGCGCCCGACGTCTTCTTCAACTGGGGCGGGGGCAACCTCAAGGAGTACGTCGACGCCGGCGCGGTGGAGGACCTCACCCCGCTGCTGGAGGAGGACCCCGAGCTGCGCGACTCGTTCATCCCGAGCGTGCTGGAGGCCGCCCAGCTCGACGGGAAGTACTACGGGATCCCGATGCGCGGCGTGCAGCCGGTCGCGCTGTTCTACAACCGGGCCGTGCTCGACGCCGCCGAGGTGGAGGTCCCGCAGACCTGGGAGCAGCTGCTCGCGGCCGTCGACGCGCTCAAGGCCGAGGGCGTCACGCCGATCGCCCTGGCCGGCTCGCAGTCGTGGACCGAGCTCATGTGGATCGAGTACCTGCTCGACCGCGTCGGCGGCCCGGAGGTCTTCCAGGCGATCCGCGACGGCGAGCCCGGCGCCTGGGAGCACCCGGCGGTGCTCCAGTCGCTGCAGCTGGTGACCGACCTGGTCGACCGGGGCGCCTTCGGCGACGACTTCGCCTCCGTGGGCTACGACGTCGGCGGTGCGTCGACGATCCTCGCCCAGGGCGACGCCGGCTTCCACCTCATGGGGTCCTGGGAGTACGTCAACCAGCTCGGGCAGAGCCCGGAGTTCGTCGAGGCCGGCGACCTCGGCTGGGCGCCGTTCCCGGCGGTCGAGGGCGGTGCCGGTGACCCGGCCAACGTCGTCGGCAACCCGACGAACTTCTACTCGGTCGTCGCGGACAGCGACCACCGGGACGTGGCCATCGAGTACGTGACGACGGCGCTCAACGACGAGCAGTACGTCGAGGACCTGGTGGCGGCCGGCGACGTGCCCGCGGTGGCCGGTGTCCGCGACCAGCTGGAGCAGGCGGAGAACGCCGACTACACGACCTGGATCTACGACCTGGTCGAGGGCGCGCCGAACTTCCAGCTGTCCTGGGACCAGGACCTGCCCGCCGACCAGGCCACGGAGATGCTGACCGAGCTGCAGCGGCTGTTCCTCGGCGAGCAGACCCCCGAGGGCTTCGTCGCCGCGATGTCCGCGGCCTGAGCCACCACCGCACCCGCACCGCACCACCGCACCACTCCACGGCAGGGGACCCGGCATGGCAGGCACCACCCTCGTCACCACCGCGCCGAGCCCGGCGCCGACGCCCCGGGGCCGGCCCCGGGGGACGCGCGAGCGCCCCTCGGGCTGGTACCTGGCGCCCGCGCTGGCCTTCTTCGGGTTCTTCGCGGTGCTGCCGATGGGTCTGGTCGTCTACCTCAGCTTCACCGACTGGAACGGCTTCGGGTTCCCGCAGCCGTCCGGGGCGGCGAACTGGGAGCGCCTGGTCGCCGACGGCGAGGCGCGCGACGCCCTGCTGCTCACCCTGCTGTTCATGGTGGTCACCTGGGCCGTCCAGACCCCGATCGCGCTGCTGATCGGGGTCTGGGCGGCCGGGCGGCAGCGCAACCGCGCCGTCCTCAGCTCGCTGTTCTTCCTGCCCCTGCTCCTGTCGACGGCGGCGATCGCGCTGCTGTGGGCCTCGGTGCTCGACCCCAACTTCGGGGTGACCCAGGCGCTGCCGTTCCTCGACCGGTTCAACTTCCTCGGCGACACCGACATCGTCATCTACACCGTCGTGTGGGTCGTCTCCTGGCAGTACGTCCCGTTCCACACGCTGCTCTACCAAGGCGCCGCCCGGCAGATCCCGCACAGCCTCTACGAGGCGGCCACCATCGACGGGGCCGGGCGCTACCGCCAGTTCTTCACCATCACGCTGCCGCTGCTGAAGTACACGGTGATCACCTCGAGCGTGCTGATGATCGTGGGCTCGTTCACCACGTTCGACACGATCCTCATCCTCACCGGGGGCGGCCCGGGGACGACGACCCGCATCGCGCCGCTGTACATGTACATCACCGGCTTCAGCGGCTTCGAGTTCGGCTACGCCAGCGCCATCGCGGTCCTGCTGCTGGTCCTCGGCGCCGGGCTGTCCCTGTTCGTCACCCGTGTCACCGGCTTCCGGGCCATGCAGAGCCAGCAGGAGGGCCTGTGACCGCCACCGCGCTCCCGACCCGCGGCGCGTCCGCGGCCCCGGTGCCGCCGCGTCCCCGCGGCCGGCGCCGCCGCGAGCGGCCCAACCTCCTGGCCGGCCTGCTGTCTCTGGTCTGGCTGGTGCTGGTCGCCGTCCCGCTGTACTACCTGGTGTCGGGCAGCCTGCGGACCCGGCAGGACTACCTGTCGACCAACCCGCTCGTCCCGCCGTCGGACCCGACGCTGGAGAACTACCGGACCGTCTTCGAGGGCGGCTTCCCGACGTACCTGCTCAACACCGTCGTCGTGACGCTGGCGACCGTGGCGATCGTCGTCGGGCTGACGCTCCCCGGGGCCTACGCCATCGCCCGCAACGGCGGCCGCTTCGTGCAGCGAGGCTTCTCGCTCCTGCTCGTCGGCCTCGCGATCCCCGCCCAGGCGGCGATCATCCCCGTCTACCTCATGATCACGCAGATGCGGATGTACGACACCCTGCTGGCGGTCATCCTGCCGACGGCGGCCTTCGCGATGCCGGTGGCGCTCCTGGTGATGGTCAACAGCCTGCGCGACATCCCCGGCGAGCTGTACGAGGCGCAGACCCTCGACGGCGCCGGCCCGTTCGCGGTGCTGCGCCACCTCGTGCTGCCGCTGGCCAAGCCGGCGATCACCACGGTGTCGGTGTTCACCTCGCTCACGGCCTGGAACGGCTTCCTCTTCCCCCTGGTGCTCACGCAGTCGGAGGACACCCGCGTGCTCACCCTGGGGCTGTGGGACTTCCAGGGGCAGTTCGGCACCAACGTGCCGGGCCTGCTCGCGGCCGTGACGCTGTCGGTGGTGCCGATCTTCGTGCTGTACCTGATCGGCCGGCGCTACCTGCTCAGCGGCCTGACGGCCGGCTTCGGCAAGTAGCCGGCCGTCAGTGCGCTCCCAGCCACCGGGCGGGGTCGTCGACGACGTCGGCGAGCGCGCGCAGCGCCGCTCCCGTCGCGCCGGCCGCCGGTGCGCCGGGCGCGGCCTCGACCCGGGGCCGGCGCCAGCGGGCCGACAGCACGCGCCGGCCCAGGTGCTCCTCGAGCGCCGGCCGCAGCAGGCCGGCGAGCTCGCCGAGGTGGCCGCCGAGGACCACGACCGGCACGTCGAGCACGTTGAGCACGCCGGCGAGCGCGACGCCCAGCGCGCGCGCCGCGCCGGCCACCGCCGCGGCCGCGGCCGGGTCGCCACCGGCCGCGCGCCGGGCCAGCTCGCCGGGGGCGGTGCCGCGGGGCAGCCCGGCGGCGGCGAGCAGGGCGTCGCGCCCGGCGTACTGCTCGAGGCAGCCGGTGGAGCCGCAGCGGCAGGCCGGCCCGTCGGGGTCGACGCACACGTGGCCCATCTCGCCGGCCCAGCCCGAGCTGCCGCACATGACGCGGCCGTCGAGCACCGTGGCGCCGCCGATGCCGATCTGACCCGAGAGGTAGACGAAGTCGCGGTGCGGGCCGGGACGGCCGGGCGCGGTCTCGGCCACGGTGCGCGCGGCGAGGTCGGCCTCGTTGCCGGGCACCGCGTCCAGCCCGCCGGGCAGCCGGGGCGCGAGCAGGTCGGCCGGGCGGACGTCGGACCAGCCGAGGTTCGGCGCGCGCAGCAGCACGCCGGTGGCGCCGTCGACGATGCCGGGCAGCGCGAGGCCGGCGCCGGCCACCCGGGTGCCGTCGGGCAGCCCGCCGAGCAGGCCGGCGGCCAGGGCGCCCAGGCGGGCCAGGGTGGCCGCGGGGTCGCTGCCGCGCAGGTCGCCGGGCTCGACCCGCTCGCTCACCACCCGGCCGCGCAGGTCGAGCACCCGGCCGGCGAGCAGGCCGGCGTCTGCCTGCAGGCCCAGCGCGACGACCCGGGAGCCCGGGGCGAGAGGCGTGGCCGGCCGGCCCCGGCGGCCCGACGGCGTCGCCTCCACCTCGTCGAGCAGGCCGCCGGCGACGAGGTCGTCGGCCAGGCGGGCGGCCGTGGCGCGGGTCATCCCGGTGGCGGCCGCGACGTCGGCACGCGACGGTGGGGCGTCGGCGGTGCACACCGTCCGCAGCACCCGGGCGAGGTTGGCCCGGCGGGGAGTGCCCGGTCCCGCGCGGATGCCCTCGGGACTCGACACCGGCACGGGCACGGGGTTGAGGTTAGCTGTGACGTGCATTATGTTCTAGTCCGAAACAAAACCTGGCTCCGCACTCCGTTCCCGGGAGGAACCCCATGACCCAGCCCACCCGCGAGGACCGCTTCTCCTTCGGCCTGTGGACCGTGGGCTGGAACGCCCGCGACCCGTTCGGCGAGGCGACCCGTCCGCCGATCGACCCGGTCGAGAGCGTGCACCGCCTGGCCGAGCTCGGCGCCTACGGCGTCACCTTCCACGACGACGACCTGATCCCGTTCGGCACCGAGAGCGGCGAGCGCGACAAGATCATCGAGCGCTTCAAGGGCGCCCTCGAGGAGACCGGCCTCGTGGTGCCGATGGCGACCACCAACCTGTTCACCCACCCGGTGTTCAAGGAGGGCGCGCTCACCGCCAACGACCGCGGCGTCCGCCGGTTCGCCATGCGCAAGGTCATGCGCAACATGGACCTCGCCGCCGAGCTCGGCGCCACGACGTACGTGCTGTGGGGCGGGCGCGAGGGCGCGGAGGTCGACGGCGCCAAGGACCTCACCGCGGCGCTGGACCGCTTCCGCGAGAGCATCGACACCCTCGCCCAGTACTCCGAGGACCGCGGCTACGGCCTGCGCTTCGCGCTGGAGCCCAAGCCCAACGAGCCGCGCGGCGACATCTTCCTGCCCACCATCGGGCACGCGATCGCCTTCATCAGCACCCTCGAGCACGCCGACCTGGTGGGCGTGAACCCCGAGGTCGGGCACGAGCAGATGGCCGGGCTGAACTACACGCACGGCATCGCCCAGGCGCTGTGGCAGGGCAAGCTCTTCCACATCGACCTCAACGGCCAGCACGGCATCAAGTACGACCAGGACCTCGTCTTCGGCCACGGTGACGTGCTGAGCGCCTTCGCCACCGTCGACCTGCTCGAGCACGGCGGCCCGAACGGCGGCCCGGCCTACGACGGCCCCCGCCACTTCGACTACAAGCCGCTGCGCACCGAGGACCTCAAGGGCGTGTGGGAGTCGGCCGCGGCGAACATGCGCACCTACCTGCTGCTCAAGGAGCGGGCCGCCGCCTTCCGCGCGGACCCGGAGGTCCAGGAGGCCCTCGCCGACGCCGCGGTGCCCGAGCTCGCGCAGCCGACCCTCGAGGGCGGCTCGTACGAGGAGCTGCTGGCCGACCGCTCGGCGTTCGAGGACTACGACGCCGAGGCCGCCGGTGCCCGCCGCGGCGGCCAGGTCCGGCTCTCGCAGCTCGCCGTCGAGCACCTGCTCGGCGCCCGCGGCTGACCGACCGGCCGATGACGCTCGTCGCGGGGGTCGACTCCTCCACCCAGGCCTGCAAGGTCGTCGTCCGGGACGCGGCGTCCGGGACCCTCGTGCGCGAGGGCCGGGCGCCGCACCCCGACGGCACGGAGGTCGCCCCGCGGCCTGGGCCGCCGCCCTCGAGCAGGCGGTGGCCCAGGCCGGCGGCCTCGACGACGTGGCGGCGGTCGCCGTCGGCGGCCAGCAGCACGGCATGGTCTGCCTCGACGAGGACGGGGAGGTCGTCCGCGACGCGCTGCTGTGGAACGACACCCGCTCGGCCGGTGCCGCCGCCGACCTCACCCGCGAGCTCGGCGACGGCCAGGCGGGGCGTCAGGCCTGGGCCGACGCCGTCGGGCTGGTGCCGGTGGCCTCCTTCACCGTCACCAAGCTGCGCTGGCTGGCGCAGGCCGAGCCGGAGAACGCCGCGCGCACCGCGGCGGTGTGCCTGCCGCACGACTGGCTGACGTGGGTGCTGGCCGGCCGCCCCGGACTGGACGCGCTGGTCACCGACCGCGGTGACGCCAGCGGCACCGGCTACTGGTCGGCGGCCACGGGGGAGTACCGCCCCGACCTGCTCGAGCGCGCCTTCGGCGCCACGCCGCACCTGCCGCGGGTGCTCGGGCCGGCCGAGGCCGCCGGGACCTCGACGACCGGCGCGGTGCTCGGACCGGGCACCGGCGACAACGCCGCGGCCGCCCTCGGCCTGGCCGCGGAGCCCGGCGACGTCGTCCTGTCGGTCGGCACCTCCGGCGTCGTCTCGATCGTCTCGGACACCCCGGCCGCCGACCCCACCGGAGCGGTGGCCGGGTTCGCCGACGCCACGGGCCGGTTCCTCCCGCTGGTCGCCACCCTCAACGCCGCCCGCGTCCTCGACGCGACCGCCCGGCTGCTCGGCGTCGACCACGAGGAGCTGTCCCGGCTGGCGCTGTCGGCTCCGGCCGGCGCCGGCGGCCTGGTCGTCGTCCCCTACCTGGAGGGCGAGCGGACGCCGGACAGGCCGACGTCGACCGGCGCCGTGCACGGGCTGACGCTGGCCACCTCGACGCCGGCGCACCTGGCCCGTGCCGCCGTCGAGGGGCTGCTGTGCGGCCTGGCCGACGGCCTCGACGCCGTCCGCGCCACCGGAGCCGAGGTCCGCCGCGTGCTGCTCGTCGGTGGCGGTGCCCGCTCCGAGGCGGTCCGCCGCATCGCCCCGGCCGTCCTCGGTGTGCCGGTGCTCGTGCCGCCGCCGGGGGAGTACGTCGCCGACGGCGCCGCCCGCCAGGCGGCGTGGGTGCTGTCCGGCGCGGCCGCGGCGCCGGAGTGGGCGCGGCCGGGCACCGAGGTCCACGAGGCCGACCCGACCCCCGCCGTCCGCGAGCGCTACGCCGAGGTCCGCGACCTCACCGCCCAGCGCGCCTGACCGACCCCGTCCCCGAACGACCCCGCACCGCCACCACCCGGCACCGTCGCCGAACCCCGCGAGGAGCACGCCATGGCCACCGTCACCTACGACTCCGCGACCCGCCTCTACCCCGGCGCCGACCGTCCCGCCGTCGACGCGCTGGACCTGGAGGTCGCCGACGGCGAGTTCCTCGTCCTCGTGGGCCCCTCCGGCTGCGGCAAGTCGACGTCGCTGCGGATGCTGGCCGGTCTGGAGGACGTCGACGGCGGCCGCATCCTCATCGGCGAGCGCGACGTCACCGACCTGCCCGCCAAGGCGCGCGACATCGCGATGGTGTTCCAGAACTACGCGCTGTACCCGCACATGACCGTGGCCGACAACATGGGCTTCGCGCTCAAGATGGCGAAGGTCGGCAAGGCCGAGATCGGCGAGCGGGTCCGCGAGGCGGCGCGGCTGCTCGACCTCGAGCAGTACCTGGACCGCAAGCCGCGGGCGCTGTCGGGCGGTCAGCGGCAGCGGGTGGCGATGGGCCGGGCGATCGTGCGCAAGCCGCAGGTGTTCCTCATGGACGAGCCGCTGTCCAACCTCGACGCCAAGCTGCGGGTGCAGACCCGCACGCAGATCGCCCAGCTGCAGCGGCGGCTGGGGATCACCACGGTCTACGTCACCCACGACCAGACCGAGGCCATGACGATGGGCGACCGGGTGGCGGTGCTCAAGGACGGCCTGCTCATGCAGGCCGGCCGGCCCCGGGAGCTCTACGACCGGCCGCGCAACGTGTTCGTCGCGGGCTTCATCGGCTCGCCGGCCATGAACCTCGTCGAGCTGCCGGTGGCCGAGGGCGGGGTCCGCCTCGGCGACGCCGTGCACCCGGTCGAGCGCGAGCTGCTCGGCCGCGCGGACGCCGACCGGGTGGTGCTCGGCGTCCGGCCCGAGGACCTCGAGGTCACCGCGCAGGGCCTGCCGGTGGAGGTCGACGTCGTCGAGGAGCTCGGCGCCGACGCCTACGTGTACGGGCACGCCGACCTCGACGGGCAGCGGCACACCGTGACCGTGCGGGTCGACGGCCGCCGTCCGCCGTTGAAGGGCGACCTGCTGCACGTGAGCCCGCGCGCCGGCCACGTGCACCTGTTCTCCACCGTCGACGGCGAGCGGCTCGGGTGAGCCTCCCGCCCACAGGCGAGCAGCACGTCCTCCGCGCCGGGGACGCCGAGGCCGTCGTCGTCGAGGTCGGCGGCGGCCTGCGCACCTACCGCGCCGGCGGCCGCGACGTCGTCGACGGGTACGACGCCGGCGAGATGGCTCCCGACGTACGGGGCAACGTCCTCGCCCCGTGGCCCAACCGGCTCCGGGACGGCGAGTGGTCCTGGGACGGCGCCGCGCTGCGCACCCCGGTGACGGAGCCCGAGCGGGGGACGGCGATCCACGGCCTGGTGCGGCACGTGGCCTGGCGGCTGCTGGCCCGGTCGGCGGACTCCGTGGTGCTGGAGCACCTGCTGTACCCGCAGCCGGGCTATCCCTTCACCCTGCGACTGCGGGTGGGCTACGAGCTGTCCGCGGACGGGCTGCGGGTGACCACCACCGCCACCAACGAGGGCGGCGCCGACCTGCCCTACGGCGAGGGCCACCACCCCTACCTCGCCGCCGGCCCGGGCGTGCGGGTCGACGACTGCACCCTGACCCTGCCCGCCGCCACCCGGCTGCTCACCGACGACCGGCTGCTGCCGGTGGGGAGCGAGCCGGTGCAGGGGACGCCGTTCGACCTGCGCGGGGGACGGCCGGTCGGCGACCTCGTCGTCGACGACTGCTTCACCGACCTCGCACGGGACGCCGACGGTGCCGCCGAGGTCCGTCTCGTCCGCCCCGACGGCAGCGGCGCCGCCGTCTGGATGGACGCCTCCTACGGCTACCTGCAGGTCTTCACCGGCGACGTCGTCCAGCCGCCGTCGCGCCGGCGGCAGGGGCTGGCCGTCGAGCCGATGACCTGCCCGCCGGACGCGCTGCGCTCCGGCGAGGCCCTCGTGCGACTGGCGCCGGGGGAGTCGACGACCGGAACCTGGGGCATCCGCCCCCTCTGACCGCGCCGCCCCGCCGGCGGGTACCGCGCCGGCCGGTCGGCCGTCACCCTCGACCCGCCCCCGCCGCTCAGCCGGCCGGGGAGGAGCCTGTGGAGCGCTGTCGGCGGACGAGGGGAGGGCCGGTGGCGCGGGGTACCTAGACTCGACCGGGCACCCCGGATCCGGGAGCCGGGACCGATCGAGGAGGGTGCACGTGGCCGTACGGGCCATCCGCGGCGCGACACAGGTGGACGCCGACGACCGCGACCAGGTCCTCGAGGCCACCCGCGAGCTGGTGAGCACCGTGGTCGAGCGCAACGGCCTCGACCACGACGACATCATCAGCATCCTGTTCACGGCCACCCCGGACCTCGTCTCGGAGTTCCCGGCGCTGGCCGCCCGCGAGCTCGGGATGGGCGACGTGCCGCTGATGTGCGCCACGGAGATCGGGGTCGCCCACGCGCTGCCGCGGGTGCTGCGGCTGATGGCGCACGTGGAGACCGACCGGCCGCGCGCGGAGATCCAGCACGTGTACCTGCGGGGTGCCGTGGCGCTGCGACGGGACATCGCGCAGTGAGCGAGCGCCAGCGAGCGGAGACCACTGCGCGGAGCGATCGCGCAGTGAGCGAGCGCCAGCGAGCGGAGACCACTGCGCGAGGCGATCGCGCAGTGAGCGAGCGCCAGCGAGCGGAGACCACTGCGCGGGGCGATCGCGCAGTGAGCGAGCGGCGGTTCAGCGGTCAGGTGACCCTCGACGGGCCGTCGGGGACGGGCAAGTCCAGCGTGGCGCGGGCGGTGGCCGCCCGGCTCGGGGCGGCCTACCTCGACACCGGCGCCATGTACCGCGCCGCGACCGTGGCCGTCATCGACGCGGGCGTGGACCCGGACGACGCCGACGCCGTGGCCCGCGTGGTCGGCGGCGCCCGCATCGAGGTGGGGACGACGGCCGGCGTGGAGCAGGTGGAGGTCGACGGCACCGACGTCGCCGAGCGGATCCGCGGCGCCGAGGTGACCCGCACCGTGTCCGCGGTGTCCGCGGTGCCCGCGGTGCGCCGGCAGCTGGTCGACCAGCAGCGCGCGCTCGTGGCCTCGGCCGACGCCGTCGTCGTCGAGGGCCGGGACATCGGCACCGTGGTGCTGCCCGGCGCGACGCTGAAGGTCTACCTGACCGCGGCGCCGGAGGTCCGCGCGGAGCGGCGGGCCCTGCAGCTCGGGATCGACGACCCGGCGGAGGTGGCCGCGATCGCGGCCGACCTGCGCCGCCGGGACGAGTACGACAGCAGCCGCGCGGACAGCCCGCTGCGGCCGGCCGCCGACGCGGTGGTCGTGGACAGCACCGACCTGGACCGGGAGGCCGTCGTCGACCGCGTCGTCGGCCTGGCGCTCTCGGCGGTCGGGGCAGGGGAGAGGACATGAGCGAGGAGGGCACGGGCGGTCCGCTGCCGGTGGTGGCGATCGTCGGCCGGCCCAACGTGGGCAAGTCGACGCTGGTCAACCGGATCCTGGGACGGCGCGCCGCGGTGGTGCAGGACATCCCGGGGGTCACCCGCGACCGCATCTCCTACGAGGGGCTGTGGAACGGGCGGCGGTTCACCGTCACCGACACCGGCGGCTGGGACCCCAAGGCCGAGGGGCTGGGCGCCTCGATCAGCCGGCAGGCGGAGTTCGCGATGCGCACCGCCGACGTGATCGTCCTCGTCGTCGACAGCTCCGTCGGCGCCACCGACACCGACCTGGCCGCCGCCCGCATCCTGCGCCGCAGCGACCGGCCGGTGATCGTCGTCGCCAACAAGGTCGACGACGAGCGCAGCGAGTCCAACGCCGCCGAGCTGTGGTCGCTGGGGCTGGGGGAGCCGCAGCCGGTGAGCGCGCTGCACGGGCGCGGGTCCGGCGACCTGCTCGACCTGGTGCTCGACGCGCTGCCCGAGGCGCCGCGCGAGCAGCCCGAGGAGGGCGGCCCGCGCCGGGTGGCGCTGGTGGGCCGGCCGAACGTGGGCAAGTCCAGCCTGCTCAACCGGCTGGCCAAGGAGGAGCGCTCGGTCGTCGACTCCGTCGCCGGCACCACCGTGGACCCGGTCGACTCGATCATCAGCCTGGGCGGCGAGGAGTGGCGGTTCGTCGACACCGCCGGCCTGCGCCGCAAGGTGAACACCGCCAGCGGCACCGAGTACTACGCCAGCCTGCGCACCGAGGCCGCCATCCAGGCCGCCGAGGTCGCCGTCGTGCTGCTGGCCGCCGACGAGGTGATCAGCGAGCAGGACCAGCGGGTGATCACCCAGGTCATCGAGGCCGGCCGCGCGCTGGTGATCGCGTTCAACAAGTGGGACGCCATCGACGAGGACCGGCACGCCCAGCTGGAGCGCGAGATCGAGCGCGACCTCGCCCGGGTGCGGTGGGCCTCGCGGATCAACATCTCGGCGGCCAGCGGCCGCGGCGTCGGCAAGCTCGCCAACCACCTGCGCGCGGCGATCGCCTCCTGGGAGACCCGGGTGCCGACCGCGGAGCTCAACGCCTACGTCCGCCAGCTGGTGCAGGAGACGCCGCCGCCGGCCCGCGGCGGCCGCGCGCCGAAGATCAAGTACGTGACGCAGGCCGACGTCCGGCCGCCCCGGTTCGTCGTCTTCTCCACCGGCTTCCTGGAGGCCGGCTACCGGCGGTTCCTCGAGCGCAAGCTGCGCGAGCGCTGGGGCTTCAACGGCACGCCGCTGGACATCTCGGTGAAGGTCCGCGAGGGCCGGGGGAACGAGAAGCGCGGCTGACGACCGGCCGGGACGGCGCCTCCGCCGGGAGGCGCCGTCACGGTGCACCACAGTCGGTTGCGTGCAACCCTGAGGGCCCGCACGCCCGGCTCCCCGCGCCAGCCCCGCGCTTCCCCGCCGGCCGCCGGGACGAGGTGGTGTCCGCGTGGACGTGGTCGAGCTCTCCCGGTTCCAGTTCGCCTCGACCAGCATCTTCCACTTCTTCTTCGTCTCGCTGACCGTCGGGCTGGCGTTCCTCATCGCGGTCATGGAGACCATCGCCTACGTCCGGTCCGACCGGCGCGAGGTCTACGGGAAGATGACCAACTTCTTCGGTCACCTCTTCCTCATCAACTTCGCCGTCGGCGTGGTCACCGGGATCGTGCAGGAGTTCCAGTTCGGGATGAACTGGAGCGAGTACTCCGACTTCGTCGGCAACATCTTCGGCGTCCCGCTGGCGCTCGAGGTGCTCATGGCGTTCTTCCTCGAGAGCACCTTCATCGGGCTGTGGTGGTTCGGCAAGGACCGGCTGCGGCCCTGGATGCGCCTGGCCAGCATCTGGCTGGTCGCCGTCGGCACGCAGATCAGCGCCTTCTGGATCGTGCTGGCCAACGCCTGGATGCACCACCCGGTCGGTTACGAGGTGGTCGACGGGCAGGCCCGGCTCACCGACTTCGCCGCCGTCGTCTTCAACTACAAGGCCTGGCTGTACTTCGCCCACGTCCAGGGCAGCGCGTGGGTGGTCGCGGCCTTCTTCGTCCTCGGCATCAGCGCCTACCACCTGCTGCGCCGGCAGGACACCGACGTCTACTCCCGGTCGCTGCACATCGGCCTGGTCTTCGCCGCCATCGGCACCGTCTTCTCGGTGGTCAGCGGGCACACCGAGGCCCAGGTCGCCCGCGAGGACCAGCCCATGAAGTTCGCGGCGATGGAGGCGCAGTGGGACACCTCGGAGTCGCCCGCGCCGTGGTCGCTGTTCGCCGTCATCGACCAGGAGAAGCGGGAGAACCCGTTCAGCATCGAGCTCCCCTACGTCGGCTCGATCCTCGCCTACAACAGCCTCGAGGGCCGGTACGAGGGGATCAACCAGATCGAGGAGCAGTTCGACGCCGAGTACGGCGAGGGCGACTACACCCCGCCCGTTGCCTGGGTGTACTGGTCCTTCCGCATCATGGTGGCCATCGGTTCGCTGCTCCTGGCGACGGCGTTCCTCGGGCTGTTCCTCTGGTGGCGGCGACGACGGGGACTGGAGAGCACGCGCTGGTACCTCAAGGCCCTGGTGCTGTTCATCCCGCTGCCGTGGATCGCCAACTTCACCGGCTGGATCGTCACCGAGATGGGCCGCCAGCCGTTCATGGTCTACGGCGAGCTCACCGTCACCGAGGGGGTGAGCCCCAACTCGGCCGGTGAGGTCCTCGCCGGGCTGATCGGGCTGTGGGCCGTCTACCTCGCCCTCATCGGCCTGGACGTCTACCTGCTGACCGTCACCGCCCGGGCCGGCATCCACCGCAGGCCGGAGGCCCAGCTGGTCGCCGCCCCCGCGCCGGACTACGAGGGCACGGGGTTCCAGGAGTACGAGAAGAGGAACTGACGGTGGACCTCGTCACGCTGTGGTTCTGGCTGATCGCCCTGACGTTCACCCTCTACTTCTTCCTCGAGGGCTTCGACTTCGGCGTCGACCTGCTGCGGCCGATGCTGGCGCGGACCGAGCCCGAGGAGCGGGCCCTCACCGGCACGATCGGGCCGTTCTGGGACGGCAACGAGGTCTGGGTGATCGCCGCCGCCGGGCTGATGTTCTCCACCTTCCCGGTCTGGTACGGCGCGGTGTTCAGCGGCATGTACCCGCTGTTCGTGCTGATCCTGCTGGCCCTGCTCCTGCGCGGGGTCTCCTTCGAGTACCGCAACCAGGTCGACAGCGCGCGGTGGCGGGCGTTCTGGGACTGGATGTCCTTCGGCGGCAGCCTCGTCCCGTCGTTCCTGTGGGGCGTGATCATGGCCAAGCTCATCGAGGGGCTGCCGGTGGACGGCGACGGCCGGGTCGAGGGGGGCTTCGCCGCGATGTTCTCGCCCTTCTCGCTGGTCGGCGGGGCCACCACGCTGCTGCTGTTCATGCTGCACGGCGCCAACTTCCTGCTGCTGCGCCTGCACACCGACACCGTCCTCTACGACCGGGCGCGCCGGGCGGCGCTGCGGTGGGGAGCGCTGGCCACGGTGGCGATCGTGGCCTTCGTCGTCATGGGGTACGTGACCGAGGACCTCTTCGAGGACTTCGGCGTGGTGCCGTGGGCGTTCCCGGTGGCGGCGTTCCTCACCCTGGCCAGCATCTGGCTGGCGCTGTCGCGGCGACGGGACACGCTGGCGTTCACGATGAGCGGCCTGACCGTCCTGTTCGCCACCGTGACGGTGTTCATCGCGCTGTTCACCCGCGGCGAGGTGCTGCCCTCGACCCTGGACCCGGACTTCGGCCTGACGCTGCGGGAGACGGCGAGCCAGCACTACACGCTCGTGCTCATGACCTGGGTGGGGGCGATCTTCCTGCCGCTGATCATCGGCTACCAGATCTGGAACTACTACGTGTTCCGGGAGCGGGTGCGGCCCGACGAGGGCGCCCTGAACCACGGCTACTGACCGTGCGGGGACCCACCGGCCGCCTGCTCGCGCTGCCCGGGCCGCGCCGGCTCGTGCTGCTCTGCGCGTTCCTCGGCGTGCTGACCTGGGCGCTGCTCGTGGTGCAGTGGGCGCTGGTCGCCGTCGTGGTGTCCCGGGTGGCCACCGGGCAGGCGGCACCGGCCGCGCTGTCCGCACAGCTGGCCGGCGCCCTCACCGCCTGGCTGGCGCGCGCGTGCGTGGCCGGCCTGCGCGACCGCACCGCCGCCCGCGCCTCCGCCGGGGTCCGCCGGGGCCTGCGCGCCGACCTGCTGCGGAAGCTGACCGCCCTCGGCCCCGCGCACGCGGCCGGCGAGCGCGCCGGTGAGCTGGCCACCACGGTCACCGAGGGCGTCGGGAAGCTGGACGGCGTCGTGGGCCGGCTCCTGCCCGGCGCGGCGACGGCGGCCGTCGTCCCGCCGCTGGTGGCCGGGACGGTGCTGGTCCTCGACCCGGCCAGCGGCGGCCTGCTGCTCCTGACCGGTCCGCTCGTGCTCGTCTTCCTGTGGCTCACCGGCACCCTCGCCTCCCGGGCCGCCCGCGGCTCGTGGGAGACCCTGGCGCAGCTGGGCGCGGTCCTCGTCGACACGCTGCGGGTGCTGCCGACCCTCGTGCTCTACGGGCGGGCGCGCAGCAGCGCCCGGTGGCTGACCGAGGTGAGCGAGGCCCACCGGGTCAGCACGATGCGGCTGCTGCGGACCGCCTTCCTGTCGGGCTTCGTGCTCGAGTTCGGCGCGGTGCTGTGCACGGCGCTGGTGGCGGTGACGGTCGGCGTGCGGCTGTTCCAGGGGCAGCTGGAGCTGGAGCGCGCGCTGCTGGTCCTGCTGTTCACCCCGGAGTTCTTCGCGCCGCTGCGGGCCCTGGGCGCCGACCGGCACGCGAGCCTGGAAGGCGGACCGGCCGCGGAGCGGGTGTTCGCCCTCCTGGACGCGCCCGGGCCGGCCCGCGGCTGCCACGCGGTCCCGCCGGGTGTGCCGTCGCTGGAGCTGCGCGGGGTCACGGTCCGGTACGGGGACCGGGTCGCCCTCCGCGACGTCGACCTGGACCTCCCGCCGCTGTCGCGGACGGCGCTGGTCGGGCCGAGCGGCGCGGGGAAGACCACCGCCGTCCGGTTGCTGCTGGGCTTCGCCGTCCCCGACGCCGGCACCGTGCTGGTCGACGGCGTCCCGCTGACCGACCTGGACCCGGACGCGTGGCGGGCCCGGGTCGCCTACGTCCCCGAGCGGCCGTGGCTGCTGCCGGGCACGGTCGCGGACAACGTGCGGCTCGGCCGGCCCGCCGCCACCGACGCGGAGGTCGAGCGGGCGCTCGCCCGCGCCGGTGCCCTCGACCTCGTCCGCCGGCTGCCGCAGGGCACCGCCACGCCGCTGGGCGAGGACGGTGCGCGGCTGTCCGGCGGGGAGCGCCTGCGGCTGGCGCTGGCGCGCGCCTTCGTCCAGGACGCCGCCCTGCTGGTGCTCGACGAGCCCACCGGCCAGCTCGACGCGGCCACCGAGCGGGAGGTGCTCGTCGCGCTCGCCGACCTCGCCGCCGGGCGCACCGTCGTCACCGTCACCCACCGGCCCGCCCCGCTGGCGCTGCACGACCGGGTGGTCGCGCTGGAGGAGGGCCGGCTGCGGACGGCGGTGGTGCCGCGGTGAGGGAGGTGCTGGCGCTGGCCCGGCTGCCGCGGACGGCGCTCGCCGTCGTCCTCGGGGCGGTCACCGTGCTCTGCGGCGCCGCGCTGCTGGCCACCTCGGGTGCGCTGATCACGGGCGCGGCGCAGCGCCCCTCGAGCCTGCTCGTCCTCATGCCGCTGATCACCGGGGTCCGGCTGTTCGGCATCTCGCGGGCCGCCGTCCGCTACGCCGAGCGGCTGGTGACCCACGACGTCACGCTGCGGCTGGTGGCGCGGGTGCGCGCCCGCGTGCTGGAGCGGCTGGTCCCGCTCGCGCCGGCCGCGCTCACCGGGGTGCGGGGCGGTGAGCTGCTGTCGCGGGTGCGCACCGACGTCGACGAGCTGCAGGGCGTCGTCGTCCGCCTCGTCGCCCCGGCCGGGGTGGCGGTGCTGGCCGGCGGGACGGCGGTCACGCTCACCGCGCTGGTGTCCCCGGTCACGGCCGCCGTCCTCGCCGTGCTGCTGCTCGCGCTGGGCGTGCTCGTCCCGGCGGCCGCCGCGCGGGCCGGCCGGCGCGCCGCGCTCGCCGCCGCGCGGGCCGACGCGGACGTCGCCGCGGACACCCTCGACCTCGTGCGCGGCCTGGCCGACCACCTCGCCGGCGACGGCGGCGCCACGGCCCTGCATGCCCTCGACGGCCACCTGGACCGGCAGGAGGCGGCGGAGCGCGCGTCGGCCCGGCTCGCCGCGGTCACCACGCTGCTGCGGGAGGGCGTGCCCGGGCTGGGCGTCGTCGCGGCGCTGTGGCTGGTGGGCAGCGACGTCGCCGCCGGGACGACGTCGCCCCTGCTGCTCGCCGCGTGCGCGCTCGGCGTGCTGGGCGCCTTCGAGGCGGTGGGCGGGCTGGGCGCGGCCTGGGCCGCCGCGGGCGGGATCCGGGCCGCGGCCGGGCGGGTGCAGGCCCTCGCCGCCCAGCGCCCCGCGGTGACCGATCCGGAGTCCCCGCTGCCGCTGCCCCTGGGGTCGGCGCTGCGCTTCGAGGACGTCACGCTCACGTACCCCGGTGCGGGACACCCCGCGCTGACCGGGCTCGACCTCGACGTGCCCGAGGGCGCCAAGGTGGCGCTCACCGGCCGCAGCGGTGCCGGCAAGAGCAGCGCGCTGGCCCTCGCCCTGCGCGCGCGGGACCCCGACGCCGGCCGGGTCACCCTCGGCGGCACCGACCTGCGCCGGCTCCCGCTCGCCGGCGTCCGGTCCCGGCTGGCCTGGTCGGCGCAGGCGCCGCAGGTCCTCGGCGGCACGCTCGCCGGCAACCTCCGCCTGGGCCGCGGCGACGCCACCGACGACCAGTTGCTCGCCGTCCTGGCCGGCGTCGGGCTCGGCGGCGTCGCGGCGACCCTCGGGCTGGACGGCTGGGTGGGGGAGGGCGGCGAGCGGCTGTCGGCGGGGGAGCGCGCCCGGGTGGCGCTGGCGCGGGCGCTGCTCAGCCGCGCCGACGTCCTGGTGCTCGACGAGCCGACGGCGCACCTCGACGCCGAGCTGTCCGCCCGCGTCCTGGACCTGCTGGCCCGCGATCCGCGCGCCGTCCTGCTCGTGACGCACGACGGCGCCGCCCTGGACCGGCGGTGGCAGGTGGTCGACCTCGACGTCCGCCACCCCGCTCCGGCGCGCGGCTGACCACCGGTCCGGTCGGGGGAGCGGGTGCGGTAACCTGCTCCACGCAGCGATCGGGCGGTGCGAGCCGCCCGGCGCTCGGGCTGTAGCGCAGCTTGGTAGCGCACTTGACTGGGGGTCAAGGGGTCGCAGGTTCAAATCCTGTCAGCCCGACAGAGAAACCGCAGGTCAGAGGCGGGTCGGCCGAGAAGGCCGGCCCGCCTCTCGCGTCAGGACAGCGACCGGTACAGCAACGCGGCGCGAGGACGACAACCGTCACCACCGCAGCGCCTGGTCGAGGCGGTCGGCCGCCTCCCGCTGCTGGGCCGGACCGACGTGGCTGTAGATGTCCGCCGTGATGGCGTACGACGAGTGACCGAGGGCTCCTGGACGACCTCCCGTTCCGGTCGGGGTGGGACACAGGTGGACGTCTGCGGCGCAGCCGTACCGCCGTCGTCGTGGGGAGCGCCCGTCAGGAGCCGGCCAGGACGTCGGCCACCACCGGCTCGACGCTGTCGCCCAGGGCGACCTCGCCGGGCTCCTCGACAGTGGCGTACATCCCGAAGACCACCGCGCCGTTGTCCGGCAGGTGCGCGACGGGAGTCCTCAGGTCGCGCGCCAGCGCGCCGCGGTACCGAACGATGGCCTTGAGGGTGCTGGCGTCCACCACCCCGGTGTCGGGGTCCTGGTTGGTCACCACGCAACGGGGCACCGGGCCCACCACGCGGAGGAGCGCCCCGCCCACCCGCAGCCGCCGCTCCGCCCAGGTGTCCTCTTCGTGCACCCCGCAGCCGTCGACCTCGATCAGCATCCGGAACCGTCGATGATCCATCCGCTCCCCGTCGGGAGCCATCGCGCGGAGATGCTCGATCGTCGCGGTGGACACCAGGGTGACCGGGTGGACGTCGACAGCGTCCCCGGGTCGGTCCACCGCGACCAGTCGCACCGGCTGCCCGACGTGGTCGGACAGGGCAGCCGACCACGCGCCCTCGACGACGTGGCCGGCGACGCCCCGCCCGTAGAAGTCGGTCGTGACCGCCTCGCCCAGCTCGACCGCGGTACCGGTCACCGGTCCCCGGCCGGGAAACCGGATGGTCAGCTGCCCGCTCGACGCCTCGAACTCAGCGGTCAGCCGGACCAGCGGCCCGTGCTGCTTGCCGTTGAACAGCCCACCTCGCGCGTCGATCAGGTGGAACCGGCGGTTGCCGGCCACTCCGTTCTCGGTGAGGGTCACCGTTGCCTGGGAGTGCAACGCCGTTCCCTTGAGGGGGGTGGTGGACAGTCGGGACACGAACGGCACGGGGATCCCATCGTCGAGAGTCGGAGGCTGTCAGCCTCCCGGGGCTCAGTGGCCGTGGCCGGCGGACCGGGGCAGCCGTCGCTCCGCCGGGCCGGCGGTGACCCTCGGCTCACCGCTGTGCGCCCGGTCCACCCGGGCGCGGTCCGCCCGCCCGGCGCCCCGCAGTGGACCGGCCAGGCCGACTGCGCCGCCGACGGCGTAGCTGCGCGGGGCGGCCCGGGCGCAGGTCGGGCAGCACGCGCCGTCCGTGTCCTGCTGCATGGAGCGCTGCAGGTCGAAGGGGCCACATCCAGGACAGCGGAACTCGTACACGGGCACGGTGGACTCCTGTGGGCCGGTCAGTCGGCGGTCAGGTCGCGCCCGCCGCCGGCGCCGCCGGGGAGGATGTTCCGGTCGAAGATGGACAGCGGGATGCTCAGGGACACGGCGCTGTTGGGGATGTCGACCACGCCACCGATGCGTCCTTCGACGGGAGCGGCGCCGAGGAACAGGTAGGCCTGCTCGAAGGTCCAGTCCATGGCGGGCATCAGGTAGTTGATGGCGTTGAGGCAGGCTTGGCGGTAGGCGACGGTGGCGTTCATGTAGTAGTTGCGGCCGTCCTCCACGCTGATGCCCTCGAAGGTGATGAACTCGGAGTAGTTCGGGCCGACGCGGCCGGGCTTGAAGAACGGCATCGTCTGCTTGTAGCGGTCCATCCCGCCCTTGATCAGGTCGAAGTGCAGGTCGATGAAGCCGGGCATCTCGATGGCGCCGCAGAAGGTGATCTCCCCGTCGCCCTGGGCGAAGTGCAGGTCGCCGATGGAGAAGTTGGCCCCGGGAACGTAGACGGGCATGTAGACCCGGCTGCCCACGCCGAGGTCCTTGATGTCGACGTTCCCGCCGTGTTCGCGGGGCGGGATGGTGCGGCATGCCGTTGCGGCGGCCTGGTCGAACGCGCTGCCGGACAGCGTGCCCAGCAGTGCCTCCTGAGGCAGCGGCGGGAGGGCGAGGGCAGGGACCTGAGGTGCACCGGGGACGTCGCCGGGGTGGGCGGGGGCGTCTCCGGTGACCCGGTCGGGATTGGCGTCGATGAGGGCCTGCTCGCGGCGGTTCCACTCGGTGAGCAGGTCTGGGGACGGGGCGCAGCCGAAGAGGCCGGGATGGGAGTTGCCGATGAAGCGGACACCGGGCACGTGCCGGGAGCTGGTCCAGATGCCGTCGAAGTCCCAGATCGCCTTCGATGCCCCGGGGGAGTAGTCGGTGAGGAAGCCACCACCGTTCTCCTTGGCGAAGACCCCCGTGTAGCCCCAGGGCTGTTCCGGGAACGGGCCGATGCCGACGATGTCGACGACCAGCAGGTCGCCGGGCTCGGCGCCTTCGATGGCGAACGGACCACTGAGCATGTGACAGGGGTCGATGTTCATGTCTCGGATGTCATCGGCGTCGTCGCTGTTGCGGACCTGGTTGTCCGTCCAGTCCTTGCACTCGATCCGGTAGGAGGCGCCGGGCTTGACCGTCGCCGCCGGAGGGATGTCCGGGTGCCAGCGGTTGTGCCCGGGCACCACCTGGTCGCGCATCGACACACTCAGATCACGATTGACCTCGAAGATGACCTCGGGCACGGGAGCTCCTTCGTTGCAGTGGTGGACGGGGTCGAGGGGAACCGGCCCGCCGCCTCCGTGCCGGCGGGACTGCTGGATCGAAGCCGGGCTACGGCATCCCGGGGCCCGGGTCAGGACGACCCGGGCCTGCGGCCGACGGCTCGACGTCGCAGTCGGGTTGGACCGTTGCAGTCCGGTGCAGGTCCCCCGTCCGGGGCGGGCGCCGATGGGGAGGCTCCCGCACGTCACCGGGTCGGCTCGCTGATCGCGGCTGGCTGGATGACCCGCGCCGGCTGCTGCTCGGGCAGGACGTGTTCGCCGGTCCGGTCGGTCGACAGGCACAGCGAGCAGATGTGGGCGCCGTGCGCCTGGCAGGCGGCCATGTCCGGTCGCTCGTAGTCCTGGCCGCAGACGTGGCAGGTGAGCACCTGGTCGGAGGGGTTGCCGTCCTGGTCGTACATCGGCAGGTCGATGCCGTCGTCGGTGCGCCGCAGATACCAGCGCCCACGGGTGGCCACGGCGAAGACCGGGGGCAGCACCAGGGCCAGGACGATCGCCACCAGCGGCGAGTAGGGGCGGAGGGTCTCACCGAGGCCGCCGAAGAAGACCAGGATCGAGACACCGGCGGAGATGAGCATCGACGCGAACCCGACCGGATTGACCGCGTAAAGCATGCCGCGCCGGAACTCCGGCTCCTTGGGGGAGATTCCCAGCAGGTACTTGTTGATAGCGATGTCGCTGGCGACGACCACCACCCAGGCGATGCCGCAGTTGGCGTAGAACCCCAGGATCGTGTTGAGGAAGTCGAACATGTTCGCCTCCATCAGCACGAGCGCGATCAGCAGGTTCACGCCGAGGAAGACCAGCCGGCCCGGGTAGTGCCCGGTGACGCGGGTGAAGGAGTTCGTCCAGGCCAGCGACCCGGAGTAGGCGTTGGTGACGTTGATCTTCACCTGGCTGATCACCACCAGGACGACGGCCAGGGTCATCGCCAGCCAGGCCGGCACGACGTCCTGGTAGATCTCCAGGAACTGGTGCACCGGCTGGTTGGCGATCGCCGCCGAGTCGGCGACGTTGGCGATCAGGTACACCGCCAGGAACAGGCCGATCACCTGCTTGGCCGCACCGAAGAGCACCCAGCCCGGGCCGGCGAGGAGCACGGCGGCCCACCACCGGCGCCGGTTGGCCGCGGTCTTGGGCGGCATGAACCGCAGGTAGTCGATCTGCTCGGCGATCTGCGCGATCAGTGACAGACACACACCGGCGGCCAGCAGCGCCGAGCCGACGCTCGGCGCCGTCCCGTCCTCACCCTGGTAGGCGAAGAAGTCCCCGACCGACTCCGGGTGGCTGATCAGCAGGTAGCCGAACGGGAGCACCATGAGCACCAGCCACAGCGGTGTCGTCCACACCTGCAACGTGGCCAGTGCCTTCATCCCGTAGATGACCAGCGGGAAGATGAGCACGGTGGACAGCGCATACCCCAGCCACAGCGGAATGCCGAGCCCGAGTTCCAGCCCCTGGGCCATGATGGCGCCCTCGAGGGCGAAGAAGATGAACGTGAACGTCGCGAAGATGACGTTGGTGACGACCGAGCCGTAATAGCCGAAGCCGCTGCCGCGGGTCACCAGGTCGAGGTCGAGGTTGTAACGGGCCGCGTAGTAGGCCAGCGGAAAGCCGGTCAGCAGGACGACGACGGCGAAGATCGCGATGCCCCACAGGGCGTTGGTGGTGCCGTAGGCGATCCCGATGTTGGCCCCGATCGCGAAATCAGCGAGGTAGGCGATCCCGCCGAGGGCGGAGACGGCGACGACCCCGGGGCCCCACCGCCGGTAGTGCCGGGGGGCGAACCGGAGGGTGTAGTCCTCCAGCGTCTCTCGGGTCGCGGCGTCGACGTTCCGGCCGGTGGCGTAGTCCGGGGCCGACGGACCGGCCGGGGGCGGATTGTGAACCGCCTCGCGTTGAGCCATCTGGATTCTCCTGGGTGGGCGGGAGGAGCGGGAATGCGCGCGTCCCTGCGTGCCAGGCGAAAGCTAGGTGCACCGTGATTCCCGGCGATGTACCCGCTGTTTCGTCATTGCTCGGAATTGTTTACGCGCCCCGAGTTGCGATCATGACGCGCGACTGACAGGGCGGTATTGACGGGCGGGTGCGGTGTGCACCCGACCGATTTCCGTGCACGCGCAGTTCACCGGAGAGTGGGGCGCTGCCCCGCTCTCGCTGGACGGTCACGCTCAGCAGGACTCGGCGGAGGCGATGCCCGTGGACAGCCGGGACGACGGGTCGCCGCCCCATCGGTCCGGCGGGTCCTGGAGCGACAGGACCAGGCGGGCCTGCAGCCTCGACTTCGTGAGTCGAGTGATCGGGTGGCGGGCACGAATGCCAGGCCTGAGCGCCTGGGGCGACGAAGGGCAGGCGGGGAGCGAGTCCGCGGACCGCAGACGGGTTCGGAGCCGGACCGAAGGAAGTGGCCTCGCCCGCGGGCCTCCCGGGCCTCACGCCCCACCGCCGGCGGCTTGGTCACCGCGGCGTCGCGAGCCTCGAACCGTCATCCGTGGTGGCCAGCGGTCACGGTCACCTGGATCGAGGTTCCGCCGTGCAGCAGCGCGCTGGACGCCCGATCCTCGAAGGCCGGCAGGACCTGCTCGATGGCGACCTCGCCGGCCTCGGGTGGCCCCGCCGCCGCATCGTCCGCGGCCGCGCCGACGACGACATCGCCCTCCTGGCCGTCCGCTGCCATCCCTGGCGAGCGGCTGGGTGTGCTGCCGGCAGTTGACGCGCCCGAGCGCGGGGGAGAAGTACAGCAACCGGTACAGCAACGCGGGCGAGCCGTAGCGAACCGAGGCGGACGCGGACGAATGGCGCGAAGCTCTGGCCTGCATGAACGGGATGTCGGTGAACAGCCCCGAACCCCTCGAACGTGACTGGGGGTCAAGGGGTCGCAGGTTCAAATCCTGTCAGCCCGACAGTGCAGGTCAGAGGCGGGTCACCCGACGAGGGTGGCCCGCCTCTCGCGTGAGCACAGCAACCGGTACAGCGACGCGGCGCGCGGACGGCAGCGGTCAGCGGCGCAGCGCCTGGTCGAGCCGGTCGGCCGGCTGGCGCTGCTGGGCCGGACCCACGTGGCTGTGGATGTCCGCCGTGATCGCGTACGAGGAGTGCCCGAGGTACTCCTGGACGACCTCCCAGCGGCGCCGTCCGTCTGATGTCCCCGACGGCGGACTCGGTCGACACCGGTCAGCTCGGTCCTCCGGTCCTTCTCCAGTTCTTCGTGTCGTAGTCCACTCGGCCGGCGGAGGTCGCTCCTCCCGCTATGGACTCGCGCCCCGTGGCTGGTGCACCACACGGATGCCCCGACCCGGACAAACGGGTCCCTGACCCGAGGGACTCGTCACGACGGGCCGGTGACGGATCCGTGACGGACGACTGGAACGGTCGCGGCTACTGGCTTGACACCTGAGGTGAAGGTGACGCGCGTGGAGTTCGGTCGTTCGACTCGCGGAGGGGGCAGATGATCACGCAGGCCGTGTGGACGCACGGGCACACCATCGAGGTCGAGCGGCCCGACCAGCTCGCCTCGCTGTGGCGTGCCGGCTTCTACGTACGCGCTGTGGGGCAGTCGCACTCCACGAACTGGTTCCACTTCGCCGTCCCCACTCCGGTCATCGTCAAGGGCAAGCGTCAGATGATCGACTCCGTGATGCTGCGCTTCCGCGCGAACTCGGCCGCAGCGAAGGTGACGAACGTCCACGTCTTCGACGGCGAGACGCGGATCGCGGCGTTCGACGACCTGAACCTGTCGCACACCGGCTTCGGTTTCGACCGGTTCACCGTGCCGGGCAAGCCCGACGTCCTGTGGGGGATCGGCATCACGGTCGGCGTCCGCTTCGACGGGACGACCGCCTCGCAGAACACCATGGAGTTCAGCGCGGTCGGCGCCGACCTGACCCTGGTGGAGACGGTGCGCCTGCACGTGAAGACGCTGACTGCCCCGACCCGCTTCACCATCGACCAGATGGTCGCTGCGATGCGCGACGTCTACGAGCCCCAGGGATTCCGGATCGTCCGGGCCGGCGACGAGACCCTCAACCTCCCCGCATTGGACGTGGTCGACGTCGGTGGCTGCACGCGGGGCAACACCACCGCCGAACAGCGGACCCTGTTCAGCAACCGCAACGGCGTCGGCGCGAACGAGGTCGTCGCCTACTTCGTGCAGGCCACTGATCCGCCCACGAACGGCTGCGCCGCACATCCGGCGGGGCAGCCGGGCGCGGTCGTGGCCAGCGGTGCCAGCCGGTGGACCCTCGGCCACGAGATCGGTCACGTGCTCGGGTTGAACCACGTCAACGACAACGACCGCCTGATGACCGGGAACGGCACGGACAACATCACCAACCCGCCGCCAGATCTGGTCGCCGCCGAGGTGACCACCATGCGCAACAGCCCGATCACCATCGATCCGTGACCAGCCCACGCCGTCCGAGACACAGTCGGGAGTGCCGACATGCCTGTCACCCGCGAGGAACTCCGCTTGCTCCTCAGCAACGAGGAACCGGACTACGCGGCGCTCGCGGCCCGGCTCGACGCCACCGACGTCCCGGCCGTCGCCGAGCTGGCCGAGTCGGACGACGTCATGATCGCGTCGAAGGCCGTCTACACCGCGAGCCTGCTCCCCGGCGGTGCAGAGGTCGTGCAGCGGGCTGCGGCGAGCGCCGATCCCGTACTGCAGGCGGCCTCGGCCTCGGGGCTGCGCAACCTGGCCCCCGATCGGCGTGAGCCGGTCGCGGAGATGCTGCTCGGCCGCGGCGACGTCGCGGTCGAGAAGGTCGCGCTGCGAGCGCTCGACCGCAGTCCGGGCCCGCGGCTGGCGGAGAAGCTGCAACACCTCGCCGAGGCCAGCGACTCGGACCTGATCCGCGACATGTCCCGCGACGTACTGGAAGGGCGCGACTGACCACTGCGGTCGGCGAATCCGACCCGGGAGAGGAACTCGGATGGCACTCGAGCAGGCCAGCTGGACCCACGGACACGCGGTGGCCGTCGAGGTTCCGCAGAACATCAAGAGCGAATGGCGGGCCGGGTTCTACATCCGTCTCGTCGGCAAGCAAAACACGACGAACTGGCTGCACTTCGGCATCCCGACCCCTGTGATCGTCGACGACAACCGTTTGGCCATCGACTCGGTACTGGTGCGGATGCGCAGCAACAGCACGTCCGCGGACATCACCAACGTCCACGTCTTCGACGGCGAGAAGCGGATCGCCAACCACGACGGCCTGGACCTCGCGCCATCGGCCTTCACCATGTTGCGGTTCTCGGTGCCGAACCGTCCGGAGGTGTTGTGGGGGGTCGGCCTCACGCTCGGCGTGCGCTTCTCGGGTACCACTGACGCCGCCAACACGATGGAGATCAGCGCGGCCGGAGCGGATTTCCTGCCCTGACGGCCTGACGGAACGCCCAGGAGTTCTGCGAGCGGTAGGCGGATTCGGCTTTCGTCGACAGCGCCCGTGCACAGCAGGGAGGGATGACGTCGGCGGTCGATCAGACCGCCATGCTTACTGCCGGAGGCACGCCTCAAGCCATGGCGGGCACGCCAGTCCGTGGGGCGCGCCCCTGCCGCACCCGTCCTCGACCGGAGCAAGACATGGACAGCGCCGCGGGTAAGCCCTATTGGCTACGTGCGGACGAGCGCCGGATCCTGCGGCGTCGAGAATGGCCAGGATGGCTCACTCCCGCCAATGTGAGCTTCACGTTGAGCGTGCTGGCCGGCATCGCCTACGTGGTTCTGTACGAGTTCACCTACTCCATGCTGAGCGAACTGGGGACGTCTCCCGAGGAAGTTGGAGTCAACCAGGCCACCCTGGTCGCGAGAGCGGCGATCCTCGGGGCGTACATCGTCGGTACTGCCTTTGTGTACGTGGTCATCCTCAGGATCTTCGCCGTCCTGCTGGCGGGTCGACTTGCGAGGAGTCCGGCGCAGGCGCGCGGTGGCGGAGTGGTACGCAAGCGGGCCGAGATCAGGCGGGTCGAGTTCGAGACCAGGATTCTTGCCGCCTCGTGTGCGGCCATTCCTGCGATCCTCCTGTTCCTCGTCGGGTCATACGAACTCGGCGGATGGAGCCCGGAGCATGCCATCGTGGCCGCCGGTGTCTCTCTGATCTTCTTCGCTGTCGTCTACTCGCTCTTTCGAATGATCGCTGGATGGCGTCATGCGGCCGCCATCCTCGCGTTCGTGCTCGTAGCCCTGGGCTACGCTGCAGTGCTCGCACGAACCTTCGGGGCCGACGTTGCGGAGGACATCCTGCGCAACGGTCGTACGGAATTCCCCATCGAACGCGTAGTCGGCCTCGAAGCGAGGCGTGTCTGCATAGCCTGGGCCTCGGAGACAGGCCCCCTGGGAGCCCCCGCAGAAGGCGTCTACCTCGGTCATGCGAACGGCGTCAGTCTCATCGTCGATGGAGATCGACTGCTCCGCGTTCGCGACGCGCAGGTGCGGGCCCTGAGTGCGCCGTTGGTCGGGGCCACGAGCGACCCCTGCGATTGCCCCGCGCGAGGCTGAACCCGGCATCGTGGTCGGCGCCGCGAGATGGACCCCTGTTGGAGCGGCGCTGAGGTGAACGACACGCCCGGGTTCGTGGGAGTGGTACAGCAACCAGTACAGCAACGCGCTCCGAACGATGGGGCATCGGGCCGGTTGCCGGCGAACGTCAGGTGCCTCTGACCTGCACTGATCGCGCGGTCGCGAACCGTGGCGAACCCCTCGACTGTGACCGGGGGGGTCAAGGGGCGCAGGTCCACATACTGTCAACCCGACAGCGAGACGCAGGTCAGCGGCCGTGTCCGGAGAGATCCGGACACGGCCCCTGACTGCCGTCGGAGCCTTCCACCCGAGGAGCGGACGGGCGTCGTCCTGCCCACCCTGGGCGGGAACGTCCACCGACCTGCCCTGCTGCCGGCTCCAAGTCGGTCGGAGGCGTCTCGGCGCGAGCGGGCTGGGTCCGTGTGCACCTCACCCGGTGGTCATGGCGCGCCGGCGGACCCGCTCGTCGTAGCGGTCCCGCACGCCGCTGAGCGGTCTGCCGAGGTACTCGCCCAGCGTGACGCCGGCGGCCAGGGCGCGCCCGAGGGCGGCGGTCCCGACGAGGGCGGCGAGCTCGTCGATCCGCGCGTCGACGACGACGGCGGACAGGCCGTGGGAGACGGCCAGGCCGGGCAGCGGGGGCACGATGCCGCAGACGGCGACGAGCTGCGGTGGCGCCGCGGCGGCCAGGTGGGCACGCGTCCGGGCCAGGTGCGGGGGACGTGCGGACCGGTGGGGACGGCTCAGGCCCCCGCGACCGGCGGCGCGGTGGGGTCGGCGGCCTCGGCCGTGACCTCCCGGAGCACGTAGTCCTCGATCGTCTCCAGGTCGTGCACGGAGCGCTTCACGATCGTCAGCAGGTCGCTCATCTTGCTGACTTCCTCGATCTGCTCCTTGATGAACCACTGCATGAACTGGTCGGAGGCGAAGTCGTCCTCCCGCCGCGCGACGCCGATCAGCGCGCCGATCTGCTCGGTGACCCGCTTCTCCTGCTCCAGGGCCAGGGCGACCGGCGCGACGACGTCCGGGAACTCGTTGACCGGGGCCGGGACGGCGGGGATGCGCACCGGCGCGTCGGAGTCGAGCAGGTAGCGGACCATCATCATGGCGTGCTGCCGCTCCTCGACTGCCTGGTCGAAGAAGAGCTGCGCCGTCCGTGGCATCGTCAACTGGTCGAAGTAGACGGCGCAGGCGACGTACTGCTGGTGCGCGGCGAACTCGTTGCCGATCTGCGTGTTGAGCAGCTCGACGAAGGCGGGGGCGGCCATCGGGACTCCCGGACGTGTGCGGTGGCGGTCACCGGACGCTAGCCGGTCACCCGGCGGCGCCTGTCCAGCACTCGCGAAGGAGAGGCTAACCTCACCGGGTGGCCAAGTCGGCGGGCATGCCCAAGAAGAAGTGCTGTCAGGACAAGCCGCGCTGCAAGCGGTGTCCCATCCGCGCCCTCGCCGAGGGGACGCTCCCGCCGGGCTACACGGTCAAGAAGCGACGCCTGGTCAAGCTGAGCAAGGCCGACGCGGTGCTCGCCAAGAGCAACCGGAAGGCCGCCTGACCCTCCCTCAGCGCGCCGCGTTCCCCACGTTGGCGTTGTTGTCGTTCGACCTGCCGTGCGGAGCGAAGTTCTTGTTCGACGTGCTGAAGCACACCGTGCGGTCCCCGTTCCTGTCCACGGCGGACAGGATCAGGTCCACCTGCTCCTGCGACTCCCCGAGCGACAGGCCGATCACGTCGACGCCGTAGGCGACGAGGTCGTCCTCGGTCATGAGCCGCTGCGACGGCGGGCAGCCGCCGGGTTCGGGAACGGCCGACGAGACGCCGGTGCCCGCCAGGAACAGCCCGGCTCCGGCAGCGATCGTGATCGAGGTTCGGACGACGGTTCGCATCGTGGGTCCTCCGAGGGAGTGGGTGCGGCAGAGGGCGCCCGAGGTCACGATCGGCGAGCGCTCCCAGGGCCTGTGACGCTCTCCCCCTGACCCAGCCGACACTGTGACCCTCGTCACGGACCGCTGTCCAGGGGTCGGGTCACCATCGGCCGCACGGCGACGGCGGTCGTCGGACGCTGCCCCATCGGGACGATGTCGTCCCGTGGAGGCGCCGCGACGGGGCGCCGGGACGGATGATGGTGTGCAGTCCGGACCTGGGAGGGAACGCAGTCGTGCCGAGTGACCGCTACACGGGCCTGGCCGCGGTGCTCGAGGTCGTCCGCGGCTCGGCGGATGTGACCCAGCCGCAGATCGTCGACCGGGTGGGCCTGGGCCGCAGCGTCGTCGCGCAGCGCGTCGCCGAGCTGGAGTCCGCGGGTCTGGTCGTCTCCGACGGCTTCGGCCCGTCGACCGGTGGCCGTGCGCCGCGCCGGCTGCGGCTGCACGCCGAGGCCGGTTACGTCCTCGGCGCCGACATCGCGACCAACGAGCTCGTCGTCGGCGTGGCCGACCTCGCCGGCGGCATCCTCGCGACCCGGCAGCAGGAGATCGAGGTCGTGTGGGGCCCGGAACCGGTCGTCGAGGCCGTGACGCGGCTGGCCGGCGAGCTCGTCGACGAGGTCGGCGCCCGCCGGAGCCTCTGGTCCTTCGGCGTGGGCATGCCCGGACCCGTCGCCCACGACAGCGGCGTCCGGGTGACGATGCCGACCCTGCCGGACTGGAGTCGGCACCCGACCAGGGAGCAGCTGGCGGAGCGGTTCGGCGTCCCGGTCTGGGTGGACAACCGGACCAACCTCTCGGCCCTGGGCGAGCGGCGGGTCAACCCGGTCGCCGCGGCGTCGGAGCACATGGTCTACCTCGGCGGCGGCTACGGGATCGGCGCGGCGGTCGTGGTCGGCGGCCGGATCCACCGCGGCGCGCACGGCCTGGCCGGCGCCATCGACCACATGCCGGTCCCCGGTGCGGGGGACGTCGTCTGCCACTGCGGGCGGACGGGCTGCCTGGAGGCCGTCGCCGGGCGCGCGGCGCTGGTCCGGGACGGCCGGCTGCTGGCCGAGACGCGGCAGAGCCCCGCCCTCGCCGAGGTCCTCGAGCGCACCGGCCGGATCCGGCCCGTCGACGTCACCGAGGCCGCGGGCCGGGGCGACGCCGCCGCCCGGGCCCTCCTGCACCGCAGCGCCACCCTGATCGGCCGGAGCCTGGCGACCCTGGTCAACGTGTTCGACCCCGACCTCGTGGTGGTCGGCGGCGGGATCGCGCGGGCCCGCGCCCACGTCCTGGCCGCGATCCGCGAGGAGATCTACCGGTCCGCCCTGCCGGCGGCCACCCGGGACCTGCGGATCGAGCCCTCGGCGTTCGACCAGGAGATCGCCGGCATCACGGGAGCCGTGGAGTTCGCCCTCGGGGAGCTGTTCAGCCCCGAACACCTCCCGGCGGTCCTCGACGCCCGGAGCGGTGCCCCGCTCGCCGAGGACCTCCCCGCCTGAGCGGACGGGCCACTTCGGCCGACTGAGGCCGTTCTTCTTCCGCAGATGGACGAAAGTCCCGCTACGCTGCGTCGATGAGCGCGAGCACCCGGTGCGGGCACGGAGTGACCGGTGTCCGTTGAGCGGATGGACGGGTTGGTGGCCGTCCTCGACGCCATCCGCAGCGACAACGGCATCACCCAGTCCCGGCTCGCCCAGCGCGTCGGCCTCGGCCGCACCGTGGTGGCCCAGCGGGTGGCCCACCTGGAGGCCGCCGGCCTCGTCGTCCAGGACGGGCTCGGGCCGTCCAACGGCGGGCGGGCGCCCCGCCTGCTCCGCCTGCGCGACCGCGCCGGGCTGGTCGCCGGTGCCGACATCGGTGCCACCGGCATGGCGGTCGGTCTCGCCGACCTCTCCGGCCGGGTGGTGGCGCAGGTGCACGAGCAGGTCGACGTCGCCGACGGCCCCGACGTCGTCCTCGGCCGGGTGGAGGAGCTGGTCGATCGGCTGCTCGCCGGGCTCGCCGACCCGCCGCCGCTGTGGGCGATCGGCGTGGGTGTCCCGGGCCCGGTGGAGTTCGCCACCTCCCGGCCGGTGGCGCCGCCGATCATGCCCGGCTGGGACGGCCACCCCATCCGGGAGCGGCTGTCCGGCCGGTTCGCCGTCCCCGTCTGGGTGGACAACGACGTCAACGTGCTCGCGCTCGGGGAGCTGCGCACCAACCCGGCCGCGGCGAGGGCCGGTGACCTGCTGTACCTGAAGATCGGCACCGGCATCGGCGCCGGTCTGGTCTCCGGCGGGCGGCTGCACCGCGGGGTCAACGGGTGTGCCGGCGACATCGGCCACGTGGCGGTCGCCGAGGCCGACGCGGTCATCTGCCGCTGCGGGAACGTCGGCTGCCTCGAGGCGGTGGCCGGAGGCGCGGCCCTCGCCCGCGACGGGCGCCGGCTGGCCGAGAGCGGCGCCAGCCCCGGGATGGCCGAGGTCCTCGCCGCGACGGGCGACCTGACCGCGGCCGACGTCACCGCCGCCGCCGAGCGCGGTGACCCCGCGGCCCGCGCCATGCTCGCCCGGGCGGGGCGCCTGGTCGGCGGCACGCTGGCCACCCTGGTCAGCTTCTACAACCCGGGCCTGGTCGTCCTCGGCGGCGGCGTGGTGCATGCCGGCGACCACGTGCTGGCGGCGATCCGCGAGTCGGTCTACCGGCGGTCGCTGCCGCTGGCCACGCGCACGCTGCGCATCGAGCCGTCGGTGCTGGGGGAGGCCGCCGGGCTGGCCGGCGCCGTGCACCTCGCCCTGGACAACCTGTTCACGCCCGAGCGGCTGGCCCGCTGGCTGCCCGCCGGGTCCCCGTCCGGTCGCCCGGAGCTCGCCGCCGCCCCGGAGCGCGTACCGGCCTGAGCCGTGCGCGGCCGCTCGCCGGCGACCTGCGGTGTGGTCTGCGTCATCACTGCGGCTGATGTGCCGCATCACCAGCGTTACGTCCAGGTTGCATTGACTTCCTCCGCTGGCTGGCAGAAGTATGTGGTTGCCATCACGCGGACGGGATCCGACTCGGACCGGACGCGGCGCTCGGAACCACCGTCGCAGTCGTCGTCCGGTCCCCGGACACGTGAAGAGAGGCACCACATGACCCAGCATCGCCACCGGGGGCTCCGCCGCACCGGTGTCCTCCTCGCCCTGCCGGCCCTGGGCGCGCTGACCCTCGCCGCCTGCGGCGGGGGAGCGACGACACCGGCTCGGGCGGCTCCGGCGGTTCCGGCGGTCCGGCGGACAGCTTCAGCTTCGCCTTCGAGAACGCCAGCGGCGGCGCCGAGAACCCGTGGACCGTGCTGGCCGAGCAGTACTCGGAGGAGACCGGTGTCCAGATCGAGACGCAGCCGCTGCCCCCGGACAGCTACGGCCTGACCATCCGCACGCAGCTGCAGGGCGGCAACGCGCCCGACCTCATGATGTTCTCGCCCGGTGCGGGGCAGGCCAACGCCGTCCTCCCGCTGGCCGAGGCGAACCTGCTCGAGCCGCTGGGGGAGGAGTCCGCGGCGCTGGTCCCGGAGGGCAGCGAGTCCCTGTACGGCATCGACGGCGAGGTGTACGCCCAGCCGACCAACCTCATCCCGGTCGGCATGACCTGGAACCCGACGGCCGCCTCCGACGCCGGCGTGGAGATCCCCGAGAACTCCGACGGGCTCATCGACGCCTGTGGCCCGCTGGCCGACGAGGGCAAGTCGATGTTCGTCGTCGCCGGCTCGGTCCCGCCCAACCCCGGCCTGATGGCCATGGCGATCTCCGCGACGCGGGTGTACGCCGAGACCCCGGACTGGAACGAGCAGCGTGCGGCCGGCGACGTCTCCTTCGCCGACAGCGAGGGCTGGCAGGAGACCCTGCAGACGGTCGTCGACATGAACGAGGCCGGCTGCTTCCAGCAGGGCGCCGCGGGTGCCGGCTTCGACGCCATCACCCAGGGCATGACCCAGGGCACCTCGCTGGGCGGCTTCCTCCCGGGCTCCGCGGCCAACGAGCTCAACAACGCGACGCCGGGGCTGGCGCTCGAGGTCCAGCCCTTCCCGCCGGCCGAGGGTGGCGAGCCCTACCTGCTGGCCTCCTCCAACTACGCGCTGAGCATCAACGCCGCCGCCGAGGACCCGCAGAAGCAGGCCGCGCAGGAGTTCCTGGCCTGGATGGCGGAGCCGGAGAACGCCGCCCGGTTCACCGAGATCCAGGGCGGCGTCGCGATCACCGGTCCCGACGAGAACCTCAACCCGGTGTTCGAGCCGGTGCGGGAGCTCCTGGAGTCCGGCAGCTACGCGCCGCTGCCCAACCTGAGCTGGCCCAACCCGGGCGTCTACGACGCCCTGGCCACGGGGGTCCAGGGCCTGATCGCCGGACAGGGCGACATCGACTCGGTGCTCCAGGGCGTCGACCAGGCCTGGGACCAGTAAGGCCGATCCCCACTCCCGGACCGACCGACCAAGGGACTGACGATGACCGCAACCATGGGTACTCCGCAGGACACCGGTCCGGTCGTCCGGGGCACGGTCCCGGCCGCCGGGAGCGGGCGCCCCGCCCGCTCCCGGCGCAGCCGGCCACTGATCACCTACGGCCGCTGGTGGTGGGCACTGCCGGCCATCCTCGCGGTGCTGCTCATCCACTACCTGGCCACCGCCGGCGGCGCCCTCTACGCGTTCACCAACTGGACGGGGATCGGCGACTTCGACTTCGTCGGCCTCGACAACTTCCGGCGGATCCTCGAGGACCCCGCGTCGATCGGGTCGCTGAAGAACACGCTGTTCCTGGCGTTCGGCTTCCTCGTCCTCACCAACGTCGTGGGGCTGCTGCTGGCGCTGGCGCTCAACCGCACGCTGAAGACCCGCTACCTGCTCCGGGTGCTGTTCTTCATGCCGGTGGTGCTCAGCCCGCTGGCCGTGTCCTACGTCTGGAAGTTCATCTTCGACTTCAACGGCCCGCTCAACGACGTCCTCGGCTGGGTCGGCATGGAGCCGCGCACGTGGCTGGCCGACCCGACGCTGGCCCTGTGGGCCGTGCTGGTCGTCATGGCGTGGCAGACCACCGGCATGGTCATGGTCATCTACCTCGCCGGCCTGGCCACCGTGCCGCCGGAGATCGAGGAGGCCGCGGCCCTCGACGGGGCGAGCACCTGGCGGCGCTTCCGGCACATCACCGTGCCGTCGGTCCGCCCCTCGATCGCCATCGCCTCGACCCTGATGCTCATCCAGGGCCTGCGGGTGTTCGACCAGGTCATGGCGCTCACCGGCGGCGGTCCCGCCGGCGCCACCGAGACGCTGGCCACGCAGGTCTACAAGGAGACCTTTGCGCTGAGCAACTTCGGCTACGGCGCCGCGCTGGCCCTCCTGCTGACCGTGATCATGCTCGTCTTCTCGGTGCTGCAGCAGGCGGTCACCCGGGATCGTTCCTGAAGGGGCTGGCTCGATGTTCCGCTACACGAAGGCGACGGCGCTGCGCGAGGCGATCGTCTGGATCGCCGCCCTGCTCACGCTGCTGCCGTTCTACTTCCTGGTCATCACGGCCCTGAAGCCCGACGAGGAGCTGCTCACGACCGGCACGTCCGCGCCGCCGAGCCGGCCGACCGTGGGCAACTTCGCCGAGGTGCTCACCGCGGGCGGCGACAACAACATCCTGATGGCCCTGCTGCACAGCGTGGTCATCACCGTGGGGAGCATCGCGGGGCTGGTGGCCTTCGGCTCCCTCGCCGCGTACGTGCTGGCGCGCACCACCCGGCGGTGGGGGAGCGTCGCCTTCTACCTGTTCCTCGTCGCCATCGTCCTGCCGACGCAGCTGGGCCTCATCCCGCTCTACATCGGCGCCCGGCAGGTCGGCCTGGTCGGCTCCCTCTGGGGGATGGTCGTCCTCTACGTCGGCACGCTGATGCCGCTGGCGGTCTTCCTCTACGCCGGGTTCTTCCGCAACCTCCCGCGTGACTACGAGGAGGCCGCGGCGCTGGACGGCGCGAGCCCGGCGCGGGTCTTCTTCCGCGTCGTGCTGCCGCTCATGGCGCCGGCCACCGGCACGGTGGCGATCCTCACCGGGCTGATCGTCTGGAACGACTTCTTCTCCGCACTGATCTTCCTGGGCGGCTCGGACAGCCAGACGCTGCCGGTGTCGATGTACTACTACGTCGGCTCGCTGGTCTCCGCCTGGAACAAGATCTTCGCCATCGTGATCATCTCGATGGTGCCGATCCTGGCCTTCTACCTCTTCGCGCAGAAGAAGTTCATCCAGGGCTTCGCCGGCGGCATCAAGTAGGTCCCGCGGTCCTCCCGCGCCCACCGCCGCGCGGGAGGACCGGCCGCGCGGGAGGACCGGCCGCGCGGGGGGACCGGGGCCGCGCCCCGACGCACTGCTCCATCACCCGGACCGATGCCCGGCATCAGCACGGGCACGCCCCCGCAGCGTTGACTTTCTCCGACTCTCGGAAGAAGTATGTAGTCCAGGTCACGCAAGTGACGAACACTCGACCGAAGGAGACCTCCGTGGGCGATCGGATCCGGGCCGGCATCGTCGGGGCCGGCTTCATGGGCACCGTCCACGCCCGGGCGGTCCGCCGGGCGGGCGGGACGGTCTCCCGCGTGGTCGGGTCCACCCCGGAGTCCTCGCGCGCCGGCGGCGAGCGGATCGGCGCGGAGTACCCGACCGACACCGTGGAGCAGCTGCTCGCCGCCGACGACGTCGACGTGGTGCACGTGTGCACCCCGAACGCGGCGCACGCCCCGCTGGTGCGCGCGGTGATCGCCGCCGGCAAGCACGTGGTCTGCGAGAAGCCGCTGGCCGTCGACGCCGCCGAGGCCGCCGAGCTGGTCACGCTGGCCGCCGAGGCCGGGGTGACCGCCACGGTGCCGTTCGTCTACCGCTTCTACCCGACCGTCCGCGAGGCGCGTGCCCGCGTCGCCGACGGGACGGCCGGGCCGGTGCGCCTCCTGCACGGCTCCTACCTCCAGGACTGGCTGGCCGAGGACGGCGACGACGACTGGCGGGTCGACGCGGCCGCCGGAGGGGCGTCGCGGGCCTTCGCCGACATCGGCGTCCACTGGTGCGACCTGGTCGAGTTCGTCGCCGGTCACCGCATCACCCGACTCGCCGCCCGCACCGCCACCGTGGTCCCCGAGCGGGGCGGCCGCCCGGTCGCCACCGAGGACGCCGCGCTGGTGCTGTTCGAGACCGACCGGGGTGCCTTCGGCAACCTCACGGTGAGCCAGGTCAGCCAGGGGCGGAAGAACCGGCTGTGGTTCTCCGTCGACGCGGCGGCCGAGTCGCTGTGCTTCGACCAGGAGCACCCCGACTCGCTGTGGATCGGCGGCCGCGAGGTCAACCGGCAGCTGCTGCGCGGGGCCGGCGAGGGACCGGCGGCAGCCCGCTACAGCGTCGTCCCGTCCGGGCACCCGCAGGGCTACCAGGACTGCTTCGACGCCTTCGTCGCCGACACCTACGCAGCCCTCGCCGGGGAACGCCCGGACGGCCTGCCCACCTTCGCCGACGGCCTGCGCGCCGCGCGGCTCACCGAGGCCGTCCTCGAGTCCTCGCGCACCCGCAGCTGGGTCGAGGTCGGCTGAGATGGTCGTGCTGGGGACCACGCTGTTCTCGCTGACGCCCGACTGGCGCGCCGGTGCCGACCTGCCCGGCCTGCTCGAGCGGGTCGCCGCGGCCGGGTGCGGCCCGGCGGTCGAGGTCGTCGGCCACCAGGCGTGGCGGGGCTTCCCGGCGGTGGACCCCCGCGAGGAGCGGGCGTTCCGCGCGGCGGTCGACCGGCTGGGCCTCGTGCCGGCCGCGCTCGGGGTCTACACCGACCTGTTCCGCCGTCCCGGCCGCCCGATGACCGACGACGAGGCCCTCGACGACGTCCGGCCCCAGCTCGAGGCCGCGGCGCGGCTCGGCTTCGGCGCGGTCCGCGCGACCCTCGGGATGGGCAGCGCGCTGCTGCGTCGGGTGGCCGCGGAGGCCGAGCGGCTCGGCGTCGTCCTCACCTTCGAGGTGCAGGGCGCCACCCCGCCCGACGCCCCGGCCGTCCTCGAGGTGGCCGAGCTGCAGCGGTCGACCGGCAGCCCGTACCTGGGCCTCACGCTCGACAGCAGCCTGACGACCCCGGCGCTGCCGGACGCGCTCGGCACCGCCCTGCGGCGGCTCGGACTCGACGCCGACGGCGTCGCCGCCGTGCACGCCGCCTGGGCGCAGGACGGGCCGGCGGGAGCCCGCATCGGCACCGCGCTCGCGGCCCTCGCCGGGCACCCGCGGCGGGAGGAGCTGTCGATCCTCGTCGCGGGGGTCCTCGGCCGGTGCGGCCGCTCCACGCCGGCCGCGTGGGCGGACCTCCTCCCGCTGGTCCGGCACGCGCACGCCAAGTTCTGGGACCCCGACGTCGAGACCGTGCGCGCTCCGCACGGCGCCTGGCTCGCGGCACTGGGCGCGGCCGGCTACACCGGCGCCCTGCTCAGCGAGTGGGGCGGCCACGAGCTGCTCGAGCGCGCCGACGCCGACGCGGTGGCCGTCACGACCGCCCACGTCGCGCTCCTGACCGAGCTGGCCGCAGCCCGGACGGCGGTGCCCGCGTGACGATGACCGAGGGGACCCTGCGCCCCGACGCGCTGGCGGTCCGCGACGGCCGGCTGACCGTGGCGGTGCACCTGCCCTGGTACCGCTCGCTGCCGGTCTCCTGCCTCGAGTCGCTGGACGTCACGGTGGACGGCGCCCCGGTGGCCGTCCGCGCGCTCGCCGTCGGCGGCTTCACCGGCTCGCTCGCCGACGCGGCCGCGTCCGCGGCCTGGTGGGACCTCCGGGACACCCTCGACGCCGCCCTCGACACCGCCGGCACGCCCGGCGCGGCGCACGTGGTCGAGGTCGCCCTCGCCGTGCGCATCCCCTACATCCAGCAGGCCCCCGGCGTGCCGCTCGTGCAGCGCGCCACCGTCCGCACGGAGGCGACCGCCCGATGACCCGGCTCACCGTCGGCGACCCCGCGCCGCCGCTCGCCCTGCCCGACACCGACGGCGTCGTCGTCCGGCTCGACCCGGCGGCGCACGCGGCGTCGGTCGTCGTCTTCACCGCCAACGGCTGCCCGTACGCCCGCGCCTGGCACGACCGGATCCAGGCCGTCGCCCGGGACTGGGCCGACCGCGACGTCGCCGTCGTCCAGGTGGTGAGCAACGACGAGACCGACCACCCCGAGGACTCCGTCGACGGCATGCGGGCCCGCGTCGCCGCCGGCGAGGTGGCCGGCCCCTTCCTCCGCGACGCCGAGCAGTCCGCCGCCCGCGCGTGGGGCGCCACCGCCACGCCCGAGGTCTTCGTCGTCGACCGGGACGGCGTCCTCCGCTACTCCGGCGCGCCCGACGGCGACCACGACGACCCGGCGCAGGACGCCGCCTGGCTGCGGGCCGCGCTGGCCGACGTGCTGGCCGGCCGCGAGGTCGCCCGGCCGGTCACCTCACCGGCCGGCTGCTCGGTCAAGTGGCGCGTCGAGCTGCTCTGGTGGGCCGGCTGCCCGACCCACGGGCAGGCCGCCGACCTCCTCCGGCGCGTTCTCGACGACCTCGGCAGGGGAGAGGTGCACGTCGCCGAGCGCGAGGTGCGCTCCCGGGAGGAGGCCGCACGCCTGGGCTTCCCGGGGTCGCCCACGTTCCAGGTCGGCCGCCGCGACCTGTTCCCGGTGGACGCGCCGCCTGCCCTCACCTGCCGCGTCTACGCCCGCGCCGACGGCCGCAGCTCGCCGCTGCCCGACGCCGACGACCTCGCCGCCCGGCTGCGCGAGGCGCTGACCCGCCCCTGGGAGCTGCCCGGCTGGGTCGACTTCCGCAGGCAGACCGCATCCCCGTCCTGAGTCCCCCCACCTCCCAGGAGCTGTCATGGCATCGATCACCTACGACCGCATCACCAAGCGGTACCCGGACGGGACCCAGGCCGTCTCCGAGCTCGACCTGGCCATCGCCGACGGCGAGTTCCTCGTCCTCGTCGGGCCCTCCGGCTGCGGCAAGACCACCGCACTGCGCATGGCCGCGGGCTTGGAGGAGATCTCCGACGGCCGGCTGCTGGTCGGGGACCGCGTGGTCAACGAGGTGCACCCGTCGCAGCGCGACATCGCGATGGTCTTCCAGAACTACGCGCTGTACCCGCACATGTCGGTGCGCGAGAACATCGCCTTCCCGCTGGCCTGCGCCGGTGTCTCCAAGGAGGAGACGAAGGAGCGCGTCGCGCGTGCCGCCGAGGCCCTCGGTCTCACCGACCTGCTGCACCGCAAGCCGAAGGCGCTCTCCGGCGGCCAGCGCCAGCGCGTCGCGATGGGCCGGGCCATCGTGCGCCAGCCCCAGGCGTTCCTCATGGACGAGCCGCTGTCGAACCTCGACGCCAAGCTCCGGGGCCAGATGCGCGCGGAGATCCGCAGCCTGCAGCGGGAGTACCGCACCACCACCCTGTACGTCACGCACGACCAGGTCGAGGCCATGACGATGGGCGACCGCATCGCGGTCCTGCGCAAGGGCCTCCTGCAGCAGCTGGGCACCCCCGACGAGCTCTACGAGTCGCCGGCCAACCTCTTCGTCGCCGAGTTCATCGGCTCCCCGCCGATGAACGTCATGAGCGCCACGGTGACCCGCACCGGCGCCGGGCACGAGCTCGTCCTCGGCTCCCAGCGCCTGGCCCTCCCGGCCGGCACGCTGGACGCCTATCCCGCGCTCGCCGGCGCGCACGCCACCCCGGTGGCCCTGGGACTGCGCCCCGAGGCGCTGCGCGACCCGGCCACCGCGGACCCCTCGTGGCCGCGGCTGCTCGCCGACGTCGAGCTGGTGGAGAACCTGCCGCCGGAGAAGCTGGTCCACCTGCGGGTGGACGCCGAGCCGGTGGTCACCGAGGCGACGCTGGAGATCGCCGCCGACATCGACCAGGCCGCCGCCGAGGACCTGCGGGCACTGGGCCGCGGCTCGGTGCTGCACGCCCGGCTGGCCGGCACCACCGCGGTCCGCGAGGGGACCCGCGCGCAGTTCGCCGTCCCGCCGTCGGCCCTGCACTTCTTCGACCTGTCCACCGGACAGGCCATCGCCCCCCGGTCGCCGCGCCTGGCCGCGGCGACCGCCTGACCGGGAGAGCACCGTGACCACGCCGGCACACCAGATCAAGCGGGGCGTCAGCCTCTACTCGTTCCAGGAGGAGTACTTCCTCCGCACGATGTCCGTCGAGGACTGCATCCGCGTCGCCGGCGAGATCGGCGCACGGGGCATCGAGATCATCCCCGAGCAGATGATCCCGGGGTTCCCGCAGGTCACCGACGAGTTCGTCGAGCAGTGGTCGGCGTGGATGGAGCGGTACGGGACGACGCCGGTCGCGACCGACCTCTTCCTCGACACCAAGCTGCACCCCGACCGGTGGCTGACGCGCGAGGAGCAGGTCGCCTCCGTCTGCCGGGACGTCGACGTCGCCGTCCGGCTGGGCGCGACCATCGTGCGGGCGATCATCAACACCCCTCCGGAGGTCATGGAGGAGGCGGCGCCCTACGCCGAGGAGAAGGGCGTCCGGCTGCTGCTGGAGGTGCATGCGCCCTTCCACTACGGGCACCCCTGGATCCTCGAGCACCTCGAGGTCATGTACCGCACCGGGTCGCCCGCGCTGGGCCTGATGCCCGACATGGGCACCTACGTCGAGCGCTTCCCGCGGGTGGTCTCCGAGCGGGCGCTGCGCGACGGCGCCAAGCCCGAGCTGGTCGACCTGATCACCAGGACCTACGACGACCACGGCGACACCCACGCCCTCATGGACGTCGTCAACTACCGCGGCGGCGGCCCGGTCGACTTCGGCCTGGCCCGCCAGGCGACGCACTACATCTGGTCCGACCCCAAGGCGATGCTCGAGCACATGCCCCTGATCGGGCACATCCAGGCGAAGTTCTACGAGATGACCCCGGACGAGGTCGAGTACTCGATCCCCTACGACCGGATCGTCCCGGTGCTGGTCGAGGGCGGCTTCGACGGCCACCTGTCCAGCGAGTACGAGGGCAACCGCCACGTCCAGGACGCCTTCCCCGTGGACAGCGTCGAGCAGGTCCGCCGCCAGCACGCCATGTTCGCCCGCCTGCTCGGCGAGCCCACCGGAGAGGACGCCTGATGTTCGACAGGTACATCGTCTGCGAGGAGGGCTTCCGGGCCCTCGACGACGGCCGCACCGGCGGCGTCGTGGAGGTGCGGATGCCCTACTACCGGGGCCTGGCGCTGTCGATGGTCGAGGCCGTCGACCTCGTCCTCGACGGCCGGCCCGTGCCGGCCGGGCGCACCACGTTCACGGTGCACGGCAACACCTACCGCTTCGACCAGCTGCCGCGCACCACCGACGACCGCTGGGAGATGGGGGAGCGGGCGCAGCTCGCCTTCGAGACCGACGAGCCGCTGGCACCCGGCGAGCACGAGGTGGCCGTCGCCGTCCGGCTGCGGATCTCGTACATGCCCGTGCCCGGCGGCGGCCGGGACGCCAAGCGCCTGACCCTCGCTGCCCAGGAGATCTGATGGGACCCCTCGACGACCAGGTGGTGCGCGCCGACTCGCTCACCGCCACGCCCGACGGCCTGGACATCGCCGTCTACTCGCACTGGTACCGGGCACTGCCGCTGCCCTCGCTGGCCCGCGTCGACCTGACCGTGGACGGGCAGCGCATCGAGCCCTCCTCGCTGTCGGTCACCGTGAACGGGCAGCGCCACCCCTTCGCCGCGCTGGCGGAGAAGGGCGACGAGTACTGGTTCACCACCGACCCGGTCGTGCTGCACGTGCCCGTGGAGACCGCCCCCGGGCGCGAGCACCGCGTGCGGCTGCTCCTCGGGCTGTCGATCCCGTACATCCTCACCGGCCCGGACCGGGTGCCCCTGGTGGCGCCCAGCCTCACCGACAAGACCCTCACCGCGGCGGGAGCCTGACGATGACCGACACCGCGCCCGGCCTGCCGCGCCTGGGCACCACCCTGTTCAGCCTCTCCCTGGAGCAGCGCAAGCCCGGCCGCGACTTCGCCTCGCTGGTGGCCGAGGTGGCGGCGCGCGACCTGGGCCCCGGCCTGGAGATGGTCGCCTTCCAGAGCCTGCGCGGCTGGCCGCGGCTGGACGACGCCGCCGTCCGCGAGGTCCGCGGCGTGATCGAGTCCTCCGGCCTCACCCCCTCCTGCCTGGCCATCAACAACGACCTCGGGCTCTACCCGGGCCGGCTGCTGACCGACGACGAGTCCTACGAGTACGTGGCCGTCCAGGTCCGCGGGGCCGCGGCGCTGGGCTTCCCCGTCACCCGGGTGGGCGTCGAGACGAGCCCGGCGATCCTGGAGCGGCTCCTGCCCCTGGCCGAGGAGCTCGGCGTGGGCATCGGCGTCGAGATCCACGCGCCGCTGACCGTCGAGGCGCCGCCGGTGGCCGCGCTCAAGGAGCTCTTCGTCCGGCTGGACACCCCGTGGCTGGGGTTCATCCCCGACATGAGCTCCAGCATGCGGGCCATCCCGGAGGCCGTCGACGACGCCCACCGCGCCGCCGGCATCTCGCCGGAGCTGACGGCCATGACCAAGCAGCTGTGGGCCGAGCCCGGCCCGACCGTGGCCAAGTTCCCCGAGCTGGAGCGGCGGGCCGCCGAGGCGGGCGCGAGCCCGGCGCAGGTCGGCAACCTCAAGATGCTCTTCACGATGCACGGGAAGATGGAGCCCGAGCGCTGGGCCGACTTCTTCCCCCACGTGGTGCACGTGCACGGCAAGTTCTACGGGATCGTGGAGGGGCCCGACGGTCTCACCGACCCGTCCATCGACTGGCCGACGGTCGCCCGCGTGCTGGTCGAGCAGCGCTACACCGGCTTCGTCTCCAGCGAGTACGAGGCGCACGCGTACAGCGACCGCCACGACGCCTTCGACCAGGTCCGCGCCCAGCACGACATGCTCAGGCGGCTGCTCGAGGCCGAGGCCTCGGTGGTGGCCCGGTGAGCGGGTCGTACGACGTCGTCGTCGTCGGCTCCGGCCCGGTGGGGACGGCGGTCGCGCGCGAGCTGTCCGACGCCGGCAGCGGCCTGCGGGTGCTGGTGCTCGAGGCCGGTGAGGCCCTCGGCGACACCGCCGGCGGGCACGTGAAGAACATCGCCGACGTCGACGAGCGCGACCGGCTGCTCGCCGGTCTCGCCACCGGACCGGCGCCGCTGCCCGGCGGCACGCCGGCCCGTCCGGGCACCGCGCTGATCGGCGCCGCGTCGATGCCCAACGCGGCCATGTCGACGAACGTCGGCGGGATGGGCGCGCACTGGACCGCGGCCTGCCCGCGCCCGGTCGACGACGAGGTGCCCGACTGCGTCGAGCCCGCCGTCCTCGACGAGGCGCTCGCGCGGGCCGAGGAGCTGCTGGCGGTGACCACGCACGCCTTCGACCGGGCGCCGCTGACCGGCGCGGTGCAGCGGGTGCTCGGCGAGCTGTTCGACCGGCCGCACCGCCGGCCGGTGGGCGCGATGCCGGTCGCCGTGACCGTGGGGGAGGACGGCGCCCTGCACTGGACCGGGCCCGCGATCATCGCGGGCGACCTGTGGCAGCGGCCCGGCGTGGAGCTGCGCACCGGGACGCTGGCGCGGCGGCTCCTGCTCGACGGCGACCGGGTGACCGGGGTCGAGGTGGTCGACCTGGCCTCGGGGGAGCGGTCGGAGGTCGGCGCCCGCGCGGTGGTGGTGGCCGCCGACGCCTGGCGGACCCCCCAGCTGCTGTGGGCCTCGGGTGTGCGACCCGAGGCGCTCGGCCGGTACCTGACCGAGCACCCGCAGATCATGGCGGCGTCGGTGCTGGACGAGCGGTACGTCCCGGAGGACGCCCCCGTGGACACCGCCCTCCCGGTGACCGCCGCGGCCGCACCCGGCGGCGGGGCGATCGTCCCCGTCTCCGGCGTCTCCTGGGTGCCCTACGCCGCCGACCGGCCCTTCCACGGCCAGGTCATGCAGATGGACGCCTCGCCGGTGCCCCTGGACCCCGGCGTGACCGTGCGGCCGGGGCAGGTCGTCGGCCTCGGCTGGTTCTGCAGGAAGGAGCTGTCGCCGGACAACCGGGTCTGGTTCGACGACGACGCCACCGACGCCCACGGCCTGCCGGCCATCCGGGTCGACTACGCCCTGAGCGCCGCCGACACGGCGTCGATCGAGGCGGCCAAGACCGAGATCGCGGAGGCGGCCCGGGCGCTGGGCCGGCCGCTCGGCGACCCGTTCGTCATGCCGCCCGGCAGCTCGCTGCACTACCTCGGCACGACCCGGATGGGCAGGGCCGACGACGGCACGAGCGTCTGCGACCCGACCGGCCGGGTGTGGGGCACCGAGAACCTGTACGTCGGCGGCAACAACGTCATCCCGACCGCGACCGCCTGCAACCCCACCCTGACCGCCGTCGCGCTCGGCGTCCTCACCGCCCGGTCCCTGGCCGCCTCGCTGGCCGCCACCCCCGTCGCCGAGGAGGCGCACGCATGACCCCCCGAGTACTGGTCGTCGGCAGCGGGCCGACCGGAGCCACCTACGCCCGGCTGCTCCTGGAGCAGGTCCCGGACGTCGACGTCCTCATGGTCGAGGCGGGGCCGGTCGTGACCCGGCCGCTCGGCATGAACGTCAAGAACGTCCCGGACCCGGAGGAGCAGGCGGCGGCGCGACTGGCCTCGCAGGGCCGGTCGCACGAGAGCGGCGTCTCCGGCATCCCGGGCGGCGTGGTCGTCGAGGGGACGATCACCGCGCGGCAGGGCACCCACCTCATCGGCCGGGCCGCCGACGGTTCACCGGGCATGCCCGCGGCGGCCGGCGCGACCTGCGTCGGCGGCCAGGGCGTGCACTGGACCTGCGCCACGCCCGCCCCCACCGGGCCGGAGCGCGTCCCCTTCATCGAGGACGCGGACTGGGAGCAGCTCCTCGCCGTCGCGGAGTCGCTGCTGCACGTCCACCGGCCGTCCTTCGACGGCGCGCCCCAGGCCGCGGCGATCCTGGAGCGGATCCGCGACGAGTTCGCGCCCGACGGCATCACGGTGCGCCCCCTGCCGGTGGCCGCCGACCCCCGGGCGGACGGCTCCCTGCGGTGGAGCGGCACCGACGTCGTCCTCGACGGCGTGCCCGACGACGGCAGGTTCACCCTGCGCCCCGAGACGCTGTGCGTGCGGGTGCTCCGGGACGGCGACCGCGCCGTCGGCGCCGTGCTGCGCGACCTGCGCACCGGCGCGGAGGAGGAGGTCCGGGCCGACGTCGTCGTCCTGGCCGCCGACGCGCTGCGCACCCCGCAGCTGCTGTGGGCCTCCGGCATCCGCCCCGAGGCGCTGGGCCGGTACCTGACCGAGCACCCGCTGCTCTTCGGCGTGGTGGCGGTGCGGGAGGACGTCCTGCCGCCGCGGGAGGACTCCGCCGGGCCGGTCGACCCGATCCGGGCCATCATCGCGATCCCGTTCGACGAGGAGCACGGACACCCGTACTCCGCGCAGATGATGTTCAGCCCCGTCTCGCCGGCGCCGCTGCCGGAGGGCAGCCGGTTCCGCGACAACCCGGCGGGCTACGTCGGCATGGGCTGGGGCATCCGCAAGCGGCCCCGGCCGGAGGACCGGCTCACGTTCGAGGACGACGCGCCCGACGAGAACGGCCTGCCCGGCATCCGCATCGCCTACGAGCTCACCGACCTGGAGGAGGCGGACTTCGAGCGGGCCCGCAAGCACCAGGCCCGCGCCGCCGCCGCGCTCGGCGAGTTCGTCGACGGGATGCCCAAGGTCATGCCGGCCGGCAGCTCGCTGCACTACATGGGGACCGTCCGCATGGGCGAGACCGACGACGGCACCAGCGTGTGCGACCCGTGGTCGCGGGTGTGGGGCGTGCCCGGCCTCGTGCTCGCCGGCAACGGCCTGATCCCGACCGCCAACTCGATGAACCCGACCCTCACCAGCGTCGCCCTCGCCGTGCGCGGGGCCACGGCGCTGGCCACCGGACTCCGCGAAGGAGCATGACCGTGCTCGAGTTCCCGATCATCCAGGGGCGGGGCTTCCGCAACGTCGTCGAGGACGGCCGGGTCACCGGTTTCTCCTTCCGGCTGCGCAACCCCAACTACCGCGGCGGCCCCGCCAGCCTCCTCGACGGCATCGAGGTCGTCGTCGACGGCGAGCGGATCCCCGACCACGTGCCGCTGTGGACGCTGCAGGGCCGCACCTTCACCCGCGACGAGCTGCGGGCCTCGACCGACGTCCGCTGGCAGCTCGACGAGCCGGCCACCATCACCGTGCCGAAGCCCGGCGGCCTGTCCGTCGGCGTCCACCGCCTCGAGGCGACGGTCTACCTGCGGCGCTCGTACTTCCCACCGCCGATCGCCCGGTCGGAGTTCGCGATCACCGGCTCGGGCGTGATCGTCCCGCCGGTGCCCGACGGCGGCCTGCGGTACTGCGTCTCGACCTACAGCTACACCGGCGACGTGTACACGTCGATGACCCTCGAGGACGTCTTCGCCGACATCGCCGACCTCGGCGCCACCGGCATCGAGATCCTCGGTGAGGGCAACCTGCCGGACTACCCGTCGCCCGACCCGGCCTGGATCGACTCCTGGCACGGGCTGGTCGCCCGGTACGGCCTCACGCCCACGAACTTCGGCTCCTGGGTCGACACCACCCGCTTCCACGGCCGCGACCTCACCGCGGAGGAGGGCGCCGAGCAGCTCCAGCAGGACCTGCGGCTGGCCAAGGAGCTCGGCTTCACCTCGGTGCGCCCGAAGTTCGGCGTCGTCTCCTGGGACCTCGACCCGCACCCCATCTGGGAGCAGGTCGTCGAGCGCTCGCTCGACCTGGCCGCCGACCTCGACGTCGTCATCTGCCCGGAGATCCACTCGCCGACACCGATCGACCACCCCGTCACCCAGGGCTACGTCGACTTCATCGAGAAGACCGGCACCGAGCACTTCAAGCTGCTCATCGACACCGGCATCTTCCAGACCGCCGTCGTCCGCGAGGCCGCGGAGAGCCTCGGCACGGACGACGAGGAGGACGTGCCGCCGCCGCTGCGCCCGCTGCGCGTCCCCATGTCCGACCTCGTCGAGGTCCTGCCGCACACGCACTTCATCCAGGCCAAGTTCTTCGAGATCGACGACTCGCTGCACGACCTGCACGTCCCGTGGGGCGAGATCGTCCCGACCCTGGAGGACGCCGGCTGGAGCGGCTGGCTGTCCAGCGAGTACGAGGGACGGCGGGAGCCCTACCGCGGCCGCGACCAGGTGCGTCGACAGCACGCCCTGCTGCGCTCGCTGCAGAAGGGCCACGGCTGACCCGTGCCCCGTTCCTGCCGGCTGATCACGCCGCGGCCGTTCCGCGGACCGCCCGGCGCGCCCCGGACCCGACCCCCGTCAACCGCCCCACAGAGGGAGCAGGACACGACATGACCACCACCGACGAGACACAGGCGCTCGAGCAGCGCCTGGCAGCACTGGAGGAGCGGCTCGCCGCCGCCGAGCTGACCGCCACCCGTGCGCAGGACCGCGGCGCGGTCGAGAACGTCTTCAACCGGTACATGCACTACCACAACGCCTACCAGGACGAGCGGATCATCGACGAGCTCTGGGTGAAGCCCGGGACGCCGGACATCTGGTCGCGGTACAACAACGTCGGCGTCTACACGACCTACGAGTCGGTGACCGCCTACCACCGCGGCCGCCCCAAGCCGATCGGCAAGCTGCTGTTCCACTACACGAGCACGCCGGTCGTCGAGGTCGGTGCCGACGGGCAGACCGCCAAGGGCATCTGGATCATGGCCGGCCTGGAGTCCGGTCTCATGGACCCGGAGGTCGCCAAGGGCGTCCCGCCGTGGGTCCTGTCCGGCGGTGACGTCGACGGCAAGCCGGTGTGGGCGCACTGGGTGTGGTGCAAGTACGGCGTCGACTTCGTCAAGCAGGACGGCGAGTGGCGGATCTGGCACTTCCGCTGCTACGAGGTCGCCCGGGCCCCCTTCAACCGCGACTGGATCAGCTTCGCCAAGGACAACCAGGAGAGCCACGACTCGCAGCTGGCGTGGTTCGGCGACGACGGCGTCCCGGTGTTCCTGCCGCCGGTGGACGAGCCGGTGACGACGACGGACCACCACCCGTACGCCAACGACAGGGTCCAGACGCTCGACCCCGAGCCGCCGGTGCCGTACACGCAGTTCGAGGACACCTTCCGGTAAGTGGACACCACACTCCCCGCGGCGGCGCCCGTCGAGGCGCCGCCGCGGCGGCCGGGCGCGCTGCTCGCGATCGCCTGCGCCGCCCAGTTCATCGCCGTCCTCGACACCTCGATCGTCAACGTCGCGCTGCCGCCGATGCAGGAGAGCCTCGGGCTCTCGGCGACCGGGCTGCAGTGGGTGGTGAGCAGCTACACGCTCACCTTCGCCGGCTTCCTGCTGCTCGGCGGGCGGCTGGGCGACCTGTTCGGCCGCAAGCGGGCGTTCCTCGGTGGCCTCCTGCTCTTCGCCGCGGCCAGCCTGGCCGGCGGTCTGGCCCAGGAGGGCTGGCAGCTGGTCGCCGCCCGCTTCGTCCAGGGGCTCGGGGGAGCGGTCCTGGTGCCCACGACGCTCAGCCTCGTCACGACGGGCTTCGCCGACGCCCGCGCCCGCGCCCGGGCGCTGAGCCTGCTCACCGCGGCGGCGGCCTCCGGCAGCGCGCTCGGCGGCGTCATCGGCGGTCTGCTGACCGGCCTGCTGAGCTGGCGGTGGGTCCTGTTCGTGAACGTCCCGCTGTGCGCGGTGCTGGCCGCCGTCGCCGCCTGGGCGCTGCGCGGCCGGTCGCCCGACCACGCGCGCGGGCGGCTCGACCTGCCCGGATCGGTGTCGGTCACCGCCGCCACCGCGCTGCTCGTGTCGGCGGTGATCCTCGGCGAGGAGCGGGGATGGGCGTCGGGCCCCGCCCTGTCCTGCCTGGCGGGTGCGGCGGTGCTCGGCGTGCTGTTCGTGCTCGCCGAGCGCCGGGCGGCCGAGCCCGTCGTCCCGCTGGCGGTGTTCCGCGTCCGGCCGGTGACCGTGGCCAACGGGCTGTCCGCGCTGACCGGTGGGGTCCTCCCGGCCATGATGTTCTTCCTGGTGCTGTACCTGCAGCAGGTGCTGGACCTCGACCCGCTGACGGCCGGGCTCGTCCTGGCCCCCGGCGCGGTCGGGATCGCGCTGGGCGCCCGGCTGAGCTCACGGGCGATCGAGCGGATCGGGCCGCGCCGGCTGTTCCAGCTCGGCACGCTGGTCGCGGCCGGCGCCCTGGTGTGGCTCTCGCGGATCGACGGCGGCGGCTCCTACTGGTGGCACGTCGTGGTGCCGATGACGCTGGCCATGGCGGGGTTCGGTGCCGCCGGGCTCCCGCTCACGGTCACCGCCACCACCGGCCTGGGTCCGGGGCAGGCGGGGCTGGCCTCGGGCCTGCTCTCGACCTCTCGCCAGGTGGGCAGCGCCATCGGGCTGGCGGCGCTGGTGGCGGTCGCCAGCTCGGTCGTCGGCGACACGGCGACCGACGGGTTCCGCGCCGGCCTGCTCGTCGGCGCGGGACTGCAGCTGGTCGCCTGCCTCGCCGCCCTGGCCCTGCCCCGCGAGGCGCATCACCGCCGCTGATGCCCGGCATCGGCAGGAACCGTTTGTGTCGGCGGTCACGAGCCGCCACGATATTTATGCACGGATCATGCAAAAAGAACCGACGAGGGGACTCGACCGTGGGGTGGACGAAGTGGTCCTACATGGACCACTGGGTGACGGAGACGCCGCAGGGGCCGCAGCCCCCGCAGTTCAACCGCGCCTACATGGACCGGTACGTCAAGCAGCTGTCGGCTCTCGGGTTCACGGGCTTCGACACCTTCTTCTTCTACCTGCACGCGCTCGGCGGGATGTACGGCTCCGTGCCCGGCTTCGAGCGGTTCCTGCAGGACAACGGGTTCGACAAGATCACCGGGATCTTCTCCGCGTACCCGAACGCGACGAGGTACACCGCACCGCACGTGCGCGAGACGCACGACCGGATCGTCGCCGACTGCACGAACACGCTGCGCGCGTGCGAGGGCCTGACCGGCGTGGAGAACTTCATCGTCATGCCGACGTCCACCTACTTCCAGACCGAGCCGGTCACCGACGACACCATCAAGGTCGTCGCCGACCTGTGGAACCGGGTCGGCCGGCTGACGCTCGAGCACGGCATGAGGACGACCTGCCACTTCGAGTTCTGGGGCGCGATCCGCACCCGCGAGCAGCTCGACACGTTCTTCCGCCACACCGACCCGGAGTACGTCTTCTTCTTCTGCGACACCGCGCAGCACACGATCGCCGGCGTCGACCCGGTCCAGGTGTTCCGCGACTACGCCGACCGGTGCACCGGCTTCCACTTCAAGGACACCCGGACCGTCGACGAGCACGAGGCGTACCGGACCCCGCCGGACCCGGAGCTGATGGCGCCGGGCGTGGACCGCTGGTTCTACCCGATGGGCGAGGGGGGTCTGGTCGACTTCCCCTCCCTGATGAAGGAGATCGTGCGCTCCGGGTACGACGGCTGGCTGACCGTCGAGCACGACAAGGCCGAACTCGGCGGCGGCACCTACGCCGAGGCCACCGCCGTCGCCAAGTGGTACATCGACAACGTGCTCGCCGAGGCGCAGGCCGAGGCCGAGGCGGAGGTGGCCGCGCGATGAGGGACACCCTGCGCTGGTCCTACGCCCTCAACCAGTGGAACTACCGGCTCGACGTCTTCGTCCGGCACGAGGACCAGCAGCGCGCCCTCAAGACGGTCTCCGCGTGCGGGTTCGACCACGTCGAGCTGGCGTCGGGCACCGGCCGCTGGGACAACATCGCCCGGCCCGAGGTCATCCTGCTCAACCACGGCAGCCACCAGGGCTTCCTCGACTTCCTGCGCCGGGCCCGCGTCCAGGGCGTCTCGAGCATGTTCTGGGACCCGCAGGCCCCCGCCGAGGAGGAGGAGGGCTACGCGTTCCGGTCGACGGCCGACCCGGCCGACCACGACGCGATCGTCGAGTGGGCCCGCCCGCTCGTCGACTTCGTCGCCGGTGTCGGTGCCGAGCAGCTCGTCGTCCGCCCGGTCGGTTCGGCGTGGATGTCCCCGCCGCTGGACGCCGACGGCATCAAGCTGGTCGGTGAGGTCTGGAACCGCATCGGCGAGCTGACCTCGGCTGCCGGCGTCGGCCTCGCCCTGCACTACGACTGCCTCGGCGCGGTGCACACGGCCGACGAACTGCGGGCGCTGCTCGCCGCCACCGATCCCGCGACCGTCGGGTTCGCCCTCGACACCGCGGAGCTGACGGTCGGCGGCATCGACCCGGTCGCCTTCTACCGGGAGGACGCCGAGCGGGTCACCCACGTCCACCTCAAGGACACCCGCTACGCCGACACCGGCGAGGAGTACCGGATGCCGGGTGCGGAGTCGACGATGCTCAAGGGCGGCGCCGGGCGGCGGATCGAGCGCTGGTTCTTCGAGCTGGGCACCGAGGGCGGCCTGGTCGACGTGCCCGGCTTCGTCGCGGCGCTGCGCGAGCGGGACTACGGGGGCTGGGTGGTCGTCGAGAGCGACCACGGCGGCAACCCGGCCGAGCTCGCGATGCTCAACAGCTGGTACCTGCAGCACGAGCTGGGGATCCCCAAGCGATGACCGGGGCGGACGAGCGCCGGATCAAGTGGTCCTACATGGACCACTGGCGCAGCGACGGGCCGGCCGGACCGGTCGACCAGTGGCACTCGCACCGGACCATGTCGGCCTTCCTGAAGCAGGTCAAGGCGACCGGCTTCGACGCGATCGACACGTTCGACTTCCGGATCTGGCAGATGTACGGCGACTACGGCGGCCCGGCGAAGTACCAGGAGATGGTCCAGGACCACGGCCTGGAGCGGATCGTGAACACCTTCCACGCCGCCGACTACGACGTCCGCACCTACGCCCCGCACCTGCCGGAGACGCACGAGAACATCCTCGAGGACTTCCGCGTCACGATGGGCCGCTGGTCGGAGATCCGGCTCGACAACATCATCGTGATGCCGGCGACGCTCTACTACGACATGGAGCCGATCACCGCAGACAAGATCAAGTACACGGCGGAGTGCTGGAACAAGGTCGGGGAGATCACCGCCGGGTACGGCGTGCGGCTCACCTGCCACCACGAGTTCTTCTGCGGCATCCAGAGCGAGCCGGACCTGGAGACGTTCTACAGCCACACCGACGACCGGTACGTGTCGCTGTTCGTGGACACCGCCCAGCACTGCATCGCGTCGGTCGACCCGGTGGCCTTCTACCGGCGGCACGCGCACCGGGTCAGTGGCTTCCACTTCAAGGACACCCGGAACGTCGCGACCGGCGACGACCACCGGCACCGGCCCGACTCCGAGATCATGGCGCCGACCACCGGCAAGTGGTTCTACGAGATGGGCACGCCGCACGGCCTCGTGGACTTCGCGGCGATGATGACCGCCGTCCGCGACAACGACTACCGCGGCTGGATCTCCGTCGAGCACGACAAGGCCAACAAGGAGGGCGGCGACTACTCCGAGAGCACCGCGATCTCCCGCTGGTACGCGAAGAACGTCCTCGAGGAGATCTACCGGTGAGCGCGATCCGTTGGTCCTATGCGATCAACCAGTGGAAGCCGCAGTTCGACGACTTCGTCCGCCGCGAGCAGCACGAGCGGGCGCTCAAGACCGTGTCGATCGCCGGCTTCGAGGGCGTCGAGCTGACCTACGGCACCGGGCGGTGGGAGCCGCTGGGCAACCCGCAGCAGCTCGCGGCCAACTTCGGCTCGGTCACGGGCTTCCGGGAGTTCCTGCGCAGCTGCGCGCTCGACGCGGTCAGCAGCTGGTACTGGGACCCGGCGGAGCGCTCGATGGAGCACCTGACCGGGCCGCTGTCGCCGCTGGTGGAGGCCGACCTGCCCGCGATCGTGGCGCGGGCGGGCTGGCTCGCCGGGGCCCTCGCCGAGCTCGGTGGTTCGGTGCTGCTCGTGCGGCCGGTGCCCGGCGCCGGGGACGTCGAGCCGCTGGACGACGAGGCGATCGACCGTGTCGCGGCGTGCTGGGACGCGGTCGGCCGCGCGACGGCGGAGCACGGCGTGCGGACGGCGCTGCACGTGGACTTCCTCTCGGCCCTGCGCCGGGACCACGTGCCCCGGCTGCTCGACCGGACGGACCCGGCGCTCGTCGGCCTCGCCCTCGACACCGGCGAGCTCACCGTGGGAGGGATCGACCCGCTGGCGGTCATCGCGCAGACGGGCGACCGGATCTGGCACGTGCAGTTCAAGGACGCCCTCGCCGTCGACGACGCCGAGGAGTACCTGCAGCCGCACGCGCACTGGACCGTCCGCGTGCGCGGCGGTGCCCGGGAGGTCCCGCGCTGGTTCGCCGAGCCGGGCGCCGACGGCGGACTCGTCGACTTCCCGGCCGTCACCCGCGCCCTGCTCGACGCCGGCTACGACGGCTGGATCGTCGTCGAGAGCGACCAGAGCCCGCACCCCGCCGCCAGCGCGCTGCTGGCCGGCTACCTCGTGCAGCGCGAGCTGCGACCCCTCGTCGAGGAGGAGGCCGCCTGATGGCCACCGGTGACACCGTCCTGTCCCACGACAGCCTGATCCGGCGCCCCGAGGGGCTCGGCATCGCCCTGACCGTCCCCTGGTACCGGAGCCTCTGGCTGTCCAGCGTCAGCGACGTCCGGGTCTCGGTCGAGGGCCGTGAGATCCCGGAGGACGACCTGCGGGTCGAGCTGGGAGGGCGGACCTACCGGGTCGCGGAGCTGGCCGACCAGTGGGACGTCCTCTGGTTCATCCAGGACCGGCTCGTCGTGGTCGTCCCGCTCGCCGAGCCGCCGGCCGAGGGCCAGGAGGTCGACGTCGAGGTGACCGTCGACCTGCGGCTGCCCTACATGCAGATCGCCCCGCAGGTCTACGTCACCAACCACGCGAGCGACCGCCGGTCGCTCGTCGCGCACGGAGGATCCCGATGACCACGACCCTGCCCGCCCGCGTCGCCGCCCCGGCGGTCGAGGGGAGCGGCATCCGGCTGGGGTTGACGCTCTACTCCCTGACCAGCGAGTGGGCCGCCGGCCGCTACGACCTGGCCGGCCTGCTCGACGTCGTCGACGCCGCGGGCATCGGCCCGGGCATCGAGATCGTCGCGTCGCAGACGATCCGCACCTACCCGGAGGTGACCCCCGAGTTCGTGCGGGCCTGGCGCGACGCGTTCGACCGGCACGGCTTCGTGCCCAGCTCGTTCGGCTGCAACCTGGACATGGGCCGACGCCGCGACCGGGACATGACGCCCGACGAGGAGTACGAGTTCACCGTCACCCAGTTCCGCAGCGCGCACGCGCTCGGCTTCCCGCTGGTGCGCATCCAGAGCGCCAAGCCGGAGCTGATCCGCCGGCTGCTGCCGGTGGCCGAGGAGCTCGACCTCACCATGGGCTGGGAGCTGCACGCCCCGCTCGGCCCGAACTCGCCCAAGGTGCTGGAGATCCGGGAGACGTACGCGGAGATCGACTCGCCGCGGCTGGGCTTCGTCGCTGACTTCAGCTCCACCATGCACGCCATGTCACCGACGATCCTGCGCAAGCTCGCGAGGATGGGCCTCGAGCAGCAGGACCTCGAGGAGCTGCAGCGGATCTGGGCGACCGACGCCGACATCAACGCCCGGCACGGTGAGTTCGTGCAGTACCTGCACACCCGGGGCATCGCCCCGGAGTCGCTCGGCTCCTTCGCGCGGCTGGCGTTCAACATGCACGGGCACGTCGACCCGGCCGAGTGGGCCGACATCATGCCGCAGATCAGGCACGTCCACGCGAAGTTCTACGACATCGACGAGCACGGCGACGAGCCGGCCATCGACTACCCGGCGATCGTCCGGGAGTTCGTCCGCGGCGGCTACTCCGGCTTCTTCTCCAGCGAGTGGGAGGGCCACGCCTTCGCCGACCTCGACGAGGCCGACCCGGTCGACCTCGTCCGCAAGCAGCACGACCTCATCCGCCGGTCGATCACGGCCGCCCTGAGCGACCCTCCCCACTGACAAGGACTCCTGACGTGTACCAGCTCTCCGCCAACATCGAACTGCTCTTCACCGAGGCGGGACCCGACGCCGGCGACCGGGTACGGGCAGCGGCCGCCGCCGGCTTCGACGCCGTAGAGATGTGGTTCTCCACCGACAAGGACCTCGACTCCCTCGGCAAGGCGCTCGCCGACACCGGCGTCCAGCTCACCTCGCTGCTCGCCGGGCCGCGGATGGGCTTCACCTTCCCCGGCACCGACCTGACCCCCGCCCACGAGGGGCTGGACACCGCCGTCCAGCACGCCGAGCTCCTCGGCTGCCCCCGGATCGTGCTCGCCTCGGGCGTGGGCTTCCCCGGCATGAACCGGCAGCGCAACCACCAGGTGGTCATCGACATGTACGGCGAGGCCGTCGAGCGGCACCGCGGGGCGGACGTCGACTTCGTCCTCGAGCCGGTCAACTCCCGCGTCGACCACCCGGGCGCGCTCACCGACCGCACCGAGGACGCCGTGGACGTCGCCCGCGCCATCGGCTCCGACCGCTTCGGCATCCTCTACGACCTCTACCACTCGATCGCCCAGGGCGAGGACCCGGCGACCGAGCTGGCCAACGCGGCCGGCTACGTGAAGTACGTCCAGCTCGCCGACGTGCCGGGCCGGCACGAGCCCGGCAGCGGCGCCGTCGACTGGCCCGCCCAGCTGGCCGTCCTCCGCGCCTCCGGCTACGACGGGCCGATCGGCCTGGAGTACTTCCCGGCCGTCGAGACCACGAAGTCGGTCGAGTACATCCGGTCGGTCGCGGCGGACGCGTGACACCCGACAAGATCGACGTCCTGCTCGCCACCGGCCGGGTCACCGTCGAGCACGACAACGAGCACCGCAGCTTCCGCCACCACACCGGCATGCTGACGGCGCTGCTGGAGTCGACCGGCCGGTTCCGCGTCCGGGTGCTCGAGGAGTTCCGCGGCATCGGCGACGAGCTGCTCGACCGCTTCGACGTCGTCCTGGTGATGTACGAGGGGCGCGACGACTACCACTCGGTCGCGGAGGGCTTCGGGACGGCGACGGAACAGGCCCTGCTGCGGTTCGTCCGCGACCGGGGCCGCGGTGTGGTCTGGTTCCACGGGTCGTCCGTGCAGGAGCCGGACTGGGGGTGGCCCGAGGAGTTCGACCGGATGCGCGGGGCCACGCTCAGCCGGGAGACCGGCCTGCGGCCCCGGCCGCAGGGCGAGGTCGTGGTCCGGACGACGGAGCCCCGGCACGCGATCACCGAGGGGCTCGACGCGCGGTGGGCGGTCGTCAACGACGACGTCCTGACCGGCGCGCGGATGGACCCGTCTGCGCGGGTGCTGCTGACCGTCTTCGACGACGTCGACAGCTACCGCCGCGCCGGATGGCCGAACGCGCACACGCCGGTCGTCATCCCGCCCGGCGGGCTGGAGGCACTCCCGGGCATGGACACCGAGCAGCCGCTGGCCTGGGTGAACGAGTGGGGCGCCGGCCGGTCGTTCTGCGTGACCCTCGGGCACGACTGGGACACGTTCCGCAAGATCCCGTTCATGACGCTGCTCGTGCGCGGCGTCGAGTGGGCGGCCACCGGGGAGGTCACACTGGGGCCGCCCGAGCGGACCGGGGCGGCGCGGTGGCGGGTCTGGCCGTACTACGACGGCGACCCGTCGCGCTTCGACCGAGCCGTCCCGGCGGCGGCGGCCGCCGCCCGGCACTGACCCCGGCACTGACCCCGACCCCGACCCCGACCCCGCCGCCCGCAGGAGGACCCGTGACCCGGCCGCCGTCGGCGCGCGACGTCCTCGTGCTGGCGCAGATCGTCGACCTCGTCCGCACCGGCGTCGCCGTCACCCGGCCGGAGCTGGAGTCGGTGAGCGGGCTGGGCCGGACGGTGGTCAACGACCGGCTCCGCGAGGGGATCGCGCTCGGGGTGCTCGCCGAGAGCGATCCGCTCGCCACGGGGACCCGCGGCCGCCCGTCGCGCGCCGTACGGCTGCGGACCGAGGCGGGGGTGGTGCTGTCGGCGTCGCTCGGGGCGGTCTCCCTGCACGCCGCGGTCAGCGACCTCGGCGGTACCGAGCTGGGCTCGCGGTTCGAGCGGATCGACGTCCAGGACGGCCCCGAGGTGGTGCTCGGGCGGGTCGAGGTGCTGTTCGGGCAACTGCTGGCCACCGTTCCCGGGCGGCCGGTGTGGGGGATCGCCCTCGGGCTGCCCGGCCCGGTCGACGTCGCGACCGGCCGCGTCATCGCGCCGCCGATCATGCCGGGGTGGGACGGGGTCGACGTCCGGGCCCGGTTCTCCGCCCGGTACGACGCGCCGGTCTGGGTCGACAACGAGGTGAACCTCATGGCCCTGGGGGAGTGGGAGCGCGGCACCCCCCGTGAACGCCGCGACCTGCTCTTCGTCAAGGTGGCCACCGGGATCGGCAGCGCGCTGGTGACCGGCGGCCGGCTGCACCGCGGCGACAGCGGTGCCGCCGGCGACATCGGGCACGTCCGCGTCACCGACGACCCGGCCGCGGTCTGCCGGTGCGGGAAGACCGGCTGCCTGGAGGCCGTCGCGGGCGGCTGGGCGCTCGTCCGGCGGCTGACCGAGGACGCGCGGGCCGGCCGCAGCCCGGCGCTGGCCGAGTGCCTCGCCCGCACCGGCCGGATCACCGGGGAGGACATCGGTGCGGCCACCGCGGCCGGGGACGAGGCGGCCCGGGCCGCGGTGGCACGGGCCGGGCGGGTCACCGGCACCGCGATCGCCGGCATCGTGAACTTCGCCAACCCGGGCACGCTGGTCCTGGGTGGCGGCGTCCTGCGGTCCGGGCCGCTGTTCGTCGAGGAGTTCGAGCGCGCCCTGTCCGGGGGCCTCATCGAGCTGGCCGCCCGCCGGCTGTCGGTGCGCACCTCCTCGCTCGATCCGCGGGAGGGGACGACCGGTGGCGCGCTGCTCGTCACCGACGCGCTGTTCCGGCCGTCGGCCATGCCGCTGTGGCTGGCCAGCGGCTCGCCGCGCACCGCGGCGCCGCAGCTGCAGGTGGCGCCGTGAGGGTGCTGGTCGTCGGCGCCGGCCCGGCCGGGTGCACGGCGGCGGCCGCCCTGGCCGGGCGGGGCGCCGAGGTGGTCCTGGTCGAGGCGCAGCCCGAGGTCCGTCCGTCCGGCCCCGGGCTGGTCCTGCAGAGCGCACCGATGCGGGCGCTGGACTCCCTCGGGCTGCTCGGGCCCTGCCTCGAGCGCGGCCACCCGCACGACGGGATCGACCTCTGCGACGCCGACGGCACCGTCCGGAGGACGCTGACCCCGCCGTCGCTGCTCGCCGGCCGGCCGGCGTCGCTCGCGATCTCCCGGGCGGCGCTGTCCGAGGTCCTCACCGGCGCCGTGACCGCCTCCGGCGCCGAGCTGCGGACGGGGACGACGGTGGCCGGCCTGACCGATGCGGGGGACCGGGTGGAGGTCCGGCTCTCCGACGGCGCCACCGAGACCGTCGACGTGGTCGTCGGCGCGGACGGGCTGCACTCGCACACCCGGTTGACGGTCCTGCCCGGGGCGCCGCGGCCGCGCCCGACCGGCCAGGTGATCTGGCGGGCGCCGGCACCGCGGCCGCCGGACGTCACGCGGTACTCGATGCTCGACGGCGGCCCGGAGCTGGGGAAGGTCGGCGTCGTCCCGGTCTCCGGCGCCGGCCTCTACGTCTGGCTGCTCGAGCCCGACCGCGGCGCCGAGCGCCCGCCGCCGGAGGAGCTCACGGAGGCGTTCCGGGAGCGGCTGCGGCCGTTCGGCGGCCCGGTGCCGCTCGTCGCGGACGCGCTGGACGGCGACGTCGACGTGCGCTCCCTGCAGTCGCTGCTCGTCCCGCTGCCGTGGTCCCGCGGCCGGACGGTGCTGGTCGGGGACGCCGTGCACACCACCACGCCGCAGCTGGCCTACGGCGTCGGCATGGCGATCGAGGACTCCGTCGTCCTCGCCGGGATGCTGGCCGGGGTGCCGGCCGCCGATGACGACGTGCCGGCCGTGCTGCTCCGCTTCGGCGAGCGGCGGTTCGACCGCTGCCGGCTGGTGGTCGAGACGTCGGTGCGGCTGGGGGAGTGGGAGCGGCACCCGCCCGCGGACCCCTCCCTCCCCGGCCGGCTCACCGGGGAGGTCCTGGCCGAGCTCGCCCGCCCCGTCTGACCCGTGCCGGCGCAGGTCGTGCGGGGCGCCGGGGACGCGGAGGTGGTGGACTCGGCGCGGGAACGCCCGGTGGGGCCGGTCGGTGGGGTCGGAGGTGGCGGCGTGCAGGTGCGGCCCCGCGCACTCGTCCTGCTCGTGGCGCTCGCCTCTGCCGTCGCCCAGGCCTTCGGCCGCTTCTCCTACGCGCTGCTGCTGCCGGCGATCGACCGGGACCTGCTGGGCTCCTACGCCGTCGCGGGGCTGGTGGCCACGGCCAACGTCACCGCCTACCTCGGCGGGACCGTCGCGGTCAGCGCGCTGTCGCGCCGCGCCCGCCCGGCCACGCTCATCCAGGCCGGCCTGGCGTGCAGCGCGCTGGGCCTGGGGCTGCTCACCCGTGCCGGGAGCGCCGGGGGCCTGGCGGTGGGACTGACGCTGACCGGCGTGGGGGGCGCGTTCATCTGGGTGCCGGCGCCCGGGCTGGCCGGCTCCGTCGTCCGTCCCTCGCGCCGCGGCGCGGCGATCGGCGTCGCGGGCTCGGGCATCGGCGGCGGGATCGTGCTCGCCAGCGCCCTGACCTGGACCCTGCGTTCCTGGGGCGGGGACGCCTCCTGGCGCACGGTCTACCTGGTGGAGACGGCGATCGCCGTCGTCACGCTCGTCCTGTGCCTGGTCCTGCTCCGGCCGGCACGGCACCGGGACGACGACGCCCCGGTGCGCGCCGCCGCCCTGCGCCGGGTCCCCGGCTGGATCGGCCTGACCGGCGGTTACGCCGCCTACGGACTTGCCTACTCCGTCTACACCAGCTACCTGGTGACCGCGCTCGAGGACGACGCCGGCTTCTCCGCCGGCCACGCCTCGGCGGTCTACACGCTGGTCGGCGTCGGCCTCGTCGCCGGCGGGATCGTGCTCGGCCCGCTGTCGGACCGGTGGGGTCGCGGTCCCACGCTGGTCGCCGGCTACCTGGCGATGGCGGGCGCCATCCTGCTGGTGCCCCTGGGCGTGGAACCCCTGGCGACGGTGTCGGCCCTGGGGTTCGGCCTGATGATGTCCGGGCTGCCGGCCGTCATCGCCGCCCACCTCTCGGACACCCTGACCCCGCGGGAGTTCGCCGGGGCCTTCGGGCGCTGCACGCTCGCCTTCGGCCTGGCCCAGCTGTGTGGACCTCCGCTGGGGGGCTGGCTCGCCGAGACGTCCGGCGGCTTCCTCGTCCCCTTCCTCCTCGCCGGGCTCGTGGCGGCGCTCGGCGCGGTGCTCAGCGTCGACGTCCTCCGCGCGACGGCCGCCGGGGTGCAGGATCGGGGTACGCACCGCCGACGGAGGGGAACCCCGTGATCGACGACGTCATCGCCCGCTGGCACCGGTTCGTGGAGGGCGGGTCCCCGGGCGGCCTCGACGACCTGCTCGCCGACGACGTCGTCTTCTACTCGCCCGTGGTCTTCACCCCGCAGCGCGGCAAGGAGGTCACGAGGCGGTACCTCGAGGCCGCGGCCGTCGCCCTGGCCGGCGACGCCACCGACGGTCCCGACGGGGCGTTCCGCTACACGAAGCAGGTCCTCGCCGGGGACACCGCGGTCCTGGAGTTCGAGACGAGCGTGGCGGGCCGTTACGTCAACGGGGTGGACATCGTCCGCTGCGACGACGCCGGGAGGATCGTGGAGTTCCGGGTGATGGTGCGTCCGCTGCAGGCGATCCAGGCCGTCCACGAGCAGATGGGCAGGCGCCTGGCCGCGGGCGCGTGAGGACCGGCGGTCCGTCGCACCCGGGCGAGACGGCGGTGCGCTACCCGCTGGGTGCCGCCCCCGGCTGACCGGGCTCCGCGTCCACCGCGGCGACGCGCTCGGCGACCAGCTCGGCGACGGCGTCCGGGCGCGTCGCCAGAGGGCTGTGTCCGCAGGCCCACTCGACGCTGCGGGTCGCCCGACCGGCCATCGCCCGCTGGCGCTCGGGGTGCACCACCTCGTCGGCGGTGCACACGACGTAGGTCGAGGGCACCGTCCGCCAGGCGACCGCCTCCGGGACGCCGCGGAACACCTGCCGGCCGACGGGGCGCAGGCGCGCGGTGGCCGCCGCGGTCACCTCCGCCGGGGCGTCGCCGTAGAGCAGCCGCGGGCCCAGCACCGCATCGAGGCCGACCTCGTCGCCGGACACCACCATCGCCTCGCCCAGGCGGGTGTCGGGCAGGTCGCCGAGGCGGGTACGGCTCACCGACTCGCCGTCGTCGAGCTGGAACGCCGCGAGGTACACCAGTTCCCGGACCAGGGGGTGCACGCCGGCCGCCGTGACGACGGCGCCGCCGTAGGAGTGCCCGACGAGCACCGCAGGCCGGCCCGCGGCGTCCAGCGCGGCGCGCACGGCCGCGGTGTCGGTGGCCAGGTCGGTGAGCGGCAGGTCGACGGCGACGCTGTCGACGCCGCGGGCCGACAGCGCGGACCGGACGTCGTCCCAGCACCACGCGCCGTGCCAGAGGCCGTGCACGAGGACGGCGAGGGGAGGGGTCATCCCGTCCAGGATGGCGGGCGCCCCCGCGCCCGCCGCCCGGCCCCCGGAGGAGCCGGAGCGGCCCGCGGTCCTCCCGGGAGGTCAGACGGTCTCGGGTACCCGGAGGTGGGCGAGGACGAGGTCCATCTCGGCGACGTCGAGGACGTCGATGCCCATGATGGACACGGCCTCCTCGCGCAGCATGCGCGCCTGTTCCCGCGACTCCTCGAGGTGGGCCCGGCCGTCGAACACGACCGTGCCGACGGCGTGTCCGCGGTCCCGGTCGACGAGCATGCTGAGGCTGCAGAAGCCGGGCATATGCTGGATCCGCGGCATCAGGCTCGTGCGGTACATGTCGAGCACCCGGTCGACCTCGCCGGGGTCGCGGCGGGTCCAGGTGACCCGCGCGCAGGCGCCGTCCCCGGCCGCGTGCTCGCGGTGGAGGACGGCGATCTCCCACTCCCGCACCTCGAGGTCGTCGCCGGCTCCGAAGCGGTCCACGAGGGACCGGCGCATCGGGGCGACGCGCTCGGCGCTGGCCTGCATGGCCTGCCGGTCCTCCCAGGCCGACGTCGCGATGCACCGGCCGCTCTCGCGGTCGCACATCATCGACAGGCCGATGCAGCCGTCCATGTCCCGCATGGCCGGCCAGACCTCGTCCCGCATGTGGGCGATGGCGTCGTCGAGGGAGCCGGGGTTGCCGCGGATGGTGGTGGATCGGGCGTACATGACGCCTCCTCTCGGACCGGCGGCGACGCCCCTGCGGCACCGCCGCAGCGCCGAGGGTCCTCCCCCGCGCCGTGCCGGACCACGGTCCTTCGGCCTCCCGGTCGCCGTCCCGGGCACCGGCCCGGGTGGCGGGGCGTCAGGGGTGCGGCGGGAGGTCGGTGACCTCGACGGTGAGCTCGCCGCCGCCCTCGTGGCGCGTGGTCATCCGGCCCACCCGGCCCAGCATCCGCAGCGAGGCGCGGTTCTCCGCGGCCACGGCGGTGCGCAGCCGGACGACGCCGCGCGGCCGGCGGGCGAGCAGGTCGTCCATCAGCACGCGGCCGACGCCGCGGCCCTGCCAGGCGTCCATGACGGTGACCGCGACGTCGGCCACCTCGGGGTCGTCGGGGTAGCGCACCAGGCGCGCGACGCCGACCTGGCGGGCCTCGCCGTCGTCCGGGAACGCGGTGAGGACGACGGCGACGTGGTCCACGCCGTCGACCGCGTCGACCAGGATCCGCAGCAGGCCGTCGGACAGCTCCGGGAGCTCGGTCAGGAAGCGGAAGCGCCGCGACGCCGGCGAGAGCTCGGCGTAGGCCCGCCGCAGCGCCTCGCCGTCGGTGTCGAGCAGCGGCCAGATCATGGCCGGCGTGCCGTCGGCGAGGACGACCTCCGTCAGCGGCCCGGCCGTCGCGGGCACGCGCGCGGCACTCGTGCTGGTGGCGGTCACGTCCGGTACAACGCCCGCGACCGGCGGAAGCCTCCGGGATGTGCGCGAACACACCGTGCGCCCGCTCGTTGCCCCTGGGCCCCGCGGCGCGCAGCCTGGGCGCATGAGCCGCAGCGGGACGTCGGTCGGCACGGTCGTGCGCTGGGACGGGCAGGCGCGCGGCGCCGTCCTCGAGGTGCCCGGGCTGCCCGGGGACTGCTGGGCCGACGCCGCCGTCGTGGAGACCGCCGACGGCACGCTGCGCGCCGGGCAGGTGGTCGCCGTCGAGTGGACCGAGGAGCCGGCGCACGGCCTGCCGTTCCGGGCCGTGCGCGTGCAGCGGCGGGAGGACCTGCAGGCGACCCCGGGGGCCTGACCGGGCGGGACGCGCGACGGTCTGTGCTCCCCCGACCCCGGGGAGCACGATGACCGGCACGTCCACCGTCCGTGCGGCGTCCCCGGGAGGACCCATGGCAGCGAGGACCGCGGTCCGGGAGCGCCGTCCGGCGGGAGCCGGCCGCCGGCGGGGCGGCACGGTCGCCGTGCCGCCCGGGACGGGGGCGTAGGGCCTCCGGGACCGGCGAGGGAGGCCGCGGCCGTGGTGGAGTCGGGGCCCCGGGGGTCGGGGCCCCGGGGGTCGGGGCCCCGGGGATCGACGCACGGGGGATCGAGGCCCCGGGGACGGTGCCCGGGGCGCGCGTGCCGGCGCCGCCGGCGGGGAGCCGGGGCCGCGGGGAGCCCGCGCTGGTCCTCGGCGCGCTCGGCGTCGTCTACGGCGACATCGGCACCAGCCCGCTGTACGCGGTGGAGACGGTGTTCGCCGTCGACGGCGGTGCGGTCGGCAGCGCGACCGACGACGTGCTGGGCATCGCGTCACTGGTCTTCTGGGCGCTGACCGTCACGGTGACGGTCAAGTACGTCGTCGTCGTCCTGCGGGCGGACAACGACGGCGAGGGCGGCGTCCTGGCCCTGGCCGCGCTCGTCTCCCGGTCCCTCGGCGGCGGGCGGCGGCGCGCCGGCGCGGCGGTGCTGCTGGGGGTCCTCGGTGCCTCGCTGTTCTACGGCGACAGCGTCATCACGCCGGCGATCTCGGTGCTCTCGGCCGTCGAGGGCCTGGAGGTCGTGTCGCCGGACCTGTCGGCCGCCGTCCTGCCCCTGGCGGGAGGAGTGCTCACCGCGCTCTTCGCGGCGCAGCGGTGGGGGACCAGCCGGGTCGGGCGGGTGTTCGGCCCGGTGATGCTGCTGTGGTTCGCTGCCCTCGGCGCCGCCGGGCTGGCGCAGGTCTGGGCCCGGCCGGAGGTCCTCCGGGGCCTGTCGCCCTCCTACGCCGTGCTCCTCGCCGTCGACCGGCCGGTCCTGACGCTCGCGGTCATGGGCGCGGTGGTGCTGGCGATCACCGGCGCCGAGGCGCTCTACGCCGACATGGGGCACTTCGGCCGCCGGCCGATCCGGCTCGCCTGGTTCGGCCTGGTGTTCCCGGCGCTGACGCTGAACTACCTGGGCCAGGCGGCCCTCGTCACCGGGGACCCGCGGGCCCGGGAGGACCCGTTCTTCCTCCTGTTCCCGTCCTGGGCGCAGCTGCCGATGGTGGTGCTGGCCACCGCCGCCACGGTGATCGCCTCCCAGGCCGTCCTCGCCGGCGCGTTCTCGGTGTCCCGCCAGGCGGTGCAGATGGGCTTCCTGCCGCGGCTGCGCATCCGGCACACCTCGGCGCGCGAGGCCGGCCAGGTCTACGTGCCCGCGGTGAACCGGGCGCTGTTCGTCGTCGTGCTGGCGGTGGTGCTCGGCTTCGGCTCCGCCGCCCGCCTGGCCACCGCCTACGGCGTCGCGGTGACCGCCACGTTCCTCATCACGACCGTGCTCCTGCTCGTCGTCGCCCGGGTGCGGTGGCGGTGGTCCCGGCGCCGGCTGGTGCTCCTCGGCGGCGTCCTCGGCGCGGTGGAGCTGACCTACTCGGCCGCGACCCTCCCGAAGGTGCTCGACGGCGGGTGGCTGACCCTGCTGGTCGCGGCCACCGTGTTCACGGTCATGACGACGTGGCACCGCGGGCACGAGGCGCTGGCGGCCCGGCGGGCCGAGCGGGAGGGACCGCTGGCCGCCGCCCTCGCCGAGGTCCGGGCCGCCGGCGTCCCCCGGGTGCCCGGCACCGGGGTCTACCCGCACCTGGCGGAGGCGACCGCGCCGATGGCGCTGCGGGCCACCGTCGACCGCCTCGGCGTCCTGCACGAGCGGGTCGTCGTCGTCTCCGCCCGGACGGCGGACGTGCCGCACCTCCCGGGGGGCGCCGGGATCACGGTGGAGCCCCTCGGCCGGCCCGGCGACGGGTTCGTCCACGTGGCCGCGGAGTTCGGCTTCCGGGACCCGCCCGACCTCGCGGCCGTGCTGCGCCGCGCGCTGCCGCAGACCCCGGGCGGTGCCGACGCCGTCACCTGGTTCGTCACCCGGCCGGTCCTGCGCCCGACCCGGCGGTCCGGGATGAGCGCCGGGCGCACCCGGCTGTTCGTCGCGCTCACCCGCGCCGCGGTGGGGCACGCCGAGTACCTCGACCTCCCCGCCTCCCGCACGGTCGGGATGGGGGCGGTCATCGACCTCTGAGGAGGATCGACCTCTGGGTGCGGTGCCGGGCGGGGGCACTGGGAGACTCGCCGCACCGTCTCCCAGCCTCCAGGAGGACCCGTGCGCGCCGCCCAGATCGCCACCCTCGACGGCCCCTCGGCCATCTCCGTCGTCGACGTCCCCGAGCCCGACGGCACCGGCAGGGTCGTCGTCGACGTGCACGTCGCCGGCGTGACCTTCCCGGAGGTGCTGCTCAGCCGCGGCGAGTACCAGCTCAAGCCGCAGCCGCCGTTCGTGCCCGGCAGCGAGGTGGCCGGCGTCGTGCGCAGCGCCCCGGAGGGCAGCGGGCTCACCGCCGGCCAGCGGGTGGCGGCGTTCCCCGGCTTCGGCGGCTTCGCGGAGGTGGCCGTGGCCGACCCGGGCTTCGTCTTCCCGCTGCCCGACGCGGTGTCCTTCGAGCAGGGCGCGGCGCTGCCGATGAACTACCTGACCATGCACTTCGCGCTGCGCCGGCGCGGGCAGCTGCGCGAGGGCGAGACGGTGCTCGTGCACGGCGCCGCCGGCGGGCTCGGGACGGCGGGCGTCCAGCTGGCGAAGGCCTACGGCGCGCGGGTGTTCGCCGTCGTCTCCAGCGAGGCCAAGGGCGAGGCCGCGCGCGCCGCCGGTGCCGACGAGGTCGTCCTCGCCGACGGGTTCCGCGAGCGCGTCCGGGAGCTCACCGGCGGCCGCGGGGTCGACGTCGTCGCCGACCCGGTCGGCGGGGACCGCTTCACCGACTCGCTGCGCAGTCTCGGCCGCGAGGGCCGGCTGCTCGTCCTCGGCTTCACCGGCGGGGAGATCCCCACCGTGAAGGTCAACCGGCTGCTGCTCAATAACGTCTCGGTGGTGGGCGTCGGCTGGGGCGCCTTCTGGTCGGGCGAGCCCTCCTTCGTGCAGGAGCAGTGGACCGACCTGCTGCCGCTGCTCGAGCAGGGCCGCCTGCGGCCGGTGCTCGGCACGGTGCACGACCTGGCCGACGCCGCCGCCGCGGTCACCGAGCTCGACGAGCGCCGGGCCACCGGCAAGGTCCTCCTGCGCGTGCGCGACTGACCGGATCCGACGGGGCGGCGCCACACCCCGCCGGCCGGCGGGGTGTGGCGGGGGTTCCCGGGACGGCGGAGCCGCGCGCCGCCTAGCAGATGTCGGCCCGGCGCACCAGGTGTGCGCGTGCCACAGCTCCGCGACACCCCTGTGACGAGACCGCGCGGAGCCGTATCACTGCCAGGTCACGGCTTGCCCGACCTGCACGGCTTTCCTTGACGGCGCCCCTATCGTTCCGCCGCATGTGGTCCATCTCACCGTCCGTGGCGGCGGCGCCGTGCTGAGCGTCGACTCGCTGCAGGTGACCTACGGCGGCGCCGTCGAGGCCGTCCGCGGCGTCTCGATGGAGGTGCCCGACGGTGCCGTGGTGGCCGTCCTCGGCAGCAACGGCGCGGGCAAGAGCACGCTGCTGCGCACCATCTCCGGCACGCTGCGGCTGCACCGCGGCCGGGTCGACGCCGGCACGGTGCGCTTCGGCGACCTGGACCTGACCCGCCGCGACCCCGGCCAGATCGTCCGCGCCGGCGTCGTCCAGGTGCCGGAGGGGCGGCGGATCTTCGGCCGGCTCACCGTCGAGGAGAACCTGCGTGCCGGCGGCATGGGCAACCGCGACCGCGCCGCCAAGGCCGCCGCCGTCGCCCGCGTGCACGACCTGTTCCCGGTCCTGCGGGAGCGCAGCGGCCAGCGGGCGGGGCTGCTGTCCGGCGGCGAGCAGCAGATGCTGGCGATCGGCCGCGCCCTGATGGCCAGCCCGAGGCTGCTGCTCCTCGACGAGCCCTCCCTCGGTCTCGCGCCGCGGGTCATCGGCCAGATCGGCGAGGTGGTCGCCGAGATCAACCGCCAGGGCACCTCCGTGCTGCTGGTCGAGCAGAACGCGACGATGGCGCTCGGCGTGGCCAGCTCCGCCTACGTGCTCGACGTCGGCCGGGTGTCCCTGTCCGGCGACGCCCGCGAGCTGGCGCAGTCCGACGAGGTCCAGCGGCTCTACCTCGGCCACACCGGCGCGACCCCCGAGGAGCAGCGCACCGAGCGGGCGCCCCGGCGCACCCTGTCGCGGTGGACGGCGTGACCGCCCCGGCGACCGCCTCGACCACCCGGGACGACGTCCCGCCGGTCGAGGTCGAGTCCGTGAGCGTCGCCTTCGGCGCGATCAAGGCGCTCAACGACGTGTCCTTCACCGTCGCGCCGGGCTCGATCCACGCGGTCATCGGGCCCAACGGCGCCGGCAAGTCGACGCTGTTCAACGTCCTCTCCGGCGTCTACCGGGCCACCGAGGGCGAGGTCCGCTTCGGCGACGCGGTGCTCAGCGCCATGCGGCCGTTCCAGATCGCCGGCGTCGGCGTGGCGCGCGCCTTCCAGAACATCGCGCTGTCGGGCGCGCAGACCGTCGCCGAGAACCTGATGCTCGGCCGCCACCACCTGACGAAGGCCGGGTTCCTCTCCTCCGGGCTGCGCCTGCCGCGGGCCACCCGCGAGGGGAAGGTCCACGGCGAGCGGATCCGGGAGATCGCCGAGTTCCTCGACCTCGGGGACAAGCTGCACACCCCGGTGGGCGTGCTGTCCTACGGCGACCAGAAGCGGGTCGAGGTGGCCCGGGCGCTGTGCATCGAGCCGCGGCTGCTGCTGCTCGACGAGCCGGTGGCCGGCATGAACGCCCAGGAGACCGCCCGCATGGCCGACGCCATCCGGGAGATCCGCTCGGCACTGGGGATCACCGTCGTCCTCGTCGAGCACGACATGGGGATGGTCATGTCGCTGGCCGACCGGGTGACCGTCCTCGACTTCGGCCGCCGCATCGCCGACGGCACCCCTGCCCAGGTGCAGTCCGATCCCGAGGTCATCCGCGCCTACCTGGGCTCGGGCACCGAGGACAACCCCGCCGACGCCGTGGCCGCCGCCTCGGGTGCTCCCGGCCCGGACGGCACGGCCCATCCCACCGAGACCCCGGGGAACCGCTCGTGACCCAGTTCCTGTCCCTGCTGCTCAACGGGATCTCGCTGGGCGCGATCTACGCGCTCATCGCCCTGGGCTTCGTGATCATCTTCAAGGCCAGCGAGGTCGTCAGCTTCACCCATGGGTCGCTGCTGCTGCTCGGCGCCTACGCGATCGCCCGGCTGGCCGACCCGCTCGGCTTCCTGCCCGCCGTGCTGGTCGGGGTCCTGCTCACCGCGCTGGCGGCGTTCCTCGTCGAGCGGCTGATCATCAACCGGCTGCGCGGGGCCCCGGTGATCAGCCTGGCGATCGTGACCATCGGCGTCGACATCATCCTGCTCACCGAGCTGATCCGGCAGATCGGCCCGGACATCCTCAACATCCCGCACCCCTGGGGCGGGGACTCCGTCCGCATCGGCGGGGTCGGCATCAGCGAGAACCGGCTGATCGCCATGGGCGTGGCCGGGGTGCTCATCGTCGCCTTCTTCGTCGCGTTCAAGTACTCCAGCTGGGGCGTGGCGATGCGCGCCTCGGCCGAGGACGGGGAGGCCGCGGCGCTCATGGGCATCCGGCAGGGCCGGGTGTCGGCGCTGGCCTGGATCGTCGCGGGCGTGCTGGCCGCGGTGGCGGCGCTGTTCCTCGTCGGCGCTCCCACGCCGGGCGTCAGCGCGGCCGCCTACACCGTCGCGCTGCGCGCCTTCCCGGCGGCGATCCTCGGCGGCCTGGACTCCACCGGCGGCGCTCTGGTCGGCGGGCTGCTCATCGGGATCACCGAGGCGCTCGCCGCCGGCTACCAGGAGCAGCTGTCCTTCCTGGGCCGCGGCTTCGGCGAGGTCGCGCCCTACGTCGTGATGATCGTCGTGCTGCTGGTCCGGCCCTCCGGCCTGTTCGGGACCAAGGAGCTGACACGTGTCTGACACCCTGTCCGCGCCGGCCGGCGCCTCCCGCCGCAGCCCGGCGGCGTCCGGGTCGGCGGCCCGGCGCTCCCCGGCCCGCTTCCTCAAGCCGCTGCTGCTGCTCGCCCTGCTCGTCGTGCTGCTCGTCCTCCCGCTGTACGTGGAGGAGTTCTGGCTGCGCACCGGCTTCGCCGTCGCCGGCGCGATCGTCGGCGCCATCGGCCTGAACCTCCTCGTCGGCACCACCGGGCAGCTGTCGCTGGCGCACGCGTTCTTCCTCGCCGTCGGCGCGGTCAGCTACACGTTCGTCTCCGGGGAGTCCGGGGGCCTGGGCACCCGGGCGGCGCTGCGGGGCCTGGAGCTCCCGCCGATCGTGGGCATGGTCGTCGGCGTCCTGCTCGCGGGTCTGGCCGGGCTGCTGTTCAGCCCGATCGCCGCCCGGCTGCGGGGCATCTACCTGGGCGTCGCCTCGCTCGGCCTGGTGTTCATCGGCGTCCACGTGCTCAACACCTGGACGCCGGTGACCGGCGGGTTCAACGGCCGCTCGGTGCCGGAGTTCTCCCTGTTCGGCTTCTCCTTCGGCAACGACGACCCGCAGCTGTTCGTCCTCGGCGTCCCCTTCCGGGAGGCCGAGCGGCTCTGGTACCTGGGCATCGTCCTGGCGCTGGCCGCCTACCTGTTCGCCCGCAACCTGCTGCGCAGCCGGCCCGGCCGGGCGCTGCAGACGCTGCGCGACAGCGAGGTCGCCGCCTCGGTCATGGGCGTCAACGTGCAGGCCTACAAGGCGCGGGTCTTCCTGGTCAGCTCGATGTACGCGGGGCTGTCCGGGGTGATGTACGGGCTGTCGATCGGCAGCATCGCGCCGGAGTCCTTCGGCCTGACCGTGTCGATCCTCTACCTGGCGATGATCGTGCTGGGCGGTCTCGGCTCGGTGGCCGGCGCGGCGCTGGGCGCGGCGTTCGTCACCGCGCTGCCGCTGGTGTTCCAGCAGTTCGCCGACGTGCTGCCGCTGGTCAGCGCGCCCGGCGAGGGCGGCGTCGCGGCCGGCATCGCCGCCCGCTACCTCTTCGGCCTGGCGATCATCCTCGTCGTCCTCTTCGAGCCCGGCGGCCTGGCCGGGCTCGCCACCCGCTTCCGCCGCCGGGGCCGCCCCTCCGGCCGCGGATCCCCGAGGGCCCCCACGGACTCGGCGTCCGGCACGACCGTCCCCGCACCGTCCGATCCACCGTCACGAGGGAGCAGCAGCAGATGAGAGCTGGAACGCGTCTACGGGGGGCCACCGTCCTGGCCGCCGCCGCCGTCGTGGCGGTGAGCGGCTGCAGCACGAAGGCGCCGGAGAGCAGCGGCGGCGGTGGCGGCGGGGGGAGCGAGGGCGGTGACGTCACCACCGACGTCGGCGTCGAGGGCACCACGATCCGGCTGGGAGTGCTCACCGACTTCACCGGCGTCTTCGCCTCCCTGGGCACCGACATCACCAACGGCAACACGCTGTACTGGGAGGACAACCAGGTCTGCGACACCTACGACGTCGAGCTCGAGGTCCAGGACACCGGCTACGTGCCGCAGACGGGTGTGCAGCTCTACAGCGGCATGGAGCCCAACATCCTGGCGATGCAGCAGACGATCGGCTCGCCGATCAACACCGCGCTGGCCGGCGACTACGAGAGCGACTCGATCGTCAACTTCCCGTCGGCCTGGGCCCGGACCCTCACCGAGATCCCCGGCACCGGCGTCCTCGGCGCCACCTACGACGTGGAGATCGCCAACGGCTACCAGTACCTGTTCGACCAGGGCCTGCTGCAGGACGGGGCCACCGTCGGGCACATCTACTTCGAGGGCGAGTACGGCGAGAACGGCCTGGCCGGCTCCCGCGCCGTCGCCGAGGCCCGGGGCCTGAACCTGATCGAGACGCAGATCAAGTCCACCGACCAGGACATGTCCGCGCAGGTCACCCAGTTCGCCGCGGAGGGCGTGGACGCCATCGTGCTGACCGTCGCGCCGGGGCAGACCGCCTCGGTGGCCGCGGTGGCCCAGTCGGCCGGTCTCGACGTGCCGATCCTCGGCAGCAACCCCGTCTTCGCGCCGGGCCTGCTGCAGGGCCCCTCGGCGCAGTGGCTCAAGGACCACCTGTACGTGTCCTCGCCGGTCACGGCGTGGGCCTCCCAGCCCGAGCTGCTCGAGCAGTACCAGGCGGCCTACCCGAACACCACGCCGAGCTTCGGCGCGATCTTCGGGTACGCCATGGGCGACGTCATGAACCAGGTGCTCGACGCGGCCTGCGAGAGCGGTGACCTGACCCGCGAGGGCGTCCTCGCCGCGTTCGGCGAGCTGTCCGACGTCGACACCGGCGGCCTGCTCGTGCCGCTCACGGGCTTCGAGACCGGGGTCTCGCCGAGCACGGAGAGCATCATCCTCCGGCCGGCCGACGCGCCCGGTGGCGCCGAGGTCGTCCAGGAGGCCTTCGAGGGCGAGCTCGCCGCCGACCTCGCCGGGTAAGGACCTCCCCGCAGGGTCGCCGTTGCGGCACCACCCCGGCCGGCGCCCCCTCCTCCCGGAGGGGGCGCCGGTCGCGTGCTCAGCGCAGCACCGGCAGCTCCAGGCGGGACGGGTGCGCGGCGTCGTGGAGCACCTGGAACCGGCACGGGCGGCCGGCGCCGCCCGTCGCGAACGGCTCGCCGGTGCCCAGGTTGCGGGCGAAGCGCGGGAAGGCCCCGCCGGACACCTGCACGCGCAGCCGGTGCCCGGCCCGGAAGCGGTAGGCGGTGGGGAACAGCTCGACGTCGACGGCCAGGACGCCGTCCCCGCCCACGGTGACGTCGTCGGCCGGGACGGTGCGCGGGTCCAGCCGCCGGACGCCGTCGACGACGTTGCGCGACACCCCCGCGGGGTCGACGTCGCAGAGCCGGACGAACAGGTCGGCGTGCTCGAGCTCGGTGCGGACGTGCACGCGGGCGCGGACGTGCCCGACGACGTCGACGTCGCGGGGGAGCGCGGGGCCGGTGAAGACGAGGACGTCGTCGCGGGCCTCGACCGCGGCGTTGTCGGCCTGCTTGCCGGGCCGCTCCAGCAGGGGACCGCCGATGGAGGGCGTGGGGTCGGCGGGGTCGTAGGTGAACCGGCTGGGGGCGGCGTTCCCGGTCTCCGGCTGCTCGGTGAGGGCGCCGCCGGCCCGCAGGTGGTGCGCCACGGGGGAGCTGCCCGGCGGCGGCCACGTCTCCGACTCCAGCCACGTGCCGGCCTGCTGCAGGTACAGCCGCACCGGCGCGCCGGTGGGCGCCGGGCCGCCGTGCAGGTGGTGGCGCAGCCAGCGCACGTCGCTGCGGACGATCTCCCTGAGCTCCCCCGGGTCGCCGTGCAGCCACGGGCCGACGGTGATCCGGGCGGGGACCCCGGCGGCGCGCAGGCGCGCGTAGTCGGTGAGCTGGGCGGCGGCGAACAGGTCCCACCAGCCGGTGACCATGCTGGCCGGCGGGAAGCGGCCCAGGTCGGCGTCGTCGTGGTCGGTGGCGTTCCAGAACGGGTCGCCGGGCCCGGCGTGGCCGGTGAAGTCGCGCCAGAAGGGGACCGGCGCACCGACGGCGACGGTGTCGGCCGCCTGCAGCGGCAGCATCCGCAGCGCGCGGTCGACCCGCGCCCGCAGGCCCGGCGGCTGCAGCGGCGCCGGGAGTCCGCCGGCCTCCTGGCGGCCGATGGACACCGACCAGCGCAGCGCGTTCTCCAGCCCCGGGGCGCCGTGGTCGTAGAAGGCGGTGGTGATGCGGGCGCCGGTGACGTGCGGCGAGACCGCGACCAGCGGCGGGTCGGCGTAGGGGGCGATCGCCCACTGGGTGTGCCCGAAGTAGCTGCCGCCGCTCATCGCCACCCGGCCGTCGCACCACGGCTGCGCGCGCACCCAGGCGAGGGTGGCCAGGCCGTCCTCGTGCTCGGTGGTGAACGGCCGGAAGTGCCCGCCGGAGCCGAAGGTGCCGCGGGTGGACTGGACGAACACCTGGAAGCCGCGGCGGGCGTAGGGGGCGGCGAAGGCGTGCGCGAACACCCCGGCCCGGCCGTAGGGGAGGCGGATGAGCACGACCGGCTGCGGGCCGCCCCCGCCCGCCGGGCGGTAGTGGTCGCCGAGCAGCGTCACGCCGTCGGGCATCGGGACGGCGACGTCCCGCTCGACGGTGTACGGCACCGCCCGCAGCGGCAGCCCCAGCGCCGCGTCCGCGAGCAGCCCGCCCAGTCTGGTCAGCACCGGCACGTCCTCGTCCTCCCGACTCCGCTGCGGCGCCCCTCGCCCGCGGCCGGGGGTCATCGTGGTGGGGCGGGAGTCCCCGCGCACGCGGTGGAGGGCCACCATCGGCGGACGGACCTCGACGCGCGACCGGCCGGCCCGGGCATCGAGCTGCCGGAGCCGAGGAGCCCAGCCGGGAACCACGTGACCGCGGGGGACCTGCCGTGGCTCTCCGGCGCCGGGCCGGTCCGGCCGGACGGGAGCCCGGTCACCGGCACGGTCGGGGACGCCGGGCTGGGCCTGGCGACGGCCCGGGAGGCCGCGCCCGCGCGGCGGGTGCGGAGGATCCGTCGCTCCGGGTTCCTGACGCCGGCTCCCGCGGTGGGTAGTTTCACGGGTGTGACCCTCCCGCGGGGCCTGGACGCGGTCCCCGCCCTCCGACCCGGGGACCACGTCTGCCGGTCCTTCACCGGTGGCGCCGACCTCGCCGCAGCGGTCGTGCCCTTCCTCGACGAGGGGCGCCGCCGCGGCGAGCACCTGCTGCTCGTCGGTCCCTCGCGGCCCGCCCTCCTCGCGGCCGTGTCGGCACTCCCGCACCGCGACGCGATGCTCGCCGACGGCCGGCTGGAGCTCCAGGCCACCGCCGACTGCTACTCGGCCGGCGCCGCGCTCGACCCCGTCGAGCAGGTGCGGCGCTACCGCGGCGCCACGGACGCCGCGCTCGTCGCCGGGCGCACCGGCCTGCGGGTGGCCGCGGACGTCACCGCGCTGCTGCACGGCGGGCGGTCCGGCCGTCGTCTGCTGCACGCCTACGAGCAGCTCGCCGACGCGCTCATGGGCACCGTCCCCATGACCGCGATGTGCCTCTACGACGCCTCGGTGGGGCCGGACGTCCTCGGGCCCGTCGCCGTCCTCCACCCGGTGCAGGCCCTCGGGGACCGGCCGCCGCAGGCGCACCTGTCCGCGCGGGGACCCGTGCTGTCCCTGCACGGCGAGGTGGACCTCAGCGAGGCCGCGTCCGTGGCGACCGCCCTCGTCGACGTCGCGGGCGTGCACGGTGTCCCGGGGGAGCACGGTGTCCCCGGGGGGCACGGTGTCCCCGGGGGGCCCGCCCGCGAGGTCGTCCTCGACCTGTCCGACCTCGCCTTCCTCGACGTCGCGGGTGCGCGTGCCCTGCACGGCGCCACGCGCGAGCTGGCCGGCCGGGGGACCGCGCTGCGGCTGACCGGCACCCACCGGGGCGTGCGCCGCTGCCTCGACCTCTTCGGCCTCGGCGTCCCCGCCCCCGGCCCCTCCGGCCCGGAGCCGGCGTGACCCGGCTGCGTCCGACGGGCGACTGGGACGGCACCCGCCTCGCGCACGAGGGGTTCGTCTTCTCCGCCGACGACGAGCTCGTCGAGCGGGTCGTGCCCTTCGTGCTCGAGGGGTTCCGCCGGGACGAGCCGGTGCTCGTCGTCGCCGGGGAACGGGTCCGCGGCCTGCTGGCCGGGAACCTCGGGAGCGACCTCGGGCGGCTGACCGTCTTCGCCGCGGCGGAGACGTGGTGGCGCGGCGGCCACGGCACGCTGCAGGCCTACGACCGCGACCTGCGCGCCCTCCGCGCCACCGCCCCCAGCTGGCGGCTGGCCGCCGAGCCGACCTGGCTCGCCCGGGAGGACGGCCGGGTGTGGAGCCGGTACGAGGCGGTCGCCAACCGCTGCTACGACGCGATGCCCTACTACAGCCTGTGCCTGCACGACGCCCGCCGGCTGCCGGCCGAGGTCCTCGCGGCCGTCGACCGGTCCCACCCGCTCACCTGGGGCGGCACCGCACCGGCACCCGGGCCGGCGTACGAGGACCCGGCGGGCTTCCTGCGCTCGGTCCAGCCCGCCTGGACCGAGCGCCCGGCGGACGCGGTCGTCGGCACGGTGACCGCACCGGTGCAGGGACGCCGCGCCCTCAGCGCCGCGGTCCCCGGCGACCGGCGGGCCCGGCTCGGCGACGTCGTCCTGGCCGCCCACGAGCTGCTGGTCAACGCGCTGCGCGTCGCGGCGTTCGCCGAGCTCGCCACCTGGACCGAGGGGGACACGTTCGTGGTCGAGGTCTCCGACGGCGGTCCCGGCCTGCCGGACGAGACGCTCGGCTACGTGCCGCCGGACCCCGCGACCGGCCCGCGGGGGATGTGGCTGGCGTGGAGCCTGGCCGACGACGCCGCCGTCCGCAGCGGCCCCGCGGGCACCGCCGTCCGGCTGCACTTCCGCCGTCACCCGCCGGGTGCCCTGCGCTGAGCCCGCCCCGGGCCGCCGCCGGTGAGGGGGAGCGGCCGGCCTCAGCGGGCGTCGAAGAGGGTCACCCGGTCGGGCTCGGCGACCGAGAGGGGGTTCGCCCACTCCGAGGGCGTGCCGGTGATCGGCTGGGCGTCGGTGACCACCAGGAAGGGCGTGCCGGGGTAGACGGCGAGCACGCGGGCGGTCGAGGTGAGCTCCTCGGTGTGCTCGAGGAGCTCGCCGCGGCGCAGCGTGGTCGTCGTCCGCCGCCCGTGCAGCTCGCGGCCCACCTCGGCCACCCACGCGGCGCCGTCCTGGCGGAAGGCGATGGCCTGCACCCGCCGGCCGGGGGGCGCGGGCTCGCAGCCGGCGAACTCGGCCAGGGCCTCGTAGAGCCGCTCGGCCTGGTCGTCGTCGCTCGCGCGCGGGAGGAAGAAGGCAGCCACGCGCCGATCCTCTCCTCCGCCACCGACACCCCGGGATGCGGACCGGACCACGGGCGTGCACCCTGGGGGCGCGCTCCGCTCCGGTCGAGTAGAGGGGGAACTCCTCGCCGGCGCACCGGGCCAGGTTCCGAGCACCGCTCCCTGGCCCGGCTCCGCAGATGCCGGTCGTGCACGACGGGATGCCGTACCCCCGGCCCCCGGGCAGGGTCCCGCGCGAGCATCGGGGGGCCCGGGGTGCCCACCTCAGCCGTCCCGGCTGACCGTCGCCCGCAGCACCCGCCCGCACAGCAGTGTCGCCACCCCGGCCACGACGACGAGCAGCAGGCCCACCCGCAGGCTCGAGGCGTCGGCGATCGCGCCGACCAGCGGCGGCGAGGCGAGGAAGCCGATCCTCAGCAGCCAGTTGACCAGCGTCAGCCCGACGCCGTGCCGCAGGCCCGGCAGGTCGTCGGCCGCGGCGTAGACGGCGGGGACGAGGGTGGCCACGCCGAGGCCCGCGAGCGCGAACCCGACGAGCGTCGTCGCCAGCGAGGGGACGGCCAGCGCCAGCCCCATGCCCACGGCGATGACGGCGCCGCCCACGCGGGCGACCCGGCGCTGGCCGAACCGGTCCACGACGCGGTCGCCGGTCAGCCGCCCGACGGTCATCGCCACCGACAGCGCCACGAAGCCCAGGCCGGCGGTCGCGGCTCCGGTGCCGACGTCGGTGCGCAGGTACAGGGCGCTCCACGACGAGCCGGCGTCCTCGACGAACGCCCCGCAGGCGGCGAGCACGCCGAGGGCGGCCAGCGCGGGCAGGACGGCGCGCAGCGCGCCGCCGCCGCCCGCCGGCACCGCGTCCTCGGCGGCCTCCTCCTGGTCCGTGCCCGGCAGCATCGAGCGGTGGGCGACCAGGGCGAGGACGGCGAACACGGCCGCGACCACCCCGAGGTGCACGCCCAGCGGGACGCCCAGCCCGGCCGCGGCGGAGCCGATCAGCCCGCCCGCCACCGCGCCGATGCTCCAGATGCCGTGGAAGCCGTTGAGGATCGAGCGGTCGTAGGCCCGCTGGACGCGCAGGCCGTGGGCGTTCTGCGCGACGTCGACGACGGCGTCGAGCGCACCGGCCACGAACAGCGCGCCGGCCAGCAGCCACCACGACGGCGCGACCGCCGCGCCCCAGACGGCCGCGGCGAGCGCCACCAGGCCGAAGGAGGCCACCCGCGCCGATCCGAAGCGGCGCATGAGCGCGGCGGAGGCCAGCGCGGAGACCAGCGCGCCGAGCGGCAGGGCGGCCAGTGCCGCACCGAGGGAGGCGTTGGTGAGGTCGAGGCGGTCCTTGATCTCCGGAAGCCGTGGCACGAGGTCGGCGTAGAGGACCGCGTTGATGAAGAAGCACGCGGCGACGGAGACGCGGGCGGCGCGCAGCCGCGGCGGGGCGGCAGCCGGGAGGGTGTCCGACACGGGGGTCCTTCGGGGTCTGGGGAGGGGAGGGGTCAGGCGGCGAGGCGGAGGACGGCCGCGCGGATCCGGTCGGGGTCCATCGGGTCGGTCGACAGGGCGCTGTGCAGCACCAGGCCCGTGACCAGCGCGTCCAGCTCGCCGGCGGTGACCGGGTCGAGGTGGCGCTCCAGGCTGCGCCGGCTGCGCTGCATCCAGTCCTGGGTGACCGCGCGCAGCGCCGGCCGGCGGGCGGCGGCCGCGTAGAGCTCGACGGTGAGCACCAGGTCGCGGCCGGAGACGAGCAGGTCGCCGGTGAGGTGCTCGACCAGCGACGCCAGCGCCGCCGCCCGGTCCGGCGCGGTGCGCATGCGCTCGTCGAAGCGGCCGGCGACGTCCTCGACGAGGAGGGTGAACGCCGCGGCGTGCAGCTCGTCGAGGGAGGCGAAGTGGTAGGTCGTCGACCCCAGGGGACGTCGGCGGCGCGGGCGATCGCCCGGTGGGTGGCGCCGCCGACCCCGACCTCGGCGATGACGTCGAGGGCGGTGGCCACCAGGCGGTCGCGGCGCCCGGGGTCGTGCCGGCGCGGCCTCCGGGCCGGCACGAGGGGGGTGTTCACCCGCGCTCCAGGGTGCGGACCACCCGGGCGGGATTGCCGACGGCGACCACGCCGGCCGGCAGGTCCCGGGTCACCACCGACCCGGCACCGACGACGGTGTCCGCCCCGATGGTCACGCCGGGCAGCACGACGACGCCGCCGCCGAGCCACACGTTGTCGCCGATGGTGATCGGCTCCGCGGCCTCCCACTTCTGCCGCCGGGGCCCGGGCTCCACCGGGTGGGTCGGCGTCAGCAGCTGGACGTTCGGCCCGATCTGCACGTCGTCGCCGATGGTGATGGCCGCGACGTCGAGGGCGACCAGGCCGACGTTGGCGAAGGAGCGGGCGCCGATGCGCAGGTTGCTGCCGTAGTCCACGTACAGCGGCGGGCGGATCTCGGTGTCCTCACCGACGGCGCCGAGCAACTGCTCGAGGAGCTGACGGCGCAGGGCGCGCTGGCGCGCCGAGGTGGCGTTGTAGACCGCCGCCAGGTCGAGCGCCGCGGCGCTGGCCTCGCCGATCTCCGGGTCGTCGGCGATGTAGGGGTCACCGGCGAGCATCCGCTCGCGCATGGTGCGGGGGTCGTCGGCGGCGGACGGTGCGGTCATGCGGACGAGCGTACACATGCATGCGGACATCCGTACGCAACGGCGCGGTGCAGGGACCGATGAGTCCCGCGCGCCGGCGGTGTCTACTCCGGCAGACCACCCATCCCCGGAGGCCCGCGATGACCAGCACGCCGACCGAGCTCGACACCCGCACCCTCGAGGTGCCCGGCGCCGTCCTGACCTACGACGTCCGCCCCGGACCGGACGGCGCGCCGGTGCTGCTGCTGGTCGGCTCGCCGATGGGCGCGGAGGGCTTCGGCACGCTGGCCGGGTACTTCACCGACCGCACGGTGGTGACCTACGACGTGCGCGGCGCCGGGCGCAGTCGCCGCACCGACGGCGCGCCCACGAACACACCCGAGGAGCACGCCGGTGACCTGTCCGCCCTCATCGACGCGGTCGGCGGCCCGGTGGACCTCTTCGCCACCAGCGGTGGGGCCGTCAACGCCCTGACGCTCGTGGCCCGCCGACCCGAGCAGGTGCGCACGCTCGTCGCGCACGAGCCCCCGTCGGTGCGCTACCTGCCCGACGCCGAGGAGGCCTCGGCCGCCACGCACGCCGTCGCCGAGGCCTACCGGCAGGGCGGCCGTGGCCCGGGCATGGCTGCCTTCATCCGGCTGGTCGGCCACCGCGGCCCGGTGACCGCCGACCTCGCCGGCCCCGCGCCCGACCCGGCGGTGTTCGGCCTGCCCACCGAGGACGACGGCTCGCGCGACGACCCGCTGCTCGCCCAGAACATGCTCCTCTCCACGCACGCGGAGTTCGACCTCGCGGCGCTGCAGGCGGCGTCCACCCGGGTCGTCGTCGCCGTGGGCGAGGGGTCGGAGGGGCAGCTGGCCCGCCGCGGCGGCGAGGGCGTCGCCGCGGCGCTCGGGACGGCGCCGGTGCTCTTCCCCGGTGACCACGGCGGCTTCCTGGGCGGCGAGTTCGGCCAGGCCGGGAAGCCGGAGGCCTTCGCCGCCCGGCTGCGCGAGGTGCTCGACGGCACCGCCGACTGAACCCTTGCCCGGTCCCCGGTGCGGCGGGACGCTGGTCCCGCCACGACAACGGGAACAGGACAGCGGAGTCCGGGAGGTCGCCGTGGAAGCACGCGTGGGGGACAGGATCGTCGTCCGCTCGACCCACCAGGGGGAGCCGGACCGCACGGGACGGGTGATGGAGGTCCGCGGGGAGTCCGGCGGGCCGCCCTACGTCGTCCGGTGGGACGCCGACGGGCACACCGGCGTCTTCTACCCGGCGGGCACCTGCGCGGTCGTGCCGGAGCCGGCCGGGACGTGACCGGGGCCGTCCTCCGGAACGGCCCCGTCCCTGCGGCGCGGGCTGACGGCGTCGTGGGCACCCCCGCGCGGCGGACGGCTCCCGCCGCGCCGCGTGCACACGCCCCTGCGGCGGCGCGGCGGACCACCGGCGGGCACTGCGCCGCGTAGCCGACGGCTCCCGGCGGTCCTCGGGGACGACCGCCGGGCCGAAGGACCGTGTCTCCCGGACGCCGACGGCGCCCAGCTCGTCGGCGGGCGTCCGCGTCTCGTCGAGGACCTCGATCGCCCCGTCCCGGTGGGAGGCCGGCCCCTCGCGAGTCCCCGACACGGTGGACGACGCCGTCGCGGATCGCGGTGCCGGTGTCGATGGAGCCGTGGTGGTCGCCGTCGACCGCGGACACCGCGCCGAGGGTGCCGGTTCCGCCGCGGACGGCCGCGGAGGCGCCGACGCCGGCGTGCTCGCCGAGTCCGCCGCGCTCGAGAGCAGCGGGGCGGGCACGGGCGCGGGCCCGGGATGTCCGGCGGCCTGCTGATCGCCGTGTCCCTGACGGCGCTGCTCGTGGCGGCCGCGGACGTCGCCGGTCACCCTCGGCTCCTCCGACCGTTATCACCAACAACTCGTCGTCCTGGACGCCGCGGCCACCGACGAGCCGACGCGGGCCGGGTGAGCCGACAGCGCTACAGAGGCCCCCCTGGGCACGGCGCCCCCGCCGCGGGACCGCGGCGGGGGCGCCGGTGTCGGCTCAGGCCTGCGGGTCCTCCGGCGCGTCCTGCCCGGCCGGGCCCTGGGCGCCCTCGGGCCCCTCGGCGAGCAGCAGGTACAGCGCGCGCCGGGCCTCGGCGAGGACCCCGACCGCGGCGGCGAACTGCGCCTCGGTGCCGGTGCGGGCCACCTGGCGCACCGCGCCGTGCAGCTGCTCGAGCAGGCCGCGCAGGTCGGCGGGCGGAGCGCCGTCGGCGGCGCCGGCGAACGGGTCGCTCCCGGTGCCGCGCAGGGCGTCGGCGGCGCTGCGGCCGGTGTCGGTGAGCGTGGCGAGCTTGCGGCCGGCGTCGGCGGTGACCGTGACCAGGCCCTCGTCCTCGAGCTGGCTCAGCGTCGGGTAGATGGCCCCCGGGCTGGGCGTCCAGCGGCCGCCGCTGCGCTCGGCGATCGCCTGCATGAGCTGGTAGCCGTGCATGGGCTGCTCGGCGAGCAGCAGCAGGACGGCGGCGCGGACGTCGCCGCGCGGTGCCCGCCCGCGGCCCCGCCGGCGCGGACCGGCCGCGGGGTCGAACCCCGGGCCGAACCCCGGGCCGAAGCCGGGGCCGAAGCCGGGACCGCCCTCGCGGCCGCGCCAGCCGGGGCCGAACGGCGCGACGCCGGGGTCCCCGGGCCCGCCGGGACCCCCGAAGCCGAAGCCGTGCGGGCGTCGCCCGTGACCGCCGTGCCCGTGACCGCCGTGCCCGTGACCGCCGTGCCCGTGACCGCCGTGCCCGTGACCGCCGTGCTGACCGTGCGGGCCCGGCTGGCCCCAGGAACCGAACGGGGGACGACGGCCGGGCCGCCACCCCTCGAAGCGCGGATCGAACTCCATGGTCGTCCTCCTGACGTATCGGATGACAGTAACGATATGTCGTTACATGTCGGGATGCAAGGAGCCGAGGGAGGACGCGGCGATCGCCTGGACGGCAGCCTCGCCGAGCGCGTCCACCTCCGGGGCCAGGACGCGGAGGGCGACCGGGCGCCCCGAGCGGAGCAGGGCGGTGAGGCGGGCGGCGACCTCCTCGATGCGCTGCGCCGGGTGGACGCCGGCCGCCGCCGGTTCCGGCGGCAGGACCGACCAGGGCTGGTCGATCTCCGCGCTCAGGGCCGGCATCCGCCGCAGGAGGGCGGCGCAGCCGGCGGCCAGCCGCCACCAGGTGCCGGCGCGCAGTCCCGGCGGCGCCGAGGCGGCCGCGGACGCCCAGCGCAGGAGCCGGACCACGTCGCCCCAGACGACGTCGGAGACGACGTCCTCCACCGGCCGGCCGCCGGGGGAGCGGTGCGCGAGCACGAGGGCGCGGGTGGCGGAGGGGTCGAACAACCACGGGGCACGATCGCCGTCCATGGCGGCACGCTGCCTCCTCCGCCTCCCCTCGACCTGGGCGGCACCTGGCAGGGACCTGGCAGCCTCAGGACAGGACGGCGAGCACCGCGGCGGCGGCGTCGTCGAGGGCGCCGCGCGCGCGTCCCCACGACGTCGCGGTGGGGAAGTCCCCGAGCAGCACGACCACCCGCCCGTCGGGCAGCACGCCGGCCGAGTGCACCTGCCGGCGGCCGTCCACGCAGCACATCCAGCCCTGCTTGGCCGCCACGCCGGCGGTGCCCCGGAGCAGGCCGAAGGTCTGGTCGAAGCCGTCGGCCGCGGTGGCCGTGGTGGCCCGCAGCCAGCCGAGGAGCGTCGCGGCCGGCGGCTCACCGGAGGCCGCGGCCAGCCCGGCCAGCACCACGGCGACGTCGGACGCGCTGGTGGTCGCCTCGCCCCACCGGCCGGCGACGGCCGGAGGGGCGGTGGCGGTCAGCCCGGCCTCCGCCGCGGCGCCGGCGACCAGCGTCGCCCCGTCGTAGCGGTCCCACAGGATGCTCGTCGCGCCGTCGTCGGACCGCACGATCGCCCGTTCCATGAGGGCGAGGTCGCGGTCGCCCAGGTCGAGCGCGCCGGCGGCGTCGAGGGCCAGCAGCCGGCCGACGACCAGGAGCTTGACCAGCGAGGCGGTGTAGCGCGCCGCGCCGGCGGAGGCGCCGGTCACCAGCGGCCGCCCGGCGGCGTCCAGGACGGCGACGTCGATCGTGCCGCGCGCCGCGGCCGCGGCCGCGGCCACGGCGGCGAGCAGCGCGGTGGCGTCCACCGGCGGCGCCGGAGCGCTGGGCGCGGGGACCGCGGGCGAGGACTCCCGGGGGGTGCCGAACGGCCGCAGCCCGGTCACCGCCACGGCGTCGGCGGTCCCACCCCGGGTTCCGCCGGACCCGTCCCCCCGGACCACGAGGACGGCCAGCAGGCCGGTCGCGGTGACCACGAGCACCGACGCGAGCACGACCGTCAGCGCAGCGGCCACCACCCGGGCCAGCGGACCCCGGCGCGGACGCCGCGACCGCGGTCGGACGACGCTCACGCCCCCCACCTTGGACCTCTTCCTCGGCGGGGAGGTGACGATCGTGTGTCCGCTCGCCTCCCGGCCGCGCGGCCCCCACCAGGGCGGACATGGGGGACGCCGCCGCCGGGGGAGGTCCACAGTCCCGCCACGGCCCCCTGACAGGACCGTCCCAGGAACCCCTCCGATGGTCGGGAGGACGGCCGGACCCGCCGGCCGCCCGAACGAGGAGAACCCCGTGCGCAAGAAGATCGTGCTCGCCACCACGGCCGGCGTCCTGGCCGTCGGCGGCCTCGCCTCCGCCGTCCCGGCCATGGCCGACGACGACACGACCACCGAGGTCTCGGCCACCTCGGCCGAGGACCGCATCCGCGACGCCCTCTCCGGGCTGGTCGACGACGGCTCCATCACCTCCGACCAGGCCGACGAGGTGGCCACCACGCTCGGCGACGCGGGCCTCGGCGGCGGCCACGGCCTCGGCGGCGGCCACGGGCACGGCGGCGGCAGGGGCCTGGACCTCTCCGTCGCCGCCGACACCCTCGGCCTGTCCGAGGACGACCTGCGCACCGCGCTCGAGGCCGACGACGCCAGCCTGGCCTCGGTGGCCGGGGACCGGGGCGTGGCCGTCGACGACCTCGTCGCCGCGCTGGTGCAGGCCGCCCAGGACCGCCTCGACGACGCCGTCGCCGACGGCCGGCTGACCCAGGAGGAGGCCGACGAGCGCGCCGCCGACCTGGAGACCCGGATGACCGACCTGGTCACCGGCACCGGCGTCGACCTCGACCGCCCCCGCGGCGGACGCGGCGGCCAGGACGACCCCGACGACGGCAGCACCGACGACGGCAGCACCGACGACGGCAACTGACCGTCCCGGCACTCCGCGGCGCCGTCCTCCGTTGGGGAGGGCGGCGCCGCTCCGCACCCGCGCCCGCGGACCGGCCACGCGGCGCCCGTCGCCGGTAGCGTCCCCCGCTCCGCCGGACAGGAGGACCCCGTGACCAGCACGTTGCCGACGACCGCGCCCGAGGGGCGGGGCGCCGATGCGGCCCGCACGCTGGTCGTCGTCGGCGGGCTGCCCGGCAGCGGCAAGACCACGATGGTGCGCCGGCTGCTCGGCGACGGCGTCCCGGGCGTGACCGCCGTCGACTCCGAGGACGTCGCCGCCCGCTGGCGCACCTCCGCCCGCGTGCCCTACCGGTTCGTGCGCCCGTTCGTGCACGCCCGGCACCGCGTCCGCGTGCTGCGGGCGACCGCCGGGCCGGCTCCGGTCGTCGTGCTCGCCGATCCGTGGACCAGCCGCTGGTGGCGCCCGGTGGTGCTGGCCACCGCCCGTCGGGCGGGCCGCGCCGTCCGCCTCGTGCTCCTCGACGTCAGCGCCGGCGACGCCGCCGAGGGCCAGCGGATCCGCGGCCGCCGCATCCCCGAGGGCCGCATGCGCCGCCACGACGCCCGCTGGGCCCGCTACCTCGCGGCCGGGCCGCCGCCCGGCGCCGTGCTCGTCCTCGACCGCCCGGGAGCCGCCCGGCTCAGCCTCGCCGGGCTCCTGGGTCCCGCGTCCCCGGCGGCTGCAGCGGGCTGACCACCCCGGTCAGGCCGAGCGCCCGCTCCAGCAGGCGCAGCCGGTAGGCCGCCGTCAGCACCGCGAACCAGAGCACCAGCGCCGGCACCACGGTCTGGAAGACCGGCTCGGCGGCCTGGGTGAGGCCGAAGTAGTCGGTGAACGCCGGCCAGAACAGCCCGGCGGAGAACACCACGACCAGCGCGACCACGAGCAGCGCCGGCCGCCGGTCGCCGTCGGGCCGGGTCCACGCGGCGAACCACCGGTTGGGCGGCTTGAGGAACAGCACGAGCAGGAAGGCGGCGTAGGAGACGAACGTCGACAGCGCCGTCTGGGCACCGATGGTGGCCGCGGCCTCGGCGAACCCGACGTCGTCGGAGGACAGGCCGGTGTAGTCCTCGAACGCCGCGACGACGGAGGCCGGCGTGCGGGCCGGGTCCAGCCCCTCGAGCAGCTGCGTGTAGTGCCGGGCGTAGACCGCCACGCCCCCCGCCGCGGTGACCAGCATCGCCGGGACGACGAACCGCCACAGCGTGGTGAGCAGGTGCGGGTCGGGCGCCTGCGGGCGGGCCCAGGCCGTGAGGAACAGCGTGGGGACACCGACGGTCAGCAGCGTCAGCCCGACGTTCGCGGGCGAGTAGGGGAAGCCCAGCCCCAGCATGGTGACGGCGAGGATGACCAGCCCCTGCGTGCCCACCCGCGCCAGGAACACCTGCATCGAGGTGCTGATGCCGGTGATGATCCGGCGGCCCTCGTGCGCGGCCGGCAGCAGCGCGCCCAGCGAGTCCTCGGTCAGCACGATGTCGGCGACGTCGCGGGTGACCGCGCTGCCGCTGGCCATCGCCACGCCCACGTGCGCCCGCTTGAGCGCGCGGGCGTCGTTGACGCCGTCGCCGACCATGGCCACGTAGGCCCCCTGCCGGCGCAGCGCGTCGACCAGGCGCTCCTTCTGCTCCGGCGCGATCCGCCCGAACACCGTCGTCCGCCCCACGACGGCGTCCAGCTCCGGCTCCGACGCCCCCTCCAGCGCCGGGCCGGCCACCGGCTCCCCGGGCTCGAGACCGGCCTGCCGGGCCAGCGCGGCCACCGTGGACGGGTCGTCGCCGGACACGACCTTGACCGCGATCCCGTCGGCGGTGAGCCGGGCGAGGGTCTCGACGACGTCGGGGCGCAGCTCGTCGGCCAGCGCGACGACCGCGAGCGGCTCCAGCGCCGGCAGCCGGGCGCGGCCGGCGTCGTCGCGCAGCGGGGCGTCCCGGCCGGCGCGGGCCAGGACGAGCACCCGCAGGCCCCGCGCGGTGAGCTCGCGCACCGGCGCGTCCAGCGGCGGGCCGGTCAGCCGCGGCGCGAGGGTGTCGGGGGCGCCGAGGACCAGCACGGCGTCGGGGGTGCGCTGCGCGCTCCAGCGCAGCGCGGAGGAGAACGGCACCTCCTCGGTGACCGGCACCGGCTCCCCGGGCAGGGCCTGCGCCAGCGCCGCCGTGGTCAGGTTGCCCGCGGCGGTGCTGCGGGCCATCGACCCGAGCAGCCGCTCGACCTCCCCGGCGGGCAGGTCGCCGACCGGGCGCACCCCCGCCAGCGACAGCCGCCCGGTGGTCAGGGTGCCGGTCTTGTCGGTGCAGACGACGTCGACGTTGCTCACCGACTCCACCGCGTTCACCTGCTGCACCAGCGCCCCGCGCCCGGCGCTCTTCGCCGCGCCCACGGTGTAGGCGACGGCGACGAGGAAGAACAGCCCGTAGGGCACCAGGCCCGAGAGCACCGCGGTGGTCTGCACCGTCCGCACCAGCGTGAACCCCTCGAGCGCGGCCTGCGCCAGGATCGTCACGCTCATCAGCAGGACCAGCAGCATGACCAGCCGGACGACGAAGTCGATCCGCCGCTGCAGCGGGGTCCTGTCGGTGGAGACCCGCCGCGCCTCGGCGGTCAGCCGCCCCGCGTAGGACGCCGCCCCGACGTCGCGGGCCAGCTGCGTGCCCCGGCCGCCCACGACGAAGGAGCCCGACAGCAGTTCGGCGCCGGCCGCCTTGGGCAGTGCCTCGGACTCGCCGGTGAGCAGCGACTCGTCGACCTCCACCCGCCCGTCGAGCACCGGCCCGTCGACGACGACCTGCCCTCCGGGCGCCAGCCGCAGCACGTCGCCGCGCACGACCTGCTCGGGCGGCACCTCGGCGTCGGCGCCGTCGCGGACCACCGTCACCGTGCCCCGCGCCAGCAGCTGCAGCCGGTCGAGCTTGCGCTTGGCGCGGATCTCCTGCACGGCGCTGATCGCGGCGTTGACCAGGCCCAGGCCCACGCTGGTGAAGGCGTCGCTGTAGCGCCCCAGCGCCAGCAGCGCGGCGCCGATGGTGAACAGGATGACGTTGAAGAAGGAGAAGACGTTCGTGCGCAGGATGACGCCGTAGCTGCGCGAGCTCGCGCTCACCGCGACGTTGCCCTCCCCGCGCCGGTGCCGCTCCCGCGCCTCGGCCGCGGTCAGGCCGCCGGCCTCCGCCGTGCGGGGCGCGGGAGGAGGCGACTGCGTCTTCACCGGGACGACGATGACAGGCCCGGCGGCAGCCAGCAGGGCGCGGCGCGTGTTCCCCAGCCGGCTCCCGCCCGGCGTCCAGGCAACCCGCAGCCTCGCCGCGCACCGTGACGGCATGACCCCGCGTGAGCTCCCGGCGCGGCTCCTGACGCGGCGGGCCCGGCCCCGCTCGCTGCGGGCGCGGCTGCTGTGGGCCTTCCTGGTGCCGCTGGCGGTCGTCCTCGCCGTGGTGGGGACCGCCGCCACCGCCGCCGTCCGCGGGGAGCTGCTCGGCCAGGTCGACGACCGGCTGGCCGCCGCCGTGGACCGGTCGGCGCACGCCGACGGCGGCCCCCGCGACGGCGAGGCGGGCGACGGCGAGGCGGGCGACGGCGAGGCGGGCGACGGCGAGGCGGGCGACGGGGACGGCCCGGACTTCCTGCTCGTCCCCGGCCAGGGGGACGGCACCCTGGGCGCCCGGGTCGTGGACGGCGCCGTGGTGGAGTCCGCCGTGATCGGGGCCGAGGGCGACGGCGAGGCGCTCCCCGAGCAGCGGGTCGCGGTCCTGGCCGGCGTCCCCCCCGACGGCGCCGCACGGACCGTCGACCTCGGGTCGCTCGGCGACTACCGGGTGGTCGCGACCGCGACCGGCGGCGGGACGATCGTCACCGGCCTGCCGCTGGCCTCCGCCGAGGCCGCCCTCGCGCGGCTGGTCGCCGTCGAGGTGGTCGCGGGCCTGCTCGGGCTGCTGGCCGCCGGCGCCGTCGGGGCGGTGGTCGTGGGCCGCACGCTGCGGCCGCTGCACCGGGTGGCGGCCACGGCCGGGCGGGTCGCCGAGCTGCCGCTCTCCAGCGGCGAGGTGCGCCTGGCCGAGCGGGTGCCGGCCGCGCACACCGACCCGCGGACCGAGGTCGGCCGGGTCGGCGCGGCGCTCAACCGGCTGCTGGACTCGGTGGAGTCCGGCATCGCCGCCCGCCAGGCCTCGGAGACCCGGCTCCGCCGCTTCGTCGCCGACGCCAGCCACGAGCTGCGCACCCCGGTCACCTCCATCCGCGGCTACACCGAGCTGGTGCGCCGGCGCGGCGGGCTGCCCGAGGACGCCGACGCCTCGCTGCGCCGGGTGGAGGCCGAGGCGGTGCGCATGTCCGGCCTGGTCGACGACCTGCTGCTGCTCGCCCGCCTCGACGCCGGCCGGGAGCTGGCGGTGGGCACCGTGGACCTCACCGGCCTGGTCATGGACGCCGTCAGCGACGCCCACGCCGCCGGGCCGGCCCACCACTGGCGGGTGGACCTGCCCGCCGCCGCCGTCCTGGCCCCCGGCGACGCCGCCCGGCTGCACCAGGTGCTGGCCAACCTGCTGGCCAACGTCCGCACGCACACCCCGCCGGGCACCACCGCGACCACCCGGCTGCGCGCCGAGGACGGCACCGCGGTCCTCGAGGTCGCCGACGACGGCCCGGGCATCCCCGCCGACCTGCAGCCCGGGGTGTTCGAGCGGTTCGCCCGCGGCGACGCCTCCCGCTCGCGGGCCAGCGGCAGCACCGGCCTGGGCCTGGCCATCGTGGCCGCCGTCGTCGAGGGGCACGGCGGGACCGTGGGCGTGGACAGCCGGCCCGGGCGGACGGTCCTCACCGTGCGGCTGCCCGGCGCGACGGTGGCCGAGCTCGAGGACGACGCCGAGGACCCCGCGGTGGTCCCCAGCACGATCAGCTGACCTGGTCGTGCCGCGTCCTGGCTCGGTGCCGACGGCGAGCCAGGACGCACCGGGGTGAGCCAGGACGGGGCGGTCTCACGCCGGCACGAGCCGGCGGCACTCGGGGCAGACGTCGTCGGCGCCGAGCCCGCGGCGGCCGTTCCAGGCCCCCTGGACGACGGCGACCGGCGTGCCGCAGGCCGCCACCCACGGCGGCGGCCCGTCGGCGGCCTCGCGGGGGACGGCGTGCGCCCGGCTGCTCTCCTGGTCGCGGCCGGCCGCGTGCCCGCCCCCTGTGCTCGTCACCGCGCCAGTCTCCCCGCATCTCGCTCGACGGCCCGCGGCGGAGGCGGGCAGGCTGCGCCGCGTGAGGACGACGGAGCACCGGGTGAGCAGTGCCGAGGGGATCGACCTGTGGGCGGAGGAGCACGGCGACCCCGCCGCACCGCCGCTGCTGCTGGCCATCGGCGCCGACGCCGGCGGGCTGGGCCGGCCCGGGGAGCTCGCCGACCTGCTCGCCGCCCAGCACCGGGTGGTCCGCCACGACCACCCGACACCGGCCGCAGCAGCGCCGTGTCCGACCGCGTGCCGTACGCGGTCCGCGACCTCGCCGCCGACGCCGTCGCGGTGCTCGACGGGCGCTGCGGACGCGGGACGCCGTCGGCTGAGGTCGCTGGGAGTGTGACCTGTGGCACAGCCCGACGGACCACACGGATCCGGGATGTGGTTGGCTCCCGCGCACCCCACAGCCCGTCCCGGCGGAGGTGGGGAGCCGATCCGCCCCGAGCTCCGGAGGCCCCCGTGACCCGACTGCGCCGGACCGTCTGCACCCTCGGCGCCGCCATGGCGCTGACCCTGACCACCGCGCCGGCCGCCGGCGCCCCGGCCGAGCCCGTCGGTGCCGCCGCGTGCGCGGATCCCGCCGGCAGCGGGGACGTCGCCGCCCGGGTGCGCCCCGGCGCCACCCGCAGCGAGCCGAACGCCCTCTCCGCCTACCACGCCGCCGCGCTGGGCAACCCCCAGAGCCGCCCGGTCCTGGCGGCCGGCTCGGTGACGATCTGGACGGTCTTCCACGTCATCACCGCGACCGAGCTGACCGACGCCGAGCGGGCGCGTCGGGAGCAGCAGATCGCCGACCAGATCGACGTGCTCAACGACGCCTTCGACGGTCAGGCGGGGATCTCGCCGGACACGCCGTTCCGCTTTGCCTACGACCCCGCCGAGACGACGTGGACCGTCGATCCGGCCTGGGCGACGATGGTCCCCGGCAGCAAGGAGGAGCGGGCGGCCAAGAGCGCCCTGCACGTCGGCGGTGCCGAGACGCTGAACGTCTACGTCGCCGACATCGGTGCGGGCCTGCTCGGCTGGGCGATCTTCCCGCAGTCGGCCAAGGGCGGTCAGCTCTACCGGGACGGCGTCGTCATCCTCGACGAGTCGATGCCCGGCGGCACCGCCGGCGACGGCGTCTACGGCGAGGGTGACACCGCCACCCACGAGGTCGGCCACTGGCTGGGCCTGTTCCACACCTTCCAGGGCGGCTGCAACGGCCCCGGTGACTACGTGACCGACACCCCGGCCGAGGCGCTGCCGGCCTTCTCCTGCACCGACGAGGGCCGCGACAGCTGCCCGCGCGACCCCGGCCTCGACCCGGTCCACAACTTCATGGACTACGCCGAGGACTTCTGCATGGACCGCTTCTCCGCCGGTCAGGTGGCCCGGATGAGCAACGCGTGGGAGGCCTTCCGGGCACCGGTCGTCTGAGCCGGTCCCCGCACGACCGCGCCCCTGCGGAGCTTCCCGTCCCCAGGGGCGCGCCGTCGCGTTCCCGACCGGGCCGGCGCGGGCCAGGATGGCGGCCGTGACCGCCCCGTCGACGCCGCTGCCGTGGTTCCCCGCGGCCGAGGCGCCCGGCGGGAGGCCCGTGCGGGCACGCGCCGGGGGCGGGCTCGACCGGCTGGTCCTCGACCCCGCCGCGGTCTCCCTCGCCGGCCCGCGCGGGCACGACCAGGACGCGGGGTACGCCGGCCCCGGGCTGCTGGTCGTCGCCGACGGCGTCGGCGGCAACCGGGGCGGGGCCACCGCGGCCCGCCTCGCCGTCGCCGAGGTCGTCCGCCACGCGGCCGCGGCCCGCGCCGACGGCACCGAGGCCGCACCCGACGCCGGTCTCGCCGCGGCGCTCGCCGCCGCCGACGCCGCCGTGCGCGCGGCCGCCGCGGACCCGGCGCTGGCCGGCATGGCCACCACCTGCACCGCCGCCGTGCTGGCCCGCGACGGGCGGGTCGTCGTCGCCCACGTCGGGGACAGCCGCGCGCTGCTGCTGCGCGCCGGCGTCCTCACGCGGCTGACCACCGACCACTCGCTGGTGCAGGCCCTCGTCGCCTCCGGGGACCTCACCCCCGAGGAGGCCGCCGTCTCGCCCATGCGCTCGGTGCTGCTGCGGGCCCTCGGCGGCTCGGCGGACCCCGGCCCGGCCGACCTGATCGCCGTGGCCGCCGAGCCGGGCGACCGCCTGCTGCTGTGCTCCGACGGACTGTCCGGGGTGGTGCCGGCCGCGACGCTGCTGCGGGTCCTGGGTGCCGAGCGCCGTCCCGGGGCCGCGGCCTCCCGGCTGGTCATGGCCGCGCTGGCCGCCGGCACCCGCGACGACGTCACCGCGGTCGTCGCCGACGTCGCCCCGGCGGGGTGGTCCGGCAGCCCGGCGGAGGTCCTCGTGGGAGCGGCCGCCGACGTCCCGGACGACTGAGTCCCGAGGGGCTTGCCCGCCGCGCGCGTCCGGGGGCAGGGTGTGAGGCACACCACATCCCGTTCGGCCCGGGAGGTCCCCGTGCGCATCCCCAGCCAGGACAGCGACCGGCCCGGCGGCCGCCGTGGGTAGGGACGTCGTCCCGGCACCGGAGCCGCGGGAGCCGGCGAGGGTCCGCAACGTGGCGCTGGTGGGCCACGCCGGCGCCGGCAAGACGACCCTCGCCGAGGCGCTGCTGGTGGCCACCGGCGCCCTCCCGCGCGCCGGGCGGGTCGAGGACGGCACCACGTGCCTGGACAGCGACGACGTCGAGGCGCGCCAGCAGCGGTCGGTGACCCTCGGCGTGGCCACCGTCGAGCACGAGGGCACCCGGATCACGCTGCTGGACACCCCCGGCAGCCCCGACTTCGTGGGCGAGCTGCGTGCCGGGCTGCGCGCCGCCGACGCCGCGCTGTTCGTCGTGTCCGCCGTCGGCGGCGTCGACGCGTCCACCGTGCAGCTGTGGGAGGAGTGCGCCGCGGTCGGCATGCCGCGCGCCGTCGTCGTCACCCAGCTCGACCGGGCCCGGGCCGACGTCGAGGAGACCGTCCGGCTGTGCCGGACGGCGCTGGGCGCGGGCGTCTACCCGGTGCACCTCGTCGACCGCGCTCCCGACGGCACCGTGCGGGGCGTGGTCAACCTCCTGGAGCCGGGAGCGGCGGCCGAGGACGCCGACCGCCTCCGCAGCGAGCTGATCGAGGGGATCATCGGCGAGAGCGAGGACGAGGCGCTGATGGAGCGCTACCTCGCCGGCGACGAGCTCGTGCAGGGCGACCTCATGAGCGACCTCGGGACCGCCGTCGCCCGCGGGCACTTCCACCCCGTCCTCTGCGCCGCCCCGCTGCAGGGCGTCGGCCTGGAGTCGCTGCTCTACCTCCTCGTCCACGGCTTCCCGTCCCCGCAGGAGCACGGCTGCCCGCCGGTCACCCGGCCCGACGGCACCCCGGCGCCGCCGCTGTCGTGCGACCCCGGCGGCCCGCTGGTCGCCGAGGTGGTCAAGACGACGACCGACCCCTACCTGGGGCGGGTCTCCCTGCTGCGGGTGTTCTCCGGCACCCTGCGCCCGGACACGCCGGTGCACGTCTCCGGCCACGGCGGCGCCGACCGCGGCCATCCCGACCACGACGCCGACGAGCGCATCGGCGCGGTCTCCTCCCCGCTGGGGTCGGCGCTGCGCCCGGTCGCCGCCTGCCCGGCCGGCGACGTCTGCGCGGTGGCCCGGCTGACCACCGCCGAGACCGGCGACACGCTCTCCTCGCCCGGCGACCCCCGGCTGGTGCCGCCCTGGGACCTGCCGGTGCCGCAGCACCCGGTCGCGGTCGAGGCCGCCTCCCGCGCGGACGAGGACCGGCTCGGCCCGGCGCTGGCCCGGCTGGCCGCCGAGGACCCGACGGTCCGCGTCGAGCGCTCCCGCGACACCGGGCAGCTGCTGCTGTGGTGCGTGGGGGAGGCCCACGGCGAGGTGCTGCTCGAGCGGCTGCGCACCCGGCACGGCGTCGCGGTGACGACGGTGCCGGTGCGGGTGCCCATGGTGGAGACGCTGGCCGGTCCGGCGCGCGCCACCGGGCGGCTGGTCAAGCAGTCCGGCGGCCACGGGCAGTACGCCGTCGTGGTGGTCGAGGCCGAGCCCGGGCCGCCCGGGTCGGGCATCACCTTCGCCCAGCGCGTCGTGGGCGGAGCGGTGCCGTCGAACTACCACGGCAGCGTGGAGAAGGGCATCCGCGCGCAGTGCGCCAAGGGCGTGCACGACGACCGGCCGCTGGTCGACGTCGCCTTCGTCCTCGTCGACGGCAAGGCGCACTCGGTGGACTCCTCCGACGCCGCCTTCCAGTCCGCCGGGGCGCTGGCGGTCCGCGAGCTGGCGTCGGCCGCCGGCACCCGCGTGCTCGAGCCCTGGTGCGAGGTGGAGGTGGTCGTCCCCGCCGAGCACGTGGGGGCGGTCATGAGCGACCTGTCCTCCCGCCGCGCCCGGGTCACCGGCAGCGACGCCGCGGCCGACTCCGACCGCACCACCGTGCGCGCCGAGGTCCCCGAGATCGAGCTGCTGGGCTACGCCGGGGCGCTGCGCTCGGTCAGCCACGGCACCGGGTCGTTCAGCCGGCGGCCGCTCGGCCACGAGCCGGCCCCGGCCTCCCTGGTCGCCGTCCCCGCCTAGGAGCCGCCGTCCGGGGGCTCGCCGCGAGCCCGCGAGCGGGGAGGGCGACGGGGGTCCGTCGACTAGCCTCGGGCACGGTGTGCAGCGGGGTGGAGGAGCAGTGACGTCGTCGCAGGGGCCGTCGGCCGCGGTTCCGGTGTCCCCGGTGGCGCGGGAGCCGCGGGTGTCGGACCGCAACGAGCTGCCCGACCGGGTCTGGACGGTGCCCAACGCGCTGTCGGTGCTGCGGCTGCTCGGCGTGCCGCTGTTCCTGTGGCTGCTGCTCGGGCCGCACGAGGACGGCTGGGCCGTCGCCGTGCTCATGGTCTCCGGCGTCACCGACTGGGCCGACGGCAAGCTCGCCCGGGTCCTCGGCCAGTCCAGCCGGCTCGGCGCGCTGCTGGACCCCGCCGCCGACCGGCTCTACATCATCGCGACGCTGGTCGCCTTCGTGCTGCGCGACGTCGTGCCGCTGTGGGTGGTGGTCGTGCTCGTCGGCCGCGAGGTCGTGCTCGGCGGGATGCTGCTGGTCCTGCGCCGGTACGGCTACGAGCCGCTGCAGGTGCACTACCTGGGCAAGGCGGCCACGTTCAACCTGCTCTACGCCTTCCCGCTGCTCCTCCTGGCCGACGACGCGACCGGTGCCTGGCTGGCGTGGGTGCAGCCGGCGGCCTACGCGTTCACCATCTGGGGCGGCGCGCTCTACGTGCTGTCCGGGGTCTTCTACGTCGTCCAGGTCGCCGGGATCGTGCGCGCCGAGCGGGCCGGGACGCCGGGAGGGACCCGGCCCGGGGCGGGCGCGGCGGCCCGCCCGGCACCGTGACGGCGACCCGGCCGGCCCGCCCCCGCGCGGCGGCGGGGTGCGCTCCATGGGTGCCTCCCTGCTCGACCAGGTGCTCGCCGAGACCCTCGACCCCGCCTACGCCCGCGCCGCCGAGGCGAAGGCCGCCCGCGCCGCCGGGGACCCGCCCGACGGCGCCCGCCGGCGCCCGGGGGCGCTGGTGGTCGCGCTGACCATGGCCCTCGCCGGGCTGCTCTCCGCCGTCACCTACGACCAGGCCGCCTCCGGCGAGGCCGGCCGCGAGGAGGTCCGCGCCGCGCTGGTCGAGGACATCGGCGCGCAGTCGGCCACCACCGACGACCTCGCCGCCGAGCTGGAGGACCTGCGCGGGCGGGTCGCCGACGCCCGCGACGACGCCCTGGCCGCCAGCGCCGTCGGCCAGCGGGCCATCGACGACCTCCGGGCCGCGGAGCTCGCCGCCGGCCTGGACACGGTCACCGGCCCCGGCCTGCTGGTCACCCTGGCCGACGCCGAGCCCGACGCCGACGCCGACCCGGTCGGCGGCAGCGGCGACGACGGCAGTGGCGACGTCCGCGACGGCGACCTGCAGCTGGTGGTCAACGCGCTGTGGGCCGCCGGCGCGGAGGCGGTGTCGATCAACGACCAGCGGCTGGGCCCCACCACCGCCATCCGCTTCGCCGGGGAGGCGGTCCTCGTCGACTTCCGCCCGGTCACCAACCCGTACCGGATCAGCGCCATCGGCGACCCGGAGGAGCTCCGGGCGCGGTTCCTGGCCAGCCCCGAGGTCAACGCCCTGGCCGTCATCTCGGAGTCCTACGGCCTGCGATTCGAGTTCGCCCAGGAGGACGAGCTGTCCGTTCCCGCCGGGGGAGTCCCCGAGCTGCGTTCCGCCGCCCCCTTCACCGGCCAGCCGGCCGAGGCCGCCGCCGGCGGCGCGGGGGGCTGAACGGTGATCCCCGTCATCGGCCTGGCGGTGGGCATCGCCCTCGGCCTGTTCCTCGACCCCACCGTGCCGCTGTGGCTGCAGCCCTACCTGCCGATCGCCGTGGTCGCCGCGCTCGACGCGGTGTTCGGCGGCGCCCGCGCCCGCCTCGACGGGATCTTCGACGCGAAGGTGTTCGTCATCTCGTTCGTGTCCAACGTGGTCGTCGCCGCGCTGATCGTGTTCCTCGGCGACCAGCTCGGCGTCGGCGCGCAGCTGTCCACGGCGGTCGTCGTCGTCCTCGGCATCCGCATCTTCGGCAACGCCGCGGCCATCCGCCGGCACCTGTTCCGGGCATGAGCGGCACCCCGCGCCCCGCCGCCGGCGACGAGCAGCCGCGCCCCGACGACGCCGTGGCGCCGGCCTCGGCGCCTGCCGACCCGCCCGCGGAGGAGGCGGCCGGGACGCCGGCGCAGGCGCCCGCCCGGCGCCGCCGCCAGGGGCTCGTGGCCGCCTCGCTGATCGCCGTCCTCACCGCGCTGCTCGGCTTCGCCATCGCGGTGCAGGTGCGCAGCACCGACACCGGCCAGGCCCTCGAGGGCGCCCGCGAGGAGGAGCTCGTCGCCATCCTCGACGACCTCGACCTCGAGGAGGAGCGGCTGCGCGCCCAGATCGCCGACCAGCGCAGCGCGCTGCGCGAGCTGTCCGACACCGACAGCCGCTCGGCCGCCGCCCTCGAGGACGCCGGCGAGCGCGCCGACGCGCTGGCCATCCTCAACGGCACCGTCGCCGCCGAGGGCCCCGGCCTGGTCATGACCATCCGCGACCCCGACGGGCAGGTGCGGGTGGCCGACCTGCTCGACGCGATCCAGGAGCTGCGCGGCGCCGGCGCGGAGACCATGCAGATCGACGGCGTGCGGATCGGCGTGTCCACCGCCGTGACCGGCACCCCGGGCGACCTGGCGGTCGACGGCCGGGCGGTGTCGGCGCCCTACGAGGTCGTCGTCATCGGCTCCCCGCAGGACCTGCAGACGGCGATGAGCATCCCCGGCGGCGTCGTCGACCGGGTGGGGCGCCAGGGCGGCACCGTCGACATCGAGCAGCGCGACCGCGTCGTGGTGGACGCGTTGCGGCCGCTCGACGAGCCTCAATACGCTCGACCCGACACCGGCGACTGACCGCGCAGGGCGGCGCCGGACCACCCGAGCCCCTGGAGACGACACCGCATGACCACCCCGGACGACCGCCGCTACACCGACCAGCACGAGTGGGCGCTCGTGCAGGGGAGCGGGGGGTCGGGCACGGTCGTGCGGGTCGGCATCACCGACCACGCGCAGGACGCGCTCGGCGACATCGTGTTCGTGCAGCTGCCCGCGGTCGGCGAGGAGGTCGGCCCCGGCAACCCGATCGGCGAGGTCGAGTCGACCAAGTCGGTGTCCGACGTCTACTCGCCCGTGGCCGGCACCGTCTCGGCGGTGAACGAGGCGCTCTCCGACGCCCCCGAGACCATCAACGCCGACCCCTACGGCGAGGGCTGGCTGGTGGAGATCACCGTGGCCGGCGACGGCGGCGACCCCACCGCCGACCTGCTCGACGCCGCCGCGTACGAGGCGCTCGTCGACGCGTCCTGACCGCGGCCCCCGGGCCGGTCGGGGACCCCGGGGCGATCACTATGCTCGCCTCGGGACCGGCACCGACCGGCCCCCGAGCGGCCCCGTGGGACTGCTGGGACGCCACCCGGGCGTCCGGTTGACCCTCGGGACCACCGCTGGTTCCATGACCAACGGCCCGCCGTGCCCGGCACGGCGGCCGACCCGCGACGGCACCGTCCGGTTCCGTCGTCCGCCGGCCGCCCGCGGCAGACCCCCTCGCCCGCGGCGGTGCCCCCTGCACCGGAGGAGACAGACGTGCACTGCACTCGTTGTGGCCACGACAACCCCGAGGGCAGTCGCTTCTGCGCGCAGTGCGGCGCCGCCCTCTCCCAGGAGCGCGTGGGTGAGTCGACCAGCGTCATCCCGAAGGTCGGCGGCGAGGACACCGGTGACGTCCCCGAGGCGGCCGAGCCCTCCGCCGACGCGCACGCCGGCGCGGTGGAGTCCCTGCCCGCCGGGTCGGCCCTCCTCGTGGTCAAGCGCGGCCCGAACGCCGGCAGCCGGTTCCTGCTCGACCAGGACGTCACCACCGCCGGCCGGCACCCCGACAGCGACATCTTCCTCGACGACGTGACCGTCAGCCGCCGGCACGTGGAGTTCCACCGCGAGGGCGGCGGGTTCTCCGTGCACGACGTCGGCAGCCTCAACGGCACCTACGTCAACCGCGAGCCGGTCGACGTCGCGACCCTGGCCGGGGGTGACGAGGTGCAGATCGGCAAGTTCCGCCTCGTCTACCTCACCGGCCCGCGCACCGGCGAGCCCGCCGCCCGCTGACCGGGGGCGCTGGTCCCGTGCGTGCTGCGCCCGCCGGCGCGCCCGGGGACGGCGCCGCCGACGCCCGCACCCCCCGGCTGACGATCGGGGCGGTGCTGGCGGCGCTGCGCGGCGACTTCCCGGACGTGACCATCAGCAAGATCCGGTTCCTCGAGGGCGAGGGCCTGGTCGCTCCGCAGCGGACGCCGTCGGGGTACCGGAAGTTCTCCCGGGCCGACGTCGACCGGCTGCGCTACGTGCTCACCGCCCAGCGGGACCACTACCTGCCGCTGCGGGTCATCAAGGAGCACCTGGACGCCCTCGACCGCGGGCAGCCGGTGCCCGGCGGTCCGGTGGTCCCGGGCCTGCTCGACACGGCGCAGGAGGACACGGCTCCGGGCGGCACCGCCCCGGAGGAGGCGGCGGCGGCCGCGGCGCGGCCGGTCGAGGCCGGGGAGTTCGCCCGCGCGGCGGGGCTGACGCCGGCCCAGCTCGCCGACTGCGTCCAGTTCGGGCTGCTCGCCCCCGACGGCGAGGGCCGGCACCCCGCGGGTGACCTGCCGATCGCCCAGGCGGCCGCCGGACTGGCGCGCCACGGCATCGAGCCGCGGCACCTGCGGGTGTTCCGCAACGGCGCCGAGCGCGAGGCCGCCCTGGTCGAGTCCCTGCTGGCGCCGGTCCTGCGGTCGCGCTCGGAGGACGCCCGCACCCGGGCCGGTGAGCAGCTGGCCGAGCTCGCCGCGCTGTCGGCACGACTGCACCGGGCACTGCTCGAGGCACGCCTCCGGGACCTGTTGCGCCCGTGACTCCGGCGTACGGTGGACCCTGCCGCCGGACCGGTCCACAGCCGAGGAACACACCGCCGCGCACCGGCGCCCACCCGTACCGCCGCAGCTGAGGGAGCAACACCGTGCAGGAACTCAGAGTCGTCGGGGTCCGGGTCGAGCTGCCCGGCAACCAGCCGATCCTGCTGCTCAAGGAGACGCAGGGGGAGCGGTACCTGCCGATCTGGATCGGGGCGGTCGAGGCCGCGGCCATCGCCTTCGAGCAGCAGGGCGTCCGCCCGGCGCGCCCGATGACCCACGACCTGCTGCGCGAGGTCGTGCGCGCCCTGGGCGCCACCCTCGAGGCGGTCAACATCACCGAGATGCGCGACGGCATCTACATCGCCGAGCTCGTGTTCGGCGACGACCGCGTCGTCAGCGCCCGTCCCTCCGACGCCGTCGCCCTGGCCGTGCGCACCGGCGCGCCGATCTACGGCGCCGAGGAACTGCTCGACGAGGTGGGGATCGAGATCCCCGACGAGCAGGAGGACGAGGTCGAGAAGTTCCGCGAGTTCCTCGACCAGATCTCACCGGAGGACTTCGGCGCCGGCTCGGGCTCCGGCGGCGCCTGAACGCGCGGGGCGCGTGGGACCACTGGCGTCACAGTCGTCACACGCGTCCCGGATCGGCGAGATCGGTCGCGGACGTGCCGATACCACCCTCTCGGGGTGGATGGGGCGACACGCCGCCCGCGTCAGTTGACCGCCCTGAGGGCCCGGCTTACGGTCGCGGACAACACCGGTGTGACCCGTGGGGAAGCGGGAGCACTCCGGGACGCTCCGCCGCGCCCGTGGCGGGACTCGAAGGAGGACGCTGACGTGAGCGACCAGAGCGAGGGCTCCCAGGGTCAGCTCTTCAGCGACGCCGCCGTGGGGGTGACGGACTACGACGAGGTCGACAGCGACCTCGTCGGGTACCGCGGCCCGACGGCGTGTGCCGCCGCCGGGATCACCTACCGGCAGTTGGACTACTGGGCCCGTACCGGACTGGTGGCCCCCTCGGTGCGCAGCGCCACCGGCTCGGGGACACAGCGGCTGTACTCGTTCCGCGACATCCTGGTGCTGAAGGTGGTCAAGCGGCTGCTCGACACCGGGGTGTCGCTGCAGAACATCCGCAAGGCCGTCGACCACCTGCGCAACCGCGGGATCAAGGACCTCGCCAACGTCACGCTGTTCAGTGACGGGGCGACGGTCTACGAGTGCACCTCGGCCGAGGAGGTCGTCGACCTGCTGGCCGGCGGCCAGGGCGTCTTCGGGATCGCCGTGTCGGGCGCGCTGCGGGAGCTGTCCGGTGAGCTGGCCGAGCTGCCCGCCGAGCGGCTGGACGGCGCACCGCTGCACACCGCCGACGACGAGCTGGCCATGCGCCGGCGGCGCCGCGCCCAGCCCGCCTGACGCGTACCGGACCCGTCCCGAGGGGGCGTCCCGCACCGCGGGGCGCCCCCTCGGCGCGTGCGGGGCCGGCACCGCTGAGCACTCCCACGCCGCCGGTGTCGTCCCACCGTGCGGGATGGCCCGCTCCGCCGCTGGTAGCGTCGCAGCAATGCCGGACGCTGCTGGCCCCCTCCCGTCGTTGCGCTCCCTGAGCCCCGCAGGCTCCTTCGCGGGCCGTCACATCGGCCCACGCGGCGACGAGGTCGCCGCGATGCTCGAGGTCGTCGGGTACGACTCGCTGCAGTCACTGGTCGACGCGACCGTGCCCGAGGCGGTGCGTGACCGCGACGGGCTCTCGCTGCCCCCGGCCGCCGACGAGGCCACCGTGCTCGCCGAGCTGCGCGAGCGGGCCGCCGCCAACGAGGTGAGCGTCCCGATGATCGGGCTGGGCTACTCCGGCACGGTCACCCCGGCGGTCATCCAGCGGAACATCCTGGAGAACCCCGCCTGGTACACCGCCTACACGCCCTACCAGCCCGAGATCAGCCAGGGCCGGCTCGAGGCGCTGATCAACTTCCAGACGATGGTCGCCGACCTCACCGGCCTGCCCGTCGCCGGCGCCTCGATGCTCGACGAGGCCACCGCCGCCGCCGAGGCCATGACCCTGGTCCGCCGTGCCGGCCGGGCCAAGCCCGACGCCGTCTTCGTCGTCGACGCCGACACGCTGCCGCAGACCCTCGCGGTGCTCGAGACCCGCGCCGAGCCGCTGGGCATCCGCCTGCACGTCACCGACCTGTCCGGCGGCTGGCCGACCGACCTGCCCGCGGCCGGCGCGTTCGGCGTCCTGGTGTCCTACCCGGGGGCCAGCGGCGCGGTGCGCGACCACCGGGCGCTGGCCGAGGCCGCGCACGCCGCCGGCGCGTCGGTGGTCGTCGCCGCCGACGTCCTCGCGCTGACGCTGCTCGAGGCGCCGGGGGAGTGGGGCGCCGACGTCGCCTGCGGCAGCACCCAGCGCTTCGGCGTCCCCCTGGGCTACGGCGGGCCGCACGCCGGCTACCTGTCGGTGCGCGAGGGCCTCGCCCGGCAGCTGCCCGGCCGGCTGGTGGGGGTGTCGGTCGACGCCGACGGCGACGTCGCCTACCGGCTGGCGCTGCAGACCCGCGAGCAGCACATCCGCCGGGAGAAGGCGACCAGCAACATCTGCACCGCCCAGGTGCTGCTCGCCGTCATGGCCGGCGCCTACGCCGTCTACCACGGGCCGGAGGGCCTGGCCGCGATCGCCGCCCGCGTGCACCGCAGCGCCCTGGCGCTGGCCGGGTGGCTGCGCGCCGGCGGGGTCGACGTCGTCCACGGGTCGTTCTTCGACACGGTGACCGCGCGCGTGCCCGGGCGGGCCGACGAGGTGGTCGCCGCGGCCGCGCAGCGGCGGATCGACCTGCGCCGGGTGGACGCCGACACCGTCGCGGTCGCCTGCGACGAGACGACGACGCCCGAGGTCCTCACGCGGGTGGCCGAGGCGTTCGGGGTGGCCGCCGACGCGTCGGCCCTCGACGACGACGGCCCCGACGCGCTGCCGGCGGACCTGCGCCGGCGCACGCCGTACCTGACCCACCCGGTCTTCTCCGCGCACCGCTCGGAGACGGCGATGATGCGGTACCTGCGCGCGCTGTCGGACAAGGACCTGGCGCTGGACCGCACGATGATCCCGCTGGGCTCGTGCACGATGAAGCTCAACTCCGCCGTGGAGATGGCCGCGATCACCTGGCCGGAGTTCGCCGGGCTGCACCCCTTCGCCCCGGCGGAGCGGGCCCGCGGCTACCGGCAGCTGATCGACGAGCTGTGCACGTGGCTGGCCGAGATCACCGGCTACGCGGCGGTGAGCGTGCAGCCCAACGCCGGCTCGCAGGGCGAGTTCGCCGGGCTGCTGGCCATCCGCGGCTACCACGCCTCCCGCGGCGAGACCCACCGCGACGTCTGCCTCATCCCGAGCTCGGCGCACGGCACCAACGCCGCCAGCGCGGTCATGGCCGGCATGCGCGTGGTCGTGGTGGCCTGCGACGAGGCCGGCAACGTCGACCTCGCCGACCTGCGCGCCAAGGTCGACCAGCACGCCGAGCGGCTGGCCGCGATCATGATCACCTACCCGTCGACGCACGGGGTGTTCGAGACCGACATCCGCGACATCTGCGCCGCGGTGCACGACGCCGGCGGGCAGGTCTACGTCGACGGCGCCAACCTCAACGCGATGGTCGGCCTGGCCCGCCCGGGCCGGTTCGGCTCCGACGTCAGCCACCTCAACCTGCACAAGACGTTCTGCATCCCGCACGGCGGCGGCGGCCCCGGCGTCGGCCCGATCGGCGTCCGCGAGCACCTGGTGCCCTTCCTGCCCGGTCACCCGCTGGTCGAGACCGGGGGGCAGGGGCCGGCGGTGTCGGGGGCCCCGTTCGGCTCGGCCGGGATCCTGCCGATCTCGTGGGCCTACCTGCGGCTCATGGGGCCCGACGGGCTGACCCGCGCCACCGAGCACGCGGTGCTGGGCGCCAACTACCTCGCCGCGCGGCTGCGCGAGCACTTCCCGGTGCTCTACACCGGCGCGGGCGGCCTGGTCGCCCACGAGTGCATCCTCGACCTCCGGCCGCTGACGAAGGCCACCGGCATCACCAACGACGACGTCGCCAAGCGGCTGGTCGACTTCGGCTTCCACGCCCCGACGATGAGCTTCCCGGTGGCCGGCACGCTGATGGTCGAGCCCACCGAGAGCGAGGACCGGGCCGAGCTCGACCGGTTCGTCGAGGCCATGGTGAGCATCCGCGGCGAGATCGAGAAGGTGGCGAACGGCGAGTACGGGCGCGAGGACAACCCGCTGCGCAACGCCCCCCACACGCTGAAGATGCTCGCCGGGGAGTGGGAGCGGCCCTATCCGCGGTCGACCGCCGTCTTCCCGGTGTCCCGGCTGACCACCCGGGGCTACCTGTCCCCGGTGCGCCGCATCGACCAGGCCTTCGGCGACCGCAACCTGGTCTGCTCCTGCCCGCCGCCGGAGGCCTTCGCCGAGCCGGAGCCCGCGCACGCGCCGCAGACGCACGTGCCCGACCGGGGCGAGGGCGCACCCGACGACCTCGGCACCGCCGCCGACGTGGTGGGCGCCTCCGCCTGAGGAAGGGCCCCGCTGCCCCCACGCCTCGCACGCTCGGCGCGGGACCCTGCAGCGGGGCCGTTCCCTCACGTCACCGGGGTGCGCCCGGCCGCGGAGGCCATGCCCAGCCAGGTGTGCCGGTTGCCCGCCCAGCACCAGCCGACCTTCGCCGTGCCCCGGCGCTCGCGGCCGTCCCGGCCGGTGCCGTTGCTGATCCACAGCGCCGGCGTCCGCGCGTCCAGGGAGCCGTCGGCCCGCCGCAGCCGCGAGCCGACGGTCATCGTGCAGGCGTTGCGCTCGAGCACGTCCGGGCACTGCAGCAGCCAGGTCAGGCCCTCGGTGACCGTCAGCGGCGTCCGGCCGGCCGCGCGGATCCGCGGCAGCGACTCGTCGGGCGTGCAGTTGCGGTACTCGTCGCCGCGCTCGGGGGCGGACAGGGCGTAGACCGGCGCGGGCGGCACGGCGTCGGCGAGCGGCGCGAAGTCGTCGAGGTCGGTCAGGTCCACGACGACGAACACCGGCCGGTCCCGCCAGGTCAGCAGGCCCGCGAGCGCCGAGGCCGGCAGCAGCGAGGGCGCCAGGACCAGCAGACCGTCGTCGGGCGCGCCGGCCGCCAGACCGCGCAGGTCGGCGGCGGACAGCCCCGCCCGCTCGGCGGCGCCGGCGGCGACGAGCCGCTCGGCCTGGGCGGTGGGAGAGGGCAGGGTGAGCAGGGCGGTGGGCACGTCGAGACCTCCGGCGACGGCGGCGGGCGGACCGGGGACCAACGCCCGGGGTCGTGGTCCGGTTCCGACCTCTGGCCCGTCGACGGCGCCGCGGCGGGGGGAGGACGATCACGCCATGGCGCTGAGGGGAACGCGGGATCGGGTGCGGCGGGGCGCGTGCGCGGCGGTGCTGGCGAGCGGCGCGGTGCTGCTCGCCGCGTGCGGCGGCACGAGCGGGAGCGGGGACGACCAGGCGGCCGGGCCGGGTGCGGTGAGCCCCGCGGCCGCGACCGAGGAGGCCCCCGAGCCCACCCCGGCGCCGACCCCGACCGAGGAGCCGGGCGGCACCGCCGCGTCCGGCGACCTGGCCGGCCGGCTGCTGCCCGCCGAGGCGTTCGGCGCCGACGCCGAGGTCGTCCGTCTCGACGGCGACCACGACGGCTGGCACGACGGCTGGCACGACGGCTGGCACGACGGCTGGCACGGCGGCTGGGGTTGGAGCGGCGGCTGGGGTTGGGGCTGGGGTGGCTGGCACGACCACGACGACGACGGGGACGGCGTCCACGACGGCTGGCTCGACGAGGTCACCGTGACGCCCTCGACGTGCCTGGACTACGTGCAGTCGCTGCCCGTGCCCTCGGAGGACGCCGCCGATCCGGCGGTCGCCGCGCAGGCCGCGCACACCGACGCCGTGCACAGCTACCAGGTGGTCGCCGAGGCACCCGAGCTCGAGGGGCTGGCGCTCCCGGTCGAGGAGCTCGTCGCCGCGTGCTCCTCGGTCACCGTGGACGGCCCGGGCGGGTGGGACGCCACCGTCACCCTCGCACAGGTGCAGGTGCCGGCCGTCGGGGCCGACAGCGGCGCGCTGCAGGTGACGGTCGAGGCCGGGGGCGGGGAGATGACCGCGCTGGTCGGGATCGCCGTCGACGGGCCGCGCGCGATGATGCTGAGCCAGACCGCCGCACCCGGCGACCCGGCGCCCGACGCCGCGGCGTTCGCCGGCCTCTTCGAGCAGGCCGGGGCGGCCGCCTTCGGGTGAGGCCCGGACACGGCGCGGCGCCCGTCCCCTCAGCGGGGGACGGGCGCCGCGCCGTGTCGGCGCTCAGGCCGGGACGAGGCCGGGAGCGCGCCACTCGTGGTGGTCGGCGACGGCGCTGCCGTCGGGGAGCAGCTCGCCGTCGTCGTCGAACAGGACGACGCCGTTGCACAGCAGGTTCCAGCCCTGCTCGGGGTGGCTGCTCACGACGGCCGCGAGGTCACGCGCGTCGCTGGTGGCGTCGGGGCAGGGGGTGGTGTGTACGCACATCAGGAGGACTCCCGATCGAGTCGGCGGGGACGCCGAGATGTCACTGGCGGTGAACGTCCGGTGACCGGACGTCTGCGAGTGTGCGCGCACGACCGGGACCTGTCAGGTGACGAAACTCACCAGCTGACCCCTTCGGGTCGTCAGTCCTCGCCATGGCGGCCGGTGTCGCGGCGGGCGGACCATGCCCCGCGATCGTCCCCGCGACCGTGCCCGCGACCGTTATCCCCAACTTCCGCGCTCGAATGGGTGGGAAGGGAGGGACACCGCGAGGGGGAGGGTCAGAGCTTGCGCAGCAGCACCCGGCGCACCGAGTGGTCGGCGGACTTCTGCAGGACGAGGCGGGCCCGCGACCGGGTCGGGGCGATGTTCTGCCGCAGGTTCGGCCCGTTGACCGCGGCCCAGATGGACAGGGCGGTGGTGCGCGCGTCGTCGTCGCTGAGGTCGGCGTAGCGGTGGAAGTAGGCGGAGGTGTCGGCGAACGCCGTCCGGCGCAGCGCGAGGAACCGCTCGACGTACCACTGCTGGATGTCGGTCTCGGCGGCGTCGACGTAGACGGAGAAGTCGAAGAAGTCCGACAGGAACACCTCGGGCACCCGGCCGTCCTCGCGGCGGCCGGCCTGCAGCACGTTGAGCCCCTCGACGACGAGGACGTCGGGGCGGTCGACCACCTGCCGCTGCCCGCCCAGCACGTCGTAGGACTGGTGGGAGTAGACGGGGGCGCTGACCTCGCCGCGCCCGGACTTCACGTCGGCCAGGAAGCGGATCAGCGCCCGCCGGTCGTAGCTCTCGGGGAAGCCCTTGCGGGCCATCAGCCCGCGGGCCTCCAGGACGGCGTTGGGCCACAGGAACCCGTCGGTGGTGACCAGGTCGACCCGCGGGGAGCCGGGGCCGGCGGCCAGCAGCGTCTGCAGCAGCCGGGCGGTGGTGCTCTTGCCGACGGCGACGCTGCCGGCGACGGCGATGACGTAGGGCACCTTGGCGGTGGTGTCGCCGAGGAAGCGGTTCTGCGCGGCCCACAGCCGCTGGCTGGCGGTGACGTGCAGGCTGAGCAGCTCGGCCAGGGGCAGGTAGACGGTGGCGACCTCGTCGAGGTCGATGCGGTCGCCGAGGCTGCGCAGGGCGCGCAGGTCGGCCTCGTCCAGCGGCAGCGTGCGCACGGCGGCCAGCGCCCGCCACGCGTCGCGGTCGAACGCCGCGTAGGGCGAGATGGAGGGGCGGGTCCCGGCCGTCACGGTGCCCATCGTGCCGCCCGGGTCCGCACGGCCCCGTCGCCGGGTCACCCGCGGGGGTGGGCGCCCCCGCGGACCCGGCCTCGACCGGCGCCCGAGGGGCCGGGCGCGTCTAGGGTGCCGGTGTGCCGACCCGCCCCGGGCTGCTCGACCGCGTCGAGCAGTACGCCGCCGTCGCGTCGCTGCCCGACGCGCCGCCGGTGACGGCCGGGGCGCTCGCGGTCCCCATCGGGCCGCCCGCCTGGCCGTTCCCCGCCCGGCCGCTGCCCGGGACGCGCGACGTCCCCGCCGACGACGTCCGCGCCGCGGTGGCCTTGCAGGAGGAGGCGGGGCTGCCGGCCGCCGTGGAGTGGGTGGCCGACCGGACGCCGACCCTCGCCGCCGCCGCCCGCGCGGCCGGGCTGGTGGTCACCGAGTTCCCGCTGCTGGTCGCGGACGAGCCGGTCGAGCTGCTGCTCCCGCACGGCGTGCGGCTGTACCTGGTCGGTGCCGAGGACCCGGCGCTGCCGCACTACCAGCACCTGCTGGAGACCGGGTTCGCCCCGCACGCGGAGGACACCGATGACCCCGGGCACCCCGACCAGGCCCGCACCGCCGTGCTGCGCGAGCGGGTCGCCACCGGCCGCACGGTGGTCATGGTCGCCGTCGAGGACGGCACGCCGGTCGCCGTCGGCTCGCACCAGCCGGTCGACGTCGACGGCACGGAGGTCAGCGAGGTCGTCGGGGTGGCCAGCTCGGTGCGGCGGCGCGGCCGCGGGGTCGGCGCGGCGCTGGCCTCGGCGCTGGTCGCCCAGGCCCGCGAGACCGCCGACCTGGTGTTCCTGACCGCCGGGGACGACGACGTCGCGCGGGTCTACGAGCGGGTGGGCTTCGCCTGGCTGGGCTCGACGGGGGTCGCCGCCCGCCCGGCGGGGTGACCGGCCGGCCCCGACCTCCCGCCCCGGGGGAGGTCGGAGCCGTCACGCCGGTCCTGCGCTCGGTCCTGCGCTCGGTCCGGGACCGCTCGGTCCCGGACCGCTCGGTCCTGGACCGCTCAGTCCTGGACGTAGACGGGGACGAGCACCGCGCGGGCCAGCGTGTGGCCGAAGAGGGTGAAGCCGTGGAAGGCGGGACTGGCGTCGTCGGGCACGCCGGTGTCCTCGACGTCGAGGGCGTGCACCACGGTGAAGTAGCGGTGCGGGCCGTGCCCGGCCGGGGGAGCGGCCCCGACGTAGCCGGCGAAGCCCGCGTCGTTGCGCAGCTGCCGGGCACCGGCGGGCAGCTGCGCGCCGTCCTGGGACCCGGCACCCGACGGCAGCTCGGTGACGTCGGCGGGGATGCCGGTGACCACCCAGTGCCAGAACCCGGACACGGTGGGGGCGTCGGGGTCGAACACGGTGACGGCGAACCCCTTCGTGCCCTCCGGGAAGCCGGACCAGGACAGCTGCGGGGAGTGGTCCTCGCCGCCGGCGCCCAGGACGCCGCTGACGTGCGGCATCGGCAGGACCTCGCCGTCCCCGACGTCGGTGCTGGTCACCGTGAACGACGGGACGGGCGGCAGGAAGTCGTACGGGCTCGGCGGGACGGGCCGGTCGGCCATGGCGGTCCTCTCCTCGGATCGGCGGGCGGCCGCTGCCGCCCGGGCCGACCCTAGGCAGCCGGCCTGCGCCGCGCGCCCCGGCCGAGGACCACCCGCGCACGCTCGTGCTCTGCCCACGGATCGGGGGCAGAGCACGAGCGGCGGGGAGGGAGCAGCCCCGCGCGGGTGAGGCTGCGGTCTCGACAGGTGGGCGCGCCCCCCGCGCCGTACCGTGGGGACTCGTGCTCGGACTCCCCGACGGCATCCGCGTCTGCCTCTTCGACATGGACGGCGTGCTCACGCGCACCGCCACCGTGCACATGGCCGCGTGGAAGCGGACCTTCGACGAGTTCCTCCGCGCCCGCGACCCGCAGGCGCCGGAGTTCACCCAGCTCGACTACAACCGCTACGTCGACGGCAAGCCCCGCGCCGACGGCGTCCGCGACTTCCTCGCCAGCCGCGGCATCACGCTGCCCGAGGGCACGCCGGACGACCCGCCGGACGCCCAGACGGTGCACGGCGTCGGCCGCCGCAAGAACGAGCTGCTGCTCACCGAGCTCGAGGAGAACGGCGTCGAGGTCTATCCCGGGTCGATGGCCTACCTGCGCGCGGCCAAGGAGGCGGGGTTCGCCACCGCGGTGGTCACCGCCTCGGCCAACGGCGAGCAGGTCATCACCGCCGGTGGCTTCGCCGACCTCATCGACGCCCGCGTCGACGGCGTGGTGACCGCCCGCGAGGGCCTGCGCGGCAAACCCGCCCCCGACACGTTCCTCGCCGGCGCCCGCGCGCTGGGCGTCGAGCCCGCGGCCGCCGCGGTGTTCGAGGACGCCCTCGCCGGCGTCGCGGCCGGCCGGGCGGGGGACTTCGGCTTCGTCGTCGGCGTGGACCGGGTGGGACAGGCCGACGCCTTGAAGGAGAACGGTGCCGACGTCGTCGTCACCGACCTCGAGCAGCTGCTGGAGGCGGGCAAGTGACGGAGGGGCGCGCCACCTTCCCGGTCGAGCCGTGGGCGCTGACCGAGATCGGCCTGGACCACGGCTCCCTGGGCGTGCACGAGTCGGTGTTCGCGCTCGCCAACGGGCACATCGGCCTGCGCGGGTCGTTCGAGGAGGGCGAGCCGATCGTCGTCCCGGGCACCTACCTCAACGGCTTCTTCGAGGAGCGGCCGCTGCCCTACGCCGAGGCCGGCTACGGCTTCCCGGAGCAGGGGCAGACCGTCGTCAACGTCACCGACGGCAAGCTGATCCGGCTGCTGGTCGGCGACACCCCGCTCGACCTCGACTACGGCGAGATCGTCGAGCACCGCCGCACGCTCGACCTGCGCCGCGGCGTGCTGCGGCGGGTCACCGAGTGGCGCTCGCCCAACGGCCGTACGGTGCGCGTGACGAGCACCCGGCTGGTGTCGCTGCGCCGCCGGTCGATCGCCGCGATCGAGTACCAGGTCGAGTGCACCGACGACCGGGGCGACCTCTACGTCGCGCTGCAGTCGGACCTGCTCGCCAACGAGCCGGTCGACAGCGGCAGCGAGGCCGACGACCCGCGTGCCGCGGCGGCGCTGCGCCGGCCGCTGACCAGCGAGCTCGCCGTCGGGCGCGGCCACCGCGCCGTCCTCGTGCACCGGACCAAGCGCAGCCACCTGCGCATGGCCGCCGGGATGGACCACGTCATCGACGTCCCCGACTCGGTCACCGAGGACATGGAGGCCGGCGAGGACCTCGCGCGCTACACGCTGGCCGCGCGGCTGCCCGGCCGCGGGTCCACCGTGAAGATGATCAAGTACCTGTCCTACGGCTGGTCGTCGCGGCGGTCCGCCGCGGCGCTGCGCGACCAGGTGGAGGGCGCGCTCGCCACCGCCAAGCTGGCCGGTTTCCCGCGGCTGGCCGAGGAGCAGAAGTCCGTCCTCGACGAGTTCTGGGCGCGGGCCGACGTCGAGATCGAGGGCGACGACGAGCTGCAGCAGGCGGTGCGGGTCGGTGTCTTCCACGTGCTGCAGGCCGGGCTGCGCGCCGAGCGGCAGCCGATCCCGGCCAAGGGGCTGACCGGTCCCGGCTACGACGGCCACACCTTCTGGGACACCGAGACCTACGTGCTGCCCGTGCTCACCTACGTGGCGCCGGAGGCCGCCCGCGACGCGCTGCGCTGGCGGCACTCGACGCTGGACCTGGCCCGCTCCCGGGCGCGCGAGCTCGGCCTGCACGGCGCGGCCTTCCCGTGGCGCACGATCCGGGGCGAGGAGACGTCGGGGTACTGGCCGGCGGGGACGGCGGCCTTCCACATCAACGCCGACATCGCCGACGCCGTCGTCCGCTACCTGCACGCCAGCGAGGACGAGGAGTTCGACCGGGACTTCGGCGCGGAGCTGCTGATCGAGACCGCCCGGCTGTGGGCCTCGCTGGGGCACTTCGACGAGGAGCACGGCTTCCGCATCGACGGCGTCACCGGGCCCGACGAGTACACGGCCGTGGTGGACAACAACGTCTACACGAACCTCATGGCGCAGCGGAACCTGCGCGAGGCGGCCGCGGCGGTCGAGCGGCAGCCCGACGTCGCCGGCCGGCTCCAGGTGACCGAGGAGGAGGCGGCGACCTGGCTGCGGGCCGCGCGCCTCATGGCCGTGCCCTACGACACGCGGCTGGGCGTGCACATGCAGTCCGACGCCTTCACCCACCACGAGGAGTGGGACTTCGCGAGCACCCCGCGCGAGTGCTACCCGCTGCTGCTGCACTACCCGTACTTCGACATCTACCGCAAGCAGGTGATCAAGCAGGCAGACCTGGTCATGGCGCTGCACCTGCGCGGGGACGCCTTCACCTTCGAGGAGAAGGTGGCCGACTTCGCCTACTACGAGGCCCGGACCGTGCGCGACTCGTCGCTGTCGGCGGCGCAGCAGGCCGTGGTGGCCGCCGAGACCGGGCACCTGGAACTCGCCTACGACTACTGGGCGGAGGCCACCCTCACCGACCTGCAGAACCTGCACGGCAACTCCGGCCACGGCCTGCACATCGCCTCCATGGCCGGCGGCTGGACGGTCGCCGTCGCGGGGTTCGGCGGCATGCGCGACCACGACGGGCGCCTGCTCTTCGCGCCGCGGCTGCCCGAGCGCATCAGCCGGCTGCGGTTCCGGCTGGCCTACCAGGGCCGCTCCCTGCAGGTGACGGTGACCAAGGAGCAGGCCACCTACCGGCTGCTCGAGGGCGAGGCGCTCGACGTGCACCACCACGGCCGCCGGCTGACCGTCGACCACGACGACGTGGTGGTCGACATCCCCCCGGCGCCCGACACGGGCAAGGTCACCCAGCCGCACGGGGCCGAGCCGCGCCGGCGCAGCCGGTACGGGGCCGGGTGAGTCCGGTCAGGGCAGCAGCAGCCACCTGACGGCGAGCGCCAGGGCGGCGACGTCGACGAGCAGGAAGACGTCCACCCACAGCACCGCGGGCAGCCGGGTGAGGCGGGCCAGCTGGTCGGCGTCGCTGTCCGGCGCGGCCCGCCGCCGGCGCGCCGCCTGCAGCTCGAGCACGGTGCGCGGTGCGGCCAGCAGCAGGAACCAGGTGACGGCCGCGGCGACGGCGGCCTGAGCGGCCGGGGGCAGCCACGTGGTGACGGCGGCCAGCGCCGCGCCGGTGGCCAGCACCGCCCACAGCCCGTAGAGGTTGCGGATCTGCACGAGCAGCAGCGCGAGCAGCGCCAGCACCGCCCACAGCACCCCGACCGCGTGCCCGGCCGCGAGCAGCGCCGCGGCGCCCAGGCCGAACAGGGCGGGGCCCACGTAGCCCGCCGCGCAGGTGAGCACCATGCCGGTGCCGGTCGGCCGGCCCCTGGAGACGGTCAGCCCGGAGGTGTCCGAGTGCAGCCGGATCCCGGCCAGGCGCCGGCCGGTCGCCAGCGCCACCAGCCCGTGCGCGCCCTCGTGGGCGATGGTCACGACGGTCCGCGCCGGCCGCCACAGCGCCGGGGTGCCGACGACGAGCAGCGCCACGACGGCGGCCGCGGCCAGGACCTCGAGGGGGAGCGGGGCCTCGGCGCTCACGCGGGTCCAGAGGCGGTCGACGGCGTCCATCCCGGCGAGTCAACCGCAGCCGCCCGGGAGCACCCGGGACGCGAGGCGCCGCCGTGTCGACCGTTATCCCCAACTGCCGCCTCGAACCACCCGACGCACCCCAGCGAGGGGAGAGGCACCGAGAGCGGGGGAGATCACGCCGCCACGGACTGCGGCGGCCGCCGCCGCTCGCTCATCCTGAGACGGTGACGTCGCTCCCGGTCGCCGCCCGGCACCTGCCGGTCACCGTCTCCTTCACCCGCCGCGCCGATCCCGCGCACACGCGGGAGATGACCGCCTGGATCCGGGCCGGGATGACGATGGCCGAGTCGTTCCCGGGCTTCCTGGGTGCCGGCTGGGTCCGCCCGCACGACGGCTCCGACGAGTGGCACATGCTCTGCCGCTTCGCCGACCAGCGGGCCCTCGAGGCGTGGGAGGCGTCCGCGGAGCGGGCCTGGTGGCTGCGCTCGGCCGAGGGGTTGGCCGAGGTGACCCGCACGGAGCGGCGTACCGGCATCGAGGGCTGGTTCGACCAGCCGGTCAGCACCGAGGTGGTGACGCCCTCCGGGCCGCCGCCCCCGCCGCGGTGGAAGCAGGCGACCACCATCTGGCTGGTCTTCTACCCGCTGAACCTGCTGGCCACGGTGACCCTCGGCGCGGCGCTCGCCGACGTGCACGTCGCCCTGCGGGTGCTCGTCGTGACCCTGACGCTCACCCCGATGATGACCTACCTGCTGCTGCCCTGGGTCACCCGCCGGCTGCAGTGGTGGCTGCACGGACGTCCCTGGCGGGAGCGGCGCGGCCGCTGACCGGTCCGCGACGGCCACGCGGCGGGGGAGCGCGCATCCCCGGCCCCCTGCCGCGGGCTCCCGGGCAGCTGTCGCCTCGTGCTCCCCGCTCGCCCTGGCGGGCGCGGAGCGGGCTCCACGACGGCGACGGGCGAGCCGCCTCCCTGCCGAGCGACGCGGACGCGCCTGCCGCCGGACCGCACCCTAGTCGTGATGACCGTTATCCCCAACTAACCATCGGAAAAAGCCAAGGGAAGGAACGAACAACGAGGGGGCGCCCGCACACCGCGGGTGCCCCGTCCGCTGCGGGGATCAGGACCGGCCGCGCCGCCGGTACGCCCAGCCCGCCGCGGTGACCGCAGCGACGAGGACGCCGGTGCACCACAGGACCGCGGTCCACCCGGAGGCCCCGACCGGCGTGCCGGTCAGCAGGCCGCGGACGGTCTCGATGACGGGGGTGATCGGCTGGTGCTCCGCGACCGCCCGCAGCGGGGTGGGGAGCGTCTCCGGCGGCACGAAGGCGCTGCTCAGGTAGGGCAGGAAGAGCATGACGAAGCTCAGCGCGCTCGCCGACTCCACGCTCCGGGCGAGCACTCCGAGGAACGCGGCCAGCCACGACAGCGCCAGCACGTACAGGAGCACCACGGCGGCGGCGGCGAGCCACTCCAGCGGTCCGGCGTCGGACCGGAAGCCCATGAGCACGGCCGCGGCGACGACGACGGCGGTCGAGACGGCGTTGCGCGCGACGCTGGCGACCACGTGCCCGGTGAGGACCGCGGAGCTGCGGATCGGCATGGACCGCAGTCGGTCGACCATCCCGCTCGTGGTGTCGGCGGCGACCGACATGGCGGTGGAGGTGGCGCCGTAGCCGGCGCACAGCAGCACGATGCCCGGGACCACGTAGTCGACGTAGGCGGCGCGGTTGCTGATCGCCCCGCCGAAGACGTAGACGAACAGGGCCATCTGCAGCAGGGGCAGCAGGATCGCCATCACGAGGGTGTCGACGTTGCGCCGGGTCAACCGCACGCAGCGGCCGGTCATCACGAGCTGGTCGGACAGGGTGGCCCGCGGGCCCGAGTGGCGGGCGACGGGGACGGTGGCAACGGTCACGGGAGGTCTCCTGGAGGCGGAGCGGTCAGGCGGGGACGGGAACGGCGTCGTCGCGCGCGGGCGAGGCGGGGGGTGTGCCGGTGAGGACCAGGAAGGCGTCGTCGAGGGTGGGTCGGGCGGCGGCGACCCGCTCGACCGGCAGGCCGGCGTCGCGGAGCCGGTCGAGCACCGTGTGCAGATGCGCGGCGGTGCCGTCCGTGGGGAGGGTGAGCAGCCGGCGCCCGGGGTCGACGACGGCGCCGGGCACCGCGGCCGCGGCGCGGGTGAGGTCACGGGCGTCGGTGAGCCGCACCTCGAGGCGGTCGCCGCCGACGCGTGCCTTGAGCTGGTCCGGGGTGCCCGAGGCGGTGACCCGGCCGCCGTCGACGAGGACCACCCGCGAGGCCAGCCGATCGGCCTCCTCGAGGTACTGGGTGGTGAGGACGATCGTCGTCCCGGTGTCGACGAGCTCGCCGATCGCGGCCCACATGGTGGCCCGGCTGGCCGGGTCGAGGCCGGTGGTCGGCTCGTCGAGGAAGAGCACCAGCGGGCGGCCGACCAGGCTCATCGCGAGGTCGAGCCGCCGGCGCATGCCACCGGAGTAGGTGGCCACGAAGCGGTCGGCCGCGCCGCCGAGCCCGAACCGGTCGAGCAGCTCGCCGGCCCGCGCCCGGGCGACCCGGCGACCGAGGTGGGCCAGCCGGCCGACCATGACCAGGTTCTCCCGCCCGGTCTGCCGTTCGTCGACGGCGACCGACTGGCCCGTGAGGCTCAGAGCGGCGCGGGCCTGCGCGGGATGGCGGAGGGCGTCGACACCGGCGATGCGCACGGCACCGGCGTCGGGACGCAGCAGGGTGGTGAGGATGCGGACGGTGGTGGTCTTGCCGGCGCCGTTGGGTCCGAGCAGGGCGAGGACCTCGCCCTCGGCCGCGGACAGGTCGACACCGTCGAGCACCCGGGTGTCCCCGAACGACTTGCACAGGCCGGTCGCCTCGACGAGCACGGCTCCTCCTCTGGGGTGGGATCACTGATGCGTACCTCGTACGCATGACAGCGTATGACGTACGCTCAATACGGCACAAGCTCCCGGCTACGCTCGCCGGGTCCGCGGGGGAGGGGAGGACGAGCGCATGGACGGGGCACCGCCCGAGCTACCGCCACGGGTCGCGCTCCTGTGGGGACGGCGCGGCCCCGCCCGCCGGGGGCGCACCTCTGCTCTGAGCGTCGAGGCGATCACCCGGGCGGCGATCCGGATCGCCGACGCCGAGGGTCTGAACGCCGTCTCGATGGCACGGGTCGCGGCGGAGCTGGCCAGCGCGCCGATGTCGCTGTACCGCCACGTGGACAGCAAGGACGAGCTGCTGCTGCTCATGTCCGACGCGGCTCTCGAGGGCGCGCCGGAACTGGCCGGCGCGGACTGGCGCGAGCGGCTGACCTCGTGGGCGTACGCGGTGCTGGGCTGCTTCCGGCGGCACCCGTGGTACCGGGAGATCCCGATCAGCGGGCCGCCGGTGGGGCCGCGCAACCTCGAGTGGTTCGACCGCGCCCTGGGCGCCCTGGCCGATACCAGGCTGCCGGAGGGCGCAAAGGTGCTCGTCGTCACCGGTCTCATGCCCGTCGTCCACGGCCAGGCGCGGCTGTCGATCGACCTCGCCGCGGGCTACGAGGCCGACCCGGAGGCGTTCGGCGCCGGCTTCGCGCGGGCCCTGGCCACGGTGGTCGACCCGGCCCGGTACCCGGCGCTGAGCAGGGCGATCGCCTCCGGCGTCTTCGCTCCGGAGGGTCCCGGCGGTGAGGACACCGCACCGGAGGGGTACGACGACTCCGGGCCCGAGTTCGCCTTCGCGCTGGGTTGCTACCTCGACGGTGTCGCCGCGTTCATCGAGCGGACCACCGGCCGGCGGTGACGGAGTCCTGCCTCCATCCGTTATCCCCAACAATGGGGATCATCAACCGGTGGTCCCGAAGACTGGTCAAACCAGCAGCGACCGGGTCAGGTCCACCGCGGTGTCGCGGGGGAGTGCGGCACCGACGCCACCCGCCCCGTACCGACCGGCACGCGAGCGGGGGACCCGGACTCATCGGCCGTGCCCGGTCCGGCCGGCGGCGCGCAGGCCCTCGCCCAGGAGCACGAGCGCGGCCACCGTCACGACCAGCACGAGGCTCGGCGCGACGAGCGCGTGCGGTGCCCGCGACGCCGCCTCGCCGCCCTGCTGGAGCAGGATCCCCCAGGACTCGGTGGGCCGCTGCAACCCGACCCCGGCGAAGGTCAGTACGGCCTCGGCCGAGATGAGCACCCCCGCGTAGGCGCTGGCGAACACCAGCAGCGGCCGCACGGCGGCGGGGAGCACGTGCCGGGTCAGCAGCCACACGGGGCCCGCGCCCAGGGCCCGCGCCGCGGTGACGTACTCGAGCGCGAGGACCTGCCGGGTGCTCGCCCGCACGATCCGCAGCATGGGCGGCCAGCTGAAGACCGCCAGGACGGCGACGACTTGCCACACGCCCCGCCGGTCGGTCGCGCTGAGCAGGACGACGCCGCCGAGCACGAGCGGGATGCCCGACCACACGTCGGTGACGCGCGAGACGACGCCGTCCAGTAGCCCCCCGGTGTAGCCCGCGAGCGCCCCGACGACGACGGCGAGCAGGCCGGTGAGGACCAGGACGGAGACCGCGAGCAGCAGCGACGTCCGCCCGCCGTACAGCGTCTTGGCGAGCAGGTCGCAGCCGAAGAGGTCGTGGCCGAACGGATGGGCCCACGACGGCGGCGCCAGCGAGTCGGCGAGGTCGCAGGACCGCGGGTCGTCGCCGGTCAGCGTGCCGGGGACCAGCACCGCGACGGTGAGCAGGCCCAGCAGCACGACGGCGACGCCCAGCGGCGCGTTCCACCGCCGGAGCCGCGCGACCGGGCGGACGGGGGACGGCACCCGGCGAGTCTCGCCGAGCGGGCGCCCCGGCGTCGACCGTGGTGATCACGGTGCTGCCACGATGACCGCCGTGCTCGCGTTCGCCCTCCGCCGGTCCGGGCAGGTGCTGCTCAGCCTCTGGGTGGCCGTGACGCTCGTGTTCCTCGCCGTGACGCAACTGCCCGGGGACCCGGTGCGCGCGCTGTTCGGCTTCCGGCCGGCGCCGCCGGAGCTCGTGGCGCGGATCCGCATCGACTACTCCCTGGACCAGCCCGTGCTCGTCCAGTACGGCCGCTACCTGGGCGACCTGGTGTCCGGCGACTGGGGGCGGGGTCTGCCGGCGGTCCGGGGGACCACCGTCGTACCCGGCCCGGCCGTCGCCGACGTCGTCGCCGGCGCCGCGCCGGTGAGCGCCGTGCTGCTGGCCGGCGCGATCGTCGTCCAGCTCGTCGTCGGGGTGGTCGCCGGCGCGCTGGCCGGCGGCGGCCGGGGGACCGGCCGAGGTGTGTACGCCGTGGCCACCGTGCTGGTCGGGACGCCGGTCGTGGTGGCGGCGTACCTGCTGCGGTGGGTCTTCGTCTCCGAGCTGGGATGGGCGCCGGTCAACGGCCGGACCGGCGATCCGGCGGCCTACGTGCTGCCGATCGTGGCGTTGGCGGCGCTCTCGACCGGGTACGCCGCGCTGATCACCCGGGCCGAGGTCGGCGACACCCTGCGCGCGCCCTACGTCCTGGCCGCCCGCGGGCGCGGGCTGCCGCCCTGGCGGGTGGTCGCAGTGCACGCGCTGCGCCCGGCGCTGACCCCCGTGGTGACCTTCGTGGCCGCCAACCTGGGTCAGCTGTTCGTCGGGTTGATCGTCGTCGAGGGCGTCTTCGGCATGCCCGGGGTCGGGGGCGCCGTGCTGGCGGCGATCCGGGCGCACGACCGGGCGCTGCTCCTCGGGCTCACGACGGTGGTCATCGCCACGGTCATGGTCGCCAACGCGGTGGCCGACGTCGCCGCGGCCGCCGTCGACCCGCGGGTCCGGCTGCGGCCGGCGGCCTGACGTCCCGGACACTCGAGGAGCTGGTCGTCCGGTCCGGGGAGCGGGTCCGTTCCGGATGAGTTGACATAATGTGCATTATCGGCGGAGCCTGGACGAGCGTCGGACGGGGTTCCGGGCGGCCCGCCGACGCCCACCCGGATCGCCGTGGCCCCGGTCACCAGGAGCGTCTGGAGCACTCGACGGCGCGTGCCGACGGTGCCGACCGCTGCCCGGGCCCGTCGGCTGCGCCGCCCGACCCGGGCTCGACCGTCGACCTGTCGCGTCCCGTCCGGGTCCCGCCCGGGTCCCGCCCGGCGACCAGCCCCGCCACCGACGCCCACCGGCATCCGGCTCGTCCGACGACCCCGCTCGCCGAGGTCCGCCTCCCGTGACCCCGGACGGCGCCGGACCAGCCCCGGATCGCCCGGATCGCCCGGATCGACCCCGGCCGCCGCCGGCGCCCCGTCCGGCCGCCTCGCTCCGCCACGGACCCCTCGTCCCCCATGCGCGACACCATCGTCATTGCGTCACTGTGACGCAATGACGGAGGTGTCGGCGGCTTCGACGGGCGGCTCGCCGGGTGCCTACGTAGGGTCGGGTGCATGCAACTCCGACGTCCGATCGCTGCTCTGCTGACCGCGCTGGCGCTCTTCGGGGGCGGCGCGACGCTCACGGCCTGCGGCGACCCGGCGGGGCTGGACCGCAACGACGGCACCACCGACGACAGCGAGAACACCAGCGGCGACGACCCGTCCGAGGAGTCGCAGGACAACCTGCCGGACAACAGCAACCCGGACCCGGGTGCGCCCGAGGACCAGGACGACGACACGCAGGACCCGGACTGACCGGTCGCTGACCGGCCGGGCCCGGACACCGGACTCAGCCGGCGGCGCGCTCGGAGACCCAGAGCTTGTCGAGCCGGCCCGTCGAGTGCACCAGGTCGGCCAGCATGCGCTCGAGCTCGGCCTTGGTGTGCCGCTCACCGAGCAGCGTCTGCACGTCCTCGAGCGCGCAGCGCAGCTGGAACAGCCGGTCCTGCAGGCCGTCGAGCTCGGCGCGCCGCACCAGGACGACGTCCTCGGACAGGCCGGCCTTGGCCGTGGCCGTGCGCTGCTCGTACGCCCGCTGCCGGCACGCCTGTCCGCAGTACATCCGCGGGCGGCCGACCGACCCGGCCTGCGGCAGCACCCGCCGGCACCACCCGCACCGCCGTTCGGCGCCGCTCCCCTGCCGTCCCGTCGTCTCCGTCGCCTTCCCGTCCGTCGCCCCGACCGCCCGGTCGAGCTGCTGCTTGCCCACGGCGGGCACGCTAGACGGCCCCACCGACAGTCCCGGCGGACACGCCCGACGGCCGGTGAGAAGGGGCTGGTGAGCGCGTCGGGGCCTCCGGTTAGCGTGTCGGCCGTGCCCCCCGCCCGGTTCGCCTTCCTCGACGGGCCGGCCCCGCTGGCCATGGCCCACCGCGGCGGCGCGATCGAGCACCTGGAGAACACCATGCCGGCCTTCGAGGCCTGCGTGGCGATGGGCTACCGGTACCTGGAGACCGACGTGCGGGTGACCGCCGACGGCGTCGTCGTGGTCTTCCACGACCCGAGCCTGGACCGGGTCACCGACCGTACCGGCCGCATCGAGCAGCTGCCGTGGGCGGAGGTCGCCGGCGCGCGCATCGGCGGCCGGGAGCCGGTCCTGCGGCTGGAGGAGCTGCTCGGCGCCTGGCCCGACGTCCGGTTCAACCTCGACATCAAGGCCGCCGGGGTGCTCGCGCCGCTGGTGCGCGTGCTGCGCCGGATGGACGTCCTCGACCGCGTCTGCCTCGGGTCCTTCTCCGACGCCCGGGTCGCGGCCGCCCGGCGGCTGCTGGGGCCGACGGTGTGCACGTCGCTGGGCCCGCGCGGCGTGGCGGCGCTGCGGCTGTCGTCCTACTCCCCCCGCGCGGCCGGGCTGGTGCGCGTACAGGCCGGCTGCGCCCAGGTGCCGCTGCAGCTGGGCGGCCGCGCCCTGGTCGACGAGCGGTTCATCGCCGCCGCGCACGCCCGCGGCCTGCAGGTGCACGTGTGGACCGTCGACACCGAGGAGGAGGCGACGGCGATGCTCGACCTCGGCGTCGACGGGATCATGACCGACCGTCCGGCCATGCTCAAGGAGCTCCTGCAGGCGCGCGGCCAGTGGGCGGGCCGGTGAGCGGCCTGCCCGGGCGGCTCGCCACCTGGCTGCGGGAGTGGCGGCCGACGCCGCCGCCGCTGCCCGACCACCTCGAGGGCATCCTCCGCGACACCGACCCCGAGTGGTTCGTCCGCGAGCTGGCCATCGCCGCGGCGCCGCCGTGGTGGTTCTGGCGGTTCACGCTGCGGAACTTCTCCTGGCTGGTCGACCTGTTCGGCCGGGTGGAGATCACCGGCTCCATCCCCGAGGAGCTGCGCCGCGGGCCGCTGCTGCTGGCCGCCAACCACGTCGGCGACTTCGACCCGTTCCTCATCGCCGTCGCGCTGCACCGCCTCGGCGTCGTGCCGCGGATCATGGCCACCGGCGGGATCATCTCCGCGCCGGTGGCCGGGCCGCTGCTCGAGCGCGCCGGCGGCATCCGGGTGCAGCGCGGCACCGAGGACGCCCGGCACGCGGCACGGGTCACCGAGGTGGCGCTGGTGCACGGCGGGCACGTCGTCGCCTATCCCGAGGGACGGGTCGGCCTGGCACCGGACGGGTGGCCCGAGCGTGGCCGCACCGGCATGGCGCGGCTGGCCCTCGGCGTCCGCGTCCCGGTGCTGCCGGTCAGCCAGTGGGGCGCGCAGGAGGTGCTGCAGTACGGCAACGACTGGGGGAAGCTGCGCACGCTGGCGCGCTCGCTGGTGCGGCGGCCGGTGCTGCGGGTGCACGTCGGGCCCCCGGTGTTCATGGAGGACCTCGAGGTGGGCCGGGTGGGCGACGCCAACCGCGCGCGGATGCGGATCGCCGCCGCGATCACCCGGGGGCTGGTGCCGCTGCGCGCGGCCAGCGGGCCGCTGCACCCCGACCCCACCCGGCCGACGACCGGCGCGGCGGCCTTCCCCGGCGGCGTGGTCCCCGACGACGTCCCCTGATCGAGGACGCACCGTGACCCCCCGGTGCTGGAAGTGCCCCGTCCCGGCTGGCACCCTCCGGCCGTGACCGCCCCCGAGCTGCAGGCCGCCCCGGGCCCCGCCGACCGCGCGCTGCGCCGCGAGCGCTTCGGCTGGTACTCCTACGACTGGGCGATGTCGGTGTTCAACACCAGCGTCACCACGGTCTTCCTGGGGCCGTACCTGACCACCGTCGCGGAGGACGCCGCCGGTGCCGACGGCCGGCTGCCCTTCCTCGGGCTGTCCATCCCGCCCGGCAGCTGGTTCTCCTACGTCCTGTCCTTCTCCGTCATCCTGCAGGTGCTCGTCCTGCCGATCACCGGCGCCGTCGCCGACCGGTCGGGCCGCAAGCGGCAGCTGCTCGGGGGTCTGGCCGCCCTGGGGGCGCTGGCGGCGACCTGCCTGTTCTTCGTCGCCGACGGGCGCTACCTGCTCGGCGCGGTGCTGTTCGTCGTCGCCAACGTCGCCTTCGGCGCGGCGACGGTCGTCTACTACTCGTGGCTGCCCGACCTGGCCGGCCCCGACGAGCGCGACGCCGTCTCCAGCCGCGGCTGGGCCTTCGGCTACGTCGGCGGCGCGCTACTGCTGGCCGTCCACCTGGGGCTCTTCCTGGGCGCGGAGTCCCTCGGGCTGACCTCCGGCGAGGCGGTGCGGATCTGCCTGGCGACGGCGGGGCTGTGGTGGGGCCTGTTCACGCTGGTCACCGTCTCGCTGCTGCGCGATCGGCCGGCGCAGGCCGCCGCGCACGGCGCCGCCACCAGCGGCTTCCGGCAACTGGCCGCGACGCTGAAGGGCATGCGGGCGTTCCCGCTGACGCTGTGGTTCCTCGGCGCCTACCTGCTGTTCAACGACGGCGTCCAGACGGTGATCTCGCTGTCGGCCACCTACGCCAGCGAGGAGCTGGGGCTGTCGCAGTCGGTGCTCACCGGCGCCATCCTCATGGTCCAGGTGGTCGCGGTCGTCGGGGCGCTGGGCCTGGGCCGGGTGGCCGCCCGCTACGGCGCCAAGCGCACCGTGCTCGGCTGCCTGGTGGCCTGGACGGCGGTGCTGGTGGCCGCGTACACGCTGCAGGAGGGCGCGGTCGCGCAGTTCTACGCGCTGGCCGCCGTCATCGGGCTGGTGCAGGGCGGCACCCAGGCGCTGTCCCGGTCGCTGTTCAGCCACCTGATCCCGGCCGGCCGGGAGGCGGAGTACTACAGCTTCTACGAGATCAGCGACCGCGGGACCAGCTGGCTGGGGCCGCTGGCCTTCGGCCTGACCTACCAGCTGACCGGCTCCTACCGGTACGCGATCGTCAGCCTGGTGGTGTTCTTCGTGGCCGGGTTCCTGCTGCTGCTGCGGCTGCCGATGCGCCGGGCCGTGGTGGCCGCCGGCAACACCCCGCCGGAGCGGCTGTGAGCGATCCGTCCGTCCCGCTCGCCGCGGTCCCGGCCGCGGGCGACCGGCGGCGCGCGCCCGCCCCGGCGCACCTGCGCTTCTTCCACGGCCCGATGGACTGCGGCAAGTCCACCCTCGCGCTGCAGGTCGACCACAACCAGAGCCGGCAGGGCCGCTCGGGACTGCTGGTCACCCAGGGCGACCGGTCGGCCGCGCCGCGGATCAGCTCCCGGGTGGGGCTCTCGCGCGACGCCGTCGAGGTCGATCCCGGCACCGACCTGACGCTGCTGGTGCGCAGCCACTGGGCCGACGGGCGGCGCGTGGACTACCTGATCGTCGACGAGGCGCAGTTCCTCAGCCCCGAGCAGGTCGACCAGCTCGCCGAGCTCGTCGACGCCTCGCACGTCGACGTCTACGCCTTCGGGCTGACCACCGACTTCCGCGCCCGGCTGTTCCCCGGCACGCAGCGGCTGCTCGAGGTGGCCGACGACGTGCAGCGCATCCAGGTGGAGGTGTTGTGCTGGTGCGGCCTGCCGGGCCTGCTCAACGCCCGCGTCGTCGACGGCGCGATGGTGCGCTCGGGAGCCACGGTGGTGGTCGCCGACACCGCGCCGACGCCGGCGCCGGAGGAGACCGACGACCCGGCCACCGGCACCGACGTGCACTACCAGGTGCTGTGCCGGCGTCACCACGTGCTGGGCCAGCTCGGCCCCACCCCGGCCGGCCCGGGGCAGCTCGCCCTCTCCTGAGGGGCGCGGCCTCCCCCGTCCGAGGGGCGGTGCGCGCGCCATTACCACCCCATGCGATGATGGGGAACCGACTCAGCGGAATCTCTCCGCGAAATCCGCCGTTGGTCTCCATGACACCCTCCCGCAGTGGGTACCCCCTGCTGCGCGGAGAGTCCTGACCGACACCACCAGCACGAGAGGACGGTGTGCCATGGGCGAGCGTTCCCTGCGGGGCAGCCGACTGGGCAGCGTGAGCTACGAGACCGAGCGGAACACCGCCCCGATCGAGCGGCAGTACGTCGAGTACAAGTGCCCCTCGGGTCACCAGTTCACCGTGCCGTTCGCCGACGACGCCGAGGTGCCCGACACCTGGGAGTGCAAGTTCGACGGCGGTTCGGCCAAGCTGGTCGGCGGCTCCGAGCCGGCGCCCAAGAAGGTCAAGCCGCCGCGGACGCACTGGGACATGCTGCTCGAGCGTCGCTCCGTGGAGGACCTCGAGGAGGTCCTCGCCGAGCGTCTCGAGGTGCTGCGCGGTCGGCGGACCCGCGCCAGCTGAGCTCGGCTCTCCTAGTCGGACGGCCCCGGTGGGACTCCCCACCGGGGCCGTTCTGCGTCCGCACCCGGTCCGGTCCCGTCGTCGGGCGGGCGTCCTAGCGGATCAGGTGCCCCTCCCCCGCAGCCCCTCCCCCGCAGCCCCGCCGTCGACGGCCTCGCCCTCGATGACCTCGCCCTCGATGACCCGCACCGGGCCGTGGGGCCGCGGGAACGTCTCCACCCGGGAGCTGCGCACCCGCACCGGCCCCGCGAGGCCCAGCGTCGCGGCCAGCCCCCGGCCGACGACGGCGCGCACCAGCGGCCGGGTGGGCGGCAGCAGGCACAGCAGGCCCACGACGTCGCCGAGGAAGCCCGGCAGCACCATGAGCACGCCGCCGGCGGCGACCAGCCCGGCGTCGGTGGCCGCGGAGCCCGGCGGGCGGTGCATCCGCGCGCGCTCCCGCAGGTCGGCCAGCGCCCGGGTTCCTTGGCGGGCCACCAGCGTCCAGCCCAGCACGGTGGTCGCCAGCGCGGCCAGCAGTGTCCAGGCCACGCCGATCCAGGCGGCGACCAGCGCGAAGACGATGATCTCGGCGAGGGCCCACAGCCCCGCCACCACGCGTACCCGGTGTGCCACGGCACTCCCTCGGTCCGGCCACGCGGGCGGCCCGGGTCCGCCTACCGGACCTCGCTGGACCGCCCGCCGTCCCGGACCCGTCCCGGCACGGGGTGAGGGACCCGGCCCGGCAGCCGATCGGCCAGCCGGTCCTGCAGGCCCCATCCGGTGACCCGTGCCAACGCCTCGACAACGATCGAGGACGTCATCTTGCTCCTGCCGAACTCGCGTTCGCTGAAGGTGATCGGCACCTCCACCACGCGGGCACCCGCGCGCCAGGCCCGCCAGGCCCAGTCGACCTGGAAGCAGTAGCCCTGGCTGGCCACCCGGTCGAAGGGCAGCCGGTCGACCAGCTCGCCGCGGACGGCGCGGAAGCCGCCCGTGGCGTCGGCCAGCGGCAGCCGCAGCGCCCGGCGGGTGTAGGCGTTGCCCAGACGCGAGAGCAGCAGCCGCCGGCGCGGCCAGTCCTCCACGCTGCCGCCGGGCACGTAACGCGAGCCCAGCACCAGGTCGGCGCCGTCGAGGGCGGCCAGCAGCGCCGGCAACTGCTCGGGGTGGTGGGAACCGTCGGCGTCCATCTCGACGAGGACGTCGTAGCCCCGCTCGCGGCCCCACCGGAAGCCCGCGACGTAGGCCGGGCCCAGCCCCGCCTTCCCGGTGCGACGCAGCACGTGCACCCGCGCGTCCAGCGCGGCGAGCTTCTCGGCCAGGTCTCCGGTGCCGTCGGGCGAGCCGTCGTCGACGACGAGGGCGTGCGCGTCGGGGACGGCGGCGTGCAGCCGGTCGAGGACCGGCTCGAGGTTGTCCACCTCGTCATAGGTGGGGATGACGACCAGGACCCGCGGCGCGCTCACCGGGCGGCCCGCCGGCGGCGCCCGGCGGGGACGGCGACGGCCAGGACGGCGCCCGCACCCAGGGCGGTGAGGACCCACTCCGGGGCGGCGCCGAGCCGCTCGGCGAGCGTGGTGGAGTCACGCTGGGCGACGTCCTCGACGAAGACCGCGGGGGTGAACAGCTCCGAGCGGCGGGCCAGCGACCCGTCGGGGGCCACGACCGCGGAGATGCCGCTGGTGGCCGCGACGACGACGGTGCGGCCGAACTCGACCGCGCGCAGCCGGCTCGCGGCCAGCTGCTGCTCGCTCTCGTCGGTGAACCCGAAGGTGGCGTTGTTGGTCTGGACGACGAGCATGCCGGCGCCGGCCTCGACGGTGTCGGCGACGAGGGAGTCGTAGACCACCTCGAAGCAGATGACGTCGCCGACCCGCGCGCCGCCCATCTCCAGCACGCCGACCTCGGTGCCGTGGGCGAAGTCGCGGCGGACCAGGTCGACCTTGTCGCTGAAGAGGCGGAAGAAGCCGCGCGCGGGCACGTACTCGGCGAGCGGGACCGGGTGCCGCTTGACGTAGGTGTCACCGGGCCCGGTCTCGGGGTCCCACACGATGCCGGTGTTGCTGATGAACCGGCCCGGTCCCTCGACCACCGCGCCGACCAGGATCGGCGCGCCGACCACCTCGGCGGCCCGGCTGATCTGCCGCGCGGCGTCCTCGTTGAGGTAGGGGTCGATGTCGGAGCTGTTCTCCGGCCACACCACCAGGTCCGGCTGCGCCCGGTCGCCGGCCGCCACCGCCGCGGCGAGGGAGATCGTCTGCTGCACGTGGTTGTCCAGGACCGCGCGGCGGCGGGCGTTGAAGTCCAGCCCGGCCTGCGGGACGTCGCCCTGGATCACCGCGACGGTCCGCGTCGGGCCGCCCTCGGTGAGGGAGGGACCGGGCAGCGGCAGCCAGGCGAGCGCGCCGAGCAGGGGACGGCGAGGACGGCGGCGACAGCGGCGGCCGCGGCGCGCAGCGCGGGACGCCGGGTGCCGCGGTCGGTCCCGGCGGCGCGCCAGGCCCGGGCCAGCGCCAGGACGGCGGCGGCCAGCAGGGTCCCGGTGAGCGCGACGGCGAAGGAGACCAGCGGCACCCCGCCGTAGGCGGCCAGGGACAGGAACGGCCCGTCGGTCTGGCTCAGCCCCAGCCGGCCCCAGGGGAACCCGCCGAGGGGAACGCGGCCGCGCAGGGCCTCCTCGGCCACCCACAGCGCCGCGGTCCACAGCGGCCACAGCCGCGACCGGGAGACCGCCGCCGACGCCGCCCCGAGCAGCGCCACGAACAGCGCCTGGGAGACCGCGAGCGCCAGCCAGGGGAACGAGCCCACGTAGACGCCGCTCCACGACAGCAGCGGCACGAAGAACGCCAGGCCGAGGACCAGGCCCAGCCACGCCCCCGAGCGGGCCCGGCGGCCGCGGACGGCCAGCGCGAGCGCCGCGGGGCCCAGCACCGCCAGCGGCGGGAGGGAGTGGCCGGGGAAGGCGAGCAGCAGCGCGAGGCCGCCGGCGAGGGCCAGCAGGGTGCGCCACGGCAGGCGGTGGCGGGACCGTCCGCCGGACCCGGGCGTGGCGGAGCCGGTGGCCACCGCCTCGGTCACGGCTGCTGGCGGCACTCCCGACCTCCCCGCGTGGGTCTCCCGCGGGCGGCGCCCGCGGGACGGCCGCGGTCACGGCCCGTCGACCAGCATCCCACCCCGCGGGGCGCGTCCTCCCGCGCGACCTGCGGGGTCCCCCGGGCGTGCGGTCGCCGGACCGGGTGGTTACAGCGACCGCACCGGCGTCCCGGCGACGACGAGCTGCCGGCACCCGGGCCGCAGGCGGCGGTCGAGGACGGCCGAGAGGGTGGCGTCGGTGTCCCACAGCGCCAGGTCGGCGGGGGCGCCGGGCGCGAGCGGGCCGGCCGCGGTCTCGGCACCGATCGCGTGCCAGCCGCCGTGGGTGGCCGCGTCGAAGGCGTCGAACGGGCGCAGGCCCGCGCCCGCGGTGCGGTGGTCGACCGCCGCGTGCACGCCGCCCCAGGGGTCCATCGGCGTCACCGGGGCGTCGCTGCCCAGTGCCAGGGCCACCCCGGCGTCGGCGAGGTCGGCGAACGGGTTGCAGGCCGCGGCGCGGTCGGCGCCCAGGCGCTCGGCGTACATCCCCGACGGGCCGCCCCACGTGGCGTCGAAGGCGGGCTGGACGCTGGCGACCATCCCCCACGCGCGCATCCGCTCGACCGCCTCCGCGCCGGCCATCTCCACGTGCTCGAGCCGGTGGCGGCAGGCCCGCACCGCCGGGAGGCCCAGCTCCGCGACCACCGCGCCGACGGCGTCGAGGACCTGGCCGACGGCGGCGTCGCCGATGCAGTGGAAGCCGGCCTGCACGCCGGCGGCGGTGCACGCGCGCACGTGCTCCACCAGCTGGGCGGTCGCGAAGCGCAGCGCGCCGGCGGTGCCGGGGCGGTCGCGGTAGGCAGCGCTCAGCGCCGCGGTGTGCGAGCCGAACGCGCCGTCGCAGAACAGGTCGCCGCCGGCGCCGGCCAGGCCGAGCTCGCGCACCAGCTCCAGTCCGCCGCGCTCGGCCAGCTCGCCCCAGTAGCCGGCCACCCGCGGCCCGGGCCGCTCCCGGGCGAGGACCAGCAGCGCGCGCAGGTCCTCGGCGCTGGACACCTCGGGTCCGGCCATCTCGTGCAGGCTGCCGATGCCCAGCCGGGCCGCCTCGGCGAGGGTGGCGGCCTGCGCGGCGGCGCGCTGCTGCGCGGTCACCGCTCCGTAGGCGGCCTGGCGGGCGGCGTGGTGGGCGTCGAGGCGCAGCTGCCCGTCGGGCGAGGCACCGGGCAGGTCCCGGATCCCGGGCACGAGGTCGAGCAGCGCCGTCGAGACGGTGGCGGAGTGGACGTCGACACGGGCGAGGTAGGCCGGGCGGTCCCCGACGACGGCGTCGAGGTCGGCGCGGGTGAGCCCGCGGCCCTCGGGCCAGCCGGTCTCGTCCCAGCCGGTGCCGAGCAGGATCCCCGGCGGAGCGGTGCGGACCGCCTCGGCGACCGCCGCCACGGCGTCGGCGAGGCTCGACCTCGAGTGGAGGTCGAGGCCGGTGAGTGCCAGGCCGGTCGCCGTGGCGTGCACGTGCGCGTCCACGAACGCCGGCGTGAGCAGCGCGCCCTCCCCCGCCATCACCTGCCCGGCACGCGGCGCGTCGGCGGCGGCGCCGATCCAGGTGATCCGCCCGCCGGCGACGTGCACGGCGCGGCCGGGCCGGTCGCCGACGGTCACGTCGGTGAGCAGCAGGTCGGGCGGGACGTCGGCGGTCGGGGAGTCGGGCGGGGTCACGCCGCCGAGCATGACGGCGTCCCGCGGGCGGTCCGGCGGCGGGTGCGTGGATAGGGCGGGACACGCCGGGTAGGCAGCCGCGGTGCCGGACGGGGAACTGCTCACCGACCGGCTGCGGCTGCGCCCGTGGACGACCCGCCGCGACGACCTCGCCCGCCTGACGGACATGTACCGGCGCGAGGAGGTGACCCGCTGGCTGGGCGGCACCCCCTCGGTGGGCCCGGTCGAGCTCGTCTGCCGGTGGGCGGAGATCCGCCGCGCCGACCCGCTGCACGGCACCTGGGCGATCGAGGTCCGCGGCCCGGCACCCGTCGTGGCCGGCACGGTGCTGCTCAAGCCGCTGCCCGGCGGCGTCGGGGAGGTCGAGGTGGGCTGGCACCTGCACCCGGACAGCTGGGGCCGCGGCTACGCCACCGAGGCGGCCGGGGCGGTGGTCGAGCACGCCTTCGGCGCCGGCCTGCCGGAGGTCTACGCCGTCGTGCGGCCCGGCAACGAGGCCTCGCTGGCGGTGTGCCGCCGCCTGGGCATGGCGCCGCTGGGCCGGCTGCGCCGCTGGTACGACGTCGAGCTGGAGGCCTTCCGGCTGATGGCGCCGGTGGTGGTGGAGTAGCCGCCCTCAGGCGGCGTCGCGCCGGGTGGGGCGGCGGGTCAGGCGGCGGGTGAGGCGGCGCAGCCGGGTGCGCCGGGAGGTGCGCGCCCGGACGCGGGTGCCGGCGGCGTCGTCGCGGTCCCGCTGGGCGGCCTCCTCCAGGGTGGGCGCGGTGCCGCCGAGGTGCCGGGGCAGCCACCACAGGTCGTCGGGGCCCTCGGGCTGCTGCGGATAGGTGCGCTGGGCCTCGTCGAGGAGGGCCACCATCGCCTCCCGGGTGCGCTCGAGCAGCTGGGCTGGCGTCTCGCCGGGCGCGGGCGTGATCGGCTCCCCGAGGAGCACGGTCACCGCGCGGCCGCGGGTGAGGTCCACGGGGTGCTTCTTGGTGGCCACCCGGTGCCCGCCCCACACCGCGGCCGGCACGATCGGCACGCCGGCGTCGAGGGCCATGCGGGCGGCGCCGGCCTTGAGGTCCTTGACGGTGAAGCTCTGGCTGATCGTCGCCTCGGGGAAGACGCCGACGACCTCGCCGTCCTTGAGCGCCCGGACGGCGGCGTCGAAGGCGGCCGCGCCGGCCTTGCGGTCGACCGGGATGTGCTTCATGGCCCGCATGAACGGCCCGGCGAACCAGTGGCCGAAGACCGAGGCCTTGGCCATGAACCGCACGAGGCGGTGCTGCGGCAGCGCGCCGAGGCCGAGGAAGGTGAAGTCCAGGTAGCTGACGTGGTTGCTGCAGACCACCGCGCCGCCGGAGGCGGGCACGTGCTCGGAGCCGCGGACGTCGAACCGCAGGCGCAGCAACCGGAAGACCACCAGCGTGACGCGGATGACCAGCCGGTAGGGGCCGTCCCCGCGTCCGGGCCGGGGTCCGAACAGGTCGCGCCGCACGACGTCACGCCAGGTCGCGGTGTACATGGCGGGACGATATCCGCCCCGGCTGCGTGCTTCCCGGGGAGTCACTCCCCCGCCGCGGGGTCCCCGGTCGTGAGGCGCACGGCCGCGCGCACCACGGCGGTCAGGTCCCCGGTCGCGCGGTGCACGCGCCGCTGCAGGTCCGCGCCGGTCCCGCGGTCCAGGACCGCCGCCACGCCGTCGGCGACCCGCCGCCGGTCGCCGGTGGCCTCCAGGGCGGGCCCCACGTGCTCCAGCAGCGCCGCGACGACGTCGGCGGCCGGTGCGGGGCGCCACGTGTGCGGGTGCACCAGGTCGCCGGTGGTCCCCGAGCGGCCGGCCCGCCACGCGGCCACCCGCAGCACCTCGCTGCGGACCCGCGGCGCCGGGACGCCCTCGCGCCACTCGCGGGCGGCGGTCTCCACCAGCCCGCGGACCAGCCCGGCGTGGGTGACGGCGTCCTCGACCCGCAGCGCGACGTCGGCGGTGCGCACCTCGACCGTCGGCCAGGTCTGCGACAGGCGGGCGTCGAAGTACACCATCCCGGCGTCGACGATCGTGCCGGTGGCGACCAGGTCGGCGACCACCCGGTGGTAGGTCGCCGCGTTCCCGAAGGGCTCGGTGGCGCCCGAGGAAGGCCAGCGGTTCCACGCCTGCGACCGGAAGCTGGCGTAGCCGGAGTCCGCGCCCAGCCAGAACGGCGAGTTCGCGGTGAGCGCGGTGAGCGCCGGCAGCCAGACGCGGATCCGGTCGAGGACGGCGACGCCCTCCTCGTCGTCGGCCACCGACACGTGCACGTGACACCCGCAGGTGAGCTGGTCGCGGGCGACGAGGCCGAAGGTGTCGGTCATGTCGCCGTAGCGCTCGCCCGGCGTCGTCCGCGGCTGCACCGCGACCGGTGAGGTCGCCAGCGCCGCCACCCGGGCGCCGACGGCCCGGGCGGCGGCGTCGGCCCGCCCGCGCCAGTACCGCAGCTCGCCGGTCACCTCGGCCAGGTCGGTGCACACCCGCGTGCCGAGCTCCAGCTGCTCCTGCTTGAGCTCGGGCACCAGGTGCCCGCGGGACTCCCCTCCCTCGTCGCCGGCGCGCTCGTGCTGCTCCGGGGTCTCGCCCTCGCCGCGCCGGGCGGCCACCGCCAGGGCCTCAGGGCCGAGCGGCACCGGCGTCCCCGACGGGTCGACGACGAGCAGCTCCTCCTCCACCCCGACCGTGCGCACCGGCACATCGTCCCCACCGGCCCCCGGGACCGCAGGGCGGCGGGCCGGTGGGGCGGCAGGGTCAGTGCACGAGCTGCGGCAGGACCCCCTGCACGGCCTCACGCAGCGCCGGCGCCGCCTCGGGGTCCCCGGCGAGCTGGCGCAGCAGGGCCTGCTGGAACAGGCCGTCGAGGACGGCGTAGAACGCCGTCGAGGAGGCCCGCGGGCGGGTTCCCGACAGCTCGGCGTACCGGCTCACGACGCGCCAGACCATCCGCTCGAGCAGCAGGTCGATCTCGGCGACGTCGGCGCGGAACGCGGGCTCGAACATCGACTGGTTGCGCAGGTCGTACCAGAGCCGGTGCATCTGCGGCTCGCCGGTGAGCGTCGCCGTCTGCTCCCGCAGGAACCCTTGGACCAGCTCCTCGGCGGTGGTCGCCGTGGCCACCGCCTCGTCGTAGCGGGTGGCGCAGCGCGCCTTGTACTCGCGCACGCAGTGGGTGATCAGCTCCACCTTGTCGCGGAAGTAGTAGTGCAGGACGCCGTGGGAGAACTCCGAGCGGGCGGCGATGTCGCGCAGGCCGGTGCGGGCGTAGCCCAGCTCGGCGAGCGTCTCCAGCGCCGCGGCGGCGAGTTCGCTGCGGCTGGCACCACACCGGCGACGTCGGCTACCTCGACGAGGACGGCTGGCTGTACCTCGTCGACCGCGCGAAGGACATGATCATCAGCGGCGGTTTCAACGTGTACTCCGCGGAGGTCGAGCAGGCGCTCATGGCCCATCCCGGCGTGCAGGACTGCGCGGTCGTCGGGCTGCCCGACGAGAAGTGGGGCGAGCGGGTGGTCGCCGTCGTGCAGGCACGGGCCGGGACGGCACTCGACCCGGCCGACGTGCGGGCCTTCGCCCGAGCGCGCATCGGCGGGGTCAAGGCCCCCAAGGAGGTGCTCGTCTGGGCCGACCTCCCCCGCTCGAAGGTCGGCAAGGTGCTCAAGCCCGACATCCGCGCGCGCCTGGTGCCCGCGGACGGGACCCGGTAGGCGGCGACCCCTCCCCCGGCGGTCCGGCCGCCGCACGTCGCGCCGGGTCCGCGGCCGGCACGGGGACGGACCCGGGCTGCCCGACCTCGGCGGACTCCTCGACCTCCGGGACCTCAGGCGAGGTCCCGGAGGTCGCAACTGCTCCTTGCCGTCGGGGGTGTTCTTCGTTCTGGCTGCATTGCGTTGAGATGTTGGGGATAACGGGTATGATGGAGGCATGGCCAAGGGCTGGCAGGGACCGCTCCCGGAGATGCCGTCACTGCCAGCGGCGCGGGCCTGGGGGCGGCTGGCGCCGCCCGAGGGCTACGCCGTCCAGTGGCGCCGGCTCGTCGACGCCGCGCTGGAGCTCGGCCTCGGGCCGGAGGAGCTGGCCGAGGGCGGGATGGACGACGTCGCCGCGGCCCGGGGCTGGAGACCGGCCACCGTCACCCTCTACAGCAAGGTCGCCCGCTACGGCGGCGTCCCCCTGCCCACGCCTCCGACGCCGGAGCCCGACCCGCGGACCCTGGACCTGCGGCCGCTCACCGAGGTCCGCAGCGAGGACCCCGAGCACCTGCGCACGGTGGTGTGGTGCGCGATCGCGCTGCGCTGGCCGGCGCCGGTGGGCAGCTTCCGGGACCTGCGCCGCGAGCAGGTGCACGCCACCGCGCGCCGCCTCGTCGTCACCACCGACGACGGCGAGTGGTCGGTGCCCGGCGCGCTGACGGCCTGGCACGCGTGGGAGGCCGTGCGCAACCGCTTCCCCGCCCTGGCCGACAGCCCGTGGGTGCTGCCGGCACTGCGCCGCGGCCCGGGCTACACTTCGCACGTGGGCGGCCGGCTGTCGAGCCAGGCGCTGCAGGTGACGTTCACCAAGCACGCGGTGCGGACCGCGCTGTACCTGCGGGCGACGACGACCGGCCGACGGCGCCAGCGGGCCGAGGCGCTGGCCGCCGTCTACGAGACGCTGTCCTACGACTCCTACCGCCGGCTGGCCCTCGCCGCCGGCGCCGAGCCGGTGGCCGCCCGCGGTGCCGTGCGCGCCGAGCGGGCCGCGCGGGCGAACAGGGCCGCGGCCGCACCGCCGGCCTGAGCCCCTCTCCTCCCCCGCACGGCAGGACGGCCCGGGCGGGCACCCGGGCCGTCGGAGGGACCGCGCAGCGGGCCGTCAGGCCGCCGAGTAGGTCAGGCAGCTGGCCGTGTCGTGGTCGAAGCCGACCCGGATGCCCTCGGCGTGGCACTCGAGGGCGTCGTTGTGCCGGCAGTCGGTGCGCTGACAGGCGCCGACCTGGGCCTCGGCCCGCGGCAGGCCGCCGCGGACGGTGAGCGGGATGAAGGTGCCGCAGCCGGCGTGGCCGTCCGTGCCGCTCACGGTGATCGCGAAGGCGTGGCAGCCGTGGTCGTTGTAGGAGCAGCCGTCGACGGTGCACTCGCTGACGGGCGGCATGACTGTGGTCATCTCGGGTCCTCCGGGGCCGGGCGGATCGGCTGACCCGAGTGTGCCGCAGAATGGCGGGCGGATCGAGTCGGGAAATCATTCCGCGTGTCGACGGGCCGCCATTTCCGGTGAGGGCAGCCTTCCCTGTGCAACAGCTGCTCGGCGGCGCCCCCGCGTCTCGGAACGGCGCAGGGTCCCCTTTTCCCGATCCCATTTCCGGTTGTGTCGCGCAATGGTCAGGACAGCCTTCCCTGACCATTTCAGGGCGCGTCAGATGAGAGCCAGCTGGCCGGGGACGTCGTCGGCGCGGGCGCGCCTCGGCCGGGCTCCCCGCGGGCGCGCGGCGGCGTCGTCGCGGGCCGGCGGCAGGCTCCCGGCCGGGAAGGCCGCCTCGTCGTCACCGGGGACGCCGGGGGGAGCCTCGGCGCCCCGGGCCGCTCCATCGGACCGACCGTCGAGCCCGTGCCGGCGCAGCAGCGGCGCGACCCGCGCGGCGAGCCACGCCCGGTACTCGGCCGGCACGTAGGCGCCGCCGCGGTAGAGCTGCCGGTAGCGGCCGACCAGGGACGGGTGCTCGCGGGCCAGCCACGCGGAGAACCACTCGCGGGCGCCCGGACGCAGGTGCAGCGGGACCACCGTGACGCCGGTGGCGCCGGCCTCGGCGATCGCCCCGAGGGCCGCGTCGAGGTCGGACCGGCGGTCGGTGAGGCCCGGCAGCACCGGGGCGAGGAACACGCCGCAGGGCAGGCCGGCGTCGGCCACGGCGCGCACCAGGTCCAGCCGGGCGCGCGGCGACGGCACGCCGGGCTCGAGGCTCGCGTGCAGGTCGTCGTCCCAGATGGCCAGGGAGACGCCGAAGCCGACCGGGACGTCCCGCGCGGCGTCGGCGAGCAGCGGCAGGTCGCGGCGGGCCAGCGTGCCCTTGGTGAGGACGGAGAACGGGGTCCCGGAGTCGGCCAGCGCCCGGATGACCCCGGGCATCAGCCGGTATCGGCCCTCGGCGCGCTGGTAGGGGTCGGTGTTGGTGCCGAGCGCCACGTGCCGGCGCCTGCCCGACGGCCTGGCCAGCTCTCGGCGCAGCACCTCGACGAGGTTGGTCTTGACGACGATCTGCGTGTCGAAGTCCCGGCCGGCGTCCAGGTCGAGCCACTCGTGCGTCGAGCGGGCGAAGCAGTTGTGACTGACCACCCCGTTGGCGACGAAGTCGCCGGTGCCGGTGGTGATGTCGAACATCGGCATCTCGAGGCCGACCGACTGCAGGTCGACGACCTGGAGAGCCGCGTCAGCCTCGACCGCGATGCCGTCGACCCCGCACTCCCGGCGGTCGGCGATGCGGCCGACGGCGGCCGCCGCGGACGTCCTGATGGCCGGCAGGGGTCGGCGGTTGCCGACCGCGTCCGCGACGCCGAGACGAGGCGTGCGGATGCCCTCCGCGGCGAGGTACGCCTGGGCGCGGTCCGGACCCTCGTCGTCCACCAGCGCCAGGCCGAAGCGGTGGTCGTCCCCGTGGGCCCGCCCGGGTCGCTCCTGACGGTGGACCCCGAGGTGGCCGTCGCCGCGGACCGTCCCCGCCAGGTGGCCCCGCCGGTACTCGGCGCGGACGACGGGGGACGTCCCCGTCCGCCCGAAGCCCATCAGCTCGTCGTCGGTCGTCAGGTGCGGTCGCCGCCCGCGGCCGGACGTCGTACCGGTGACGTGTCTCCAACCGCGACGGGTCAGGAAGCGGTGGTCCCCACTGGCCAGGAGCTCGGTCCCGTCAGCCAGGGTGACGCGGTGGGCGGGCTTGACCGTGCCCCAGTGGGCCAGCACCTCGGTCTCCACGTAGTACCGGTGGGTGCCGCGGCGCTCCGTGCCGATGACGCGGTCCCCCACCCGCAGCGCCGCAATAGGCCGCTGACGGCCGTCGGCCATGAGGATCCGCGTGTCCCCGGCCAGGCAGTACACACACTGGTGGAGGCAACCCCGGTACGGGTTGATCGTGTGCGAGAAGGGCATCCGCGAGGCCTCCGGCACCGGGTTGAGCGCCGACCGGCACAGCACCTCGTGCATCGTCACACCGGGGAACTCGGGCACCTCGACGCTGCGCAGCAACCCGCGCAGGCTCGGCATGCCCGGCAGCAGCGACTCGTCGTCGGCGTCGAGCCGCCGGGCGTCCCACCTCACGCCTGGAATGCGAACACGTGTTCGACGCCCTGTCCAGTCGCCTCGCGGTCGTCGTCCATCCGCCGTGCCAGCGGGGCCGCCGACGGAGTCGTCGCGAAGTTGGGGATAACGGGAACACCGGTCGTCGGGCGTCCCGCGGCGGCCGCGGCGTCACCGCCGGGGCGCCGGCTGCCCGCCACCGCGGGTGAGCAGCACGATGCCGACGACGGCGACGAGCCCCGCCGGACCCCACACCGCCGCGTGCCCCGGCTCGAGGTGCTCCCCCAGCAGCAACCGGGCGGCCGGCACCGCCGCCATCGGGTCCAGGACCGCGAGCGCCGGCAGGGACGCACTCAGCGATCCCCGCCCGTAGGCCTGCTGGGCGCCGACCTGGGAGACCACGCCGGCCACGACCGCGCCCCACACCGCGGGCCGGGCGAGCGCGTCGACCACCCCGTCGGTCGAGACCGCGGTGAGCCCGGCCGCGACGAGCACCGCCGCCACCCCGGCCGCCAGGCCCCCGGTGACGCCGCAGGCGAGCGCGGCCCCCCGGCCGGCGCCGAGCCGGGCGGTGAGCGCGACGGCCACCGTGACGCCCACGACGGCGAGCACCACCGCCCACCCGGCGGGCACCCGGTCGACGACCCCCGGGCCCGGACGGGCCGCCGTCACGAAGACCGCGATCCCCGCGACGGTCAGCACCGCGCCGAGCCCCTCCGGCCGGGTCGGCGGGAGGCCCGTCCGCGCCCAGCGGACGGCGAGGGCGGCCACCAGCGCCCCGGCGAGCAGCGGCTGCACGAGCGACACCGGCGCCAGGGCGAGCGCCGCCACCTGTGCCCCCGTCCCGGCCGTCGTCGTCACCTGGCCGGCCAGCCAGGTCCGCTGGCCGACCATCGCCCGCATCCGCAGCCGCCCGCCGGCCGAGGCCCGCGCCGCCGCCTCGTGCTGCAGCACCGAGCCCAGGCCGAACAGCAGCGCCGCCGTCAGGGCCAGCACGGTGCCGGGCAGGTGGTCGCCCACCCCGCGGGCGAGGTCGTCGGTCACCGCACCACTCTGCCGGGCCGGGCCGGGCCGGGCTCAGACGGGAGGACGGTCCTCGTAGAAGGTCGAGAGGACGACGGTCGTGCGGGTGGCCACGTTGGCGGTGGTGCGGATGTCGCGCAGCAGCGCCTCGAGCGCCTCCGGCGAGGCGACCCGCACCTTGAGCAGGTAGCTCTCCATCCCCGCCACCGAGTAGCAGGCCTCGATCGCGTCCAGGTGCGTGAGCTTGGCCGGGGCGTCGTCGGCCTGCGCCTGGTCCAGCGGCGTGATCGACACGAACGCCGTCAGCCCCGCCCCCACCTGCCGCGCGTCGATCGTCGCCCGGTAACCGGTGATCAGGCCGCGCTGCTCGAGCCGGCGCACGCGCTGGTGCACCGCCGACACCGACAGGCCCACCCGCTCGGCGAGCTCGGTGTAGCTGGCCCGCCCGTCCCGCGCCAGGGCGGCCAGCAGCGCCCGGTCGACGTCGGGGGCGTGCTCAGCCGGGGAGGACGACGAGCTCACGGGGACCCTCGTTGAGCGTGCGGACGCCGTCGTCGGTGCAGACCACGATGTCCTCGATGCGCGCGCCGCAGCGCCCGGGCAGGTAGATGCCGGGCTCGACGGAGAAGGCCATCCCCGGCTCCAGCGGCAGGTCGTTGCCCGCGACGATGTAGGGCGCCTCGTGGGTGTCCAGACCGATGCCGTGACCGGTGCGGTGGATGAAGTGCCCGCCCCACCCGGCGGCGGTGATCCGGTCGCGGGCGACGGCGTCGACCTCCTCGGCGGTCACCCCGGGCCGGACGGCGGCGACGGCGGCCTCCTGCGCGTCCTGCAGGACCGCGTACCACTCGGCCACCTCGGCGTCGGGCTCGCCGCCGACGACGTAGGTGCGGGTGCAGTCCGAGCGGTAGCCGGTGGCCGTCTCCCCGCCGATGTCGACGACGACGAGGTCACCGGCCGCCACCACCCGGTCGGAGAGCTCGTGGTGCGGGCTGGCGCCGTTGGGGCCGGACCCGACGATGGTGAAGTCCACACCCACGTGCCCCTCGGCGAGGATGGCCGCGGCGATGTCGGCGCCCACCTCCGCCTCGGTGCGGCCCACGCGCAGCCACTCCCCCATCCGCGCGTGCACCCGGTCGATGGCGCCACCGGCGAGGGCGAGCTCCTCCACCTCGGCCGGCGTCTTGACCATCCGCAGCCGGTCGAGCACCGGCGTGGCCAGCTCCAGCGCCGAGCCCGGCAGCGCCCGGTGCACGCCGAGCGCGTGCTCGGCCCAGGTGCGCGCGCCCACCGCGACCCGGGTGGGTGCACCGCCCAGCCGGGCGGTCACCTCCCGCGCGAGGACGGCGAAGGCGTCGTCGGTCTCGTCCCAGGCGTGCAGCTCCAGGCCGAGCGTCCCGGCCGGGCTCGCGTCGACCATCGGCGCCTCGAGCCGGGGGACGACGAGCAGCGGCTCCCCGGCCCGGGGGACCACGAGGGCGGTCAGCCGCTCCATGGCGTGGGCGTCGTAGCCGCACAGGTAGCGCAGGTCCGAGCCCGGTGTGAGGACCAGGACGTCGACGCCGAGCTCGGCGGCGACGCTGCGCGCGGCGTACACGCGGTCGATGCTGACGAGGGCCCCCGTGCTGCTTGCCACCCCGGGACACTAACCCGGGCACCGACCGCTCCCGCCGGGGTTTCCCGGACCGTTACCGTCCCCGCCCGTGACGACCATGCTGCTCGACGCCGCGAGCCTCTACTTCCGGGCCTTCTACGGCGTCCCGACCAGCGTGACCTCGCCCGACGGCCGGCCGGTGAACGCCGTCCGCGGCTTCCTCGACATGACCGCCCGGCTGGTCACCGCCCACTCCCCCGACCGGCTGGTGGCCTGCTGGGACGACGACTGGCGGCCGGCGTTCCGCGTGGCGGCGCTGCCGTCGTACAAGGCACACCGGCTCTCCCCCGACGGCGGCGAGGAGACGCCCGACGAGCTCGGGCCGCAGGTGCCGGTGCTCGTCGACGTGCTGGCCGCGGCCGGCATCGCCCGGGTCGGGGCGCCCGGCTACGAGGCCGACGACGTCATCGGCACGCTGGCCACCCGCGCGCGCGGGCCGGTCGACGTCGTCACCGGGGACCGGGACCTGTTCCAGCTCGTCGACGACGCCCGCGGCGTCCGGGTGCTCTACACCAACCGGGGCATCGCCGACATCGAGGTGGTCGACGAGGCGGCGGTGGCCGCGCGGTACGGGATCCCCGGGCGGGCCTACGCGGACTTCGCGGTGCTGCGCGGGGACCCCAGCGACGGCCTGCCCGGCGTCGCGGGCATCGGCGCGAAGACGGCGGCGGCGCTGGTCACCGAGTTCGGCGACCTGGCCGGCATCCGCGCGGCCGCGGCGCGCACCGTGGTGCCGAAGGCGCCGCTCACCGCGGCGGTGCTCAAGCGGCTGCACGCGGGCGGGGACTACCTCGACGCCGCGCCCGTGGTCGTGGCCGTGGCGCGTGACATCGACATGCCGGCGGTCGAGGGGTCGCTGCCCCGCCGCCCGGCGGACCCGGACGCGCTGGCCGCGCTGGCCGACGCGCACGGCCTGCGGTCCTCGCTGGGCCGGCTCGGCGCGGCCCTCGGATGGCCGGCCGACGCCCTGGGGTGAGCGCCGGCCGGCCCGTCCGCGGGGGACGCGCCGCTAGGAGGCGACCTCCCAGGTGTAGGCCGCCGAGTCGGCGTCGGTGATCGCGACCTGCAGGGTCACGTCCTCGCCGTCCTCGGTCGTGCCGGTGCACTCGTACGTGGCGCCGTTCTCCACCACCATCTCGTCGTCGCAGGAGACCTCGACCGAGACGCCGAAGGTCTCCTGGAACTGCGTGGCGATGTCGTCCTCGGCCTGCGACGGGTCCAGGACGTCCTTGCCGAGCACGATCGGCAGGATGATCGCCGCGGCGATGACGACGACGGCGAGCGCCACCAGGCCGATGACCAGCCCGGTCCGTGACTTCTTCGGCGGCTGCTGGCCGTAGGGCTGGCCGTACTGCCCCGGCTGCCCGTACTGCCCGGGCTGCTGCCCGTACTGGCCGGGCTGCTGGCCGTACTGCCCCGGCTGCTGGCCGTACCCGGGCTGGCCGTACTGGCCCGGCTGCTGCGCCGGCTGCCCGTACCCGCCGGGCTGCCCGTACTGCCCCGGCTGCTGCCCGTACCCGCCGGGCTGCCCGTACTGCCCACCGCCCGGCTGGCCGTACTGCCCCGGCTGCCCGTACTGGCCGGGCTGCTGGCCGTACTGCCCCGGCTGCCCGTACTGCCCCGGCTGGCCACCCTGCGGTGGGTTGGTCATCGTCGCTCCTGCTCGTTCCGTTCGACCCGGACGGGTCCTCCCATGACACTGCGTCACGGGAGCGGGGGGATTGTGCACCACGGGAGGCCTCCGCCAGCCCCCGCGCGCCGTGGCCGCCGCCCGGGCGGGGACGGCGCCCGCCGCGGCGGGGACGGCGACGATCACCCGCTGATCGCCACCGCCACCACGCCGCGCCGGACCCGGCCCACCGCGGCGCGGGCCACCCCCGCCACCGCCTCGTCGGCGACCTTGGCCAGCTGGTCGAGCAGGTCGACCAGCTGCCGCGCCCAGCGCACGAAGTCGCCGCCGGAGAGCTCGGTGCCCGCCTGCTCGGCACCGGCGAGCACCCGGTCGAGGCTCTGCCCGTCGGCCCACCGGTAGGCGGCCCACGCGAAACCGAGGTCGAGGTCGCGGCTGGCGGGCAGGCCCCGGTCGAGCTCGACGTCCTGCAGGCGGGCGCGGATGCCCCGCATCTCGGCGATCGCGCCGGCCACCTTCCCGGCCGGGACCGCGGGCTGGCCGGGCATCTCCCGGCGGGCCTCGAAGACCAGCGTCGAGACCACCGCGGCGAGCTCGGCCGGGCCCAACCCCCGCCAGGTCCCGGCGCGCAGGCACTCGGCGACCAGGAGGTCGGCCTCCGACCAGATCCGCGCCAGCCGCCGCCCCTCCTCGGTGACCCGCGGGACGTCGTCGAGCGGGGTGGGCTCCTCGGTGTCGGCGGGCACCAGCGGCACGACCTCGGGCACCAGGTAGCCGAGCTCCTCGAGGACGTCGCAGGTGCGGTCGAACTGGCGGGTCAGCGAGCCGGTCCGCTCGGCCATCCTGCGGTGGGTGGCCTCCGCGTCGGCGACCGCGCGCAGGTACCGCTCGGCGGAGCGGACCCGCTCCTCGCGGTCGGGCAGCCCGTGCACCGGGTGGTTGCGCACGGCGCGGCGCAGGTCGTGCAGCACGGGGTCGTCGGCGGCCGCGGAGCGGATCTTCACCCGGCGCGCGCCGAGGTCGTTCTCCAGCCGCGCCGAGCGCAGCGTGGAGGCGAGGTCGCGGCGGGCGTGCGGGCTGCGGTGGTTGAAGTTCTTCGGCACCCGGACGCGGGCCAGCGCGCTGACCGGCGTCGGGAAGTCGACGGTGCCCAGCCGCCCGGCCCACTTGTCCTCGGTGAGCACCAGCGGCCGCGGGTCGGACAGGTCGGTGATCCCGGGGTCGAGGACGACGGCCAGGCCCTGCCGGCGGCCGGAGGGCACCCGGATCACGTCGCCGGGGCGCAGCGCGGCCAGCGCGTCGGCGGCCTCGATGCGGCGCTTGGCCTGCGAGTCGCGGGAGAGCTCCTTCTCCCGGTCGGCGATCTCCCGCCGCAGCCGGGCGTAGGCCAGCACGTCCCCGCCCTCGCTGCTCATCTCGGCGGCGAACCGCTCCGCGTCGCGCTCGGAGCGGGCGGCCTGCCGGGCCAGGCCGACCACCGAGCGGTCGGCCTGGAACTGGGCGAAGGAGGAGGCGAGCAGCTCCCGGGCGCGGGCCCGGCCGAAGGAGCCGACCAGGTTGACGGCCATGTTGTAGCTGGGCCGGAACGACGAGCGCAGCGGATAGGTGCGGGTGCTGGCCAGGCCGGCGACCACGGAGGGGTCCATGCCCGGGGCCCAGACGACGACGGCGTGCCCCTCCACGTCGATGCCGCGGCGACCGGCCCGCCCGGTGAGCTGGGTGTACTCCCCCGGGCTGACGTCGACGTGCGCCTCGCCGTTCCACTTGACCAGCCGCTCGAGCACCACCGTGCGCGCGGGCATGTTGATGCCCAGCGCGAGGGTCTCGGTGGCGAAGACGGCCTTGACCAGGCCGCGGACGAAGCACTCCTCGACGGTCTCCTTGAACGCCGGCACCAGGCCGGCGTGGTGGGCGGCCAGCCCGGCGAGCAGGCCCTCGCGCCACTCCCAGAAGCCGAGGACGTGCAGGTCCTCGTCGGGCAGGCCGCCGGTGCGCTCGTCGATGATCCGGGCGATCTCGGCGCGCTCGGCCTCGTCGGTCAGCCGCAGGCCCGACTGCAGGCACTGGGCGACGGCGGCGTCGCAGCCGTTGCGGCTGAAGATGAAGGTGATCGCCGGCAGCAGCCCGGCGCGGTCGAGCCGCTCGACCACCTCCGGGCGGGCCGGCGGGCGGTAGCGGGGCTTGTGCCAGTCGCGGTCGCGCCGCGACCCGCCGCCGCCCCCGCCCCAGGTGTCCAGCCGGCGCTCGTACTCGCGCACGAACCGCACGAGCTCGGGGTCGACGACGCTGGCGCCCCGGTCGCGGGTGGACTGGGTGCGCGGGGTCTCCCCCTGCTCGGCGGCGTGCGCCGCGGGCCGCAGGCTGAACAGGTCGAACACCCGGTTGCCGACGAGCATGTGCTGCCACAGCGGGATCGGCCGGACCTCGCTGACGACGACCCTCGTGTGCCCGCGGACGGTGACCAGCCAGTCGGCGAACTCCTCGGCGTTGCTCACCGTGGCCGACAGCGACACCAGGGTCACCGACGCCGGCAGGTGGATGATCACCTCCTCCCACACGGCGCCGCGGAAGCGGTCGGCGAGGTAGTGCACCTCGTCCATGACCACGTACCCGAGCCCGTCGATGGCCGGGGACTCCGCGTAGAGCATGTTGCGCAGCACCTCGGTGGTCATCACCACCACCGGGGCGTCGCCGTTGACGGCGTTGTCGCCGGTCAGCAGGCCGACCCGGTCGGCGCCGTAGCGGTCGACGAGGTCGTTGTACTTCTGGTTGGACAGCGCCTTGATCGGCGTCGTGTAGAAGGCCTTGCGGCCCTCGGCCAGCGCCTTGTGCACGGCGAACTCACCGACGACGGTCTTGCCGGCCCCGGTGGGCGCGCACACCAGCACCCCGGCGCCCTCGTCGAGCGCCTCGCAGGCCTCCACCTGGAACGGGTCGAGGGAGAACCCGAGCTCGGACGTGAAGTCGGCCAGGGTCGGGTGCGCGCTGCGCCGCCGGGCAGCCGCGTACCGCTCGGCGGGGCTGGACATGCTCCCCACGTTAGGCGCTTCCCCCGATGTCCTCAGCGCGGGCGGGACCCGGCCGGTCGTGGGGGCGGCTCTCCTCGTCGATGTCGTGTCCCGTGGTCGTCCGGTCGTGACCGGTAGTTGGGGATAACGGTCGTGGCCGAGGCCGTCGGCTGCGGCTCGTCCCCGCCGTTCAGGGACGCGCCGACCCCACCACCCGCAGCGCGCCGGGCACCGCCTCGGCGACCACGGGCAGGGCGGCCACCGGCTCGCCGTCGGCGTAGGTGGTCAGTCCCGCCCCGGCCAGCTCCACCCGCGCGGCGCGGTGCACGGCGACGGCGGGGTGCGCGACGTGGGTGCCCGCCGTCAGCCGCGGGCGGGTGCGCACCAGCTCGCGGCGGGTCACCGGCCCGACCACGGTGACGTCGAGGCGGCCGTCGGCGGGGTCGGCGTCGGGACACACCCGCATGCCGCCCCCGTACCAGGCGGTGTTGCCGACGGCGACCAGCGTGACCGGCAGGGTCCGCGGCTCGCCGTCGAGGGTGAGCGTGACCTCGCGGGGCCGCAGCCGGGCCAGCTCGGCGAGGATCGCGACGTCGTAGCGCCGGGGTCCGCGCGGCCAGCGCAGCCGGTTGGCCCGGTCGGTGACCGCCGAGTCGAAGCCGCAGCACAGCACCGTGGCCCACCAGCGGCCGCCGGTGCGCCCGGCGTCGAGGCCGCGGACGGCGCCCTCGCGCAGGTCGGTGGCCGCTGCCGCCGCCGCGGCCACCGGCTCGGGGGGCACGCCGAGGGCCAGCGCCAGGTCGTTGCCGGTGCCGGCGGGCACGACGGCCAGCGGCGTGCCGGTGCCGGCGACCGCCTGCAGCGCGGCGTGCGCGGCACCGTCCCCGCCGACGGCGACCACGGCACCGGTCCCGGCCGCCACGGCCTCCGCCGCCGCCCGCTCGGCCTCGGCGCGGGTGGTGGCGGCCAGCACGGTCGGGGTCAGCCCGCCGCGGCGCAGCGCCTCCAGGACGGTCGCCGACACGGTGCGCGCCCGGCCGCGGCCGGCCGCGGCGCTGACGAGGACGGCGACGTCGACGCCCACCCGGCCTCCCCTCCCCTGCGCCCCTGCGGCCGGCCCACGTTACGGCTCGGCAACGATCTCCGGTGGGCCTCCTACCTGCGGCGCGGTCGACCAGCGCCCCAGGTCGGAGCCCCGCGGCCCGGCTCCCACGCCCCAGGGCCGCACTGCGCGTCGACGCACCGTCACGGGATTGACACCGAACGCGGCCGGTGAGTCCATGTGCCGGCTCCGTCGGCTCGGTGCCCAGCGCAACCAACGGGCGTCCGCGCTGGCCAGGTCCGGATCCGCGGGAGGTCGTCGTGCAGGTCGTCGTCGCTGGTGCCGGGATCTCGGGGCTGACCGCCGCCCTGGCCCTCGCCCGTCAGGGACACCGGGTGCGGGTCGTGGACCGCGACGGCGGGGTGCGGCCCGCCGACCTCGACGGGGCGGCGGGGTGGGCGCGGCGGGGCGTGTCCCAGTTCCACCAGCCGCACGCCTTCCTCGCCCGGCTGCACGCCGAGCTCGCCGCGGGCCTGCCCGACGTGCTGGCCTCGCTGGTCGCGCACGGCGCCGCCCCGGTCGACCTCCCCGACGGGCTGCGGGCGCTGTGGTGCCGCCGCAGCACGCTGGAGTGGGTGCTGCAGGCCGCGGCGGAGGCCGAGCCCGGCGTGGAGCTGCGGTCCGCCGCCGCCTCCGACGTCGAGACCGCCGGCGGCGCCGTCACCGGGGTGCGCCTCGCCGACGGCGCGGTGCTGCCCGCCGACCTCGTCGTGGACGCCACCGGCCGGCGGGGCCGGCTGTCCCGCCGCTGGTCCGGCGACACCGTCGACGTGCCCACCGACGAGGTGTACGCCTCCCGCCGCTACCGGCTGCTCCCGGGGGCGGAGTTCGGGCCCGTGGAGCGCGGCGTGGTCTCGGTGGCCGAGGGCGACGGGTACGCGGTGCTGGTCTTCCCCCACGACGCCGGCACGTTCTCCGTCTGCCTCACCCGGCTGCCCGACGACCACGACCTCGCGCGCCTGCGGGAGCTGTCCTGCTTCGAGGCGGCTACCCGGGCGGTGCCGCTGGCCGCCCTGTGGACCGATCCGGCACGGGCCCGGCCGGTCTCGCCGGTCATGGTCATGGGCGGCCTGCGCAGCACCTTCCGGGTGCTCGACGACGCCGCGCCGCTGGGCCTGCACCCGCTCGCCGATGCGGTGAGCACCAGCAACCCGCACTTCGGCCGGGGCTCGGCGCTGGCGGTGGCGCACGCCCTGCGGCTGGCCGAGGCCGTGGCCGCGGCACCGGGCGACGCCCGGTCCTGGCGCGCGCAGGTCGACGCCTGGGTCCTCGGCGAGCTGCACGCCTGGTTCGAGGACGGCTGCCGCACCGACGCCGCGCGCGCGGCGGCCTGGCGGGCGGCACGCGACGGCCGCTCCTGGACCGGCGGGCCGCCGGCCGCCGTCGCTGGGGCACCGCTGCCCGGCTGGCTGGTGATGGCCGCCGCGGGCGCCGACCCGGTCGTGGGCCGGGCCGTGCTGCGCCACGCGCACCTGGTCGACCCGCCGTCGGCGCTCAGCGCGGTGCACCCCCGGGTGGCCGCGATGCTCGCCGAGGGGTGGCGCCCCGGGCGCCCGCTCGCCGACGGGCCCGGCCAGCCGGGGCGGCCGGCCGGCCCGCCGCAGGCCCCGCCACGCGAGGCGCTGCTGGCGGCGCTGGCCGCCGCCTAGTCAGCGGCGGGAACGCTCCGCCGGCGGGCCGGGCACCAGGTCCTCGGGGCGGGTCGGTGTCGCGTCCAGCGACGAGGGCCGGGCGTCCAGCGGGGACGCCTCGCCGTCGGGGACGTCGTGGAAGGACTCGACGGCCTCGCGCCGGGCGCGCCGCCGGTCCACGATCCGCGTGACCTGGATGGCCAGCTCGAACAGCACCACCATGGGCAGCGCCATCGCCAGCATCGTGAACGGGTCCTGGGTGGGCGTCACGAACGCGGCGAAGACGATGGTGAGGAAGAAGATCCACCGCCGGCTGCGGGCCAGCGCCGCGTGGGACAGGACGCCGACCAGGTTCAGCGCGACGGCCACCAGGGGCAGCTCGAAGCTGAGCCCGAAGGCCACCAGCAGGCTGATGACGAAGCCGAGGTAGTCCGCCGCGGTGAGCTGGAAGGCGACCTCGTCCCCGGCGAGGGAGAGCAGCAGCTCCAGGCCCTTGTAGAGGGTGACGTAGGCCAGGACCGCGCCGAGGGCGAACAGCGACGTGGAGGCGGCGACGAAGGTGACCGCGTAGCGCTTCTCGTTGCGCTTGAGCCCCGGGGTGATGAACGCCCAGAGCTGGTAGAGCCAGAACGGGCTGGACAGCACCGCGCCGGCGATGAGGCCGATCTTCAGCCGCAGCAGCACGCCGCCGAAGACGTCGAGGACGACGAGCTGGCAGTCCTCCGCGCCCTGGTAGCGCAGCTCCGGCGGCACCGAGCAGTAGGGCTCGGACAGGAAGGTCAGCAGCCCGTGGTCGTACCAGAGGAAGCCGGCGACGGTGCCCAGCGCGAGCGCGAGCAGGGCCTTGGCGACCCGGTTGCGCAGTTCGGTCAGGTGCGCGATGAGGCTCATCGTCGCCTCGGGGTCCCGCGGCGGCCGGCGCCGGCGGCGCCGCAGCGACGGACCGCTCACGGTGCGCTCCTGCGGCGGGTTCAGCGTGCGTCGGCGGCGCCGGGCTGCGCGGCTCGGGCCCGCAGCTCCGCGGCGCGCGCCTCGGCGGCGGCCGCCTCGGCCTCGAGCTGCGCGCGCCGGTCGGCGTCGGCGGCCTGCAGCACCGCGGGCGGGGCCGGCGTCGCGGCGCGCGCGTCGTCGTCCTTCATGCCCTTCATCTCGCCCTTGAAGATGCGCAGCGAGCGGCCGAACGAGCGCGAGGCGTCGGGCAGCTTCTTGTAACCGAAGAGCAACAGGACGGCGAGGATGATCAGGATGATCTCCGGCGCACCGATGTTCATGCGTCCTCCAGGTCGAGGGGGGCGAGCGCGATGCTACGCCGCAGGGGGTTCGTCCCAGGACCCCCGACGGATGGGGTCAGGCGTCCAGCCCGCGCCCGCTCGGCCCGCGCCCGCTCAGCCCGCGTCGGCCTGCCGTCCGCCCGCCTGCAGCTCGGCCGCCCGGGCGGCGGTGGCCTGCGCCTGCTCGAGGACGGGCCGCGCGTCCCGCTCGGCGGCCTCGAGCTCGCGGCCCAGCCGCTGGAACGCACCGAGCAGGCCGTGGGCGAGGACGCCGAGGACGACCAGGCACAGGACGGGGACGGCGATCCACACGACGAGCATCAGCACGGCAGCACCCTAGGCGCCGGGGGCAGGGCGCCGGGGGCAGGGCGCCGGGGGCAGGGCGCCGGGGATCAGGCGCCGTACCGGGCGAGGGCGGCGCGCGCGTCGGCGGCCACCGCCCCGGCCAGCCCGGCCGGCTCGTCGACGGTCGCGGCCCCGCCCAGGGAGGCCACCAGCCGCCGTGCCCAGGCCAGGTCGTGCGTGCGCAGCGCCACGGCCAGCCCGCCGGGCGGGTCGTCGACCTCGCGGACGTCCTCGACCGGGTAGTACTCCGCCACCCAGCGGGCGGTGCGGGCCAGCCGCAGCCGCACCACCGGCGCGTCCGGCGCGGGCTGGTAGACGCCGGACTCGACGTCGCGCGGCGCGGCCTGCGGCGGCGGGGCGGCCGGCTCGTCGAGCACCTCGACGTCGTCGATGCGGTCGAGGCGGAACAGCCGCACCCCGGCGACCTCCCGCGACCACGCCTCCAGGTACCAGCGGCCGTCGACCAGGTGCAGCCGCATGGGGTCGACGGTGCGCTCGGTGCGCTCGTCGCGGGTGGGGACGTAGTAGTGCAGGTGCAGCGCCCGCCCCCGCTCGAGCCCCTGCCGGACGACGGCGAGGGCCTGCTCCCGGGCGTCGACGCTCAGCGCCACCGGCGTGACCCCCTCGGCGGCGTGCCCGGCGGCGGCCGACACCTTGGCCAGGGCCCGGCTGACCGCCTCCTGCTCGGCCAGACCCGGCAGGTCCAGCAGCGTCCGCAGCGCCACGACCAGGGCGACCGCCTCGTCGGTGGTCAGCCGCAGCGGGCGGACCATGCCGGCGGTGAAGGTGACCCGCACCCGGTCGCCCTCGAAGGACAGGTCGATGAGGTCGCCGGGCCCGTAGCCGGGCAGGCCGCACATCCACAGCAGCTCGAGGTCGCGGCGCAGCTGCCGCTCGGGGACACCGAAGTCGCGGGCCACCTCGGGCAGCGGCACGCCCTCGGGCCGGGCGGTGAGGTACGGGACGAGCGACAGCAGCCGCGTCATCCGCTCGTTGGTGGCCGGGCTGGTCATCGGTCCCCCGCCTCCGCTGGGGCCTCCGCTGGGGCCTCCGTCGGGGCCATCGTCGGGGCCATCGCCGCGAGCCGGGTGAGCCGCTCGACGACGGCGTCGCGCACCGCCGCCGGGGACTCGACGAGCACGTCGGGGCCGTAGGCGGCCAGCTGGTCGGCCAGCCGCCACGGCTCGGTGGTGCGCAGCTGCAGCCGGTCGTCGCCGTCGGGGCCGGCGCCCAGCGGGGTCGCCCACCGGCGCAGCCCCACCGCGGCGCCGGGGCGGGCGCGCACGACCACCAGCTGCTCCTCCCCCCGGCCGCCGAAGGCCCCGGCGACCAGCCCGGCGAGGTCGACGTCGGCCGGTGGCTCGAAGGCGTGCTCCGGCCCGGTCGCCCGCGGCGTGCCGACGACGCGGGAGAGCCGGAACACCCGCGGCGCCTGCCGGTCGAGGTCCAGGCCCACGAGGTACCAGCGGCCGTGCCAGGCGACGACGCCCCAGGGCTGCACGCGGCGGCGGGCCGGGGCGTCCTCGTCGGGACGGCGGTAGTCGAACTGCAGCACCCGCCGGTCGCGCGCGGCGGCGTAGCAGGGCTCGAAGGCCGGCTCGTCGGAGTCCAGCCGCGGCGAGATCGGCGCCCGGGCCGGGTCGACGTCGACACCGGCGGCGCGCAGCTTCACCAGGGCGCTCTGCGCGGCACCGGCCAGCTGCGCGGACTCCCACAGCCGCAGCGCCAGGCCGACCGCGGCGGCCTCCTCGCCGGTCAGCGTGATCTCGGGCAGCTCGTAGTCGGCGCGCGCGATGCGGTAGCCGTCCTCGGTGTCGAAGACGCTGGTGCGGCCGGTCTCCAGCGGGACGCCCATCTCGCGCAGCTCGGCCTTGTCCCGCTCGAACATCCGCTTGAACGCCTCGTCGGCGCGGGCGGAGCCGTCGTCGGGCTCGTAGCCGGGGACGGTCGCGCGGATCCGGGCGGCGGTCACGTACTGCCGGGTCCCGAGCAGGGCGATGACCAGGTTGACCAGCCGCTCCGCCCGCTTCGCCGACACGCGCCCCAGGCTAGTCAGCCCGCGCCCTGAGCACCCGTCCCGGGCCGCGGACCACCTCCGCGGCGGCCCCGGTGCCGGAGGTGCCGGAGCCCGCACCGGGTCTGCGAGGCGCGGGGGGCACCGGGGTCCCTACGCTCGCCCCGTGGGGGAGAACCGGACGAGCGTGCAACGGATCCGCTGGCGACGCGGGACGGTGACCGCGACGGGCAGGAGCTGGCGCGACGCGCTGGAGCTCACCGTCGAGGTGCCCGGCGACGGCGAGGTGCGCTCGCTGGCCCACCCGTCACTGGTCGGCGTCCCCGAGGTGGGCGACGAGGTGCTGCTCAACACCACCGCGTGGGCGCAGCGGCTGGGCACCGGCGGCTACGCGCTCGTCGTCGCCGTCCCCGACCGGCTGCCCCCGGACCCGACCGGCCCCGGCCACCTGGTCAAGGCGCGCTACACGCCGCTGCAGGTGAGCGTGCAGGGCGTCGACGAGCAGGACACCGAGCACCACGACACGATCGCCGCGGCCGAGGACCTCGGCGGGATGCCGGTCGTCGTCGCCGACCTGCACTCCGCGCTGCCGGCCGTGCTCATCGGCCTGTTCGCCACCGATCCCGACCTGAGGGTCGCCTACGTCATGACCGACGGCGGCGCGCTGGTCGCCGGCTTCTCCCGGACGCTGCACACGCTGGCGCCGTCGCTGGCCGGCGTGGTGACCGTCGGGCAGGCCTTCGGCGGCGACCTGGAGGCGGTCACGCTGCACACCGGCCTGCTGGCCGCCCGGCACGTGCTCGGCGCCGACGTCACCGTGGTCACCCAGGGGCCGGGCAACCTCGGCACCGGCACGCCGTGGGGCTTCTCGGGCGTGGCCGCCGGGGAGGCGTGCAACGCCGTCAGCGTGCTCGGCGGCGAGCCGATCGGCGCGCTGCGGATCTCCGACGCCGACCCGCGCCCGCGCCACCGCGGCGTCTCCCACCACTCGCTGACCGCGTTCGGTCGGGTGGCGATGGCCGGGGTGACGCTGGTGGCCCCGCGCGGGCTGGGCTCGGAGCTCGGGCAGCAGGTCGAGGAGGACCTCGCCGGGCAGCCCGAGCGCAACCGGGTGGTGTGGGTCGACGTCGACGGCCTCGACGAGGCGCTGCAGCTCTCACCGGTCACGCTGTCGACGATGGGCCGCGGCTGGCCGGAAGAGCGCGCCTACTTCCTCGCCGCCGCGGCCGCCGGCCGCTACGCCGCCGTCCGCGTACCGCTGCCCGACGAGGCGTGACGCGCACGTCCGCGGATCCGCACCGTGCGGATCCGCGGACGTGCACCGGCTGCACCGGCCGGGCTACATGGAGGCGATGAGCTTCTCGACGCGCTCGTCGACGCTCTTGAACGGGTCCTTGCACAGCACGGTGCGCTGCGCCTGGTCGTTGAGCTTGAGGTGCACCCAGTCGACGGTGAAGTCGCGGCGCTTCTCCTGGGCCTTGCGGATGAACTCGCCGCGCAGCTTGGCCCGGGTGGTCTGCGGGGGCACGTTCTTGGCCTCGAACACCCGCGGCTCGTGCGCCACCCGCTCCACCTGGCCGCGGCGCTCGAGCAGGTAGTACAGCCCCCGCTTGCGGCTGATGTCGTGGTAGGCGAGGTCCATCTGCGCGATGCGCGGCGAGGACAGCGACAGGTCGTTCTTGGCGCGGTAGCGCTCGATCAGAGACAGCTTGGTGGCCCAGTCGATCTCGCGGTCGATCAGCGAGAGGTCGCCGCTGTCGACGGCCTTGAGCACCCGCCCCCACAGCTCGAGCATCTGCCGGTGCACCGGGCCGAAGCCCTCGCGGTCGACGAACTCCGCCGCCCGTGAGTGGTACTCGGCCTGGATCTCCAGCGCGCTCATCTCCCGGCCGTTGGCCAGGCGGACCTTGCGGCGGCCGGTGATGTCGTGGCTGATCTCGCGGATGGCGCGGATCGGGTTCTCCAGCGTCATGTCCCTGATCGGGACGCCGGCCTCGATCATCCGCAGCACCAGGTCGGTGATCGCGACCTTGAGCAGCGTCGTCGTCTCGTTCATGTTCGAGTCGCCGACGATGACGTGCAGCCGCCGGTAGCGCTCGGCGTCGGCGTGCGGCTCGTCGCGGGTGTTGATGATCGGCCGCGAGCGGGTCGTGGCGCTGGAGACGCCCTCCCAGATGTGCTCGGCGCGCTGGCTCACGCAGTAGATCGCCCCGCGCGGGGTCTGCAGCACCTTGCCCGCGCCCACGATCAGCTGGCGGCTGACCAGGAACGGGATGAGCACGTCGGCCAGCCGGGAGAACTCCCCGTGCCGGCCGACGCAGTAGTTCTCGTGGCAGCCGTAGCTGTTGCCCGCCGAGTCGGTGTTGTTCTTGAACAGGTAGATGTCGCCGGTGACACCCTCCTCGGCCAGCCGCTGCTCGGCGTCGACCAGCAGGCCCTCGAGGATCCGCTCACCGGCCTTGTCGTGGACGACGAGCTCGGTGAGGTCGTCGCACTCGGCGGTGGCGTACTCGGGGTGGCTGCCGACGTCGAGGTAGAGCCGGGAGCCGTTGCGCAGGAACACGTTGGAGCTGCGCCCCCACGAGACGACCCGCCGGAACAGGTAGCGGGCGACCTCGTCCGGGGACAGCCGCCGCTGCCCGCGGAAGGTGCACGTGACGCCGTACTCGGTCTCGATCCCGAAGATCCGTCGGTCCACGGACCGAGCCTAGGCGCCGGATGCGACTCCGGCCGGTTCCTGCCGCGGCCCGCCGCCCATCAGGACGCCGGACCGCCGTCGGTGCCGCCGCCTCCGCCGTCGGCGGGGCCCGACTGGGGGCCGCTGCCCTCCCCCGACCCGCCGGTGCCGCCGGCGGTGTCGGGCGCGGCCGGGTCGCCCAGGCCCGCCGGGGTGCCCGGCTGCGGCACGCTCGGGGTGTGCGCGTGCGTCGCCCCCTCCGGGGCCTGCCCGGCCGCCGACCGGTCGCCGAGGAGCGTGCCCAGCGCCGCGCCGACGACGCGGCGGAAGGCCCGCTTGGGCCGCCGGCGGTCCAGGACGGCGACCTCGAGCTGGCCGGCCGGCAGCAGGCCGCGGTCGCCGTTGCCCGACAGCGCCGGGCTGGACGCCGACAGCGCGCGGACGCCGACCATGAGCGTGTCGGACAGCGACTGGCCGGCCTGGAAGTCCTCCCGCAGCCGGGCGGTGACGGCGTCGGCCTGCCCGCCCATGACGACGAAGTCCGGCTCGTCGACGACGGACCCGTCGAAGGTCAGCCGGTAGAGCTGGTCCTGCTCGGGGGTCTCCCCCACCTCGGCCACGCAGAGCTCGACCTCGTAGGGCTTCATCTGCTCGGTGAAGATCGCGCCCAGGGTCTGGGCGTAGGCGTTGGCGATGACCCGGCCGGTGACGTCGCGGCGGTTGTAGGAGTACCCGCGGACGTCGGCCAGGCGCACGCCGGCCACCCGCAGGCTCTCGAACTCGCTGTAGCGGCCCACGGCGGCGAAGCCGATCCGGTCGTAGATCTCGCCGACCTTGTGCAGCGTGGAGCTGGGGTTCTCGGCGATGAACAGCACGCCGTCGGCGTAGGTGAGGACGGCGACGCTGCGGCCGCGGGAGATGCCCTTGCGGGCGTACTCCGAGCGGTCGCGCATGACCTGCTCGGCGGAGGCGTAGTACGGCATGGTCATGGCTCAGGCCCCCCGGTCGACGTTCTCGCGGTCGGCGGCGGCGCGCTCCTCGATGATCGCGTCGGCGACCTCGGCCACCTCGGCGTCGGTCAGGCGCACCGCGCCCTCGGCGTCGACGCGGTAGACGATCGGGTACAGCCGCCGCACCGGGTCCGGGCCGCCGGTGGCCGAGTCGTCGTCGGCGGCGTCGTAGAGCGCCTCGACGACGGTGCGCGTGGCGGCACCGGCGTCCAGGCCCGAGCGCCAGGTCTTCTTCAGCGAGTTCTTCGCGAACAGCGAGCCGGAGCCGACCGCGGCGTACCCGCGCTCCTCGTAGTTCCCGCCGGTGACGTCGTAGCTGAAGATCCGGCCCGGGGTGGCGCCCTCGGCGGCGTCGAGGTCGAAGCCGGCGAACAGCGGGACCACGGCCAGGCCCTGCAGGGCGGCGCCGAGGTTGCCGCGGATCATCTGCGCCAGCCGGTTGGCCTTGCCGTCGAGGCTGAGGGTCAGGCCCTCGATCTTCTCGTAGTGCTCGAGCTCGACCTGGTAGAGCCGGACCATCTCGATGGCGATGCCCGCGGCGCCGGCGATGCCGATCACCGACCACGAGTCGGCCGGGTAGACCTTCTCGATGTCGCGGCTGGAGATGAGGTTGCCCATGGTGGCCCGCCGGTCACCGCCCATGAGGACACCGCCCCCGTAGGTGACGGCGACGATCGTGGTGCCGTGCGGGGTGAGGTCGCCGGCCTGCACGCCCGGCACCGGCCGCCGGCTCGGCAGCAGGTCCGGGGCCGCCTGGGCGAGGAAGTCGGTGAACGAGGAGCCCACCCGGTCCAGGTAGGCGGGCGGGAAGCCGCTCCGGCCGGTGTGCGACTGGGTCAACCCGTCCACCCTCTCCGCGCCCCACGGGGTGCTCCTCGACGTGCCGCGGGTGCCCGCGGCGCTCGTCGTCGACCCTACCGGCGCGGCTGGCGGCCCACCCGGGACGCGGGGCCTGGCAGCGGGCCCCGTGGCGCACTACGGTCGCGCCTCCACGGCGGTACGGGGGTGGGGCCATGGCCGCGGCGCGGGTGGTGCCGCGGGTGCCCGACCGGCGCCGCTGGTGGGCGCTGGCGGGGGCGGGTGCGCTGCTCGTCGGCGTCGTCGCGCCGGCGACCGGCTGGGCGCTCGGGACCGGCGCCGGCTGGGTCGCCGTCCCGCTGGCGACGGTCGTCGTGCTCGCCGCCGTGGTGCTGTCCTCCGCCGTCCGGGAGAACGGCGCGGGCAGGTCGCTGTGGTGCGACGACGGCGTCCTGGCCGGCCGGACGCTGCTCGGGTGGCACGGCGTGGACCTGACCGAGGTGCAGGCGGTCGCCGTGGAGGAGGACGACGGCGAGCCGACCGGCCTGCTGCTGGCCGACGGCGGGGGCCACCTGCGGGTGCCGTGGCCGGAGGTGGCGCGGCTGCCGGAGGTGCGCGTGCTGCTCCTCGCCCGCCAGGCGCAGGGTGCGGTGGTGCTCCCCCGCCTGCTGTGCGCGGCGTGGGGCGTGCCGCCGCTCCCCGACGCGCCGGAGACCGGCCGCGTGCCCGGGCGCCTCCGCGACGTGGTCGCGGTGCTCATCACCGGCCTGACCGTGGTGGGTGCGCTGGTCAGCGGCCTGCTGGCCGCACTCGTCGCCCTGCGCTGACCGGCCAGCGGTCAGTCCGCGGCCGGCGGTGGAACGGGCGCGCCGGCCTGGAGAGCACGGTGGTGGAGGACGTACTCGGCGGCCGCCCGCAGCACCTCGGGATCGTCCTTGAACTGGCCCAGGCCGCCGTTGCAGTTGAAGCACAGCAACGCCCGCACCCTGCCGGTCGCGTGGCAGTGGTCCACGTGCTCCGCGGGCGCCTTGATACAGATGGCGCACAGGCCGCCCTGCTCGGCGAGCATGGCATCGGCCTGCGCGGCTGTGATCCCGTACCGCCGCTTGAGGTGGTAGGTACGTGATCCACCCATCCGGTCCTTCGACGCCTTGCCGCGGGCGTTGTGGCACGGCTTGCAGTACGGCTGGCGCCCGGAAGGCTGGCTCCTGTTCCGCACGAAGTCGTCGATCGGCTTCACCGTGGCGCAGTCCGGGCACCACTTGTGCCCGTCCGGGACGGCGACCTCCCGTCGGTGCCTGCTCTTGGGCGGTCCCTGACGCGCGTCCTTGGAACGCAGGAGTCGGCGACGGGCGTGCACGCGGCAGTAGAAGCTCAGGCCGTCCCGTCGCGACCGGTCGGAGGTGAACTCCCCGACCGGTCGCTCCTCACCACAATCCCGACAATACTTGGTATTGTTTACTGCACGAGAAGTGCTGTCGGGAGAATGGTCTATTGGCCGCCTTTCTGAACATAGCTCCTCACGAACTCTTCTGCATTCTCCTCGAGGACGTCGTCGATCTCGTCGAGGATGGCGTCGACGTCCTCGGACATCTCCTTGTGGCGCTCGGCGACCTCGGTGTCGACCGAGGCCTCGACCTCCTCGGTCTCCTCCTTGGACCGCGTCGCCCGCTGCTGCCCGCCGGTGTCCCTGGTGGCCATGTGCCCTCCCCTGGTGCGCGCCCAGTGCGTGCTGCCGCCGAAACTACCCGCAGGTACCGACACCCGGCGGGTTCAGCCGGCCGCGCCGAGCCGCGCTCTCAGCGACGCCCGGATCGCCGGCCGGGAGCCGAACACGAGCAGGAACAGCGCCTCGCGCGCCGTCCGCTCCGCCACGCTGCCCGCGCGCACGGCGGCGCTGCCGGTGGCGACGACCAGCGCCCCGGACGCCCGGTGGGCGAGGGCCGCGGCCTCCGCCCGGGCGTCCGGCAGCTCCCCGGGACCGGCGGCGTCCAGCCGGGCCCGCGCGGCGCCGAGGTCGTCGTCCAGGGGTGAGGGACCGAGCAGCCGGGTGCAGCGCAGGACCAGGCCCAGCGCGAGCGACCCGTTGAGCCGCAGCCCGGCGGCGTCGCCGGCGCGGACCGCGGCCAGCGGCGTCCGCCCGACGAGCCGGGCGGACGGCACGCGGTGACCGGTCAGCCGCAGCTCCACCGTGGCGCTCGCCTGCACGGCCACCAGCGACTGCGGCAGCACCGCCAGCGTCGGCCCCTCGACCGCGTCCACCAGGACGAACGCGACGTCGTCCCCGTCGCGCGCGGCCACCAGCAGCAGGTCGAGCAGCCCCCACCCGGTCACCCACGGGGCCGCGCCGTCGAGCACGAGGTCCGAAACGTCGCGCCGCACGGTCACCGGCGCGGCGTCGGGACGGGTGGCCGCCTGCAGCGCGATGCCCGCCCGCACGCGACCGCGGCACAGCCCGGCCAGCAGGCCGGGGTCCGAGCCGGCCGCCGCCACGCGGCCCACCACGCCGTGGTGCTGCAGCCAGACGAACGCGGCGGCCAGGTCACCGGCGGCCAGCTCCTCGACCACGGCCGCGAAGGTGCCGAGGTCGGCGCCCAGGCCCCCGGCGTGGGCCGGCCCGATGAGGCCGTAGAGCCCGGCGTCGGCCAGCGCGTCGAGGTGCCCGCGCGGGAGGACCCCGCTGCGGTCCACCTCCGCCGCCGCGGGCGCCAGCACCGCGGCGGCCAGCCCCCGCGCCACCGCGACCGGCGAGGTCACCTAGCCGCCGGTGATGGTGTCGACCAGCTCCTGCGCGCTCGACGTCGACTCGAACAGCAGGCCCACGTGGTCGCGGGTGCCGCGCAGCGGCTCCATCGTCGGGATGCGCACGAGGTTCTCCCGCCCGAGGTCGAACACCACCGAGTCCCACGACGCCGCGGCCACCTGCGCCGGGAAGCGCCGCAGGCACTCGCCGCGGAAGAAGGCCCGGGTGTCGGACGGCGGGGTGACCATCGCGCGGGTCACCTCCTCGTCGGTGAGCAGCCGCTGCATGGAGCCGCGCGCCACCAGCCGGTGGTAGAGCCCCTTCTCCGGCCGCACGTCGGAGTACTGCAGGTCCACCAGCTGCAGGCGCGAGTCGCCCCAGGACAGGCCGTCGCGGGAGCGGTAGCCCTCGAGCAGCCGCAGCTTGGCCGGCCAGTCCAGCCGGTCGGCCAGCCGCATCGGGTCGGTGGCGAGGTCGTCGAGCACCTCGGCCCAGCGGCGCAGCACGTCGGCGGTCTGCTCGTCGGCCTCCCCGCCGCGGTCGACGAACCGCTCGGCCTGGTCGAGGTAGGCGCGCTGGACGTCGATCGCGGTCATCCGGCGCCCGTCGCGCAGCCGCACCAGCGTGGTCAGCGACGGGTCGTGGCTGACCGCCTGCAGCGTGGCGACCGACTCCTCGATCGACAGGTCCTCGGTCAGCGCCCGCGCCTCGATCATCGCCAGCACCAGCGACGTCGTCCCGACCTTGAGGTAGGTCGACAGCTCCGCGAGGTTGGCGTCGCCGATGATCACGTGCAGCCGGCGGTACTCGTCGGGGTTGGCGTGCGGCTCGTCGCGGGTGTTGATGATCGGCCGCTTGAGCGTCGTCTCCAGGCCGACCTCGACCTCGAAGAAGTCCGCGCGCGAGGAGAGCTGGAAACCCTGGGTGCGGCCCTCGGGGCCGATGCCCACCCGCCCGGCGCCGGCGAAGACCTGGCGGGTGACGAAGAACGGGATGAGCCCGCGGATGATGTCGATGAACGGCGTCCGCCGGTCCATCAGGTAGTTCTCGTGGGCGCCGTAGCTGGCGCCCTTGCCGTCGGTGTTGTTCTTGTACAGCTGGATCGCACTCGTGCCCGGGATGCGGGCGGCGCGACGGGCCGCCTCGGCCATCACCCGCTCACCGGCCTTGTCCCAGAGGACGACGTCGCGGGGGTTGGTGACCTCCGGCGTCGAGTACTCCGGGTGCGCGTGGTCGACGTAGAGCCGGGCGCCGTTGGTGAGGATGACGTTGGCCATCCCCGAGTCCTCGTCGAGGTCGGTGTGGTCCAGCGCGCTGGCCGGGGAGAGGTCGAAGCCGCGGGCGTCGCGCAGCGGCGACTCCTCCTCGAAGTCCCAGCGCGGGCGGCGGCGGGTCGGTGCATCGGCCACGGCCCAGGCGTTGACCACCTGGCTGGACAGGGTCGTCGGGTTGGCGGTGGGCTGCCCGGGCACCGAGATGCCGTACTCGACCTCGGTCCCCATGACCCGGCGCGCGCTCATGGAACCGAGCCTAGGCGTCGCGCGCCGGGCGGCCCGGGGCGCCCGGACGGCCTCAGGGACGCACCGACGCCGTCGTCCGGCCGCCCCCTGCGGGGACGAGCACGCACCGGGCGAAGGCGGCCTCCGTCCACTCGTCGGGGGTGTCGAGCCACACGTCGACGGCGTAGCCGTGGGGGACCTCCCCGCCGCCGTACTCCTGCGCCGGCCCCGTGCAGCTCCCGACGAGCGACCGGCGGGCCGCCTCGTCGGGATAGGGCGGGTCCTCCGGCAGCGGGGCGACCTCGGTGCCCACGGGCTCGGCCTCGTGCGGCTGCGAGCACGGCACCACCGTGTAGTCGGTGACCACCCCGGCGAAGCAGGCGCGGAACGCGTCGTCGCCGCCGGCGAGGGCGCCCTGCAGGACGCCGGGCACCGTCTCCGGCGCGTCGTAGCCGTAGTACACGTCGCACCGGGCCCAGCGGGCGCCGGCCGCCCACTGCTCCTCGTCGGGCAGGTAGCCGGCGACGTAGGCGTAGGGGTCGTCGAGCTCGTCGCCGCTGAGGTACTCGCGGACGACGTCGAGGCCGCACAGGTCGGCCAGCGCCCGGCTCACCGGGCTGTTCGCGTCGTCGAGGTCGGCCTCGGTGGGACGCGGGTCCTCCTCGCCCAGACCGCTGTCGCCCACCACCGCGGTCTCGGCGTCGTGGTCGCCGGAGCACTCCACCTGCTCCGGCGGCTGCAGCGGCGTCTCCTCCTGGCCCTCGGCGAGCTGCCAGCAGGTCCCGGTCAGCGGCGGGGCCGCCGGGTCGGTGCTGCCCGGCGGGGCGGGCGGCACGGTCGGCTTGGCCTGCTCGAGGCCGGCGAAGTAGGCCTCACCGCCGACGGTGGTGCTGCACCCGGACAGGACGACGGCGACAGCGGCCGCGAGGACCCCGGCCGCACGGCCGGGACACCGGTGCCCGCACCCCCGTGCTGTCGGCATGCCGTGGCTCCTCCGGACGTCCGCCTGCCCGGGCCCCGGCCGCCCCGCGGGGGCGGGGCGACCGGGGTGGGCTCAGAGGTACTGGCCGGTGTTGGTGGCCGTGTCGATGGCCCGGCCGGACTCGCTGCCCTTGCCGCTGATGAGCGTGCGGATGTAGACGATCCGCTCGCCCTTCTTCCCCGAGATGCGCGCCCAGTCGTCGGGGTTGGTGGTGTTGGGCAGGTCCTCGTTCTCCTTGAACTCGTCGACGCAGGCCTGCATGAGGTGGCTGACCCGCAGACCGCTGACGCCGGTCTCCAGGCGCTCCTTGATCGCCATCTTCTTGGCCCGGTCGACGATGTTCTGCAGCATCGCCCCGGAGTTGAAGTCCTTGAAGTACAGGACCTCCTTGTCACCGTTGGCGTAGGTCACCTCGAGGAAGCGGTTCTCCTCGCTCTCGGTGTACATCCGCTCGACCGTGCGCTGGATCATCGCCGCGATGGTGGCCTCGCGGTTGCCGCCGTTCTCGGCGAGGTCGTCGGCGCTGATCGGCAGCGAGGGACGCAGGTACTTGCTGAAGATGTCGCGGGCGGCCTCGGCGTCGGGCCGCTCGATCTTGATCTTCACGTCGAGCCGGCCGGGCCGCAGGATCGCCGGGTCGATCATGTCCTCGCGGTTGGATGCGCCGATGACGATGACGTTCTCCAGGCCCTCGACGCCGTCGATCTCGCTGAGCAGCTGCGGGACGATCGTCGACTCGACGTCACTGGACACGCCCGACCCGCGGGTGCGGAAGATCGAGTCCATCTCGTCGAAGAACACGATGACCGGCGTGCCCTCGCTGGCCTTCTCGCGGGCGCGCTGGAACACCAGCCGGATGTGCCGCTCGGTCTCGCCGACGTACTTGTTGAGCAGCTCCGGGCCCTTGATGTTGAGGAAGTAGCTCTTGGCCTGGTTGACGCCCTCGCCGCGCACGGCGGCGACCTTCTTGGCCAGCGAGTTGGCGACCGCCTTGGCGATCAGCGTCTTGCCGCAGCCGGGCGGGCCGTAGAGCAGGATCCCCTTCGGCGGGCGCAGCTCGTACTCGCGGAACAGGTCCGCGTGCAGGAACGGTAGCTCGACGGCGTCGCGGATCTGCTCGATCTGCCGGGCCAGCCCGCCGATGTCGGTGTAGTCGATGTCGGGGACCTCCTCGAGGACGAGCTCCTCGACCTCGCTCTTGGGGATCCGCTCGTAGACGTAGCCCGACCGCGACTCCAGCAGCAGCGAGTCCCCGACCCGCAGCGGCTGGTCGCTGAGGGAGTCGGCCAGGTAGACGACCCGCTCCTCGTCGGTGTGGCCGATGACCAGCGCGCGCTGGGTGACGCCGTCGATCGGCTCGAGCAGCTCCTTGAGCATGACGACGTCGCCCTGCTTCTCGAAGCCGAGCGCCTCGACGACGTTCATGGCCTCGTTGAGCATGACCTCCTGGCCGGGCCGCAGGTCCTCGACCTCGACCGCCGGGGACACCGAGACGCGCAGCTTGCGCCCGCCGGTGAAGACGTCGACGGTGCCGTCGTCGTGGCGGCCGAGGTGGACGCCGTAGCCCGACGGCGGCTGGCCGAGCCGGTCGATCTCCTCCTTGAGCGTCACCAGCTGCTCGCGCGCGTCGCGCAGCGTTCCGGCCAGCTTGTCGTTGCGCTCGGAGAGGAAGGCCGCGCGGCCCTCCGCCTCGGCGATCCGCTCCTCCAGCGCCCGCACGTGCCGGGGGCTGTCGGCCACCTTGCGGCGCAGCAGACCGATCTCCTCCTCGAGGTAGGAGATCTGGGAGAGCAGGGCCGAGACGTCACGCTCGCGCCGCGCTCGGAACTCGTCGGGACCGCTTGCAGGACCGGGGCCCATCGCGCACCTCCGCACTTCGGTGGAGCCAGGAGGCAAATCTATACACGCCGACCGACACCGTGCCGGGGGCTCGCGCGGACCGTGGCGCCCCCGTTCCCGCCGCCTCGCGGCCCGGTCGGCGGTGCTGTAGAGGGGCCGTCAGCGCTACTTCTGGGGGCGGCGCTGGCGCATGGGGGCGACGGTCCCCTCGGCCAGCCGGCGGGCCGTCACGAGGAACGCGGTGTGGGCGACCATCCGGTGCTCCGGGCGCACGGCCAGGCCCACGGCGTGCCACGGGCGGACCAGCGACTCCCACGCGTACGGCTCGGTCCACACACCCTGGGCGCGCAGCGCCTCGACGTAGGTGGACAGCTGGGTGACCGTCGCCACGTAGCCCACGAGCACGCCGCCCGGGCGCAGCGCGGCGGCGACGGTGGGCAGCACGGCCCAGGGCTCGAGCATGTCGAGGACGACGCGGTCGACGACCTCCTCGGCGGGGTGGTCGGCGAGGTCGCCGAGGCGCAGGTCCCAGTGGGCGGGGACGCCGCCGAAGAAGGCGCCCACGTTGGCGCGGGCGACGTCGGCGAAGTCCTCGCGTCGCTCGTAGCTGGTGACCCGCCCGGACTCCCCGACGGCGCGCAGCAGGGAGCAGGTCAGCGCGCCGGAGCCGGCGCCGGCCTCGAGCACCCGCATGCCGGGGCCGACGTCGCCGCTGCCGACGATCTGGGCGGCGTCCTTGGGGTAGATGACCTGGGCGCCGCGGGGCATGGAGAGCACGAAGTCGGCCAGCAGCGGGCGGAACGCCAGGTAGCCGGTGTTCGCGGTGGAGTGCACGACCGAGCCCTCGGGGGCGCCGATGAGGTCGTCGTGCGCGATGGCGCCGCGGTGGGTGTGGAACTGCTTGCCGGGCTCGAGGACGACGGTGTGCAGCCGGCCCTTGGGGTCGGTGAGCTGCACCCGGTCGCCGACGGCGAACGCGCCGGGCACGGGTGCGGCGACGTCGGCCGGCTGCTCCCCGCCCGCGGGCACCGGGTCGGCGGCCGGCGCCGGTGCTGCGCTCGACGCGGTCTGGCTGGGCTCGGGCTGCGGGTCCACGGGCGGCCAGCCTAGGCGAGCGGGACGGCGGCCCCTCCCGGCGCGGGCACTCGGAACTGTCGGAGGGGCGACCTAACCTCGGGGACATGACGGCAGTGGCGCAGGACCCGGCGCAGGTGGACCCGGCGCAGGTGGACCCGGCGCAGGTGGATCCGGCGCAGCTGGGGTCGGTCTCCCCCGACACGGCGTCCGACGGCGGCGAGCCGGCCCCCGGGGACGGGGAGCGGGCACCTCGCCGGCCCTCGCTGTCCCCGAGCCGGGCGGCCGACTTCAAGACCTGCCCGCTGCTCTACCGCTTCCGCACCATCGACCGGCTGCCGGAGAAGAAGAGCGCCGCCGCGGTGCGGGGCACGCTGGTGCACTCGGTCCTGGAGCGGCTCTACGACCTCCCGCCGGCGCAGCGGACCGTCGAGGCGGCGCGTGAGCTGGTGACCCCGGCGTGGGACGAGCTGCGCGCCGACCCGGAGGTCGAGGCGCTGTTCACCGCGGCGGAGGAGGGCCGGGAGCCGCCGTCGCTGGAGTCCTGGCTGGAGTCGGCCGGGAAGCTGGTGGAGACCTACTTCCGCCTGGAGGACCCGACCCGCATCCAGCCGGAGGGCCGCGAGCAGCTGGTGGAGGTCACGCTGCCCGACGGGCTGCTGCTGCGCGGGTACGTCGACCGGCTCGACGTCGCCCGCAACGGCGCGCTGCGGGTGGTCGACTACAAGACCGGCTCGATGCCGCGTGAGGCGTTCGAGTCCAAGGCGCTGTTCCAGATGAAGTTCTACGCCCTGGTGCTGTGGCGCACCCGCGGCGTCGTGGCCAGCCAGCTCAAGCTCATCTACCTCGGCGACGGCGACGCGCTCACCTACGCCCCGGAGGAGGGCGAGCTGGTCCGGTTCGAGCGGACGCTGCTGGCCATCTGGGCGGCGATCGAGCGGGCGGTGGCCACCGGCGACTTCCGGCCCAACCGGACCCGGCTGTGCGACTGGTGCGACCACCAGGCGCTGTGCCCCTCCTTCGGCGGCACTCCCCCGCCGTTCCCCGCCGAGGCGGCCGCCAAGGCCGGCTGGGCGACGCTGCCGGTCGTCGAGCGGGACTGACGTCCCGGGCGGTCAGCCGGTCCCCGAGACCGCGAGGACCACGCCGACGACGAGCAGCAGCCTCCCCGTCACCGAGGGGACGGTGGAGCCGCGCGGGCTCCCCTCCCCGGTCCGCCACCCGGACGGCCGGGGGCGCACCCGGTCCTCTGCCGTGAGCCGCTGCGCTGAGGGCGGTGCCGTGCGCGCAGCCCGCTGTGAGGCCGGAGGCCTCCCCTGGTCCGACATCCGGTCGGCGTGTAGTTGGGGATAACGGTCGCCGCCGGGCGGACGCGGTCGGCGGCCGCGCGCTGCCGGTCCTCGGGCCGCCGCAGGGGTGCGGCGCTGCTGCGGACGGCGCCGTCCGAGCGCCGGGTGTCCCGCGTCGAGGGCCTGCCCCGCGCCGGCCGTGTCCGCGGCCGGCGCCGGGTGCTCACCGGCCCGCCCGCCGTGGCCGGTCGACCACCGGTACGCGCCAGGTCCCCTCGACCGGGCGGCGTCCCGCGCCCAGCATCGGCCGTCTCGTCCCGTACCGAGGAGGCCCACGTGCACGCCTACCGGGCCGACCGCGCCTTCGACGGGGACCGCGTCCTGCCCGACGGCGCCCTGGTCCTCGTCGACGACGACCGCATCCTCGCCGTCGAACCGGCCGCGTCCGCACCGCCCGCGGACGTGCCGCTCACCCACCTGCCCGGGACGACGCTGCTGCCCGGGCTCGTCGACGCGCACGTGCACCTCTGCGGGGACAGCGGGCCGCGGGCGCTCGACCAGCTGGACGAGCTCTCCCGGGACCAGGTCGACGCGATCGTCACCGCGTCGCTCGCCGAGCACCTGGCCGCCGGCGTCACGGCGGTGCGGGACCTCGGCGACGTCGGCTGGGCGGTCGTCGAGCGGGCGCCGGGGCCGGGCCCGACCGTGGTCGCCTCCGGGCCGCCGATCACCTCCCCCGCGGGCCACTGCGCGTCGATGGGCGGGGCGACCGCGGGCGTCGACGCCCTGCGGGCCGCCGTGCGCGAGCGCGCCGAGCGCGGCGCCGGCGTCGTCAAGCTGATGGCCAGCGGCGGCGCGATGACGGCCGGCACGGACATGGCCGCCTGCCAGTTCACCTCGGCCGAGGTGCACGCCGTGGTCGAGGAGGCCCACCGGCTCGGCCTGCCGGTGACCGCGCACGCGCACGCCCTCGGCGCCGTCCGGCAGGTGCTGGCCGCGGGGGTGGACGGCATCGAGCACTGCACCGGGCTGACCGCCACCGGCTGGGGCGTCCCGCCGGCGCTGGCGGGGCAGCTCGCCCGGGCGGGCACCGCCGTCTGCCCGACCCTGGGCCTCGCGCCCGGAACCGTCCCGCCGCCGCGGGTGCAGGCGCTGATCGACCGGCTGGGCCTCACCGAGCAGGCGCGCGCCGAGGAGGCCGCCCGGCTGCACCGCGCCGGCGTGCGGATCGTCAGCGGGGTCGACGCCGGCATCGCCCCGGGCAAGCCGCACGGGATCCTCCCGGAGGCCGTGGCCTCGCTGGCCGGCGGCGGCGTGCCGGCTCCCGAGGCCCTCCGGACGGCGACCGGCGCGGCGGCGGACGCGTGCGGGCTGGCGAGGCGCACCGGCCGGCTCGCGCCGGGGCTCGACGCGGACCTGCTGCTCGTCGATGGCGACCCCACGGCCGACGTCACGGCGCTGCTGCGCGTGCGGCTGGTCGTGTCCCGCGGCCGGGAGGTCGGGACCTGAGCGCTCAGGAGCGGGGCGCGGCGGCCTGCCGGTCGAGGACCAGTCGCTCCAGGTCCGCGACGCCGACCCCGGCGAGGGTGCCGCGCAGGACCAGGCCCGGCGCCGGGGCCAGCGGCTGCAGCGAGGGCACGCCGAGGACGGCGCACCCGGCGGCCAGGCCGGCCGTGACCCCGGCTCCCGAGTCCTCGACGACCACGCAGTCCGCCGGGTCGACGCCCAGGGCCTCGGCGGCCTGCAGGTAGGGCGCGGGATCGGGCTTGCGCGCGGGCACCTCGTCGCCGCAGACGGTGAGGTCGAACGGCGGCACGTCGGGGAACGCGGCCTCGATCTGCGCGACGACCAGCTCGGCCAGCCGGCGCGGCGTCGTCGTCACCAGGGCCGTGGGCAGCGCGGCCGCGCGGACGTCGGCCAGCAGCTCCCGCGCTCCGGGCCGCCAGTGCAGCTCGGCGGCGAGCAGGCCGGCCACCGCGTCCTCCACCCAGGCGATGTCCGCGCGGGTGTCCCCGGGGCTGCGCTCGATGCCGAGGTCGGCCTGCAGGATGCGCATCGAGGTCGCCATGCTGGTGCCGACGGTCGCCTCGCGCGCGGGCCCGCTGAGTTCCCCGCCCAGGCGTCGGGCCAGGGCGAACAGCGCCTCGCCCCAGTGCTGCTCGGACTCGACCAGCGTGCCGTCCATGTCGAACATGACTGCGGCGAGGTGGTTCGGCATCTGACCTGTGGTTTCCCCTACTCGGACGTCTCCCGGGCTGCACGACGGGTGCACGTCCGGATCGATCGTGGACAGGATCCCGGCCATCGCCGCGCGCGTGCTCAGCACGTCGTCGGGCTCCACGCAGGCGTGCTCGCGGGTCGGGCGACCTCCGCGTCCGAGTGTCCCAGCCGGCGTGAGACGGTGACGACGCGGACCCCGCGGGAGACCACGCGCGACCGTGTGCCCACCCGCGTGCTGTCCGCGGCGGGCAACGGTGCGTGCGCTGCCCCGTGCTCCTCGGCGAGCTCCGCGGAGGTGATCGACGCCCGCTCGGCGTCGATGCAGCGCCGGTGAGCGCCGACGCCTCCACCGTGGCGGGGTGGCGCTCGGTGTCCACCGTGCGGTCGGAGCACCACCTGAGCGCCCGAGGGATCCCGGGACCGCGCGTACCAGCGGGCCAGGCCGTGACGACCGCGCCGCTCGGGGCTCGCCACCGTCCCTCCCGCAGGATGCCGGTTCCGCGGTCCTCCTCCGGTCAGCCGGCCACCAGCGTCTCCACGTTCGGGAGCTCCCCTTCCGGCGCCTGTACCGAGCCGACTGCAGCCGACGACCGTGCGGGTGGACCGCTCACGCATCGACCGCACGCGCGCTCTCGGCCGGCCCTGACGGCCCCGCTCGTCCGTCGGGCCCCGACCCGCCGTCGACCCCGCGGTCGGGATGGGTGGCCCACCGTGCGATCCCCGACTCAGGGAGCGCCGTCCTCCGGGGCCCGACTCCGCCGCGTCCCGCAGGATCCGCGACGCATCAGCCAGGTGCGCGGGCCGCCGTCGGGCGGGTCGACGACGTCGGTCACGGCGAAGCCCAGCCGCCGGTAGAGGTGCACGGTGGCCTCGGCGCTGGTCTCCAGGCGCACCGGCAACCCCTCGCGGTCGGCGCGGTCCAGGCCGGGCGCGAGAGTCGCCGTGCCCAGCCCGCGTCCCTGCAGGTGCCGCACGACTCCCACACTTGCCAGGAGCAGGTGCTCCTCGCTCGACCGGCGCGGCGCCAGTACCGCCTCGGCGGCGGCCGCGGCGGCCGCCCGGCTGCCGGCGAGCTCGACCGACGCCGCCCCGACCTCGGCCCAGACGTCCCCGGGGACCGCGGCACCGGGCAGCCAGACGGCGACGGTGGCCGGGCCCTCGGGGGTCGTGCCGATGTCGACGTGCCCGTACGGCAGGGCGATGGTGCCGAGGTCGAGGCGGAAGAGCCGGGTGAGCCGCTGGGCGTGGGCGTCGGCCCCGACGGTCCACCGGGTCCAGGGGTGGTCGGCGAAGGCGTCGGCGAGGACGTCGGCGGCGGCGGGGACGTCGTCGGGCTGCGCCGGGCGCACGTGCAGTGTCATCCGTTCCTCCAGCCGTGTCGAGGGGCCTGGCGGCCCGGGGTCGGTCCCCGTGCCGCTGCCCGCATGGCCGGTGCCCGGCATGCGGGCGGCCGGGCGTGGGCTCAGGTCGCCTGGACGGTGAACGGGACCGTGATGACGTCCCCGTCGGCGAGGCGGAACTGGGCCCACAGCCGGTACGTCCCGGCGGTGGGGAACTCGGCGTGGACGTCGAGTTCGGGGCCGAAGGTCCGGCCGGGGAGGGCGAAGACCGGCCGACCGGTCTCGTCGGTCACCTCGGCGTGCTCGTGGGCGAAGGTCCGCCCGTCGGCGCGCATCACGACGACGTGTCCGGCGGCGGCCAGGTAGGGCTGCAGGTCGTCGACCGGCCGCCCGGTGACGGCGTCGGTGACCGTGAGGTCCAGGTCGCTGACACCCCCGGCCTCGACGTCGCCCTCGAGCTCGACGCGCACGCCGTCGACGACCACCGCGCGCGGCCCGGCGGCGAGCAGGACCGGCGCCGGCGCGGCGCCGGCCACGGTGACCACCTGCCGCTGGTGGACGTCGCTCATCTGGCCCTGACGGCGGAACTCGGTGTTGACGACGTACCGGCCGGCGGTCGGGAACGTGAGGTCCACGGCCAGTTCTCCGGGTCGGCCGGTCGGCCGGGGGTGGACGTGGGCGAACGTGCCGAGGTCCTCGCGGGTGGCGATGAGGTGCATCCACGCCTCGTGGCTGCGGGTGAGGTCCTCGACCGGCTCGCCGCTGGCGCTGTCGACGACGGTGGCGAGCACACGCGCCGGCTCCCCCGGGCGCACGGCGGTGGGCACGTCGAGGCGGACGTCGACTCCGGCGTCGGCGGCGTCGGTCGGTGGCACCTCGGCGGTCATCATCTCGCTCATCGCCGGGCGCATCGGCATGCCGGTGCCCTGCACCCAGGCCAGCGTGCCGTTCATGCCGCGCCCGGCGACGTCCATCCGGCTCACCGCGGTCAGGCCGGCGCCCAGCGCCAGGGCGACGGCAGCGACGCCGGTCAGGTAGGCGTACTGGCCGACCCGGGCCCGCACCGGCGGGTGCAGGATCTCGGTCACCGTGGCCGGGCGTCGGAACCGGCGCAGCCGCAGCGCGTTGGTGACCACGCTGACCGAGCTCATCGCCATCGCCGCGGAGGCCAGCACGGGGTCCAGCAGCAGCCCGTTCCACCAGTACAGCGCGCCGGCAGCGACCGGGACGAGCAGCAGGTTGTAGCCGAAGGCCCACCCCAGGCCCTGCTTCATCGTGGTGACGGTGCGCCGGGACAGGGCGATCGCCGAGACGATCCCGCGCAGGTCACCGCCGACCAGGGTGACGTCGGAGGCGGCGATGGCGACGTCCGCACCGGTGCCGATCGCGATGCCGACGTCGGCGGCCGACAGGGCGGCCGCGTCGTTGACGCCGTCACCGGCCATCGCCACGACGTGCCCCCGTGCCTGCAGCTCGCGGACCTTCGCCGCCTTGTCCGCCGGCAGCACCTCCGCGAGGACGTGCCCGATGCCGACCCGGCCGGCGATCGCCTGCGCGGTGGCGGCGTTGTCGCCGGTCAGCATCCAGACCTGCACGCCCAGTGCCTGCAGCTGCGCCACCGCCTCGCCCGACTCCGGCTTGACGGTGTCGGCGACGGCGAGGACGGCGGCCGGCCGTCCGTCGACGGCGGCGAACATCGGCGTCTGCCCCGCGGCGGCGGCGGTCGCGGCGACCGACGTCAACGGGGCCGTGTCGACGCCGCGCGCGGTCATCAGCGCCTGGTTGCCGACGTGCACGGTCCGGTCGCCGACGACCGCGTCGATGCCGTGGCCGGGGACGGCGTCGAAGGAGCGCAGCGCCGACAGGGACAGCCCACGTGCCTCGGCGGCGGCCACGATCGCCTCGCCGACGGGGTGCTCGCTGCCGGTCTCCGCGGCGGCGACCAGGGCCAGGACGTCGTCCTCGGCCCAGCCGCCCACCGTGGTCACCGAGGTCAGGGCGGGCCGGCCGCGGGTGATGGTGCCGGTCTTGTCCAGGACGACGGCGGTGACCCGGCGGGCGGTCTCCAGCGCATCCCCGTTGCCGATGAGGATGCCGAGCTCAGCCGCACGGCCGGTGCCGACCATGACCGCGGTCGGTGTGGCCAGCCCCAGCGCGCACGGGCAGGCGATGATCAGCACCGCGATCGTCGTGGTGATCGCCATCGTCATCCGCCCGGTGTCCGGGCCGAGGACCGCCCAGGCGAGGAACGTGGCTGCGGCCAGTCCCAGGACGATCGGCACGAACCAGGCCGACACCCGGTCGGCCAGCCGCTGCATCGGCACCTTCGCGCCCTGCGCGTCCTCCACCAGCCGCACGATCTGCGCCAGGGCGGTGTCGGTGCCGACCGCGGTGGCCCGGAACACCACCGTGCCGGTGCGGTTCAGCGTCGCGCCGATGACCGTGTCGCCCACGGCCTTGTCCACCGGCAGGCTCTCGCCGGTCAGCATGCTCTCGTCGACCGCGGTGGTGCCGTCGGTCACGACGCCGTCGACCGGCACCTTCTCCCCCGGCCGCACCCGCACCAGGTCGCCGACGAGCAACTGCTCCACCGGGACGTCGACCTCCGCGCCGTCGCGCAGCACCCGCGCGGTCTTCGGCGCGAGGCCGACCAGGGCGGTGATCGCCCCTGCGGTGCGCTTCTTGGCCCGTGCCTCCATCCAGCGGCCGGCCAGGACCAGGGCGAGGATCACCAGCGAGGTCTCGAAGTACACGTGCAGCGGCAGTCCCCAGCGCTCGGCCGCCGCCGGCCACAGGGTGACGAACGCGCTGTAGCCGTAGGCGACACCGGTGCCCAGCGCGACCAGGGTGTTCATGTTCGTCGACCGGTGCCGGGCGGCGGCCCAGGCGGCGCGGTAGACGTCGCGGCCGGCCCAGGACTGCACGACGGTGGCGACCACCAGGATGGCCGGCATCAGCCAGTCCATCGTGTCCAGGTACAGGGGCACGTACATCAGGACCATCAGACCGAGGCCGGTGGCGAGGGTGGTCTGCCACTTCCGCTTCAGCGCGGTGAGGTGCGCCTCCTCGTCTCGTCCCTCGCTCGAGGTCGCAGCGCCGGGCACCTCGGCGACGGGCCGGGCCGCGCGGCGCGGGGTGGCGGTGTAACCGGCACGGGCGACCGCGGCGGTCAGGTCCTCGAGGCCGGCCTGAGCCGGGTCGAAGCGGACGGTGGCGACCTCGGTGGCCAGATTGACCTCCGCGCCGGCCACGCCGTCCACCCGGTTGAGGGCCCTCTCCACCCGGCCGACGCAGGACGCGCAGGTCATGCCGCCGATGTCGAGGGTGCAGCTGGCGGTCACCTCGTTGGCCGCGGCGACGGACGGCGCGGTGGTGGTCATCCCGGACTCCTGGGGTCGGACGGCTGTTCGCTACGGCTGATCGTTCGAGGTGAGGACCGGACCGGAACCGGCGTTTCCACCAGGTTCTCGGTGAGGTCGGTGGTCGGCGGCCGGCGAGCGGTACGCGGCGGGGGGCCAGGCGGCGAGGATCGTGGGCCGCAGGGTGGCGCCGAGGCGGCGGTAGAAGCGCTGGGCGTCGACGTTGTCGACCTCCACGCCCCAGCGGATCAGCAGCTGATCGGGCGCGGCGAGGGCGGCGAGGGCGGCCATGAGTCGCCGCCCGATGCCGCCGTCGCGGTGGCAGGGGCGGACGTAGAGGTCGTCGAGGTCGAGCACGTCTCCGCCGGTCCAGAGGTGCAGTCGCCGGACCGCAGAGACGTAGCCGGCGGCCGTTCCGTCGCACTCGGCGAGCAGCACGATCACGTCGGGTCGGGCCAGCAGCCGCCGCCACCGGTCCGAGTCGACGTGCACGTGCGCGGCCTGGTCCTCGTGGGCGGCGATCTCGCCGACCATCGCGGCGACGTCGTCGGCGTCGGCCGGGGAGGCCCGGCGGATCGTCGTTGCGGAAGCGGTCATGATCGGCTCCGGTGGAGGTCGTGGCGGTGGCGCGGCGGGAGCGGGAGGGTCGTTCCCGCCGCGCCGGCGGCAACGGGACGGTGTGCCGGTCGTCCGGGAGTCAGCAGTGGGCGTACTCGTGGGGGCGCAGGAGCATCGCCGCGGCCATCGCCGGGAGCATGAGGACGTGGCCCCACAGCATCAGGGCGCCCTCGCCGATGAGCCCGAGTGCGAGCGGGACGAAGAGCACCAGGAAGGGCACGTACATGGCCGCGCCCATCTCGGCGATGGGCCGCCACCGGTGGCCGCGGACCCGCATCCACGCGGACATGGCGATGGTCATGTTCGTCGCCATGATCAGCGCGCCCGTGTAGGGGTCGTGCATCAGTCCGGTGGCGCCGGTGGCGTCGAGGACGAGGGTCCACACCGGGTGCAGGGCCACCATGCCGACGGCCATCGCGACGACCATCTCGAGGAAGTGGATCGTGAACTTCCTGGCGCTCAGGTGGTGCGTGGCGAGCGCGGTGTCGGAGTGCGCGGCCTCGGGCTGTGCCGCGGCGGCGTCGGGCGCGTGCGTCGGGGTGGACACGGCGGGTCTCCGGTGGGGATCGAGGTGGGTGTGGGTCACGGGACGAGGGCGTAGCCGGCCTCGTCGACGGCGGCGGCGATGTCCGCCCGGTCCACGGGGCGCTCGGCGATGACGGTGACGGTGCCGCTGGCCAGGTCGACGGTCACCGACTCGACGCCGTCGACGGCGGCGATCTCCTCGGTGACGGCGCGCCGGCAGTGCCCGCAGGTCATGCCGGTGACGGTGAAGGTGGTCGAGCCGATGAACGTGCGGGGCGTACCGGACAGCATGGGAACTCCTCGGGGTGCAGGTGGTGGTGCGGTCGGGAGGAAGCGTCGGCGCCGGGGTGCGGGCATCTCACCGGCGAAATCACCGGGATCGCCGGGTGCGCCGTCGTGACCTCCGGCCGGCTGTCCGGGGCCGGCGGTCGGTCGGCCGACGGCACGCGGGTCAGCAGGTGATCGCCGGGGCCGGTTCCTGGAGTCACGTGCTGGACGTGCGGGCACCCGTCGGTGACGACCGGCTCACCGCCCGGACACCGGACGGGGAACCCGAGGACGGTGCGGTCGACCCCGCGACGGGGACGTCATCCCGGAGCGGTGCGGCGGGTTCCCGCCGCACCGCCCCGGGATCGGTTCAGTGGCCGTGACCGGCGTGGCCGTGAGCGCCTGCACTCACGGCGGGCCGGCCGTCGGGGACGGCCAGGGCCGTGAGCACGAACAGCGCGGCGAGGATGCCGGCGGTCGCGACGAAGGCGTGTCCGTAGCCGGTGATCAGACCCGCCCGGCTGGTGAGGTCGCCGGCGACGGCGGTCAGTGCGGCGACGCCGAGGGCGGCACCGATCTCGTGGCCGGTCATCATCAGCCCCGAGGCCAGCCCCGACCGGTCGGCGGGCACGTCGCTCATCGCGGCGATGGCGATGGCGACGAACATCGGACCCACGCCGGCGCCGACGAGCAGGAAGCCGGGCAGGACGTCGGCGGCGTAGGAGGTGCCGCCGGCGTTCGCCGCGAGCAGCAGCACGCCCGCGGCCATGACGACCAGGCCGCCGAGGATGAGGGAGCGGGCACCGAGCCGGTAGATGACCTTCGACGCGACCGTGGCGGCGAGGGTGATCGCGGCGGCCAGTGGCAGGAACTCCAGCCCGGCGACCACCGGGGAGGCGCCGGTGACGTCCTGCAGGTGGACCGAGCTCAGGAAGATGACGCCGACGACGACACCGGTCACGCCGGCCATCACCGCCGAGGCGGAGACCAGTGACCGGATCCGCCAGGTGGCCGGCGGCACCAGCGGGTCGGCGGCGCGCCGCTCCAGCCGGGCGAACGTCGTGAGCAGGATCGCGGCGGCGGCCAGGGCGATCCAGGTCCTGGCCGAGCCCCAGCCGGCCGAGCGGGTGGCCTCGATGCCGAAGACTAGCGCGAGCAACCCGGCTACCAGGGTCAGGGCGCCGGGTGCGTCGAGCCGGCGGAGGGCGGCCGGCTGCCTCTCGCTCCGGGCGACGGTGCGGAGGGTGCCGAGGACCACGGCCGCGCCGATCGGCACGTTGATGAAGAACACGGCCCGCCAGTCGAGCGCGCTGGTCAGCGCGCCGCCGAACAGCACGCCGGCGGCGATGCCGAGGCTGCCGATCGCGCCCCAGACGCCGAGGGCGGTCTGCCGCTGGCGGCCCGCGTAGTGCGTCACGATGATCGACATCGCGGCCGGGGTGAGCAGCGCGGCACCGGCACCCTGCCCAGCGCGGGCGAGGACCAGCATCCACGGCGCCTGCGCGAGGCCGCTGGCGAGGGACGCCGCGGTGAACAGGCCGATGCCGGCGAGGAACGCTCCGCGCCGGTCCAGCAGGTCGGCGATGCGGCCGCCGAGCAGCAGCAGGCCGCCGGAGAGCAGCACGTAGGCGCTGATCGTCCACTGGTAGTCGGCGGCGGACAGGTGCAGGGAGCGGCTGATCGACGGCAGCGCGACGTTCACCACCGAGACGTCCAGGATCACCATGAACTGTGCGGCGATCATCAGGCCGAAGACGGTCCACGGCCGCCGCGGCTCGTCGACGGTCGCCGGGGCCGGGTGCGGTGAGGGGTGCGCGTGGGCGTGCGCCGCCGGTTCGGCGGCGGAGTGGATCGACATGGTCGTCTCCTCGGAAGAGCAGGTCTCGGTGCGCCCGTCACCGTCGCCGTCGGTGAGGCAGGGTCGCGCCGGTGGATCCGCCGGGACGAGGAGCCGGCGGGGGCGGCCGGTGGCACCGGCTCTCCTCCCCCGGCTCCGGTCGGACACGCCCCGGGCGGTGGGGCGGGGCGGCGTCCTCGACGGGTCCTGCGCCGGGAAGCGACTCGATCGCGTCCGGATCGGACTAGGGTCTCGCCGTGTTGTCCGGCCGGGACCGCGAGCGAGAGGCCATCGCGGCGGTGGTGGACGAGGCCCGGGCCGGGCGGGGCGGGGCCCTGGTGGTGACGGGGCAGCCGGGCGTGGGCAAGTCGGCGCTGCTGGCGGACGCGGTCGCGCGGGCCGACGGCATGACGCTGCTGCGCACACAGGGCGTGGAATCGGAGTCGCCGCTGGCGTTCGCCGCGCTGCAGCGTCTGCTGCGTCCGGTCCTGGCCGACCGCGTGCAGCACCTGCCGCAGCCGCAGGCTCGGGCGCTGCGGGCGGCGTTCGGTGAGGTCGACGACGGCCCCGGCGACCGCTTCCTCGTCTTCCTGGCGGCGCTGAGCGTGCTCGCGGACGCCGGGCAGGACCGCCCGGTGCTCGCGGTGGTCGACGACGCGCACTGGCTCGACGACGCCTCGGCCGCGGCGCTGCTGTTCGTGGCACGCCGGCTGCAGGTCGAGCGGGTCGCCCTCGTGTTCGCCGCCCGCGACGCCGACGTGCGCACCTTCGACAGCGGCGACCTCCCCCGCCTGTCCCTCGGGGGCATCGACGCCGAGGCGACCGCAGAGCTGGTCGGCGACCGCGCCGGGGTGCCCGTCCCCGCGGACGTGCGCGACGCGCTGGTCGCGAGCACCGGGGGCAACCCACTGGCGCTGGTGGAGCTCGCCGAGGCCCTGACGTCCGAGCAGCTGTCCGGCCGGGTGCGGTTGCCGGCCCGGTTGCCGCTGACCGAGGGCGTCGAACGCGCCTTCCTCGACCGCTACCGGCGGCTGCCCGAGCCGGCCCGGACGATGCTGCTCGTCGCGGCCGCTGACGACTCCGGCCGGACGCGGGTCGTGCGGCAGGCGGCCTCTTCCCTGGGGGCCGGAGAGGACGCGCTGCTCGACGCCGAGCGCTCCGGCCTGCTGCGGGTCCAGGACGCCTCCGTCGACCTCCGGCACCCGCTGGTGCGCTCGGCGGTCTACGGCGCCGCGACCAGCACCGAGCGCCGCCGGGTGCACCGCGCGCTCGCCGCCGCGCTGACCGGCCCAGCAGAGGCCGACCGGCGCGCCTGGCACCTCGCCGCCGCCGTCGAGGAGCCGGACGAGGCCGTCGTCGCCGAGCTCGACGCCGCCGCCGAGCGGGCCCGGGCACGCGGGGGTCTGGAGGCGGCCGCGTCCGCCTGGGAACGCGCCGCCGAGCTCTCACCGGCCGGGAACGCCCAGGCCGAGCGGCTCTACGCCGCGGCCCGCTGCGCCTGGCTCGCCGCCCAGCCCGCCCGGGCCCGGGCGCTGGTCGAGGCCGCCGCGGCGCAGGCTCGCGACGCGCTGCTGCTCGCGGACGTCCTCCGGCTCCGGGCTCGCATCGAGTGGAACACGGGCTCGTTGCACACCGGGCAGCGGATGGTGCTCGAGGCCGCCGCGGAGGTCGCCCCGCACGATCCCCAGCGGGCGCGGGAGATGGCGATGTTCGCCGTGGCGCTCGCCGCGTTCGGGGCGCGGTCCGGGAGCGCCGTCGCCCCCACTGCCCTGGTCCCCGCGCCCGGCCCCGGTGCGCCGCTGCGCGCCCGGTGCTTCTCCGACCTGCTGCACGGCCTCGACGCCGCCGTCCACGGCGACTGGCAGGTGGCGATGCCGCCGTTGAGGGAGGCCTTCGCCCTCGCCGAGGCGCTGGCCGGGGAGGACTCGGACCTGCTGCCCAACCTGGGCATCGCCGCGGTGTACCTGGGCGACGACGCGCTGACCCGGCGCTACCACGAGCAGCTGCTCGCCCGGGCCCGCAGCACCGGCGCCGTCCTGATGATCCTCTACTCGCTCGCCCGGCTCGGTTTCGCCGAGCTGACCAGCGGGCGGTGGACCGCGGCCCGCGCCGCGGCCGCCGAGGCGCTGCCGCTGGCGGAGCAGTCCGGGCACCAGGGGCTGGCCGCCCTGCCCACCGCATGGCTCGCGGTGCTGGCCGCGCTGCGTGGGGAGGAGACCGTGGACCAGCACCTCGCCGACGCGGAGCGGATCTGCGCCGACCACCCGCTCGGGATCCTGGCCGAGGTGGTGCCCGACGTGCTGCGCTGGGCCCGCGGTGTGCGCGATGCCGCCGATCCCGCCGGCGCGCTGCACCAGCTGCAGCAGATCCGCCACCCGATCACCCGCCGGCTGGCCGCGACCGACCGCCTCGAGGCCGCCGTGCGGGCCGCGCGACCGGAGCTGGCCCGCGAGTGGGTGGAGGAGCTGGCCGGCTTCGCCGAGGCCACCGACTCCGGCTGGGCGCAGGCCGTGGCCGAGCACGGCCGGGCGCTGCTGGCCGACGGCCCCGCGGCCGAGCGCCACTTCGAGCAGGCGCTGGCCGCGCACGCCGGGACCGACCGCCGGCCCGACCGGGCGCGCACCCAGCTGGCCTACGGCGCCTTCCTGCGCCGCTGCCGCCGCCGGGTCGACGCCCGTCCCCATCTGCGCGCCGCCCTGGACACGTTCGAGGACCTCGGTGCGCGCCCGTGGGCCGACCGTGCCCGGCAGGAGCTGCGGGCCTCCGGGGCGACCGCCCGCCGTCGCGACGTCTCCACCGTCGTCGACCTCACCCCGCAGGAACTGCAGGTGGCCCGGTTGGTGAGGCAGGGGCTGGCCAACCGGGACGTCGCCGCCCAGCTGTACGTCAGCCCCCGCACCGTCGACTTCCACCTGCGCAACGTCTTCACCAAGCTCGGGGTGAGCAGCCGCACGGAGCTGGCCGCCCACCCGCTCGACTGACGCCCCGGAGGACGGGACCCGCCCGGTGGGTCCGCCGGCGGATCCGCGCCGCGGGTGAGCGGACCGGCACCCGCCTGGGGAGCCCGTGAGGAGCCCGGCCCGCCGCCACGACGGATGGGTAGCGTCGAGCTCCGTGCTGGTCGGACGGGATCCCGAACGCGCGGCTGTCGCCATCCTGCTCGACGGCGCACGCGCCGGGACCGGGGGCGCGCTGGTGGTCCGCGGCGTGGCCGGGGCCGGCAAGTCGACACTGCTGGCCGACGCCGTCGCGAACGCCTCCGACATGACGGTGCTGCGCACCTCGGGGGTGGAGTCGGAGTCGCCCCTGGCGTTCGCCGCACTGCAGCGGCTGCTGTGGCCGCTGCGTTCCCGACTCACCGCGCTGCCTGCGCCACAGCGTGCGGCCCTGGCCGCCGCACTCGGCGAGGCCGCCGGGGAGGGAGAGCGGTTCCTCGCGTTCCTCGGCACGCTGAGCCTCCTCGCCGACGCCGCCGAGCGCACCCCCGTGCTGGCCGTCGTCGACGACGCCCACTGGCTCGACGACGCCTCGGCCGCGGCCCTGCTGTTCGCCGCGCGCCGTCTCCAGGTGGAGCGGGTCGCGGTGCTCTTCGCCGCCCGCGACGGCGACACGCGCAGCTTCGACGCGCCCGACCTGCCCACCGTCGTCCTCGGCGGCGTGGCCGGGGCGGACGCCGACGCGGTGCTGCGCGCGCGGGCCGGTGGTGCGATCGACCCGGAGGTGCGCGACCGGCTGGTGGCGGCCACGGGCGGGAACCCCCTCGCCCTGGTCGAGCTGGCCGGGGTGCTCACGGCCGCCTCCCTGGCCGGCCGGGCCCCGCTGCCCGCGCAGCTGCCGTCGACCGGCGGGGTGGAGCGGGGGTTCCTGGACCGGTACCGGCGCCTCGGGGAGTCGGCCCAGCGGTTCCTGCTGGTGGCCGCGGCCGACGACACCGGCCGGTTGGCCGTGGTGCGCGACGCCGCCGAGCGTCTCGGAGCCGGGGACGACGCCCTCGACGAGGTCGAGCGCGCCGGGCTGCTCACCGTCGACGGGGACGCGCTCACCCTGTACCACCCCCTGGTGCGCTCCGCGGTCTACCGGGCGGCGACCAGTGCGCGGCGCCGCGCGGCACACCGCGCGCTGGCTGCGGCGGTCGGCACCGACGCCGACCGCCGCGCCTGGCACCTGGCCGCCGCCGCCGACCGGCCGGACGAGGCGGTCGTCGCCGCCCTCGACGCGGTCGCCGAGCGCGCCGCGGCCCGGGGAGGCCACGAGGCCGCGGCCGACGCGTGGGCCCGCGCCGCCGAGCTCACCCCTGGCGGGGAGGCCCGCGGGCGGCGGCTGTACCTGGCCGCGTCGTCGGCCTGGTCGGGTGCCCACCCCTCCCGGGCGGCGGCCCTGGCCACGGCGGCCGAGGCCGAGGCGCTCGATCCGCGGGTGCGGGCGCGCCTGCTCCTCCTGCAGGGACAGCTGGAGTGGAACACGCGCTCCCTCGACGACGGCCACGACCTCGTCCTGCGGGCCGCGGAGGTCGCCGCGGGCGTGGACCGGGCGATGGCGCAGGAGTTGGCGATGCTGGCCGCGTCGCTGTCGGCCTGCGGGGCGCGGTCGGCGCGCGCCGTCGACCTCGTGACGCTCGTGCCCGCGCCGGAGCCGGATGCCGCGCCGCGCGTGCGGGCCGCGCGAGCCCTGATGCGCGGCTTCCTCGCCGCTGACCGCGGCGACTGGGCGGCGGCCGCCGAGTCGTTCCGGTGCGCCTTCGCCCTCACCGACGACGACCCGGTCGACGACCACGTGCTGCAGCCGAACCTCGGCGTCGCGACCTGGCTGGTCGACGACGACGAGCGGGACCTGCGGCTGCACGAGCAGCAGCTGACCGGTGCCCGACGCGCGGGCGCGCTCAGCATGGTCGAACACGCCCTCACCCGTGGCGCCCCGGTGCAGATCGCGACCGGAGCGTGGGGGAAGGCCGCGGCCGCGGCGGCCGAGGCGTTGCCGCTGACCGCTGCCACGGGTCATGTCGGGCTGACGGCGCTGCCGATCGCGGAGCTCGCCCTCGTGGCGGCGATGCGCGGGGACGACGGCGTGGACCGTCACCTGGCCGAGGTGACCGCCGTGCGGGAGGCGCACCCGGTCGGCATCTCCGACTTCCTCGTCGTGGACATGGCGCACTGGGCGCGCGGCCTGCGCGCCGCCGGCCGACCCGCCACCGCGCTGCACCACCTGGCGCAGATCGCCAGTCCCCGGCTGCGCCGGATGGCGGCGATCGACCGCCTGGAGACGGCGGCCCGTGCCGACCGCGCCGATCTCCTGCGCGCCTGGCTGGCGGAGCTCGAGGACTTCGCCGCCGGCACCGGCGCGCCGGCCGCGGTCGCCGTCGTGGAGCACGGGCACGCGCTGCTCGCCGGCGACGGGGAGGCGGAGGCGCACTTCCGGCGTGCCCTGGCCGCGCACGCGGCCTCCCTGCGGCTGCCCGACCGGGCCCGCACCGAACTCGCCTACGGCGAGCACCTGCGCCGGGCCCGGCGGCGGGTCGACGCCCGCGAGCACCTGCGCACCGCGCTGGTCCTGTTCGAGGACCTCGGCGCCACCCCGTGGGCCGAACGGGCCGCCCAGGAGCTGCGCGCGTCCGGCGAGACCGCCCGCCGCCGCGACGTGTCCACCGCCACCGACCTCACCGCCCAGGAGCGGCAGGTCGCCGCCCTCGTCCGGCAGGGCCTGTCCAACCGCGACGTCGCCGCGCAGCTGTTCGTCAGCCCCCGCACGGTCGACTTCCACCTGCGCAACGTGTTCAGCAAGCTCGGCGTCAGCTCCCGCACCGAGCTCACGGCCCTCCCGCTGGACCTCTGATCCCGGGCGGCCCGGTCAGGTCCCCGGTGACCGACCTGGCGGTTCCACCGGCGTGACCCCGACGGCCGGCTCCTAGCGTCCGCTGCAGACCCGCACGGACGGAGGAGCCCCGGTGACCAGCACCGTCTCGGTCGGGTGGTGCGGCGCCGGCACGCCGAGACGTGCCTGGTCGCCGGCCCGTGCCCCGCCACCGTCCTGCGCACCGCGGGCCTCGTGTGGCCGCTGACCCCGCCCCTCCGCTCCCCTGCTCCCTGGAGAAAGCCATGCCGACCACCTCGTCCACCGACCGCCTCCTCGACGTCCTCGTCATCGGCGCCGGCCAGGCCGGACTCGCCCTCGGTCCCCACCTCGCCCGCCGCGGCGCGGACTTCCTGCTGGTCGACGCCGGGCCGGAGATCGGCCACTCCTGGCGGACCCGGTGGGACTCGCTCCGGCTGTTCAGCCCCGCCCAGTACGACTCGCTGCCCGGCCTGCCGTTCCCGGCCCCCGCCGACACCCACCCGGGCAAGGACGACGTCGCCGACTACCTCGCCGCGTACGCCGCCCACTTCGCCCTGCCGGTGCGGCTGGACACCCCCGTGCTGCGGCTGCACCGCGACGCCGACGGCACCTTCACTGCCACCACCCCCACCGGGACGCTGCGCGCCCGGCAGGTCGTGGTCGCCACCGGCCCGTTCCAGACCCCGCACGTCCCCGCCATCGCCGGCGGGCTCGACCCGGACGTGCCGCAGGTCCACACCGCCGGGTACCGCAACCCGGCCCAGCTGCCCGGCGGAGGTCGCGTGCTCGTGGTCGGCGCGGCCAACTCCGGCCTGCAGGTCGCCGCCGAGCTGGCCGCCACCCAGCCGGTCACCGTCGCCGTCGGCACCCGGCCGACCGAGCTGCCCCAGCGCATCGCCGGCCGCGACCTGTTCTCCTGGCTGTCGGCGGTGCGGTTCTTCACCGTGCCGAGCTCCAGCCGCATCGCCCGCCGGCTGCGCGCCCGCGGCGACCTGGTGATCGGCAGCCGCAGCCGCGACCTGCGCCGCCGCGGCGTCGACTTCCGGCCGCGGCTGACCGGCCTCACCGGCCGCACCGCCCGCTTCGCCGACGGCAGCACCGTCGACGTCGTCGCGGTCGTGTGGGCCACCGGCTACCGCCCCGACCACTCCTGGCTGCACGTGCCCGGCGTCGTCGTCGACGGGCAGGTCCGCCACACCGCCGGGACCACCGACGTCCCCGGCCTGCACGTCCTCGGCCTCCCCTGGCAGACCTGCCGCGGATCCGCGCTGCTCGGCTTCGTGGGCGCCGACGCGGAGGCACTGGCCGCCCGGCTGACCGTCGGCGCCGGTTCCACCGGCGTGTCCGGTCGCGCGCCGGCGACCCGGGCGACCTCACCGGTGTGAGGCCCGGGCGCCCGCCCCGACCACCCCGAGGAGCTCCCCGTGGCGGCCGCCCGGGCCCACGGGTTCCTCGCCGTCGGCATGGCCAGGCAGCCCCTGCCCCGCGAGCACGGCAGCCCCGCCCGGCTGCTCGTCTCCTGCCGGCACGGACAGGACGGCAACCTCACGTGGCTGCGGCGGCTCGCCGTCACCGCGACACCGCCGCCGTCGCACCGGGGGTCGCGCGGCTCGGCCGACGGCACCCACCCGGTGCACCCGGCCTCCCGGATCGACGTCCCCGGTGCCCGCGGTCACCTCGCGCCCGGCGAGGTTCCCGTCCGCGGCGGCGCCCGGGCGCCGCCGGTCGGGGTCGACCGCGTGCAACTGCAGGTCGACGGCGGACCGTGGACCGACGCCACCCTCGGTCCCGACCTCGGCCCGGACGCCTGGCGCCCGTGGTCGGCCACCTGGCAGGCCGCTCCGGGCCGGCGCGAGCTCCGTGTGCGCCGCCGCACCACGACCGGGGAGTGGCAGGAGGAGACCACCTCCACGACACCGGTCCCCCACGGGTCCGCGGCATCCACACCGTTCCGGTCCACGTCGGCGGCGGTGCCGTCGGCCCGGCGATCCGCGGCCGGCCGCGGAGGCCCTCACCCGTGCCCGGTGGGCGGTGCGCGGTGTCGCCGCGTGACCCGGTTGGTACGTCCTTGCCACATCTTGGTGCGGTTCCGTAGTATCCGGCCATGGCCGAGCTCCCCCCGGGCAGCACGCCGGAGATGTCGGTGCTGTTCGACCTGTGGCTCGTCAACCACCTGATCTCCGGGGCGCTGGACGACGTCCTCACCGTCACCGGAGGGCTGTCCGGCGAGGACTTCGGCTTCTACTCGCTGCTGCGCCGGTTCGGGCCGGTCACCCCGAGCCAGGTGGTCCGCTGGACCGCGATGCGCCCGACGACGGTGTCGACACTGGTCCGCCGGCTGCAGCAGCGCGGACACGTCGAGCAGCGCCCCAACCCGGCGGACGGACGATCCCGGCTGCTCGCCCTGACCCCGGCCGGCGAGGACGCGCACACGCGGACCGCCGACGCCTTCTTCGCCGCCACCCGGACACTGGCCGCCGCCCTGGGCCCCGACGAGCCCCGGCAGCGCGCCGCCCTGCAGCGCCTCGACACGGCACTGCGCGAGGTCGGTGGCCTCGACCCACGGCCCTACACCGTGCCCGCCGCCCCGCTCGAGGGTCCGCCCGGGCTCTCCTACGACGGCCCGCCGCTGACCGCCGGCGAGGAGGCACACGTCCGGGCCTACATCGGCTTCATCCGGTCCCGACGTCAGGAAGGCACCCGCCATGTCCCCGACCCGCACCCGGCCCGCTGACCCCGCCGCCCTCGACCGGGCCCGCGCCACCGTCACCGACCTCATGGCCCGCCACCACGTGCCCGGCCTGACCGTCGCCGTGACCGACGCCGACCGGCTGCTGTTCGCCGAGGGCTTCGGACACGCCGACCTGAGCACCCGGCGCCCGGCCACCGTCGACACCGGCTACCCGTGGTTCTCCATGTCCAAGATCGCCACCGCCACCGCGGCGATGCGGCTGGCCGACGAGGGCCGCCTCGACCTCGACGCCCCGGTCCGCGAGCTGGTCCCCGCCTTCGCGACCCGCTCCGGGGAGCTGCCCCGGGTGCGGCAGTTGCTCGACCACACGGCCGGGGCGCCCAACCCGCTGCCGGTCCGCTGGGTGCTGCCCGCCGACGCTCCCGACGGCGACGTCCACACCGCCACCCGGCGGTTGCTGGCCCGGCACGGCCACCCGACGCGGCCTCCGGGCGGGCCCGCGCGCTACTCGAACCTCGGCTACCTCGTCCTCGCGGAGGCCATCGCCCACGCCTCCGGCGAGCCGTTCACCGACCACGTGCGGCGCGCGGTGCTGGTCCCGGCCGGCATGACCGCCACCGGCTACACCCACCGTCCGGGGGCGGACCACGCCAGCGGCCACGTCCGCCTGCCTCGTCCGCTGGTCCCCGCGCTGCGGGCCGCGCTGCCGGGCGGGCTCGTCGGCGAGCGACACGGCGGCCAGGTGGCGCTGCGACCGTTCCGGGTGGCCGGTGCCGGCTACGGCGGGCTGATCGGGACCGCACCGGACGCCGCCCGGCTGCTCCGGCTCCACCTGGCCGACGGAGTCGTCGAGGGCAACCGGGTCCTCACCCCGGAGACCGCGCGCGCGATGCGCACCATCACCACCCCGGGCCGGCCGTTCGACCTGGGACTGGGCTGGTTCCGCAGGCCCGCGGACCGGGACGCCCGACCCGCCTTCGTCGAGCACTGGGGCACCGGCGGCGGGTTCTGGAACGCGATGCGGCTGTACCCGGACCTGGGCCTGGGGGTGGTGGTCATGGCCAACACCACCCGCGCGTACGGCCACTCCGCACTGGTGTCCGCGCTGGTGACCGCCTTCACCGCGTGACCCCCTGGCGGCCGCGTTCATCCCGGAACGGCGAGGCCGGCCACGAGCGCGGCGGCGACGAGCACGGCGGCGACCCCGTCGACGACGGCGCAGAACGGCGGCCACCAGCGGGTGCCGGCCACGAACTGCGTGCGGTGCTGCCACACGTCCTTCAGCCCGTGACCGACCAGCCCGACGACGATCAGCCAGGCGGATCCGCGCACCGCGGCGGCGGCGAGGAGCACGAAGACCGAGGCGACGGCCACCTCGGCGACGAGGACGTGCCGGCGCCCGTCGGCGACGGCGAAGCCGATGTAGACGGCGGCGATGAGGGTGAGCCCGAGGGCGTGGACGGTCGTGGTGTCCAGCCAGGGGAAGGCCAGCGGTGAGGCGGCCTGGACGCCGCCGGCGACCGCACCCCAGGCCGCCGGTGTGCGCAGGCCCCCGCGGGTGCCGGTGGCGGAGGTGCTCGATGCAGTGCCCGTCATGAGGTGTCCCGAGGAGAGTCGGCGCCGGCCGGCGGAGGCGAGCCGGTCGACGTGGAGCCTGGACGCCGCGGTGGGGGTTCGGGACGGTGTTCCCACCGGGTTCCCCGCCGGGATCGGCGAGCGGAGCCGGGGCACCGGGGGCCGGTACGGTCGGCGCCGTGTTGGCCGGGCGCGAGGCCGAACGCGCGGCGATCGCGGCGCTGCTCGACGCCGCCGGGTCCGCGCGCGGCGGGGCACTCGTGGTCCGCGGCGTGGCCGGGTCCGGCAAGTCGACCCTGCTGGCCGACGCCGTCGGGTCCGCGGCGGGCATGACCGTGGTGCGCACGCAGGGCGTGGAGTCGGAGTCCCCGCTGGCGTTCGCTGCCCTCCAGCGGCTGCTCCGGCCCCTGCGCGCACGCCTGCCGGCGCTGCCGGCGCCACAGCGGACCGCCCTGCGCGCGGCGCTGGGCGAGGCCGCAGGCGACGGTGACCGGTTCCTCGCGTTCCTCGGCGTGCTGAGCCTGCTGGCCGACGCGGCCGAGGAGTCGCCCGTCCTGGTGGTCGTCGACGACGCGCACTGGCTGGACGACGCGTCGGCTGCGGCACTGCTGTTCGCCGCCCGCCGGCTGCAGGCCGAACGCGTGGCGCTGCTGTTCGCCGCCCGCGACGGCGACGTCCACGACCTCGACGCCGGGGACCTGCCCACCGTCGTCCTCGGTGGCGTCGGCGGCGAGGACGCCGACACGCTGCTCGGCGCCCGCGAGATCGACCCGGCGGTCCGTGACCACCTGGTCACCGCCACCGGCGGCAACCCGCTCGCGCTGGTCGAGCTGGCCGGTGTCCTCACCGGCGACCAGCTGGCCGGGCGGGCGCCGCTGCCGGCGCCGCTGCCGCTGACCGGCGGCGTCGAGCGGGGGTTCCTGGACCGCTGCCGCCGGCTGACCGCCGCGGCCCAGCGGTTCCTCCTGGTGGCCGCGGCCGACGACACCTCCCGGCTGCCCGTCGTCGTCGACGCCGCCCGGCACCTCGATGCCGGTGACGCCCTCGACGAGGTCGAGCGTGCCGGGCTGGTGCGCGTCGAGGGGACCGGGCTGTCGCTCCACCACCCGCTGGTGCGCTCCGCGGTCTACCGGGCGGCGACCAGCGCGCAGCGACGCGCCGTGCACCGCGCGCTGGCCGACGTGCTCGCCGCCGACCTGGACCGGCGTGCCTGGCACCTGGCGGCCGCCGCCGACCGGCCGGACGAGGCGGTCGTCGCCGCCCTCGACGCGGTCGCCGAGCGCGCCGCGGCCCGGGGAGGCCACGAGGCGGCCGCCGCCGCGTGGGCCCGCGCCGCCGAGCTCACCAGCGGCTCGGAGGCCCGGGGGCGGCGGTTGTACCTGGCCGCGTCCGCCGCCTGGTCGGGTGCGCACCCGTGGCGGGCGGCGGCGCTGGCGACCGCCGCCGGGGCCGGGGTGACCGATCCACCGCTGCGAGCGCAGTTGCTGGCCCTGCAGGGGCAGATCGAGTGGACCACCGGGTCCCTCGACGACGGCTACGACCTCGTCCTGCAGGCCGCCCAGGCCGCCAGCGGCGTCGACCCGGCGCTGGCGCGGCAGCTGGCGGTGGTCGCGTCCACGCTGGCGGTGTTCGGAGCGCGGTCGCCGCGCGCGGTGGACCCGGGTGCGCTGATGCCCGTGCCGGCGCCGGACGCCCCGGCCCGTGTTCGGGCCGCGGCGGCCCTGCTGCGCGGGTTCCTCGCCGCGGCCCGCCGGGACTGGACCGCCGCCGCGGGTTCCTTCCGCGAGGCGTTCGCGCTGACCGGGACCGAGTTCGTCCCCGATCACGTGCAGCGCAACCTGGGCATCGCCGCCCTCGTGATCGGCGACGACGAGCGCGGGCTGCGGCTGCACGAGCGGCTGCTGACCGCCGCCCGCCGCGCCGGAGCGCTGGACCTCGTCGAGTACGCCCTGACCCGCGGTGCGCAGTTCCAGATCGCCGTGGGCGCCTGGGCGGAGGCGACCAGCGCCGCCACCGAGGCGCTGCGACTGGCGGCGGGTACCGGCCGGGCCGGGATGACCGCGCTGCCCACCGCCCAGCTCGCCCTGCTCTCGGCCCGGCGTGGGGACGACGCCGCCGAGCGCCAGGTCGCCGAGGCCGCGGCCATCCGGCAGGCGCACCAGGGTGGGGTCACCGACACCGTCGTCGTCGACCTGCTGCACTGGGCGCGAGGAGTGCGGGCCGGCCGGCAGTCGGCGACCGCCCTGCACCACCTGGTGCAGATCACGGAGCCCACGATCCGTCGGCTCGCGGCGATCGACTGCCTGGAGGTCGCCGTCCAAGCCGGCCGGGACGACGTCGCCCGCGCGTGGGTGGAGGAGCTGGCCGCCTTCGCCGCCGGCACCGGCGCCCCGGCCGCGGTCGCGGTCGCCGAGCACGGCCGCGCCCTGCTCGCCGAGGGTCCCGCCGCCGAGGAGCACCTCCGCCGTGCCCTGACCGCCCATGCGGGCTCGCTGCGCCTCCCCGACCGGGCCCGCACCGAGCTGGCCCTCGGTGAGTTCCTGCGCCGCGCGCGCCGCCGGGTCGACGCCCGCGAGCACCTGCGCGCCGCGCTGGGCCTCTTCGACGACCTCGGCGCGGTCTCCTACGCCGCACGCGCCGCGGCCGAGCTGCGCGCGTCCGGCGAGACCGCCCGTCGTCGCGACGTGTCCACCGCGACAGACCTGAGCCCGCAGGAACGCCAGGTCACCGTCCTGGTCCGGCAGGGGCTGCCGACCCGGGACGTCGCCGCCCAGCTGTTCCTCAGCCCCCGCACCGTCGAGTTCCACCTGCGGAACGTCTTCGCCAAGCTCGGCGTCTCCTCCCGCGCCGAGCTCGCCGCGCTGCCCCTCGACGCGCTGCCCCTGGACGCGCTGCCCCTGGACGCGTAGCCGGCGGACGGTGGCCGGCCACCGACCCGTCGCGGATCCCGCCGTGACGACCGCCCGCGCCGGGACCCTGGCCCGGCGCGTGGGACCCGTCCGCCGTGTGCACACCCGCGGGCCCGCCCGGACGGGCTGGTCAGCACGGACCGCGAGGACGCGTCCTGCGAGGACGCCGACGCCACCGCAGACGTCGCAGGGCGCGTCGTCCTGCGAGGCCCGCTCGGTCGCCGGCTCGACGTCCCCGCGACGGGTGCCGTGCCGGACGACGCGCCGGCGCCGACGGCAGGACACGCCGGAGCGCGACCGGATCGTGATCACCGGCACGGCCGGATGCCGGCTGTGCACCGACTCACCGTGTGATCATCCGCGGACGCGTGACGGGGTGGCGCAGGGAGTCCGACGCATGCCCCGCCGACATCGGGGCAGCTCCGCAGGGGGAACCGAGTGCCTACCCGAACCGCTCGTCGTTGCATCGTGCCCGTCGCCTGCCTGCTGGTGCTGACCGCGTGCGGCCCGGCCGCGACCGGCTGGACCGACGCGGCCCCCGGGGCGGTCTCCTCGGCCGGCCCGTCGGCGGGCGGTCCACCGGCCACGGAGGGCCCGTCCTCGGCGGCGTCCCCGTCGGTGGCGGACGTCGGCGCTGCAGGGGGCACGGCGGTCGGCGCCGGAGGCGCTGCGGACGTCGGCACGGGGGTCGGTGCGGAGATCGGTGCGGGAGCCGGTGCGGGAGTCGGTGCGGGAGTCGGTGCGGGAGCCGGTGCGGGAGCCGGTGCGGAGGTCGTGGACGTCCCGCCGGTGGGCGACGGCTCGTCGGTCGCCGGCCTCGTCCCGCACCAGGAGACGGTCCTGCAGCCCGACGACCAGCGCGGGATCGCGACGGTCACCCTCACCGGGGTCGACTCCCTCGGTCAGGTGCTGACCGCGCTGGTCGACGCCGAGGTCCGGCGGTACGAGGCGGCCCGCCGCGACGACGGGGTCAACGTGCTCACCGTCGGCTGGGGACTGGTCCAGGCGACCGGTGACGTGCTCGGCGTGCGCGTGACGTCGCGCAGCTACACCGGAGGCGCGCCGCACGGGACGACCACGACGACGACCAGCGTCTACACCGACGTCGCCTCCGGGGAGACGTGGACCGCCGCCGAGCTGGTCGCCGACCCGGAGCGGCTGGCCGGGTGGGTGACCGCGGCGCTCGGCGAGGCCGACCTCGCCGGCGAGCCGCCGGACCCCGCCGTCGTCGCCTCCGACGTGCGCTTCGGCGGCGACGGGTCGCTCACCGTCGTCCTGGACCGGCAGGAGGCCGGACTGCGCACCCTCGACGCCGTCGCCGTCCGCGTCCCGGCCGCCGATGCCGACGACGTCCTGTCCGGCCCCGGGCGACGGGTCCGGGACGCGGCGCTGGATGCCGACGGGTTCCGCGGTGTCCCCGCCGAGCCGCCGGACACGCCGGCCGCCGCGGGCGGCGCCGTCGACTGCACGCGGCTGGCCTGCATCGCGCTCACCTTCGACGACGGTCCCGGCCCGTACACGGCCGACCTGCTCGACGAGCTGGCCGACGCCGGCGTCCCCGCCACCTTCTTCGTCCTCGGTGGCAGCGTCGCCGCCATGCCCGACCTGGTCCGCCGCGCGGCGCGGGAGGGACACGCGCTCGGCAGCCACACCTGGAGCCACCCCCACCTGCCGCTGCTCACCGCCGGGCAGATCGCCGACGAGGTCGACCGGACCACGGCGGCACTGCGCGGCGCCGGGGTGACCACCGACCTTATGCGCCCGCCCTACGGGGAGACCGACGCGCGCGTCGGCGAGGTGGTCGGCGGGCTCGGCTACGCGCAGGTGCTGTGGGACGTCGACACCCAGGACTGGCTCAACCGGGACGTCGCGACCACCACCCGGCGCGCACTCGAGGGGGCCCACCCCGGGGGGATCGTCCTGATGCACGACATCCACCCGACGACCGTCGAGGCCGTGCCCGGGATCATCGACGCCCTGCGCGCCCGGGGTTACACCCTGGTGACCGTTCCGCAGCTGCTCGGTGCCGTCGAGCCGGGCGGCGTGTACCGGGGCGGCTGACCACCCACGCCGTCACCGGACACGGAGCGGTCGACGCCGGAGGACGTGCCGATCGAGCCGTGGGACGGCCGGGATGCCCCCTCGGGCCGGCCCGAGGCGATCGCAGATGTGGGGGACGATCTCCGGCTCCACCACGTCGAAGCGGCCGTGGTACTCGGCGTCGAGCAGCTCCCCGGTCCCGCCGTCGAGGGTCAGCACCTCCAGACCGATGGCATGCGCTCCGCCCGCGACCTCCGGGTGGACGCCCGTCCCGAAGACGGTGACCGTCCCGTCCGCGTTGAACGTGGTCCTGTCCATGCCACGGTCGGACGTGGTCAGGGTCCCGTACGGGCTGGTGAGGGTGTTCGTGGAGCTCGGGTGGGCGACGACGCGGGAGATCTCGCCCGACCTGTCGAAGAGCAGCGTGAGCCGGACGTGGCCGCGGGCCGAGCTGGTCACCGGGACGCCGCACGCCTCCGTGAGGAACTCGTCCTCCACGGTCTCCGCCGGGTCGAGGACGGTGTTCTCGACCCGTTCCGGAGGAGCCGCCTGAGCACTGGGCGGACCCAGCGCGAGGCAGGCAGCGGTGGCGACCACGGAGGTGCGCAGGCGACGCGTCATCGGATCACCTCGCGAGACGGCGGTGGCGGCGCACGCTGGTCCTCGGGACCTGCCGACCGAAGACCTCCGCGCCGCGTTCCCGGAGCGCGGGCCCTCACCGGCCCGGGGACGCCCCCTCGAACAGCAGCGCCTGCCCCCCGGTCAGGGGGGCGAGCCGACCGTCGAGGGTCCGGTAGTCCTGCGCCCACCGCGCGAGGAACGCCGTCCAGTCCGCCTCGTCGCGCCACCGGTCGACCGTGACGAAGCGGGTCCCCCCGCCCGCGTCGCGGAACAGCTCCGTGCCGAGGAAGCCGTCGGCCCGGGCGAACAGCCGCGCCCACTCCCCGTCCGGCCCGTAGGCGGCGACGAAGCGGTTCAGCGCGTCCGGGAGGACCCCGTAGGTCCAGATGCGCAGGAACACCGCCGCCGCCCCCGCCGGCTACTCGAACCGGACGGGCTGCCCGGTCGCCTCGAGCACCGACATCCACAGGTCGCCCAGCGGGTCGACGTGGTTGCGGCGGCTGACCGCCAGCGCCATCGGGATGTGCACGAACCGCCGCCGCCGCCGCGCCACGATCACCTCGGTGCGCCCGGCCATCGCCGCGTGCACGGCGGCGTGCGCGAGCCGCAGGCAGTAGGCGCTGTCGTAGGGGTTGGCCGGCACGCTGCGGATGGCGTAGCTCGGGTCAAAGTAGCGGACGTTGTTCTCGACCTTGGCGTCGTCGAGGTGCTCGGTGATCAGCCGGCGCATCAGCCGGCCGATGTCGCCGAGGCGGACGTTCCCCGAGGCGTCGCGGCCGGGCTCGTGCTCCTCGATGTGCTCCTGACCGGCGCCCTCGGCCACCACGACGACCGCGTGCCCGCGGTCCTCCACCCGGCGCCGCAGGTGCTCGAGGAAGCCGCCCTCCCCCTGCAGGGCGAAGGGCACCTCCGGGATGAGCACGTAGTCGGCGTCGTCCTTGGCCAGCGTCGAGTAGCAGGCGATGAAGCCCGAGTGCCGGCCCATGAGCTTGACCAGCCCGACGCCGCCGGGCGCCGACCGCGCCTCCACGCTCGCGGCGTGGATGGACTTCGTCGCCTCCGACATCGCCGTCTGGAAGCCGAAGCTCTGGTCGATGTAGGGGATGTCGTTGTCGATCGTCTTCGGCACGCCGACGACGGCGATCTTCAGCCCGCGCTCGCCGATGACCCGCACGACCTCCATCGCGCCGCGGATCGTCCCGTCGCCGCCGATGACGAACAGGATGTTGATCGCCAGCCGCTCGAGCGCGTCGACGATCTCCTCGGGGTCCTGCATCCCGCGCGAGGTGCCGAGGATCGTGCCGCCCTCGTCGTCGATGTGCTGGACGACCTCGGGCGAGAGGTCGACGACGTCCTCGCCGTAGTGCGGGATGAAGCCGCGGTAGCCGTTGCGGAAGCCGACGATCCGGCGCACGCCGTAGTGGCGGCACAGCTCGAGCACCAGCCCGCGGATGACGTCGTTGAGGCCCGGGCACAGCCCGCCGCAGGTGACGATGCCGACCCGCGTCTTGGCCGGGTCGAAGTAGATGCGCTGGCGCGGGCCGCCGGGCTCGAGACTGGGCAGCTGCCCGACCGGGACGCCGCGGACCCCGGCCATGGAGAGCGTGTCGTCGAAGAGGATGCGGTCGTCCTCCACCACCGAGTGCTGCGTCGTCTCCCGGGCGGCCAGCCGCTCGGCCAGCGGCGAGTCGATGCGGCAGGGCCCCAGCGTCCGCACGGCGAGGTCCTCGTGTCCGATCACGGGGGAAACGCTCCCACACGAGGACCTCGCCGCTGCGCGCGGCACCCCGGTCGTCAGGTCGTCATGTCGACCTGCACCTTGGGTCCCGGCCCGGCGCCCTCGGGCCGCCGCCCGCCGAGCACCGCGCCCACCTGCGCGAGGCCCACGGTGGCGGCCACCAGCGGCCGCGGGTCGACGTCGCCGGCGGCGTACGCGGCCACCGTGTCGGCGAGCCCGGGGGAGGCGGACAGGACGCCCACCGCGGTGACGTCGCCGAGCACCAGCGCCCGGGTGTCCACCGTGCTCGGGACCCCGGCCAGCCCGATGTAGACCACCCGGCCGCCCGGCTCCACGAGGTCCAGCGCCCGCGCCGGGGCGGCGGGGTCGCTCGAGGCGTCGACGACGGCGTCGAGCGGGAGGTCCGGCGGGACGTCGGAGGCGGCGAACCCCAGGTCCCGGGCGAAGGCGAGCGACGGCGCGGTGACGCCCAGCAGGTGCACCTCCGCGCCGGCGGCCCGCAGGAACATCGCCGTCAGCAGGCCGATCGTGCCGGGGCCGACCACCAGCGCCCGGTCGCCCGGCCCCGCGCCGGTGGCCCGCGCCGCCCGCAGCGCGTTGCCGCCGGGCTCGACCAGCGCGCCGAGGACGGGGTCGACGGCGCCGGGCAGGGCGTGCAGCGACCTCGCCGGCACGGCGAGCCGCTCGGCCAGCGCCCCCGGGCGGCCGCCGCGGATGCCCACCTCCTGCCGCTGCGCGCAGACGTGCTGCTGCCCGCGCCGGCAGCGGCGGCAGCTGCCCTCGCCCAGCATCGTGTCGCCGGTGACCCGCCGGCCGGTCCAGGAGGGGTCCACGCCCTCCCCCACCGCGGTGACGGTGCCGGCCCACTCGTGCCCGAGCCGCACCGGGTAGGCGGCGTGCCCCTGGTGCAGGTAGGCCATCTCGCCGGTCCAGAACTCGACGTCGGTGCCGCACACGCCGGCCCGCTCGACGTCGACGACCACCTCCCCCGGGGCCGCCACGGGGTCGGGCACCTCCTGCACCCCGCCCTCGCCTGGCCCGGTGACGACGAACGCGCGCACCGTCAGTCGACGAGGTCGAGCGCCGCGCCGACCAGCGAGTCGACGTCGAGGCCGTGGGAGCGGTACACGCTGTCGAGGTCGCCGGACTGCCCGAAGCGGGTGACGCCCAGGTGCGCGGCCGGCACCCCGCGCACGCCGGCGAGGAAGGCCAGCGTGTGCGGGTGCCCGTCGAGGACGGTGACCAGCGGCGTGGCCCGGTCGGCGGGCAGCGCGGCGTCGAGCACCCACGGCGCGGCCTCGTCCAGGCCGCGGCGTGCCTGCAGCGCCCGGAACAGCAGCCCGGGGCTGGTGACGACGACGACGTCGGCGGGGAACCCGAGCCCGTCGAGCCGCTCGGCGGCGGCCAGCGCCTCGGGGACGAGCGCGCCCATCGCGGCGAGGGTGACCGCCGGGCGCGGCACCCGGCGCAGCGGATAGGCGCCGGCCACCACCTGGCGGCGCCGCCGCTCCCGTGCGGCCGGGTCGGCGGGGACGGCGGCCAGCGCCTGGTCGACCGGCCGGGTGGACAGCCGCACGTAGGCCGAGGACCCGCCGGGGCGGCCCATCTGCCCGAGCGCGGCGAGCAGCACCCACTCGGTGTCGAGGGCGAACGCCGGCTCGTAGGACAGGCAGCCGGGCTGCTCGAGCCCGATCGACGGCGTGGTGATCGACTGGTGCGCGCCGCCCTCGGGCGCCAGCGTCACGCCCGACGGCGTCCCGACCAGCAGCGACTGCCCGCCGGCGTAGATGGTGAACGACCAGGGTTCCAGCGCCCGCCCCACGAACGGGTCGTAGAGGACGCCGACCGGCAGCAGCGGCTGACCCCACCGTGACCACGTGGCGCCCAGCTCCCCGATGGCGCCGACCAGGTTGGTCTCGGCGATGCCGAGCTCCACGTGCTGGCCCGAGGGCCGCTCCCGCCAGTGCAGGATCGTCTCGGGGTCGTCGGCGAACCAGTTGCGCCGGTCCTCGTGCGACCAGACGCCGACCTTGTTCACCCAGCCGCCGAGGTTGGTCGAGCTGGACACGTCGGGGCTGACGGTGACCACCCGCCGGCCCACCTCCGGCGCGGCGCGGCTGAGGTCGAGCAGCGTGCGGCCCAGCGCCGCCTGCGTGGTGGCGGTGCCCGACGGCGTGCGGCCCAGGTCGGCCGGCACGGGCGGCGCGGGCCGGTCCTCGGGCGCCGGGCGCCGCAGCCGCGCGGCGGCCGCGGCCAGCAGCTCCGCGGGGCGGCTGCCGGCCGGGAAGCCGGCCCACGGCCGGGCGGGGTCGACGCCGACCCGCTCGGCCAGCTCGCCCAGCTGCGCCTCGGTGAGCAGCGCCGAGTGGTTCTGCGGGTGCCCCTCGGTGGCCAGCCCGTAGCCCTTGAGCGTATAGGCGATCACGACGGTGGGGCGGGTGTCGTCGATCCGCGAGAAGGCCTCGCGCAGCGCGCCGAGGTCGTGGCCGCCGAGGTTGCGCACCGCGGCGAGCAGGTCGGCGTCGGAGACCCCGGCGACGAGCGCGGCGATCGCCCCGGCGCCGGGCCCCTCCCCCGGCAGCTCGCGGCGGACCTCCTCGGCCGTGCGCCGCAGCAGCCGCTGGTACTCGGCGTTGCCCATGCCGTCGATGCGGTCCCGCAGCTGCGCGCCGCCGGGCCGGGTGAACAGCTCCTCCAGCAGCGCGCCGTACTTGACGGTGAGCACCTGCCAGCCGGCGGCGGTGAACATCCCCTGCAGCCGGGTCGCGCCCATGGTGGGGACGACGCGGTCCAGCGACTGCCGGTTGAGGTCGACGATCCAGTTCACCTCGCCGAGCTCGGCGACCATCGGGTCGAGCACGGCCTCCCACACCGCGCCCTCGTCGAGCTCGGCGTCGCCGACCAGCGACCACTGCCGTCCCGTGCCGCCGGTGCCGAACTGGGTGTTGACGTAGCGGCGCGCCAGCGCGCCCCAGATCGGCGCGGTCGCCCCGATGCCGACCGAGCCGGTCGAGTAGTCCGCCGGCACGGGGTCCTTCAGCCGCGAGGGATAGGACTGCAGCCCGCCGAACGCGCGCAGCGTGGTCAGCCAGGAGGCGTCGAGCTGCCCGAGCAGGAACTCCAGCGCGTGCAGCACCGGCGAGGCGTGCGGCTTCACCGACACCCGGTCGTCGGCCCGCAACTGCTCCAGCCACAGCGCCGTCATGATCGTCACCATCGACGCGCTGGAGGCCTGGTGGCCGCCGACCTTGAGCCCGCCCGGGTTCGGGCGCACCCGGTTGGCGTGGTCGACGACCGCCGTGGCCAGCCACAGCACGCGCTGCTCGATCTCGCGCAGCGCGGCGTCGTCGGCGGCGGTGGCGGGGTGCCGCGGGGCGGCGAGCGTCATGGTCTCTCCTGTCGGGCGGGTGGGGCACCAGGATGGCGGGTGCCCGGACCGCCGTCGCGAGAGGACCCGACCCATGACCCCACCGGACCGCGCCGACCGGCTGCGCTCGCTGTACGCGGCCTTCACCGCCCGCGACGTGGACGCGGTTCTGGCCGCCATGGCCCCCGACGTCGACTGGCCCAACGGCTGGGAGGGCGGCCGGCTCTCCGGGCACGAGGAGGTGCGCGGCTACTGGGAGCGCCAGTGGGCGCAGATCCGCCCCCTGCTGCGGCCGACCGGGTTCGAGGAGCGCCCCGACGGCTCGGTGGCGGTCACCGTGGCCATGACCGTGCGGGACCCGGGCGGCACGGTCCTGTCACGGGAGACCGTCCGGCACGTGTACCGGTTCAGCGGCGACCTCGTGCAGCGCATGGACACCGAGCGGTAGACGCGACCCCGGCCGGGACGGGCCGGGGCCGCGCCGGCTCAGGGCACGAGGATCGCGCGGCCCCGGACCTTCCCGGCGTCGAGGTCCCGCAGCGCGTCCACGGCCCGGTCGAGCGGGTACTGCCGGGTGTGCAGGGTGACCTTCCCGGCCTGCGCGAGCACCATCAGCTCGGCCAGGTCGGTGTAGGTGCCGACGATGTTGCCGACGACGTTCTTCTCCGCGGCGACGAACTCCAGCGTCGGGATCCGCAGCTCGCCGCCGTAGCCGATGACGTAGAGCGAGCCGGCCGGGCCGGTCATGTGCCAGGCGTCCGTCTCGGCACCCTGCTCGGCGACGAAGTCGAAGACGACGTCCGCACCCCCGCCGGTCAGCTCCTGGACGGCCCGCACCTGGTCGCCGTCGGCCACCACGGTCTCGTCCGCGCCGATCTGCCGGGCGAGCTCGAGTGCCTCGGGGTTGCGGTCGACGACGACGACCCGGGTGGCCGACAGCGCGGCCAGGCACTGGACGCCGATGTGGCCGAGGCCGCCGGCGCCCTGCACGACCGCCGTGGTGCCCGGGTGCAGCAGCGGCAGGGCCTTGCGCACGGCGTGGTAGGCGGTGATGCCGGCGTCGGCCAGCGCCGCGACGTCGGCCGGGTCGGTCGACGGGTCGAGCCTCACGCAGGCGCGGGCGGTGGTGCGCAGGTACTCGGCCATGCCGCCGTCGTCGTTCGACAGCCCGGGGAAGAAGGCGTGCTCGCACTGCATGTCCCGGCCGGCGCGGCAGGCCAGGCACAGGCCGCAGCTGGGCTGCGGGTGCAGGATCACCGTGTCGCCGACGGCGACGTTGGTGACCCCCTCCCCGACCGCGTGCACCCACCCGGCGTTCTCGTGCCCGATCACGTAGGGCAGGTCGGGGTTCTGCAGGTCGGCCCACTGGCCCTCGAGGATGTGCAGGTCGGTGCGGCACACCCCGGCGCCGCCGATCCTGACGACGACGTCGAGGGGACCCCGGATCTCCGGTTCCGGGATGTCGTCGATCGTGGGGTCGGCGTGGTACTCGTGCACGCGGACGGCCTTCACGGCAGGACCTCCAGGGGCAGGACGGGACGGTCGTCGGGGCGGGGCACCTGGTCGGCCTCCGACCCGGGATAGCGGGTGGTGAGCAGCCCGCGGCAGAAGTGGGCGTTGCCGTCGACGGAGATCCGCACCGACCGGGCGCGGCGCAGCACCAGGGCGGCGTCGGCGGGGCCGGGGCGGGTGCCGTCGTCACGGACGAGCACGGGTGCGCCGTCGTCGACCGGCAGTCCGACGGCGGCCCGCCGGCGGCGCAGCGCCGCGGCGGCGTCGGGCGGGAGGTCGCCGAGGGTGACCGCCCGGACGTCGGCCGACGGGTCGGCGCGGAGCAGGCCGGTGAGCGCCCGCTCCATGGCGGCGGTGTGCGCCTTGCGGGTGAAGGTGGCCCGCAGCTCGTCCAGCGACTCCTCGGCCTCCGAGCCGAAGGTGCCGCGGTAGCCGAGCCCGGCGGCCAGGCCGCGGTTGACGAGGTCGGAGTCGGAGTGGTCGTCGAGCTCGACGACCACCCGCGCGACCCCCGCGACGGCGGAGACCGCGTCGGAGGCGTCGGAGACCATCAGCCAGGCGAAGTTGGGCGCGCAGAACGAGGTGGGCAGGCGCAGGTGCACCTCGACGGTGCCGGCGTCCACGGCGACCGAGCGGACGAACCCCAGGTCGGTGATCGGCTCGTCCAGCTCGGGGTCGACCACGGTGCCGAGCGCGGCGCGGACCCGCTGCTCGGTCACCCCGGCGTCGAGGTCGGGCAGGACGGCGGTCACCGGGCGCCCGCGAGGTCGGCCGCGGCCGGCTCGCGCGGGCCGGTCTCGGTCTCGTCGGCCTCGGGCAGCCGCAGGTGCTCGGGGACGGGGAGGTCGTAGAGCCGGGCGGCGTTGAGGCCGAGCACCTTCTTCTTCTGCTCGACGGTGATCGGCGCGTACTCCGGGCTCATGTCCTCGGGGATCTGGAAGTCCACGAACTCCTCCACCAGCCACTTCGGCGTCCAGAGCGCGTAGTCGCTGGAGAACAGGATGCGGTCCTCGCCGAGCCAGTAGAGGAGCTCGCCCATGATCTGCGCGAAGTACCGCGGCCGGGTGTGGATGAACGGGATGGCCACGGCGAGACCGGCGACGACGTTGGGCTCCTGGGTGGCGATCCAGCAGAAGTCCTCCAGGCGGGGCAGGCCGCAGTGCTCCACCACGAACGTCAGGTCGGGGAAGTCGGTGGCCGCGTGGTCGACGTCGGCGACGTCGAAGGCGTCGCGGTCCAGCGGGCGGATCGTCGGGCCCTTGTGGACGTGGACGTTGCGGATGCCGAGCTCCTGCGACAGCTCCAGGTAGCGGGAGGCCATCGGGTCGGTGAGCTTCCAGCCGCGGGACTCCCCGTGCCAGTCGGCGGTGTAGAGCTTCACGCCCTTGAGCTGCATGCGCTCGGCGGCGGCGCGCAGCGCGTCGAGGCCGTTCTCGCCGTCGCGCGGGTCCCAGTAGTGGTTGTAGGTGAGCTTGTCCGGATGGGCCCGGGCGAGCGCGAACGCCTCCTCGGTCTGCCCGAAGCCGCGGTGGTAGAACTCCGCGAGCCGCGCCGGCTGGAAGACCGCGTGGTCGACGATCCCGTCGACGAAGACGTCGCGCATCAGCCGCTCGCCGCCCTGGTAGAGGTACTCCTCGTAGGGCCAGACCTCCGCCTCGGGGCTGAGGTTGCGGTGGTAGTCGTAGAAGCAGTCGATGAACTGCCTGCCGTGCACGTTGCGCTGGTTCTCCGGCCGCGCGTCCCACAGGGCGATGTGGGCGTCCACGACGTAGTACTGCTCGCCGTCCTTGGTGTACATCCGTCGGCCTCCGTCGGCTCCGGGTGTGAGGCGGGTCACCTCTGCTGGCCGACGCTAGGTCCGCCCGGGCACCCCGAGAACCGTCCGGCTGTCTCACCTTGAGACGCCGCGGCCGCTCCCCCGGCGCGTACATTGCCGTGACACACGCCACAGCCGGGAGGCGACCGTGGAGGACCTGGTGCCCCCGCCGGAGCCGCTGCCCGATCCGGCGCCGGCCGCCGCGCCGCGGGTGCGGGCGTCGTGGCGGCGCAGCCAGGGGTACGGCGTCCCGGCCGACGAGGTCGTGCCCGTGTTCACCGGCACGCCCGACACCGGGTCGCTGCTCTACGAGTGCGCCCACCGCGTGCTCACCGACCTGCAGTCGACCATCGCCGACGAGCCGGTGAGCCTGATGGTCGCCGACCCCGCCGGCTTCGTGCTCGCCCGCCTCGGCGACGACGCGTCGATCTCCCGCGCCCTCGACCGCGTGCACCTGGCGCCCGGCTTCTCCTACAGCGAGCGCAACGCCGGCACCAACGGCCTGGGCCTGTCGCTGGCCGACCGCGCGCCGTCGCTGGTGCGCGCCGCCGACCACTGGTGCACCGACCTGCGCGGCTACACCTGCGCCGCCGCGCCCGTGCTCGAGCCCGCCACCGGCGAGCTGGCCGGCAGCATCAACCTGACCACCTGGTCGGACTCCTCCTCCGAGCTGCTGCTGGGCCTGGCCCAGACGGCGGCCAGCGCCACCAGCGCGCTCATGGCGGTGCGCACCGGCGGCCGGCTGGTCCGCCCGGCGCCGCGGGGCGAGGTGTTCCGGGTGATCGGCGGGTCCCTGGCGCCCGACGACGGCGACCCCTGCGTGTCCGGCGGCTGGCGGGCGGCGGTCGACCGGGCGGCGGTCGCGGTGTCCGCGGGCCGGGTGACCGTCGTCGTCGGCGAGGAGGGGGCGGGCAAGGCGACGCTGGCCGCGCTGGCCCGGCGGCGGCTGTCCGGCCGCCAGCGGCTGCTGCACGCGCGCGCCCCCGAGGCCGGCGACGTCGCCCCGTGGCTGGAGCTGTGGACGCCGGAGCTGCGCGACGCCGGCACCTGCGTGATCGTCTCCGGGCTGCACCGCCTCCCCGCCTGGGCCGCCGGGGAGCTGGCGCAGGTGCTGGCCACCGTCCGCCGCACCGGCCGGCCGCAGCCGTTCGTGCTCACCGCGCCGGAGTACGCGGGCCTGCCCGACCCGATCGCCCGCCTCGTCGACGCCGTCGTCGAGGTCCCGCCGCTGCGGGCCCGCGCCGACGACGTGCTGCCGCTGGCCGCCTGGACCGCCCGGCAGGAACGCCACCGCGAGGTCGCCTTCACCCCGCGCGCGGCCCGGGCGCTGGCCGGCTACGGGTGGCCGGGCAACGTCGCCCAGCTGCGCCGCGTGGTGCGCGAGGCCGCCGCCCGGGCCGACGTCGTCGACGTGCACCACCTCGCGCCGGAGGTCCTCGACGGCGGCACCCGCGCGCTGTCCCGGCTGGAACGGCTCGAGCGTGACGAGATCGTGCGGTGCCTGACCGAGCCGGGGACGACGATGACCCGCGTCGCCGAGGAGCTCGGCATCGGCCGCGCCACGCTCTACCGCAAGATCGCCCAGTACAAGATCACGGTTCCCGACCGCTGAGGGTGGCCCCGGTGCAGGGTCCCGCGCCGGGCCTGCGAGGCGCGGGGGCACCGGGGTCCTTCACTCGTCGTCGGTGCGGTAGCCCAGGTTGGGGGCCAGCCAGCGCTCGGCCTCGCGCCGCGTCCAGCCCTTGCGGCGGGCGTAGTCCTCGACCTGGTCGCGGCCGATCCGGCCCAGGTTGAAGTAGCGGGCCTCGGGGTGGGCGAAGTACAGCCCGCTGACCGCCGCGCCCGGCCACATGGCCATCGACTCGGTCAGCTGCAGGCCGGTGGCCGCCTCGACGTCGAGCAGCTCCCAGATCGTCTGCTTCTCGGTGTGCTCGGGGCAGGCGGGGTAGCCCGGCGCGGGGCGGATGCCGCGGTAGCGCTCGGCGATGAGCGCGTCGGCGTCCAGGCGCTCGTCGGCGGCGTAGCCCCAGAACTCCCGCCGCACCCGCTCGTGCAGCCGCTCGGCGAACGCCTCCGCCAGCCGGTCGGCCAGCGCCTCGAGCAGGATCGCCGAGTAGTCGTCGTGCGCCGCCTTGAACGCGGCCACGCGCTCGGCCGAGCCCAGCCCCGCGGTGACGGCGAAGGCGCCCACGTGGTCGCGCAGCCCGGTCTCCTTCGGCGCCACGAAGTCGGCGAGCGACTTGCGCGGGGCGCCGTCGCGGCCCTCCGTCTGCTGCCGCAGCTGGTGCAGCACGGCGCGGACCCGCGTGCGCGACTCGTCGGTGTAGACCTCGATGTCCTCGCCGTCGACCCGGGCGGCGGGGAAGAGCCCGAGGACGCCGTTGGCGGTCAGCCAGCGCTCGGCGACGATCCGGTCGAGCATCTCCTGCGCGTCGGCGTAGAGCCGCCGGGCCGCCTCCCCGGTGGCCGGGTTGTGCAGGATGTCGGGGAACCGGCCGCGCATCTCCCACGCGGTGAAGAACGGCTGCCAGTCGATGTAGCCGCGCAGCTCCTCGAGGGGGTAGTCGCGCAGCACCCGCACGTGCTCGACCGCGCCGTGCCCGTGGTGGTCGCAGGACGGGCCGGCGCACACGTCACGGGTCTGCTGCGCGAGCATCCGCGGCCGCGGCGGGCTGTAGGACGACCAGTCGAGCTGCGGCGCGGCGGCGCGGGCGGCGGCCAGCGGCAGCAGCCGGCGGGTGTCCTCGCGGGCGGCGTGCCGCTCCCGCAGCGTCCGGTACTCGCTCTCGGTCGCCGACAGCAGCGCGGGCCGCTGCTCGTCGGACAGCAGCGCCGCCACCACCGGCACCGACCGCGAGGCGTCCTTCACCCAGATCACGGGGCCGTGGTAGCGCGGCGCGACCTTGACCGCGGTGTGCGCGCGCGACGTCGTCGCCCCGCCCACGAGCAGCGGCACCTCGAAGCCCTGCCGCTCCATCTCGCCGGCCAGGGTGACCATCTCGTCCAGGGACGGCGTGATCAGCCCGGACAGGCCGATGACGTCGGCGCCGACCTCCTTGGCGGTGTCGAGCACCTTCTGCGCCGGCACCATGACGCCGAGGTCGACGACGTCGTAGTTGTTGCACTGCAGGACGACGCCGACGATGTTCTTGCCGATGTCGTGGACGTCGCCCTTCACCGTGGCCATCACGACCGTGCCGTTGGTCCGCTCGGCGTCGCCGGGCTGCTTCTCCGCCTCGATGAACGGGATGAGGTGGGCGACGGCCTTCTTCATCACCCGCGCGGACTTCACCACCTGCGGCAGGAACATCTTCCCGGCGCCGAACAGGTCGCCGACGACGTTCATGCCGGCCATCAGCGGGCCCTCGATGACCTCGATCGGCCGGCCGCCGCGGGCGGAGATCTCCAGGCGCAGCTCCTCGGTGTCGGCCTCGACGAACTCGTCGACGCCCTTGACCAGCGCGTGGGTGATCCGCTCGGCCACCGGCAGCGCCCGCCACTCCTCGGTGGCCGCCTCCTTGGCGGCGCCGTCGCCGGCGTAGTCCCCGGCGATCTCCAGCAGCCGCTCGGTGGCGTCGGGGCGGCGGGCGAGGACGACGTCCTCGATGCGGTCCCGCAGCTCCCGGGGGACCTCCTCGTACACCTCCAGCGCGCCGGCGTTGACGATGCCCATGTCCATGCCGGCGGCGACGGCGTGGAAGAGGAACACCGCGTGGATGGCCTCGCGCACCGGGTTGTTGCCGCGGAAGGAGAACGAGACGTTGGAGACGCCGCCGGACACCAGCGCGCCGGGCAGGTTCTCCTTGATCCAGCGGGTGGCCTCGATGAAGTCCAGGCCGTAGCGGGCGTGCTCCTCGATGCCGGTGGCGACGGCGAAGACGTTGGGGTCGAAGATCACGTCCTCGGCCGGGAAGCCGACCTGCCGCGTGAGGATGTCGTACGCGCGGCGGCAGATCTGCTGCCGGCGCTCGAGGGTGTCGGCCTGCCCGTCCTCGTCGAAGGCCATGACGACGACGGCCGCGCCGTACCTGCGGCACAGCCGTGCCTGCTCGACGAACTCCGCCTCGCCGTTCTTCAGCGAGATGGAGTTGACGATCGACTTGCCCTGCAGCTGCTGCAGGCCGGCCTCGATGACCTCCCACTTGGAGGAGTCCACCATCACCGGCACGCGGCAGATGTCGGGCTCGGCGGCGACCAGGCGGGTGAAGCGGGTCATCGCCGCGACGCCGTCGATCATGCCCTCGTCCATGTTGACGTCGATGACCTGAGCGCCGGCCTCGACCTGCTGGCGCGCCACGGCCAGCGCCGTGGCGTAGTCGCCGTCGCGGATCAGCCGCCGGAAGCGGGCCGATCCGGTGATGTTCGTGCGCTCGCCGACGTTGACGAACAGCGAGTCGCCGTCGACGGTCAGCGGCTCCAGGCCCGACAGCCGCAGCGCGGGGCGGGTGGGCGCCGGGGTCCGCGGCGGCAGGCCCTCGACGGCCGCGGCGACGGCGGCGATGTGCTCCGGCGTGGTGCCGCAGCAGCCGCCGACCAGGTTGACGAAGCCGTCCTCGGCGAAGGAGCGCAGCACCGCGGCGGTGTCCTCGGGCGCCTCGTCGTACTCGCCGAAGGCGTTGGGCAGCCCGGCGTTGGGATAGGCGGAGACGAAGGTGTCGGCCAGCCGGGCCAGCTCGGCGACGTAGGGCCGCAGCTCCCGGGCCCCCAGCGCGCAGTTCAGGCCGACCAGCAGCGGCCGCACGTGGCGCACGGAGTTCCAGAACGCCTCGGTGGTCTGCCCCGACAGGGTGCGCCCGGAGGCGTCGGTGATCGTGCCCGAGACCATCACCGGCCAGCGCCGGCCGCGCTGCTCGAACAGCGTCTCCAGCGCGAAGACCGCCGCCTTGGCGTTGAGCGTGTCGAAGACCGTCTCGACGAGCAGCAGGTCGGCCCCGCCGTCGACCAGGCCGCCGGCCTGCTCGAGGTAGGCCTCGACGAGCTCGCCGAAGGTGACGTTGCGGGCGCCGGGGTCGTTGACGTCGGGCGAGATCGACGCCGTCCGGCTCGTCGGGCCGATCGCGCCGGCGACGTAGCGGGGCCTGCCCGGCGTGCGCGCGGTGGCCGCGTCGGCCTCCTGCCGGGCCAGCCGGGCGGCGGCCACGTTGATCTCGCGGGCCAGCTCCGACATGCCGTAGTCGGCCAGCGAGATCGCCGTCGCGTTGAAGGTGTTGGTCTCGATGACGTCGGCACCGGCGTCGAGGTACTCGCGGTGGATGCCCGCGACGAGCCCGGGCTGCGTGAGCACGAGCAGGTCGTTGTTGCCCTGGACGTCGACCGGCCAGTCGGCGAAGCGCTCCCCGCGGTAGCCGGCCTCGCTCGGGCGGTCGCGCTGGATCGCCGTCCCCATGGCGCCGTCGAGCACGAGGATGCGCTGCTCGAGCAGGGCGGTGAGCTCCGCGGTGGCGTCGGGGCGGAGCTGCGGGGCGTCGGTCACGGGCGTCCTCGGGGGTCGGTGGGCGGGGGTGCGCGTAGCACCAGCAGCGGCCGCGGACCCGGCCGCATTCCACGGCGGCGCCCATCCTCCCATCCCGCGCTCCCCTGGTGAGGGCGCGCGACCGACGTAGGCTCGCAGGGGTGATCGACCCGAAGTCCGCTCCCGAGGACCTGCCCCAGCTGAACCAGCCGGTGGCGGTGGTCGCCTTCGAGGGCTGGAACGACGCCGGGGACGCCGCCACCGGGGCGCTCGAGCACCTCGAGCTCATCTGGGACGCCACGCCCCTGGCGGCGCTCGACCCCGAGGACTACTACGACTTCCAGGTCAACCGGCCCACCGTCTCCCTCGTCGGCGGGGTGAGCCGGCGCATCGAGTGGCCCACCACGCGCATCTCCGTGGCCCGCCCGCCGGGCAGCGACCGCGACGTCGTCCTCATCCGCGGCATCGAGCCCAACATGCGCTGGCGCGGGTTCTGCCAGGAGCTCATCGAGCTGTGCCAGGAGCTCGACGTGCAGACCGTCGTCGCGCTCGGCGCCCTGCTCGCCGACACCCCGCACACCCGGCCCACCCCGGTGTCCGGCTCGGCCTACGACGTCGAGTCCGCGCAGGCGTGGGGGCTGGAGACCTCCCGCTACGAGGGGCCGACCGGGATCCTCGGCGTCTTCCAGGACGCCTGCGTGCAGGCCGGCCTCCCCGCGGTGAGCTTCTGGGCGGCGGTGCCGCACTACGTCTCGCAGCCGCCGTCGCCGCGGGCCACCGTCGCGCTGCTGCAGCGCGTCGAGGAGGTGCTGGAGCTGACCGTGCCGCTCGGCGCGCTCCCCCAGCAGGCCGAGGACTGGGTCAAGACCGTCGACGAGATGGCCCAGGAGGACGCCGAGGTCGTCGAGTACGTGCGCTCGCTCGAGGAACGGGCCACCGAGAGCGACCTGTCCCAGGCCAACGGCGACCAGATCGCCCGCGAGTTCGAGCGCTACCTCCGCCGCCGGGGCTCCTCCCCCAACTGAGGTCCGTCCCCCGCCCCTCGCCCGGGCGGGGGCGGCCTGCGTGCGCGAGTTGGGGGTAACGGTCGACTCCGGGCGCCTCCCGTCCCCGCGGGCCCTGCAGGGTCCCGGGAGCCGGCTGAGCCGCGGCTCAACCCCGGCGCAGCAGCGGGGCCGTGCGGGCGGCGGCGTCGTCGCCGAAGAGCCGGTCGTGGGTGGCCAGCGCGAAGCGGTCGGTCATGCCCGAGACGTGGTCGACGACCTGGGTGACCGGGTCGGCCGCGGTGTCGCGGTAGGTCGCCGGGATGAGCCCGGGGTGCTCGAGGTGGTGGTCGACGAGCCGGCGGATGACGTCGACGGCGAGCTGCTTCTGCCCCGCGGCGGCCTCCGACGCGTACACGCGCCGGAACATGAACGCCCGCAGCTCGTGCATCGCGGCCAGCGGGCCCGGCGCCATCACCACCGCCGCGCCGTCGGCCAGCGAGCCCTGCACGACGGCGTCGGTCATCGCCCCGACCATCGCGCTGCCGGGTTCGCCGAACACCTCCCGCGCGCGGGCCGGCAGGTCACCGGCCTGCAGCACCCCGGCGCGGACGGCGTCGAGCGCGTCGTGCGAGAGGTAGGCGATCCGGTCGGCGTAGCGGACGCACTCCCCCTCGCGGGTGGCCGGCGGCGGTGAGATCTTCCAGCTGTGCGCGCGGATGCCGTCGCGCACCTCCCAGGTGAGGTTCAGGTGCTCGAGCACCTCGACGATCCGCACGCCCTGCGCCGCGTGGTGCCAGCCGCCGGGCACGTAGGGGGCGAAGGCGTCCTCGCCGATGTGGCCGAACGGCGAGTGGCCGACGTCGTGCCCGAGCGCGATCGCCTCGGCCAGCGTCTCGTTGAGCCCCAGTGCACGGGCGATGGCGCGGGCCACCTGGGTCACCTGCAGCGTGTGGGTGAGCCGGGTGACGAAGTGGTCGCCGTCGGGGTTGAGGAAGACCTGCGTCTTGTGCTTGAGCCGGCGAAAGGCCTTGGCGTGCAGGATCCGGTCGCGGTCGCGCTCGAAGGCCGTGCGCAGCGGGTCCTCGGGCTCGGCGACGGCCCGGCCGCGGGTGGCCGCCGCGCGCGTGGCGGCCGGGGCGAGCGCGTCCTCCTCCCGCTCGCGGGCGGCGCGGTCGGTGGAGCGGAACCCCCCGCCACCGGCCATCAGGCCTCCTGGAGGCCGACGCCCAGGAGCGCGTCGACGGCGTCGGAGACCACGGCCGGCGCGCCGTCCTCCGGGTCCCCGTGCCCGGCCAGCGTCGCCGCCGCCCACGCGTCGACGGCGGCGATCGCGCCGGGGCTGTCCAGGTCGTCGGAGAGCCGCTCGCGCAGTGCGGCCAGCACCGGCGCGGCCGGGGCGCCGGCGTCGCGGGCCACCGCGCGCCGCCAGGTGGCCAGCCGCTCCTCGGCGGCGGTCAGCAGGTCCGGCGTCCAGGCGCGGTCGGTGCGGTAGTGGCCCGACAGCAGGGCCAGCCGGATGGCCATCGGGTCGACGCCCTCGCCGCGCAGCTTGGAGACGAACACCAGGTTGCCCCGGCTCTTGCTCATCTTCTCGCCGTCGAGGCCGATCATCGCCGCGTGCACGTAGGCCTGCGCGAAGGACTGCTTCACCCCCGTCGCCGCCGCGGTGAGCGCCTCGGCGTGGACGGCGGAGTACTCGTGGTGCGGGAAGACCAGGTCGCTGCCGCCGCCCTGCACGTCGAAGCCCATGCCGATGGTGTCCAGCGCGATGGCGGCGCACTCGATGTGCCAGCCCGGCCGGCCCTCGACGCCGCGCGGCCCGGGCCAGGACGGCTCGCCCTCGCGGCGGCCGCGCCACAGCAGCGGGTCCAGGCGGTTGCGCTTGCCCGGGCGGTCGGGGTCGCCGCCGCGCTCGGCCGACAGCGCCAGCATCGTCGCCTCGTCGTAGCCGGACTCCTCGCCGAACGCCGGCGCCTGCGCCACGTCGTGGTAGACGTCGCCGGTGCCGTCGTCGAGGACGTAGGCCAGGCCCTCGTCGAGCAGCGTCTCCACGTGCGCCACGATCCGCGGGATGGCCGCGACCGCGCCCACGTAGTCCTCGGGCGGCAGCACGCGCAGCGCGGTCATGTCCTCGCGGAACAGCGCGGTCTCCCGCATGGCGAGCACGACCCAGTCCTCGCCGTCGCGCTCGGCCCGCTCGAGCAGCGGGTCGTCGATGTCGGTCACGTTCTGCACGTAGTGGACGGCGTGCCCGGCGTCCCGCCACAGCCGGTTGACCAGGTCGAAGGCCAGGTAGGTGGCGGCGTGGCCGAGGTGGGTGGCGTCGTAGGGGGTGATGCCGCAGACGTACATGCGCGCCACCGCGCCCGGCTCGGTGTCGACGACCTGGCCGCGCGCGGTGTCGAACAGCCGCAGGACCGGGCCGGGGCCCGGGAGGGTCGGCAGGAGCGGGGCAGGCCAGGCGAGCACGGCGACGAGCCTAGTTCGCCGCCGGACACGCCAGCGGGCGCCGCCCCCGGGCTGGGGACGGCGCCCGCCGGATCACCGGGCCTCACCCGGTCGGTGTCACCCGGTCGGTGTCACTCAGTCCTCGTCGTCGTCGTCGACCCAGTCGAGGGTGCGCTGCACGGCCTTCGTCCACTTGCGGTAGTAGCGGTCGCGGTCGGCCGGCTCCATCGCCGGGCTCCACCGCTTGTCCTCGGCCCACTGGCTGGTCAGCTCGTCCTCGTCGGCCCAGAAGCCGACGGCCAGGCCCGCGGCGTACGCCGCGCCGAGCGCCGTCGTCTCGGCGATCTTGGGCCGGACGACGTCGACGCCGAGGATGTCGGCCTGGAACTGCATGAGCAGCTCGTTGACCACCATGCCGCCGTCGACCCGGAGCTCGGTGAGGTCGACGCCGGAGTCGGCGTTCATCGCCTCGACGACCTCGCGGGTCTGGTAGGCCGTGGCCTCCAGCACCGCCCGGGCCAGGTGCCCGCGGTTGACGTAGCGGGTCAGGCCGACCAGCGCGCCGCGGGCGTCGGAGCGCCAGTGCGGGGCGAACAGGCCGGAGAAGGCCGGTACGAAGTAGGCGCCGCCGTTGTCGTCGACCGAGCGGGCCACCGCCTCGATCTCCGGCGCCCCGCCGATGAGCCGCAGGTTGTCGCGCACCCACTGCACCAGCGACCCGGTGACGGCGATCGACCCCTCGAGGGCGTAGACCGGCCTGCGGTCGCCGATCTTGTAGCAGACCGTCGTCAGCAGCCCGTTCTTCGACGAGACCGCCTCCTCGCCGGTGTTGAGCAGCAGGAAGTTGCCGGTGCCGTAGGTGTTCTTGGCCATGCCCGGGGAGAAGCAGACCTGCCCGAAGGTGGCCGCCTGCTGGTCACCGAGCGAGCCGGCGATCTTCACGCCGGCCAGCGCGCCGGCCTTGCGGCCCTCGCCGTAGACCTCGGAGTTGGACCGGATCTCCGGCAGCATGGACACGGGGATGCGCATGTCCGCGGCGATCGACTCGTCCCACGCCAGCGTCTTGTAGTCCATGAGCATGGTGCGCGAGGCGTTGCTGACGTCGGTGAGGTGCTGCCCGCCGTCGACGCCGCCGGTCATGTTCCACAGCAGCCAGCTGTCGATCGTGCCCATGAGCAGCTCGCCGCGCTCGGCGCGCTCGCGGGCGCCCTCGACGTTGTCGAGGATCCAGGTCACCTTGGGTCCGGCGAAGTAGGTGGCCAGGGGCAGGCCGACCTTCTCCTTGTAGCGCTCGGCTCCCCCGCCGAGCTCGCCGAGCTCGGTGACGATCCGGTCGGTGCGGGTGTCCTGCCAGACGATGGCGTTGTACACCGGCTCGCCGGTGCTCCTGTCCCACACGACGGTGGTCTCGCGCTGGTTGGTCAGGCCGACGGCGGCGAGGTCGGAGCCGGTCAGGTCCGCGCGGGCCAGCGCCTGGCCGACGACCTCGCGGACGTTGGTCCAGATCTCGACCGGGTCGTGCTCGACCCACCCGGCGCGCGGGAAGATCTGGCGGTGCTCCTTCTGGCCGACGGCCACGACGGCGCCGGCGTGGTCGAAGACCATGCAGCGGGTGCTGGTCGTGCCCTGGTCGATCGCGGCGATGTAGGTGGTCACTGCTTCCTCCTGGTGCGTCGTTGCAGAGGGGTGGGCGGGTCAGAAGACCCGGGCGAGCAGGCCGGCCAGGACGGCGCCGACGATCGGTCCGACGACGGGGACCCACGAGTAGCCCCAGTCGTTGCCGCCCTTGCCGCGGATGGGCAGCACCGCGTGCGCGATGCGGGGCCCGAGGTCGCGGGCGGGGTTGATGGCGTACCCGGTGGGTCCACCCAGCGAGGCGCCGATCGACACGACGAGCAGCGCCACGGCGAGCGGGCCGATCTGGGAGGGGGTGTTGCCGAACTGCAGGATGATGTAGATCAGCACGAAGGTGCCGATCGCCTCGGTGACGACGTTCCACGGGAGCGCCCGGATCGCCGGGCCGGTGGAGAAGGTGCCCAGGATCTCGCCGGGGTCCGGGTGGGCCGCGTAGTGCTCGCGGTAGGCCAGCCAGGCGAACACGGCACCGAGGAAGGCGCCGACGAACTCGCCGGCGAAGTAGACCAGGGTGCTGCCGAGGGTGATCTCGACGCCGGGGGCGTACTCGTCGGCGCCGGAGGCCCAGAGACCGACGGTGACGGCCGGGTTGAGGTGCGCGCCGCTGCGGTAGGCGGCGTAGACGCCGACGAAGACCGCCAGGCCCCAGCCGAAGTTGATGAGCAGCCAGTCGGCGCCGCGCCCCTTGGACTCGGTGAGCAGCACGTTGGCGACCACGCCGACGCCGAGGAGGATCAGCAGTCCGGTTCCGAGCACCTCGGAGAAGAAGACCGAAGTCAGTGACACGCGAAGACACCTCTCTGTGTCCGGTTGTGCCTTGGTGTGGGGTCCCGCCCGGCTCGGGCGGGTCGTGCGGGATCCCTGTGGTGCTCCTCCTCTCGCCGGGATCGTCGTCGGGGTCCGGGCCGGCGGGGTGTCCCCCGCCGGCCCGGGAGGTCAGGAGGCGCTGGCGAAGGGCGTGATCTCCGGCGCCTGCAGCCGCGCCCGCTCGGCGGAGGTGTCGTCAGGCATCGCCTCGGCGGCGTGCTCGGCCTCGACCCGGGCCAGGTAGGTGGAGATCTCGCGCTCGCGCCGCGCGTCGTCCCAGCCGAGCAGGCCGGCCATCAGCTCGGCGGCCGGCCGCGCCGACGCCGTCCCGCGGTCGGCCTGCTCGTAGGACAGCCGGGTGCGGCGGGTGAGCACGTCCTCCAGGTGCAGGGCGCCCTCCGCGGTGACGGCGTAGACCACCTCGGCCCGCAGGTAGTCCGGCGCGCCCTCCAGCGGGCGGCCCAGGTCGGGATCGGCGTCGACCAGGGCGAGGACCTCGTCGACGAGGCTGCCGTAGCGGTCGAGCAGGTGCTCCACGCGGGTCTCGGTCCAGCCGTGCGCGGCGGCCAGGTGGGCCTTGCGGTTCCAGCGGACGCGGTAGCCGTCGGCGCCGGCCAGCGGCAGCTCCTCGGTGAGCGAGGCGGGGATGGCCGCCTCGGGGTCCTCGCCGGGCGCCCGGTCCCGCAGCGCCATGTCGACGACGTCGCGGGCCATGACGCGGTAGGTCGTGTACTTGCCGCCGGCGATCATCGTCAGGCCCGGCCGGACGGTGGCCACGGTGTGCTCGCGGGAGACCCGCGTGGTGCCGCCGGCCTCCTCGTCGATCGGCTGCAGGAGCGGGCGCAGGCCGGTGTAGACGCCGAGGACGTCGTCGCGGGTGAGCGGCCGGGCGAGGACGGCGTTGGCGTGGTCGAGCAGGTAGTCGACGTCGGCGGCCGAGGCGACCGGGTGGTCCTTGGCGAGGTCCCACGGGGTGTCGGTCGTGCCGATCACCCAGTGCGTCGGCCACGGGATGATGAACAGCACGCTCTTCTCGGTGCGCAGGATGAAGCCGTCGTCGCCGGCGATGACCTCGCGCGGGACCGCGATGTGCACGCCCTTGGAGGCGCGCACGGTCAGTCCCTGGGCGGCGAAGAGCTCCTGCACCTGGTCGGTCCACACGCCGGTGGCGCCGACGACGTGGCGGGCGCGGATGGTGAGCTCACGGCCGGTCTCGAGGTCGACGGCGCGTACGCCGGCGACCCGGCCGTCCTCCTCGTGGTAGCCGGTGACCTGGGTGCGGCTGGCGGCCAGCGCGCCGTGGCCGACGGCGGTGCGCACGAGCACCTGCACCAGGCGGGCGTCGTCGACCTTGGCGTCCCAGTAGCGGATGGCGCCGATGGCGACGTCGTCGCGCAGCGAGGGGGCGACCCGGCGCAGCGCCTTCTTCGACAGGTGGCGGTGCAGCGGGACGCCGCGGCCGCCGACCCGGCCGAGCAGGCCGCCGAGGGTGTCGTAGAGCGCGATGCCGGCGCCGGTGTAGACCCGCTCCCAGACGCGGTGGCGCAGCGGGTAGAGGAACGGCACGGGGTGGACCAGGTGCGGCGCGAGCCGGCCGACGAGCAGGCCGCGCTCGTGCAGGGCCTCGCGGACGAGGGCGAAGTCGAGCATCTCCAGGTAGCGCAGGCCGCCGTGCACCAGCTTGCTGGCCCGGCTGGAGGTGCCCGAGGCCCAGTCGCGCTGCTCGAGCAGGCCGACCGACAGGCCGCGGCTGGCGGCGTCGAGGGCGGCGCCGGCACCGGTGACACCGCCGCCGATGACCAGGACGTCGAGGACCTCGCGGGACATGCGGTCGAGGGCGGAGGTGCGGACCTCGGGCGAGAGGGCTGTGGACACCGGGACTCCTGGTGGTGCGCGTGGTGCGGGGCGACGGCGGGCGTGCCGCCACCCGGGGACAGGGTGCAACTTGCACCTCTCCGGCCCCCGGGGCAACCGTCTGCACGTCCGTGCACGCCGGGGCTAGCGTGGAGGCCGTGCGCGGGACCCCCCGGGCGGGCAGGGAGCACGGCATGGCGTCCGACGAGGACCTGGAGCGGGTGGCCAGGCGGTACTGGCTCGACCGCGTCCGGATGGAGGACATCGCCGTCGAGGAGGGGATCTCGCGCTCCACGGTGTCCCGGATGCTCGACGCCGCGCGGGCGCTCGGCATCGTCACCGTGTCCGTGAACTCCGTGCACGGACGTGCAGCGTCCATGGCGGGCGAGCTCGGGCACCGGTACGGGGTCACCGCGCGCGTCGTGGCGGTGCCCGACGACGCGCCCGACGTCGCCCGGCTGCAGCTCGTGGCCGACCGCACCGCGGCCGTCCTGGACGAGGCGATGGGCGACGGGATGACCCTCGGGCTGGCGTGGGGCACCACCACCAGCGCGGTCGGCCAGCACCTGCGGGCCCGGCCGCTGCGCGACGCGCACGTGGTCCAGCTCAACGGCGCGATGAACACCCACAGCAGCGGCCTGGGCTACGGCAGCGACGTCCTCGGCCGGTTCGGCACCGCCTGGGACGCCCAGGTGCACCACTTCCCGGTGCCGGCGTTCTTCGACCGGCCCGAGACCCGCCAGGCGATGTGGCGGGAGCGCAGCGTCCGGCGCGTGCTGGGCATCCAGCAGTCCGCCGACGTCGCGCTGTTCGGCGTCGGCGCGGTGGCCGGCGCCGTCCCCAGCCGGGTCTGGGCCGAGGGGTACCTGACCCACGCCGACCGCGCCGACCTCGCCGCGGCCTCCGTCGTCGGCGACGTGTGCACGGTGTTCCTGCGCGGCGACGGGTCGTGGGAGGGCATCCCGATCAACGCGCGCACCAGCGGCCTCGTCCCGCCGGCCCTGCGCCGCATCCCGCGGCGGGTGTGCGCGGTGTCCGGCGTCAACAAGGTCACCGCGCTGGCCGCCGCGCTGGCCGGGGGGCTCGTCACCGACCTGGTGCTCGACGAGCGCACCGCCTCCGCGCTGCTGCTGCGGCGCACCGCGCCCCGCCCCGCCCCGGCCCTCTGGAGCCGCTAGCGTCGGGCCGCACCCCCGCTGCGAGGAGGCCGCGATGGAGCTGTCGGGCTACCTGCCGGAGCTGCGCCGGGTCGACGCCCGCTGCGCCGACGCCGCCGCCGAGGCGGTGCTCGCCCGCGGGTGGGCCGCCCCGGTGCCCGGCTGCCCGGGGTGGACGCTGGCCGACCTGGTCTGGCACCTCGCCTCGGTGCAGCACTTCTGGGCCTGGGTCGTGCGCACCCGCGCCCCCGACCCGGGCGGCTACCCCGAGCCCGCGCGCCGTCCCGACGACGAGCTGCTGGGCTGGGCGGTCGCGCAGTCCGCCGAGCTGGAGCGCGTGCTGGCCGCCGCCGACCCCGCCGAGCCGGTGTGGACCTGGGCGCCGCGCAAGGACGTCGCCTTCGTGCTGCGCCGCCAGCTGCAGGAGGCCGTGGTGCACACCGTCGACGTCGAGCAGGTCCTCGGCGACGTCCGGCCGATCCCCGCCGACGTCGGCCTCGACGGCCTCGACGAGTGGCTGGAGGTGATGGTGCCCGGCGCGCTGCCCGGCGGCCCGCCCGAGGGCGCGCACCCGGTGGTGCTGCACGCGATCGACGCGGGGGTGGAGCGCACGCTGTTCGCCGGCACGCGGCCGCAGCCGGTGGCCACGCTGCGCGGCACGGCCGGTGACCTGCTGCTCGCCTGCTGGCGGCGGGTGCCGCTGGAGGTGCTCACCGTCGACGGCGACGGGCTGCAGGCCGCGGCGATGATCGCCGCCGTCGACCTCTCCTGAGCGCCCTCAGGGCCACGTCACGGCGTGGCGCTCGAACGCCTCACCGGTCTGCACGCCCACGACGCAGAACACCAGCCCCGCCGGGTCGGTCATCTGCCAGAACGAGCCCATGTCGGCCGTCCTCCGCGCGCCCAGCGACTCCAGCCGGGCGACCTCCGCGGGGACGTCGTCGGTCTCGACGTCGACGTGCCACCGCGGCGGTGTCCCCTCCCCCGTGCGCTGCACCTCGAAGGAGAGCCCGCCGCCGAGGGAGCCCAGGCGGTGCCAGTCGGGATCGGTCGTGTCCGGCTCGACGGGGTGGCCGGTGGCGGCCGACCAGAAGTCCGTGCCGGCGACGTGGACCTCCGGCGGCAGGTCGAGCAGCAGGACGGCGACGCGCGATCGGTGCGGCATGGACCTCAGCCTGCCGCGCACCCCCGACGGTGTGCGCCGGCGCGGGATCCCCCGGCCGGGAACGCGGCGTCAGCGCACACGCTCCCCGCCGCGCCCTAGAAGGGCGGCCAGGGCAGGGCGGGCCAGTCCCCCGACGGCTCGGGGTGCAGCTGCGTGCGCAGCAGCTCGGCCACCCGTTGCTGGGTGCAGCGGACCTCGCGGCGGGTGAGGTGCTCGTGCAGCGCATCGCCGAGGTCGCCGCGCAGGTCCTCGGCCAGCCGCTCGAGCACCGCCAGCGCCTCCAGCGGCAGCGGCTTGCCCGCCCAGCGCCACAGCAGGGTGCGCAGCTTCGGGTCCGGCGAGAAGCAGATGCCGTGGTCGACGCCGTACACGTGCCCCGAGGGGGTCGGGATGATGTGCCCGCCCTTGCGGTCGGCGTTGTTCACGACGGCGTCGAAGACCGCCATGCGGCGCAGCCCGGGGTGGTCGGAGCGCACGAAGCGGGCCAGGTCGACGTCGGGGTCACCGTCGATCCACAGCTGCACCATGCCGGGGCCGAACGGGCCCTCGCGCAGCACGGTGGGCGGCACGACCGACCAGCCGGTGGCCTCGCTGACCAGGGCGGCGGAGATCTCGCGGCCGGCCAGCGTGCCGTCGGGGAAGTCCCACAGCGGCCGCTCACCGGCGACCGGCTTGTAGACGCACTCCGCCTCGAGCGTGCCGGCGCGCAGCGTGCCGAACAGCGTCACGTTGCTGGCGTCGACCATCCGGCCCTCGAGGTCGATCTCGCCCTCGAGCAGCAGCGTCCGCGCCTCGGCGTCGGTGGCCGGGGCGCGCGTCTCCTCCACGGGCTCGCTCATCGCCGGCAGCCGGGGATCAGCGGCGGTAGCCGTTCTGCCGCGGGCAGACGTGCCCGGTCGGGTCCAGCGGCAGCGAGCACAGCGGGCACGACGGCCGTCCGGCGGCGACGACGCGGCGGGCGCGGGCCACGAACGAGCGGGCCGCGCCGGGGGTGATGGTCACCCGCAGCGCGTCGGGGCCCTCCTCGGCGTCGGAGAGGATGGCCTCCTCGTCGACCGGCTCGTCGGTGGCGGCCACGGCCTCGACGACGACGGCCTGCGCCTCGCCGTCCCAGGCCAGGCCCATGGCCGCGACGCGGAACTCCTCGTCGACGGGGGCGGTCAGCGGGTCGAGGTCGTCGACGTCGGCGGTGGTGGGGACGACCGTCCCGGGGCGCGCGGCGATCTCGTCGAGGAGCTCGTCCATGCGCTCGGCGAGCACCTGCACCTGCGACTTCTCCAGCGCGACGCTGACCACGCGGCCCTCGGCGTCGGAGGCCTGCAGGTAGAAGGTGCGGTCCCCGGGCTGTCCCACCGTGCCGGCGACGAACCGGGACGGGCTGTCGAATCGATGGACCTGGCGGGGCACGCGCCCAGGTTACGCGGGCGCCCGGACCGCTGCGTTCAGGTCGCGGCCGCCCCGGCCCCGCCGCCCACGACGGCGTCGGAGTCCCTGCCGCGCCGGCGCCGCGGCCGCTTCTTCGGCGGCACCAGCGCGGCGACGTCGCCGCCGGTGTCGTTCACGCGGACGACGAACGGGCGGGTCTCGGTGTAGGTGACCACCGAGATCGACGCCGGGTCGACGACGATCCGCTGGAAGGCGTCCAGGTGCAGGCCGAGGGCGTCGGCGAGGACGGCCTTGATGACGTCGCCGTGGCTGCAGGCGAGCCACACCGCGTCGGGGCCCAGCCGGGCGTTCCACTCGCGGACGGCGGCCACCGCGCGCGCCTGCGTCTGCGCCAGCCCCTCCCCCTCGTCACCGGGGAACACCGCCGCCGAGGGGTGCTGCTGCACGACCTTCCACATCGGGTCCTTGACCAGCTCGGCGAGCTTCCGGCCGGTCCAGTCGCCGTAGCGGGCCTCGCCCAGCCGGTCGTCGGTCTGCAGCTCCAGGTCGCGGCCGTCCAGCACCGCGCCCGCCGTCTGCCGGCAGCGCTCCAGCGGGCTGCTGACCACCGCGGCCAGCGGCACCGGCGCCAGCCGCTGTCCCACCGCGGCCACCTGCGCCTGCCCGGTCTCGTCGAGCTGCACGCCGGGGGTCCAGCCGGCCAGCACGCCACCGGCGTTGGCCGTCGTCCGGCCGTGACGCAGGAGGATGACGGTGGTCACGCGGCGAGCGTAGGCGGGCGTCCCTGACGACGCCGTCCGCGGGGACCACCGGACCGGGCGACGCGGAGGAGCGGACGTGGGAGGAGACGGGATGCACGTGGCACCCCGGCTGGCGCTGCTGTGCCTGCAGGGCGACGGCCGCCTGACGCCGTCGCGCCCGGCGGCGCAGGCGGTGCGCGCGGGCGGCCTGGTCGACCTGGTCCTCGCCGGGCGCCTGGTCGAGGAGGACGACGCCGTCGAGCTCCTGCCCGGGCCGGAGGCCGGCCGGGTGGCCGAGGACCTGGTCGCGGAGGTCGACGCGGACCCGGGACGGCCGCTCGCGGACCTGGTCGAGCGCGGCCGGGCCGGCCTGCCCGAGGCGGCCGGCGAGCTGGTGGACCGCGGCCTGTGGCTGCCGCGGGCGTCGCTGCTGCCGTGGCGGGGCGAACGCTACCGGCCGGCGGACCCGTCGCTGGCCCGGGCGGTTCTGGCGCCGGCGGTCGCCGCCGTCAGGGTCGACGGGGCGACCCCCGACCGGGCCGCCACCGCGGTGCTGGCGACGGTCGCGGGCCTGGTCGACGGCCGGTTCGCCGAACCCGACGAGCGCCTGCTGGCGGCCTGCGGACCGGCGGAGTGGGTGACCCGCACGGCCGCCGAGGTCATCGCCGTCTCCCGCCGGTGGCACGAGGCCATGGGCGCCACGACCATCGCCGACCTCGGGACGCCGTGGTGACCTACTGGGGCGCGAGGACCCCGACGCCGACCAGCGCCAGCAGCGCCAGGCCCAGCACCACGCGGTAGACGACGAACGGCGTGAACGTGCCGCGGTCGAGGTAGCGCAGCAGCCAGGCGATCACCGACAGCCCGACGCCGAAGGCGATGACCGTGGCCAGCAGCGTCGGCCCCCAGGAGACGGTCTCCCCCTCGACGCCGCCGGTGAGCACCTCGTAGACCTGGAACCCGCCCGAGCCGAGCACCGCCGGGACGGCCAGCAGGAACGAGTACCGGGCCGCCGCCGCGCGGGTGTAGCCCAGGAACAGGCCCATGGTGATCGTGCCGCCCGAGCGGGAGACGCCGGGCACCAGCGCCATCGCCTGCGCCAGGCCGAACAGCAGCCCGTCGCGGACGGTGAGCTGCCGCAGCTCCCGCTGCTTGCGGCCCACCCGGTCGGCCCAGTAGAGGACCAGCGAGAACGCGACCAGCGAGATCGCCACGATGCGCAGGTCGCGCAGCGTCGTCTCGATGTCGTCCTGGAACAGCAGGCCGAGGACGACGATCGGGATGCTGCCGACGATGATCAGCCAGCCCGTGCGGGCGTCGGGGTCGGCGCGCTCGGACCGGTCGGCCAGCGCCCGCAGCCAGGCGACGACGATCCGCGCGATGTCCCGGCGGAAGTAGAGGAGCACCGCGGCCTCGGTGCCGATCTGCGTGATCGCGGTGAACGCCGCGCCCGGGTCACCCCAGCCGGCGGCCTCACCGACGACCCGCAGGTGCGCGCTGGAGGAGATCGGCAGGAACTCCGTCAGACCCTGCACGAGCCCCAGGACGACGGCCTCGAACCACCCCACGGCCGCTCAGCCCCGTCGGTGCGTCGTCGGGCGGGCGGGCGGGCACGGGCGGAACGGGAGCACGGGGGGACAGCCTAGGTCGGACCCTCCGGTGCGGGCGGAGCCACACCGGCGCGCCGCCCCTCCTCCGCCGCGCCCACCGGCCGGTGTCGTCCCCCGGCGGTAGGTTGGCCGGTCGTGGAACAACGGGCGCTGGGACGCAGCGGCCTGGTCGTCTCCCGGCTCGCGCTGGGCACCATGACCTGGGGCCGGGACACCGACGAGGACGAGGCGGCGCTGCAGCTCACCGCCTTCGTCGACGCCGGCGGCACCCTCGTCGACACCGCCGACGTCTACTGCGACGGCGACAGCGAGCGGACGCTGGGCCGGCTGCTGGCCGACGTCGTCCCGCGGTCGGAGGTGCTCGTCGCGACCAAGGCCGTGGGCCGCACCGGGCGCGGGCCGCTGGGCCGCGGCGCCTCGCGCGGGCACCTGCTGGCCGCGCTCGACGCCTCGCTGGCGCGGCTGGGCCTCGACCACGTCGACCTGTGGCAGCTGCACGCCTGGGACGAGCACACCCCGGTCGAGGAGACCCTCGCCGCCTGCGACACCGCCGTCGCCACCGGCCGCGTGCGCTACGTGGGTGTGAGCAACTACACCGGCTGGCAGACCGCGCAGGCCGCCACCTGGCAGCGCGCCTGGCCCGGGCGCACGCCGCTGGTGAGCACGCAGGTGGAGTACTCGCTGCTGCAGCGCGGCGTCGAGCGGGAGGTCGTGCCGGCCGCGGAGGCGCTCGGGCTGGGTGTGCTGGCGTGGTCGCCGCTGGGCCGCGGGCTGCTGACCGGCAAGTACCGGACCGGCACGCCGCCGGAGTCCCGGGGCGCCTCGCCGCAGTGGGCCGGCTTCGTCGACGACCTGCGCTCGGCCACCGCCGACCGCATCGTCGAGGCGGTGGTCACCGCGGCCGACGGGCTGGGCACCTCCCCGCTGGCCGTGGCGCTGGCCTGGGTGCGCGACCGCCCGGGCGTCGTCGCCCCCGTCGTCGGCGCGCGCACGGCCGCGCAGCTGCAGGCCTCCCTCGACGCCGACGCCGTCCGGCTGCCCGCGGCCATCCGCACCGCGCTCGAGGACGTCTCGGCGCCGCACTTCTCCTATCCCGACCAGCGAGCGGCCCGATGACCTCCCCCGCGATCTCCCCCGCACCGGCCTCCGCGACGGTCTGGCCGGACCCCGTCTTCGGCGCGTTCTGCACCGCCGGGCTGTGGCCGGGCCTGGGCAGGCGCGCCGTCGCCGAGCTGCCCGGCGCCGGGATCACCACCCCCGACGACGTCACCGCGGCGAAGCTGCTGAAGATGCCGCGGATCGGCAAGCAGCGCGCCGAGCGGCTGTTCTCCTCGTTCCTGTCCGCCGCGCCCACCTACGAGGTCGTCCGGCTGCTGGTCGAGGCCGGGCTGGACGCCAAGCTCGCGTCCTCGGCAGCCGACGCCCTGGGGGACGACGCCGCCCGCCGGCTGCGCGACGACCCGTGGGCGCTGCTCGGGCTCACCAACGTCCGGCTCGGCGACGCCGACCGGCTGGCGATCTCGCTGCTCCCCGGCGCCGACCGGCAGGACTCCCGCCGCGGCCGCGCGATCGTCGTCATGACGCTGCGGACCGCCGCCCGCGACGGGCACACCGTGCTGCCGGCCGACCTGGTCGTGGCCGCGCTGCGCGCCGAGGGCGTGACCGACCCGGCGGCGGCGATCGTCGCGGCGGTCGAGTCCGGCGACGTGCTCGACCACGAGCCGCCGGAGCCGGAGGTCGACGAGGACTCCGGCGAGGAGCCGCCCGAGCCCGACCCCGCGCTGCGGACCCTGTCGCTGGCCCGCTACGGCATGGCCGAGGAGGAGGTGGCCGAGGGCGTGGCCCGGCTGGCGGCCACCGCCGAGCGGATCGCCGACCCCGCCGCCGTCCGCTCGGTGTCCAAGGGCCTGGACGAGGCGCAGAGGCAGGCCGTCGCGCAGGTGCTCGGCGCCGGCGTCTCGCTGCTCACCGGCGGCCCGGGCACCGGCAAGAGCCGCACCGTGGCCGCCGTCGTCCGGCTGCTGAAGGCCAAGGGCACCGAGGTCGCGCTCGCGGCGCCCACCGGCCGGGCGGCCAAGCGCCTGGAGGAGCTCACCGACCACCCGGCGGTCACCGTGCACCGGCTGCTGGGCTCGCAGGGCTTCGGCGGCGGCTTCACCCGCAACGAGGAGTGGCCGCTCGACGCCGACGTCGTCGTGGTGGACGAGGCCTCGATGCTCGACGTCGAGCTCACCGCGGCGCTCGTCGAGGCCTGCTCCGACGGCACCCACCTGCTGCTGGTGGGCGACCCGGCGCAGCTGCCCTCGATCGGCCCCGGGCACGTGCTCGGCGACCTCATCGACTCCGGCGTCGTCCCCGTGACCGAGCTGACCACGCTGTACCGGCAGGCCGAGGGCGGCGCGATCGCCCGGCTGGCGAGCGCGGTGCGCACCGGGGAGCTGCCGCCGGTCGACTCCCCCGACCGCGAGGTCGTCGTCGTCCCGGCCTCGGGCAGCGGCGAGGCCGCCCGGCGGGTGGTGCAGCTGGTCACCGACTCGATCCCGCGGGCCCTGCGGATCGAGCCGCGCAACGTGCAGGTGGTGACCCCGGTGCACCGCGGGCCGGCCGGCACGATCGAGCTCAACCGGGCGCTCAAGGAGAAGCTCAACCCCGGCGACGGCACGGTGTTCGGCTTCGACGTCGGCGACCGGGTGGTGGCCACCGCCAACCACCTCGACCTCGAGCCGATCGGCTTCGCCAACGGCGAGGTGGGCGTCGTGACCGGGACCGGCGAGGGCTCGCTGACCGTCGACTTCACCTCGGGGCCGGTGACGGTGCCCGGCGATGCGCTGCCCGACCTCAAGCACGGCTGGGCGATCACCGTGCACCGCGCGCAGGGCTCGGAGTGGCCGGGCGTCGTCGTGGTGCTGCCGCCGGAGGCCGGCGGGATGCTGTCGCGGCCGCTGGTCTACACCGCGCTCACGCGGGCGCAGCAGCACCTGTCGATCGTGCACGCCTCCGGCGCCGCGCTGGCCCGGGCGGTGCGGGAGGTCGACGTCCGCCCGCGGCGCACCCGGCTGGCGCAGCTCCTCCGCGAGGGCCTGGACACCTGACCGGCCGCTCCCCGGGAGCCCGCCGCGAACGCGGGAGCAACGGGTCCCTCCTCAGTCGCGGCGGGCCAGGCCGGCGCGCAGGGCGCACAGGAGCTGCGACGTGGCGGCGCGGAGCTGGCCGGGGCAGGTGAGCGGGCGCGCGAAGGGCACCCGGACGTCGCGGTGCCCGCCCGGCCGCTCGACGCGCAGCCGGTAGCCGAACCGGTCGACGCCGAGCGGCCGCACGGTCTCCCCCGGCGCGGTCGGCACGCGGCTGCGGAGGACGGCGAGGACGTCGGGGTGGTCGCGGTCGAGGTGCTGCAGCATCCGCTCCTCGACGGCGGCGACCGGGTCGGGGCGGGCTGCGGCGAAGTCGGCCGGGGCCACCTCCGCGCAGGCGCCGCCCTCGCGCAGCACCACCTCGGCGAGGTCCAGCCGCAGCAGCAGCGCGCTCGTGCCGACGTCGAGCAGGGCGCCCTCGGGCCGGACCTCGGCGAAGGCGACGGCGGCGGCGCGCCGGTCGGCCTCGGGCACCGGCGTGAGCCAGCCGGACAGCCACAGGGTGGCCCGCACCGGGTCGCGCAGCGGCACCGGCGCGCGGTCGCTGACCATCAGCAGGGCCGACACGTCCCGGTCGGGGGCGGTGCCGAGGACGCCGGCCACCTCGCCGTCGGCGGGGACGAGCACGAGCACCTGCCCGGCGGCGGTGGTGGCGTGCGCCAGCGGGCGGCTCGGCTCCCGGCCGGCCACGCACAGCGCGGCGGCGGTGCGGGTGGCGGCGGTCCGGGCGCGCTCGGGGGCGCCGGCGACGGGCGGCGCCGGCGGACCGGGGCAGGTGGTCAAGGCTCCCCCTCGGGACGACTCAGGTTAGCCTAACCTGAGCTGATCTCCCGGGGGAAGCGTCACCCCCCGTTGGCCGGGACCGCCCGCCGCAGGTTGCGCCGTACCAGGAGCGGGAGCAGCGCCAGGTTGGCGATCGCCCCGCCGGCGAGCACGACGAGCACGTAGGACAGGACGCCGGCGTCGAGCACCACGGCCAGGACCAGCGCGACCAGCAGGCAGAGCCCGGCCAGGCCCCAGGACGGCGGCGGCGGCGCGGTCGCGCCCGGCGTGCCGCGCGCGCTGCTCGTCGAGCACGGCCAGGGTGGTGCCGGCCCAGTCCGCGGCCGCCGGGCGCAGCCGCGGCTCCCCCACCGGGCGGCCGCGGGTCACCGCCGTCTGCACGGTGTCGGCCTCGCCGCCGGTGAGCCCGTGCCGCGCGACGACCTCCGCGCGCAGGTCGCGCGTGCCGGGCCCGCGGAGGTCCGCCCAGAACCGGCGGCCGGCCATCGCCCAGGACAGCAGCGGCAGCGCGAGGGCGAGCAGGAGCAGCAGCACGAGCACCAGGGGCACCCGCCGAGCATGCCCGGCGCCGGCCCGCGGACGGACACGGCCACCCCGGACGGGGGACGCGCGCCGGCCAGGCGGCCGGCAGCGGGCGCAGGTGCTCGTGCGCCCGGGCGTCGCCGCGTCACGTTCCCGGTGGGCGTGGTCACCACGACCGTCGTGCCGGCGGTCTACCGGCCCCCACCGACAGGTCAGGCGGGCGGCCCGGTGTTGACCTCGACGGCCCGCTGCAGCCGGCGCCGGAAGACCACGGTCGCGACGACGGCCACGGCCAGGACCGCGACGACGCCCCAGGAGACGTCCCCGGGCTCCCCCGCGGCGAGCTGGACGACGACGCCCACCACCTGCAGGAGGAGCCAGAGCGCCACCAGGACCAGCAGCACCCGCTGGCCCCGGGTCGCCTCCTGCCACCGCAGACCGGACAGCGCCTGCCGCGCGTGCGCGACCGCGGCCCGCCGCAGCCGCTCGTCGTCCAGCCGCTGCCCGCGCGCGACCGCGGCGTCGACCGCGGCGGCCTCCGCGGCGCTGAGGCCGTGCGTCCGGACCAGGTCGCCCCAGGGGTCCGGGCCCCGCCCCGGCCGCAGCCGGGACCAGAACCGCCGCCCGCCCAGCCAGAACGCCAGCAGGGGCAGCCCGACGAGCAGCAGGACGATCGAGACGACGGCGGCGGTCACGCCGGGGATCGTCGGTGCCGCGCATCCTCAGCGCGAGGCGCTCCCCCGATCGGGTGCCGCGGCGTCAGGAGGTGCGGTCGTCCTCGTCGTAGGGGACGTCGGCCTCCTGCTCGAGGACGTCGGCCTCGTTGGCGTCGACGTCGCCGATCGGGCGCAGCGGGCCGGCCGACCCCGGTGCGGTGGCCAGCTGCTGCTCGAGCGCGTCGGCCTCGTCCGCGCCGTCGGTGATCGGGCCGGCCTCCCCCGCGACCGCGGGCGCCGCGGGCTCGAGGAGGGCCTCCTGCTCGGCGCGGTCGGCGTCGCTGGCGGAACCGGGATCGGTCACGTCGTCTCCTCGGGTGGGGCTGGCGGGTCCGGGCCCATCCTGCCGTCCGCGCTCCGGGGTGGCAGCCCCGCGGACGGCGGGCGGGTGACCGGCAGGTGTCGGCGTGGCAACATCGCTGGGGTGAGCACGGCCGACGACTACGAGTACGCGCCGCTGCGGATCCCGCCGGGCACGTCCCGGACCGCAGCGGCCACCATGCTGAGCCTGCAGGTCGACGTCGGCGGCTGGGAGCTCGCGCGTCTCCAGCTGCACGCCGACGGCACCCGCAAGGCCATCCTCCGCCGTCGCGCCCGGCTGTCCTACCTCCCGATGCCGGTCACCTAGGGAACGAGCACGACCTTGCCGACCGTGCCGCGGTCGGCGAGCGCGGCCAGCGCCCGCGGCGCCTGGTCCAGCGGCAGCACCTGACCGACCAGCGGGTCGATCTGCCCGGCGGTGACCAGCCGGACGAGCTCGTCGTGGGTCTGGCCGATCACGGCCGGGTCCTTCTTCTTGTACAGCCCCCAGTGCAGGCCGACGACGCTGTAGTTCTTGACCAGGGCGTGGTTGGCCGGCGCCTCGGGGATGCGCCCGCTGGTGAAGCCGACCACGACGAGCCGGCCCTCGAAGGCGATGCACCTCCGCGACCTGTCGAAGACGTCACCGCCCACCGGGTCGTAGACGACGTCGGCCCCCTCGCCGCCGGTGAGCTCCTTGACGACCGGCACGAAGTCCTCGGCCGTGTAGTCGATGGCGTGGTCGGCGCCGAGCTCGCGGCAGACCTCGGTCTTGTGCGCGCCGCCGGCCGTGGCGACGACCTTCGCGCCGGCGGCCTTGCCGAGCTGGATCGCCGCCGACCCGACGCCGCCGGCACCGGCGTGCACGAGCAGCCACTCGCCTGCCTGCAGGTGCGCGCGGCGGTGCAGGCCGACGTGGCCGGTCTGGTAGGTCAGGTAGAGGGCGGCGGCCTTCTCGTCGGACAGCGAGTCGGGCACCGGCCAGGCGTCGCGGGCGTTCATCAGCGCGTACTCGGCGAAGGCGCCGGGCCCGCCGGCCGGCCCGCCGATGACCCGGCGGCCGTCCTCGGTCTCCCCGCACAGCTCGACGCCCGGCGTGAAGGGCAGCGGCGGGCGCTCCTGGTACCTCCCCTGCGCCATGAGCACGTCGGGGAAGTTCAGCGCGGCGGCCCGCACCCGGACCTTGATCTGCCCCTCGGCCGGGACCGGCTCCTCGACGTCCTCGAACCTCATGACCTCCGAGGGGTCACCGAGCTCGTGGACCCGCCATGCGCGCATGGGCCCGACCCTGCCAGAGCCCCGGTGACCGGCGTCACCGGGGCCCTGGCCTCAGACCATCCGTCTCACCGCATCGAGGGCGGGCGCAGCGCCTCGGGGACGACGGCGGTCTCGCCGGTGGCCGTCTTCGCGCTGGGCACGCCCTTGAACCTGTAGGGCACCGTGCCGACGCCGGGCTGGATGACGTAGGCCGCGCCGGGCTCCCCCGACTCCCAGGCCATCACCATCGCGTCGGCGACCTCGGCGGCCGGGATCACCGGGAAGTCCGCCGCCTCGAACTCGTGCCGGATGCGGTCGATGATCGCGGTGTCGGCGAAGCCGGGGCAGATGGCCGAGATCGTGATGCCCTCGCGGGTCAGGCGCGGGGCCATCGACCGGACGAAGGCGATCGCACCGCCCTTGGCCACGCTGTACCCGGGGTCCGACGGCATGGGCGACAGGCCGGCCAGCGACGCGGTCACCACGATCGCTCCTCCGCCGGCCCGCGCGATCGCGGGTCGGGCCGCCGCGACGCCGTAGACGACGCCGAACAGGTCGACGTCGACCACGCGCATGAACTCGTCGAGGTCGAGGGCGTCGTCGCTCTTGGCCGCGGAGATGCCGGCGTTGAGGTAGGCGGCGTCGAGCCGGCCGTGCTCGGCCTCCACCTGCGCGACGACGGCCTCGTTCGCGGCGCGGTCGGTGACGTCGAGGGCGACGAAGTGAGCGCCGAGCTCGTCGGCGACCGACCGGTTGCGCTCGCTGTCGAGGTCGGCGGCGACGACGGTGACGTCCCGCTCGCGCAGCTTCTGCGTGAGGGCGCGGCCGAAGCCGCCGGTCCCTCCGGTGATCAGCGCGACGGAACCGGGGCCGGGAGGTGTGGGAGAGGTCACCCCCGCATCACACCACGGGCGGTCACGCCGCCCGGAGGAACCGGTCGAGCACCCGGACGCCGAAGCGCAGCGACTCCACCGGCACCCGCTCGTCGATGCCGTGGAACAGCGAGGCGAAGTCCAGGTCGGCGGGCAGCCGCAGCGGCGAGAAGCCGAAGCAGCGGATGCCGAGGCGCTCGAAGCTCTTGGCGTCGGTGCCGCCGCTCATGGTGAACGGCACCGGGCGGGCGCCGTCGTCCTCGCTCCTCAGCGCGGCGACCATCGAGTCGACCAGGGGGCCGTCGAACGTCGTCTCCACGGCCTGGTCGTGGACGATCCACTCGCGCTGGACGCCCTCGCCGACCAGGTTCGCCAGCTGCCGCTCGAACTCCTCGGCCTGCCCGTGCAGGAAGCGGCCGTCGACGGTGGCGCTGGCGGTGCCGGGGATGACGTTGGTCTTGTAGCCGGCCTGCAGCATCGTGGGGTTGGCGGTGTTGCGCAGGGCCGCGCCGATCATCCGGCTGATGCTGCCGAGGCGGGCGAGCGCCTCCTCGGGCTCGTCGGGGTCGATCTCGATGCCGTAGGCCTCCTCGACGGCGGCGAGGAACTGCCGCATCGGCGGGGTGAGGACGGTGGGCAGGCGGGTCGAGCCCAGCCGCGCGACGGCCTGGCACAGCCGGGTGACGGCGTTGTCGTCGTGGACGAACGAGCCGTGACCGGGCCTGCCCCCGGCCGTCAGGCGCATCCAGGCCAGGCCCTTCTCCGCCGTCTGGACGAGGTAGAGGCGCAGGTCGTCGCGGACGGTGATGCTGAACCCGCCGACCTCGCTGATCGCCTCCGAGCACCCCTCGAACAGGTCGGGGTGCTCGTCGACCAGCCAGCGGGCGCCGAGCTTGCCACCGGCCTCCTCGTCGGCGACGTAGGCGAGCACGACGTCGCGCGGGGGCTGCACGCCGGTGCGGGCCCACTCGCGCACCAGCGCCAGGACCATGGCGTCCATGTCCTTCATGTCGACGGCGCCGCGGCCCCAGACGTAGCCGTCGCGCTCCTCGCCGGAGAAGGGGTGCACGCTCCACTCGGCGGGGTCGGCCGGGACGACGTCGAGGTGCCCGTGGACCAGCAGCGCCGGGCGGCCGGGGTCGGCGCCGGGGATGCGGGCGACCAGGCTGGCCCGCCCGCGCTCGGACTCGAGGACCTGCGACCCGATGCCGACCTCGTCGAGCTTGCCGGCCACCCACTCGGCGGCGGCCCGCTCCCCGGCGCTGGTGGCGGTGTCGCCGGTGTTCGTCGTGTCGATCCGGATCAGCTCGCTGAGCAGCTCGGCGACCTCGGCCTGGGCCTGGACGGGACCTGGGTTCTCCACCCGGCGAGCGTAGGGCGGGACGGCAGCACCGCGACTCCTGGTCAGGGCCTGCACCGGACGGCGATCGCGACTTGCTATCGTGGTGTCGCACTCGTCCGGGTGGCGGAATGGCAGACGCGCTAGCTTGAGGTGCTAGTGCCCTTTATCGGGCGTGGGGGTTCAAGTCCCCCCTCGGACACAGCACCGCCCCGGTGTCTCTGCAGGTCAGGGACCCGGGGCGCTTCACGTCTCGGGGACCTGGCGGGCTGCCGCACCGCCTTCGCGCGGCCGCACCCTGTCGCGCCACACACGGGCGACACCGGTGCTCGTCGCCGGCCTCCTGGTCGCCATGTCGGGCGCCGCCGTCCTCACCGGACGCGACGGCGATCTCCGGCTGCCCGCTGGCCACCGACGCCACACGGTGGACACGGCGCGGTGACCCTGCGGGCCTTCCTCCGGTGGCAGCCGCAGCACCTGGCTGGTCACGCGGGAGCGCCGGCAGTGCAGGACGTCGGCGGGCCGCGGGCCCCTCCTGCCGCCCGGTCGTCCGCCAGGAGCACGCCAGTCGTCTTCCGGGGTCCGACGGCTGACCGCCGGCCGGCGTCAGGCCGTGGTGGAGAGCCGGTAGAGCGCGGTGTGGTGGACGTGCAGCACGGGCTCGGCGTCGGCCAGGACCAGGGCGTCGTAGCGGACCTCCTCGTGCCGGCCGCGCCGGCCCACGTCGGTGACCCGTCCGTGCACGGTCATCTGCGCAGGCAGCCGGGCGATGCCGAGAAAGGTGCAGTCGCTCGAGGTGTGGATCCACGGTCCGAGGGCGACGTTGTGCACGAGCAGCTCGTTGACCAGGCGCAGCAACAGACCGGGATGCGCCCACGACCTCTCCCGGTACAGCGGCAACGGCTCGCCGATCGCATCGAGATACCACTCGTTCTCCTCGACGGTGCCGGCCTCGTGGACGCTGCCGAACGGCCCGGCGACCGGGTCGATCACCGGCTCGCCGGCAGCGGACACCTCCGCGAAGTCGGCGAGGTCGGGGCGGTCCCCCGTGCGACCGGTCGAGCCCAGGCAGCGCACCTCACCGTCCGCGCCGGTGACGGTCAGCCGGCCACCGGTCACGTCGACCAGCACCTCCTCGCCGTCGTAGACCGGCCGACGGAAGCGCAGGTCGACCCGCCCGCCGGACAGCCACTCCTCTCCCCAAGCCGCCACCAGGGGCGTGGTCGTGCGGGCGAAGAGCTCCACCCCGGGCACCAGCGCGCCGGAGAAGCCGAACCGCCGGGCGACGCCGTCATCGTGGATCTTGTTCTCGGACTCCTCGATGACACGGGCGACGAAGCGGTGCGGCGCAGGGGCGTCCATGTCGCCGGATGCTGCCACCATCGGACCCCTCGCTGTCGGCGCCGGCCAGCCCGGCACAGGCCTGAGAACCGCGCCGTCGACGAGATCCCCTGGGTCTCCGCTGGGGCCACAGGAGGAATGGCACGGACCGCTGCCTCGCTGTCCGGTTGGCGCCTCGGCCGACAGACGGCACGTCACCGGAACGCGTACCGCCAGCGCGCCCGGTTGCGCCGGCCCCGACCTCTGATCCCCGCACGTCACCCGGGTCAAAGGGAGGCCCGGCAGCACGTCCATAGCCGTGTGCGGAGATACGGAGTCCCCCTCGGACACCAGATGACGGCTCTTCGCCAGCCGTCGAGTCGTGTGCGTATGTGACAGGTCGCCCCCCCCCGGACACGAGATCGCCCCGGGATTCCTGCAGGTCAGGGACCGGGGCGCTTCCGTGTCCGGGGTCGGCGGGCCCTCGTGATACCAGTTCGACACTCCGCGGTCCGGTCAGCCGTCGAGGAGCGCGGCGAAGCGGTCGGCGGTCTCTCGCCCGATGCCCGCCGCACCCAGGTCGCCGTCCTGGTCACGCGACTGCACGGGCACCAGCCAGATGGGATCCCGCCGTCCGCCGACGACACGACTCCCTCCCCCATCACGCGACGGGGGTAGCCCCTGACCGGCCGGCCCGGCACCGGCCGCGCCCCCACCGGGTGTCGTCGCACGGTCGCTCAGGGACGTCGACAGCGGTCACGGCGAGCATGATCCAGGAGCTGATCTTGCGGTCGTCGGGCGACGATGGTCGACGACGAAACTCAGGTCAGCGCCCGTCCGGTCATCGACCGACGTCGGTCAGCGTCGGGCGTCGAGGATGGCTTGTCGGTCGGAGGTTGATCGCCCCACGCGGAAACGATCAGCCTGGTTCCCGGCCGCCGGGTGGAGGCTGGGCCGGGAAGATGCCCAGCCTGGAGGGGCCGGTGATCGAGGTCATCCGGCAGAGCCTCAGTCCGCCGGCGGCAGCCGTAGTCACGTAGGCGCCTGGGCGGAATCAGCACATCCGCGCCGTAAGCTGGTGACGGCCCAGGCAAGCGACGTGCCGGCGAGGAAGCTCAGCCCGGCCCAGAGCCAGGTTCTTGCAGGAGAGCTCGCGCCTCCAGCGATGGCCGCCATCCCGATCCAGGTCGCCGCGGCTGCCGTTGCCCCGCAGGTCATCCAGACCAGTACGACGGGCCAACGCCGATCAGGCACCGCGAAACGCAACACCACCATGGAGACCAGCATCGTGAGCAGACCGAGTGTGGTGATCAGGGCAGGCTTCACCGGCCCCGATACGGGTACTTCGTAGTTCAGCGACTGGATCGCCGCCAGGCTCATCAGGATGGCACCGACGATTCCGGTGAGTCCCAAGTTGAAGCGTTCCTGCCGACGCTGTTGACCTCGCCCCACCAACTGGTCGGCCAGGGTCGTGACCTGAGAGGCGCGCTCCCGGGCTGCTTCGAGGTAGGCCGCGTCGTCCTCCAGTTGTTGGCCGAACCACCCGGACAGCGACCGGTCACTGGCGAACGGCCCGTCGAGCTGCACCTGTCCGATGGCCGCCGCCTGGTTGGCGGCTGCGATGTCGACGGTGCGGCGCATCTCTCGGAGCCGCGTCACTGTCTGCACCAGGCTCAACTCGTCGGCCTGCAACGTGTCGAGTTCGTGGGAGGCCCGCACCAGCTGCGCCTGGCTGGGCTCCTGCCGCTGTCCGTCGACGGTCGCGGGGCCGATCAAGGGCAGGAGACGCTGGACCGTTGCATCGGCTTGGCGCCGCAACTGTCGGAATCCCTGCTCGGCATCCCAGATCCGCCACTGATAGCGGACCTTGGCTGCATGCAACAGATACCGCCCCAGAGGGGGGAGCGTCCGTTCGGGGCCGACCCACGTCCAGGCGCTCAGCGCCGCATCCTCACCCCTGGCGCCCACCACCACGATCCGCCGCTCGATCCGGTCGTCGGTCGGCGGGAAGTCCTCCCACACCGCAAATCCCGGCGGCACGGTGACTCCTCGTGTGAACGGCTGCCCCGTGCTCGTCGGCGCAGCCCAGCGAGCCTGTACCGCCCTGGTCACGGCCGGGGTCGGGCGTGGTGGCCGGCGGGCGCGGACCTGCGCCACGAACAGCCGCGCCGATCCCAGCAGGCCCGGCGGGGACGGGATGTGTCTCACGACCTCCGACCACTCGTCGTCGAGCTCGCACCAGCCCTTGCGCGAGGCCGGCGGCGGCTCCCGCACCACCGAGATGCACAGGGAGTCGTGTTCCCGGCGCAGCAGGGCCTGCTGCACGTGCGGTGCCCCTTGCTCGTCCGGGAGTGGCGCCTGGCGACCGGCGAGCAGCCGGGAGCCGAGACCGCGCTCAGCCAATTGCTCCGCCGACGGCTCCACCGGCAAGTCGGGCACTCGTAGAGGCTCGGTCATCCCCAACGGCGGGTCCGCGCAGGCCTGCCACACATTCAGCACGAACTCGTGATCGGCGTCCTGCTCCTCCCCGTCCCCCGCGACGAACAGGTGCACCACCAGGGCCTCAGCCTGGAGCCCGCTGCGCCCCATCGGAGCCCGCCCCCCTACCCCGCCGCAGGCTCTCCAGTGTGTGTATCAACTCGTTGATCCGCTCCCGTACCGGCGCGGACGCGGGCCCCAACACCTCCTCCGACGGCGGCGTCTCCGCACTCGTCATCCGCCGGGAGGCGAGCAGATCCAGGGAGGCCACCGCCCCGGAGAGCTCCTGGCCGTCATCGGCCGCGACCGCATCCGTGAACCTCGGCAGCAGTTCTTCGATGTCTGACCAACCGCTGCTCGACAACTGGACTCGCAGCAGGACGTGCCGCAGGGCATCCACCGTCTCGTCGAGGACCTCGTCATTCATCGGGTTCACCCCCGGGCCGAGTGGAGCGGATCCGCCGAGCTGCGAGCTGACGCCCCGCGATACCGGCCGCAGGGCTTCCAGCCCCGGCTGCGAGTACCGCGGAGGCGGGACCGCCAGAAGCGATGAGGACGCTCACCATCATCAGGCCCCGCTGTACACGTGAGCCGCCCATCTGGAGGATCGGGTGGGGTCGAGGTCGCGACGGCGGCGGACGACCTGGTGCAGGGCGAGGGCGGCCCGGTCGGCACCGTGGTCGGCGAGGCCCTGATAGACGTCCGCGGCGATGCGGACGGCGGGTCGATCGGCGATCGGCCACAGGGTGGCGATGACACGCCGATAGCCGGCCACCTGACAGGCGGCGGCGAGCTGGATGGCCTCATCGGCCAACCGGAGGCTGGTGCGGGCGGTGGCGCAGGCAGAGAGGAACGCCAGCTCGGCGTCCTCCAGGCGCAGCCGGGTCAGTTCCAGCACGGTCAGCGGCCGCGTCCGGTGGTCGGCGAGCAGCAGCCGACTGGCCGAGGGGTTGGTCGCGTCGCTGGTGGCGTGGCAGGCGAAGTGGACCCAGCGGCAGGTGGGCAACGCCGCAGCAGTTCGCTCGTACGTCGCACCCACCTCGGCGGGATCGAGAACGAAGTCCTCCAGGCGCGCGGCGTCCTCGGGATGCAGCTCACCGTGCAGGAGGAGGACCCGGTCCCGGAACAGCTCTCGCAAGACCACGGCCTCCTCCACGGTCCCGGGCAAGTCCCGCTCGCCTGGGGTGTGCGGCATGGTCACCACGAGCAGCTGGCCCCCGTCGGTGGAAGGCGAGCCGGTCAGCCGAGCAGCATGACGGCGGCGAGCGTGCATGAGCGCCCGCACGGTCGGCGTGTAGGCGGACAGCGCACGGTCCAGCACCGTGGTCGGGGAACGGTCGAACCGGGTGGCGTGACGTCCGGCGGCGTGCAGCGGTAGCAACGACAGCAGCCCCGACGGGCACCACCACAGTCGTGGCCACCCTTCCCCGGCCCGTTCGTCCGGTGCGCGGGTGATGTCGAGGGCCTCCAGCACCGGGCCGGCGATCGTGTCCCACAGCCACCCCAGGATGCCGAGCAGCTGCGCCTCGGCTCGGTCACGCTCGCCCGATGGCGCTGCACTCTCCTGCGCCGTGTCGAGCGCGTCGAGCAGGGCGACCACCTGGTCGCGAACGAGCCCGGGGGTCAGCGCCGGGAGTGGCACCACCTGCACTCCCGACGTCGTCAGCAGCAGGGCATCGGATCGGATCTCGTCGACGTTGACCAGCACCAGCGGCCCCTGGTCCGCGGCCTGCAGGAGCTCACCCACCGGGGGTGGCAGCAGAAAGCGCTCGAACCCCGCGTGGGACCGGATGTCGGCGGTGAGGCGCTCGAACTGCTCGGCCAGCGCGAGGCGCCGATCGATCTCCCGTCCGGCCGCAGGCAGGTCGAAGTCGGCGCCCGAGAAGCCCAGGACGGGAGGGCCGTCGGCCGGGAACTCGAGAGGTGAGCCTGCAGGACCATCGAACTCGCGGCGTAGTCGGATGAACTCGGCCGCCAGCTCCGGATGTTCTCGTTCCAGGGTGCTGAGGTCCGTGCGCGTGTCCAAGGCGTGCCCCAGCAATACTCCGCGCCCCTGCTCGAGCCGCTCCACCGCCCGGTCCACCTGCCCGGCCTGGAGACAGCAGGCCGCCGCCCGCGACGCCAGCCCGGCCAGCGGGCCGAGCCGGAACTCCTGATCCGGACGCTCGAGATCCCGAGTCGCGACCTGGGACAACAAGTCGATGGCCGCCGAGTAGCCCTCCACCGCCTCCGCCCAGTCCTCCCCAGCCACTGCCGCCTGCCCCCACAGGTTGCCGGCGTTGGCCCGGGTGCTCGCAGGCGCCGTGCGGGACGTCGCCGCCTCCCGCAGGGCTGCCGCGGCTCGATGCCGGTCCTCCGATGCCCCGGTGTGCTGGAACCGGGTCAGCAGGTCTGCTCCGAGGTTGCACAGGTACAGCGCTCGATCGGGGAACTGGGACGGTGTCGCCGCGACCGCGGCCTCGCTGAGCTGGATCGCCCGGTCCAGATCGGCGTGGTGTCCCAGTCGCCCGAATCGACGGTGGAGGGCCAGTCCGAGGTTGGTCAGCGTCCCGGCACGACTCGGTGAGTCCGCAGGGATGACCGTCAGTGCCGCCTCTCCCACCGCGATCGCCCGCTCCAGATCGGCGAGTTGCCCCAACCGGTCATGTCGCGCAGACAGCGAGCCTCCGAGATTGGACAGGACGGTGCCCCGGTCCGGAACGTCGTCGGCGACAGCGGCCAGTGCGGCTTCTCCGGCCTCGATGGCCCGGTTCAGGTCCTCCAAGCGGCCGAGACGCATGTACCGGGTGTGCAGGAGTGTTGCCAGATTGGTCAGGCTACGAGTCCCGTCCGGTACGCCGGCGGGGAACGCAGCCTGTGCCGCTTCCCCGGCCTCGATGGCCCGGTCGAGATCCGTCACATGGCCCAGGTGGAGATACCGGGTCCACAGGGCAGCGCCCAGGTGCATCAGACTGCCCGGGCGATCCGGATGACCCGCAGGCGCCTCGGTGACCGCGGCCTCGGTCGCGTCCACCGCGCGATTCAGGTCATCCAGTTCGCCCCGGTACTCGTAGCGCAGACGCAGGACCACCCCGAGGTTCGACAGGAACCCGGCACGACGGGGATGGTCGTCGGAGGCTTCGACCGCGGCCTCGTGGGCCTCGATCGCCTCGTCGAGATCGGCGGGATCACCGCGGCGCTCGAACCGCCGTAGGAGGGCCCCTCCCAGGTTCGACCGGGCCTGGATCTGGAGGGTCGAGTCGCCACGGGTGACCGCGACGGCCTGCCTGCCTGTCCGAATCGCCCGCTCGAGGTCGTCCAGATCGCCCCGGTGCTCATAGCTCCAGAGCAGAGCCACCCCGAGGTTGATCAACGCCCCAGCGCGTTCGGCCGAGTCGACGGGCGCGGCGGCGACTGCCGCCTCCCCCGTCTCGACGGCCTCGTCCAACTCGCTGAGATCACCGCTCGCCTCGTAATGGGCCTGCAGGACGCTGGCCAGTGGACCGAGTAGGCGGTTGCGGTCAGGGTCCTCCGAGGGAGTGGCCGCAACGGCGTCCCGCAGGATCTCGATGGCCGCTGACAACGCGCCGTCGTCACGACTGTCCAGCGCTTCCCGTATGGACGCTGAGCGCAGGAACGGGGCAGCCCGCTTGGCCATCACGTCCGGGTCGAATGCACCGCCAGGTGGGTGCCGGTCCAGGTAGTGGCGGAGCGGATCGGGGATCGCATCGGGCGACCCACTGTAGACAGGGAGGAGTAGCAGCAGTGCCGCAGCGAGCTCCTCGCGATCCTCATCCGGGCTTCTCCCCACCTGGTACCGCAACCAGCGCAGCATCCCCAGGGCGTACAGGACCGCTGGATCGTCGAGCAGATCAGGAACCAGGTGCAGCGCGAGGGCCGCTTCCGCAAGGGCCTCGTTCGACAGCACGGCTTCCTCGTCCCCGTGATCCAGGAATCGACGTAGACGGTCCTTGATCGAAGCGAGAAGCACTTCCCGCAGTGGGTTCTGTTCCTGCATCGGTTCCCCCTCTGGACCACGGCCGCCGCCTCGCGGCCCTGATCCAGCCGCCGTCATCGGCCACCGAGGGACGCGCCAGCGTCTTGTTTCCGCGCTCGACGTCCGGCGCCGGCGGAGCGACTCGGATGACTCTCACGCAGCCAGCACCGCCAGTGCACCTGTCGCTTCGCAGCAATCGGAGTGAGTCGTGGGAGAGATGCGCACCGGAGCCACTCCCGGCGTGTCGCCGAGGAGGGCGGTAGTCAGCGACCGCACGGGGATGCCGCACCGACGATGGCCGGCCAAGGCCGCCTGCCGCGGCTCAGATCGGGTCGCTGACGTGGTCGATCCGTGCGGGCCCGGGATCGACTGGGTGGCGTCCGGCCCCGCTCCTGGACGTCCGGGCATCCCTCGGGGGCCAATCACATCTGTCTCCAGTTCTCGGCGACCGGCTTGTTCGCCACGGGATGGTCCGTGGGCGCCGTCACCCCGCCGTCACCGCAACGTCATTCGGCGTCCCGGGCGGCCGGGGAGTGATGACGACGCCCCAGCCCCGGGCTCATCCATGCGCTGCTCGATGACGGGGGCTGGCTGGCCCACGCCGGGGTCTGCGAAGACGGACCTGCGAACCGGCACGGTGCTGCGAGGTGTGCGGCCACCCGGTCGTCGATCCCGGGGCTCCCGGCCCGCGTCAGCGGGCGGGGTCGACCACGGTCATCCCGGCGACCGTCGCGCGGTCGAACACGGGCAGCAGGGCGGCCGCCTCCTCGAGGCCGATGGTGCGCTCGACCAGCCGTTGCGGCTGCAGCACCCCGCGCTCGACGAGCGCCATCATCTCCGGGTAGTCGGCCGCGGCCATCCCGTGGCTGCCCAGCAGGTCGAGTTCCCAGCCGATCACCCGCGCCATCGGGACCCGCGGGTGTCCGTCGACCGGGGGCAGCAACCCGACCTGAACGTGCCGCCCCCGCCGGCGCAGGCTCAGGATCGAGTCGGCGCAGGTCTGCTCGCTGCCCACCGCGTCGACCGCGACGGAGCTGCCGCCGCCGGTCAGGTCCGCGACGGCCGCCGGGACGTCGCGGCCGTCGGCGTGCACCGTGTGCTCGGCACCCAGCGCGGCGGCCACGGCGAGGGCCTGGGGGTTGCGGTCCACCGCCACCACCCGGGCCCCCAGGGAGCCGGCAACCACGACCGCGCTCAAGCCCACCCCTCCGGCACCCACGACGGTGACCCACTCCCCCGCGGCGACCCGCGCGCGGCCGACCAGGGCGCGGTACGCCGTGGCGAACCGGCACCCCAGCGCGGCCGCGGCGGTGTCGTCCACCGCGTCCGGGATGCGCACCAGGTTGGTGTCGGCCGCGTAGAGGGCGACGTACTCGGCGAAGGACCCCCAGTGGGTGAAGCCGGGCTGCTGCTGGTCCGGGCAGACCTGGGCCTCCCCGGCCCGGCACCACTCGCAGCGCCCGCAGCCGCAGACGAACGGCACGGTCACCCGGTCGCCGGGCCGCCAGCCGGCGACGCCGGCACCGACCTCGACCACCACGCCGGCGAGCTCGTGGCCGGGGACGTGCGGGAACACCACCTCGTCGTCGTGCCCCACCCAGGCGTGCCAGTCGCTGCGACACACGCCCGTGGCCGTCACCCGCAGCACCACCCCGCCGGGCGGGGCGGTGGGCTCGGGCACCTCCCGGACCCGGGGCAGAGCTCGGACCGAGTCGACGACCACCGCGCGCACCGCCACATGCTGCCAGCCCGGTGCCGCCCCACCCGCGAGGGAACCGGGGCCGGGCGGTGCCCGCCGCCCTTCGACGGATCGGCGGCGTCCCCGGGGACTCGGCGCGTACCCGGCCGCCGAGGAGCCGCGGCGTGGAACCCTCCGCAGGGGCCGGGGTGCCGGTGACGGTCGCGGGGGCGCCGGCTGCAGGCGGTCACACCACGCCCCTCCCCCACCGAGCGGGCCGCTGGTGGGACCGCTCCCCCGTCGCGGTGCCCGAGTCACTCCTCGGACACGAGATGACGGCCCGTCAGGCGCTGGTGCCGGAGGGCCTCGCCGGGTCCAGTCGCCAGAGCCGGTACGTCCACGGCAGGTCGTAGAGGAGGACGTGGGCCGTGTAGGGGGCCAGGGCGTTGCGCGCGCGTGCATCCCCCGCGACCGATCGCTGCAGCGCCGCGAGCGGGACCAGGAACGCGCACAGGCCGACGAAGCCGGCACGCGTGCTCCGCCGGCCGAAGAAGATCCCGTTCCAGGCCTCGTTGCCGACGAGCACCGCCAGGCTCCACGCGGTGCTCCGGGCGTCGCGACGGTCGATGCTCCGTGCCAGCACGTAGCCGACGACGCCGTAGTACGCCGCACCCACGCCCAGGAAGGCGGGCATCGGCAGCTGCCACCGGGGGGCGGGAAGGCCCCGGAACCAGGCCATCGCCGGCCTCCCGATGAACGCGTTCCCCGCGACGGCGGCCCCGCCCGTGCAGGCGCTCGCAAGGAGCACGGACCGCCGCCTCATGCCGTGCCCGTCCCCGTGCCGCCGTCGGCGACCGCGCCCGTACGCGGGACGGTGCGCGCCGGGTCCTCCGCCCGCCGCTTGAGCGCCTCGTTCATCGCCACGAAGGCGGGCAGGGTGGTGCGGTCCAGCGACGAGGCGAGGAACGGGACGAGGACACCCCGGAAGGTCTCCGACTGGACGAGCCGGGTGCCCGCGGCCTGCGGCTGGAGCACGAAGGTGTGCTCGGCGTCCATCAGCCCGGGCAGGACCAGCCTGCCGCGCCAGCGCAGCACGCGGTCGGCGGTGACCTCGACCAGTCGGGGGCGCAGGGTCATCGCCCGGCCGCCGACCGGCTGCATCCTCAGCGTGAGCCGGCGGCCCGGGCCGACGGCTCCCTCTGCCCGGACGATGAACGGGTTCCACGCCGGGTACGCGGCGAGATCGGTGAGCACCTCCCACACCCGCTCGGGCGTAGCTCCGATGTCGACGGACGAGGACAGTCGCTTGGTCACGGCCTTCTCCTTCGAGGGGCAGGGGTGGTGCGGCATGCGACGGAGGCCGGCCGGTCGGTGCCGGCACACCGGGGGGCGTGGACCGTGTCGCCGCGGAGGTCACGACGACGGTGCTGCCGGCGTGGTCGAGCTGATCCGGGCACGGCGGGCGGTCAGGAGGAACTCGACGACAGGACGGGCGGAGCCGACGGTTCCCCCGCCGGTCGCGACCGGCGTGCCCGGGACCGCCGCAGCCCCCAGAGGACGGCGGCGTCGCAGATCAGCAGCCCGACGAGCCCGGGCACGGTCATCGCCCATCCGGTGCCGTCGCCGACGACGACGCCCCACAGCAGCTTCCCGCCGGCCATGGCGTTCAGGAGGACCAGGCCCCAGACCACCGACCGCCGCCAGAAGGCCAGGCAGTAGGCGGCCAGCGCCAGCGGGGCGAGCGTCGCCTGCGCGGACTTCCGGAGGTCCCAGCTCCCGGTGATCCACTCCCGCTCGAAGTCGAGGAACGCCAGGATCTGCGGATCCGGCTGCGCGGGCGCCGGGAACCAGGAGATGCTGGTGGCCAGGGCGACGAGGGTGCCGACGATGCCCCAGCCGCTGCGCCGGTGGGCGAACCAGGCCAGCGGGATCAGGAAGAGCGGCCTGACGTACCAGCTCAGCGGGTTGGCGTGGCGGTCGAAGGCCCAGTCGCCGAAGTCGGCGAGGAGCTGCGCGACGTCCATGACGGTCTCCTAGCGGTGCGTCGGTGCGGGTGCGCGGGAACCGGACCGCGGTGCCGCCGAGGTGGGCAGCCGGAAGGCCGTCACCACCAGCGCGACGGCGGCCAGGCTGACCGCGGCGAGCGAGATCGACTGCAGGACCTGGTCGGTGACGGTGGGGAGCACCGACACGTGCGCCTGGTGGTAGAGCTGGTGCGGCAGGTTCGTCACGACCACGGCCAGGCCGACGGCGCGGGCGACCCAGACCACCCCGGTGAGCAGGGCGACGAGCGCGACGGTGCCGACGGCGAGGTTGCCGAGGCCGACGTCGCGGAGCAGGTGCTCGTTGTAGGGACCGTCCGGGCTGACCCAGTGGTGTCCCATCCCGGGGAAGTCGGCGTGGAAGGAGGCCGGGAAGACGGCCTGCCAGAGGCCGATCCCCAGTCCGAAGAGGGTGAACCACCCCAGCAGGACCTTGACGGCGAGACGCATGCGGGCCTCCGGAGGAGCGGGGATCCGGGCGGGGGCCGGTGGGTCACCGGCGTCCCGGGGAGACCGTCGGGCCCGGCCCTTGACGGATCGTGGGCGTCTCCTTGACGGGTCCCTGCGCGGGCGCGACGCCGGGGGGCGGAGATCCGGCCGTTCCGGGGCAGGATGGCCCGACGGCGAGCCTGGCGGCCGGAGAGGCGGGTGGGCGGTGCAGTTCGACATCCTCGGGCCGCTGCAGGTCCTCGACGGTGAGCGGCCGCTGGTCCTCGGGCGGCCGAAGCAACGCGCCGTCCTGGCGATCCTGTTGCTCGACGCGGGCAGGGTCGTCTCCCTCGACCGGCTGGTCGAGGAGCTGTGGGGCCCCCAGTCGCCCCCGCAGGCGCTCGCGTCGGTGCAGGCCTACGTCTCGCACCTGCGCCGGCTGCTGGAACCTCAGTGCGCGCCCGGGACCCCTGCGACGGTGGTCGTGAACCAGGCGCCGGGGTACCGCATCGTGCTGGGCCCGGGTGACCTCGACGCCGCGCGCTTCGAGGCCCTCGCACAGACCGGACACGACCTCCTGCAGCGAGGAGAGGCACCGCGCGCCGCGGAGACGCTGGAGGCGGCCCTCGGGCTGTGGCGTGGGCCGGTCCTGGCCGACTTCGCCGACGCGCCGTTCGTGCACGCCGAGCGGACCCGCCTGGAGGACCTCCGGCTGACCGCGCTGGAGGACCGCTTGAGCGCCGACCTCCGCACCGGCCGGCACGCCCGGATCGTCGCCGAGCTCGAGCGGCTGACGGGCGAGCACCCGTTCCGGGAGCGCCTCCAGGGTCTGCGCATGGCCGCCCTCTACCGCTGCGGACGGCAGGCCGAGGCCCTGCAGAGCTACCAGCAGTTCCGTGTCCAGTTGCGCGAGGAGCTCGGCCTGGACCCCGGCCAGGCGCTCCGGGACCTCGAACGGGACGTCCTCTGCCAGGCCCCGCACCTGGACTGGACGGTCGCCGCCGACCACGGGCCGGGACCGGCACCCGCCGCGGCACCGGCTCCCCCCGACGCCACCGTCGTGCCCGGGCGGGCCCCCGCGGTACCCGACGGGCCGGTCGGGCGCGACGCACAGCTGCGGGTGGTCGACGAGGCGCTGGCCGGGACGGCGTCCGGTCGGGGACGGCTTGTCCTGGTCGCGGGCGAACCCGGGATCGGCAAGACGCGACTCGCCGAGGAGGCGGCACGGCGCGCCCGCGCATCCGGCGTCACGGTGGCCTGGGGCCGGAGCGACCAGGACGCCGGCGCCCCGCCGTTCTGGCCGTGGACACAGGTGCTCCGCGACCTGCTGGGCGACGCGACCGGCCGACCACCCGCGACCGGGCCCGACACCGCCACCGACACCCACACCGACACCCACACCGTCACCGACACCGCCGAGCTGGCCCGCATCCTGCCGGAACTGGCGGACGGCGGACCGCGGGCCGTCGCACCGGTGGTCGACCCGGAGGCGTCCCGCTTCCGCCTGTGCCAGGCGGCCACCGCGACCCTCCTGCGGCTGACCCGCGGACGTCGACTGCTGGTGGTCCTCGACGACCTGCAGTGGGCCGACGTCGCCTCCCACCGGCTGCTGGCCCACCTGGCCACGACGCTGGCCGACGCCCCCGTCGTGGTGCTGGTGACGTACCGGGACCGGGACCTCGACGGCGGGCAACCACTCGCCGACACGCTCGCCGAGCTGGCACGGGTCGCTCCGGTGGACCGGCTGGAGCTGACCGGCCTGGAGGTCGCCGACGTGGCGCGGGTCATGGCGTCCCACGTCGGCACGGACCCGGACGACGAGCTGGCGCGGCTGGTCAGCGACCGCACCGGCGGCAACCCGTTCTTCGTCATCGAGGTCCTCCGCCTGCTCGGCACCAGCGGCTGGCCGCAGCGGACCACCAGCGAGGCGGCGTCGGTGGTCGCCCAGCAGGTCCCCGCCGGTGTGCGCGACGTCCTCCGCCGGCGCCTGAGCCGGCTCCCCGACCAGACCCGCACCGTGCTGCTGGTCGCCGCGGTGACCGGTCAGGAGTTCGACCTGGACGTCGTCCGTGCCGTGACCGGGGTGGACGACGACGACGCCCTCGCCGCCGTGGAGCTGACCGTGTCGGCCGGCCTCGTCGCGGAGGACCCGGCGGTGGTCGGCCGCTTCCGCTTCGCGCACGCGCTGATCCGCGAGGCCATCTACGGCGAGATCAGCCGCGCACGCCGTGCCCGGTTGCACGCCCGCGTGGGGCAGGCCCTGCTCGACCACCGCGGCGAGGGCGTGGACCACGTGCTGCAGCTGGCCCAGCACTGGTGGCTGGCCGCACCGGTGGTCGGCGCCGAGCAGGCGATCCCCCACGTGGTCGCCGCGGCCGAGCTGTGCCTGGACACCTTCGCCCACGAGGAGGCCGAGCGGCAGCTGCGCCGCAGCCTGGACCTGCTGGCCACCGCGACGCCGACCAGCGGACGCAGCGCCTCCGAGCTGGCCGTCCAGCTGCGTCTCGGCACGCTGCTCGTCCAGCTGCACGGCAGCGGCTGTGAGCACGCGTGGGCCTGCTTCAGCCGGGCCCGTGAGCTGGCCGAGGAGCTGGGCGACGGATCGGCGCTGCTCGCCGCCTGCCGCAGCCTCTACGAGGTGGCCTTCGCCCGGGCCGACCACTCGGCCGCCGCCGCCCTGGCCGAGGTCATGCTGGACATCGCCAGGAGCAGGAACGACCCCGCCGCCCTCGTCGTGAGCCACCTGGCGCTGGGTCGCACCCTGTGGTCCCAGGGCCGGCTGGCCGCCGCCAGGGACCACCTCGAGCAGGGCCTGCAGGTGGCGGCCCCGGTGGACGGCCGCGAGCACCTGCCACCGAGGATCGTGCTGCAGCTGCAGCTGGCCGCGGTGCTCACGTCCCTCGACGAGCCGGACACGGGGATCGAGCTGCTGGCGGCGGCCGTGAGGGACTCCCGCCGCGGCACCCCCTTCGCGCAGGCCCTCACCCTCACCGGAGCCGCCCTCGTCTCCGCGATGCGCCGCGATCCCCCGGCGGCGCGCGCGTGGGCCACCGAGACCCTGGAGCTGGTGGAGCACTGGAACCTGCCCTGGCCGGCCGGGTACGCCGCCGTGGTGCTGAGCTGGGCGCAGGCCGTCGAGGGCGACCCGGCGACCGCGATCCCCGCCCTCCGGGGCCACCTGGCGCGGACCGAGGCCGGCGGCACCCAGCACCTGGTCGGGTGGGGCCTCGGCCTGCTGGCCGAGGCGCACCTGTGCAACCACGAGCCGCTCGAGGCCCTGCGCCTGCTCGACGACGCGCTGGCCCGGGTCGCGCGCACCGGTGAGCTCTCCTACGAGTCCGAGCTGCACCGCCTGCGGGCGCTCTCCCTGGTCGCGCTGACACCACCGCGCCCCGAGCAGGCCCGCGACGCTCTTCGGCGGGCAGTAGCCGTCGCTCGCGAGCAGGGGTCCGTCATGTTGCTGCGGCGCGCCCTCGAGACGTGCGCAGCGGTGGTGCCCCGTGGTCACAGCGGCAGCTGTGACCACCCCGGTCCGCGGCCCTGACCCTGCTCCCACGGGACGAAGCCGGTCCGGGCGAGCAACGAGGCGACCCCCTGGTCGGGGGCCGGCGGGGCGGTGAGCTCCTCGACGCCCGACGCCCGGAGTGCATCGGCGACCTCGGAGACCAGCCGGCGTCCGAGGTGGGTGTCCCGCTGGGCTGCCCGCACGGCGAGACCGCACAACCGGGCCGTCGTGGCGTCCACGGGGCGGACCACCGCCACCCCGACGAGACCGCTGGCCGTCGTCGCGGTCAGGTCGCACAACCCGTACCAGACGCAGCGCGCGTCGTGGTCGTCCAGACCACAGTCGGGCAGCAGCCGTGCGGCCCGTCGCCGCTCGGGGTCGGCGTCGAGCCGCCGGAAGACGATGCCGGCCGGTGAACCGCGCGGGGTCATCGTCCCTCCAGGGCTGGGGTGTCTCGGACCGACGGTGCCCGCGACACCTTGACGCCGGCTTGACGCCGCACCCGTGCGCCGGGTCAACCGGCCGTCAAGGCCCGGCGGTGACGCTCCCCCCGACGACCGACCCCGACGGAGGGACGTGCGATGACCGGCGTGCACGTCACCGGCGGGCGCCCGGGGCGCGAGTTCCTCGGCGGCCGCTCCCCGTCCCGGCTCCAGGAGGGCTGACCACCATGGGCACCAGCACGGACGTCCTCGTCGTCGGCGCCGGACCGACCGGGCTCACGCTCGGCTGCGACCTGCTCCGCCGCGGCGTCGACTGCCGGGTCGTCGACCGGGCTCCGACGCACCACACGCGATCCCGGGGCAAGGGCCTCCAACCGCGCACCCTCGAGGTCTTCGACGACCTGGGGATCGCCGGGGCCGTCCTCGCCGCCGGCCGGACCCACCACCGCCTGCGCCTGTACTCGGGCGGACGGCTCGCCCTGGACCTGGACCTCCCCGCACGGCCACCCCAGCCCGGCGTGCCCTATCCGAACCTGGTCGTCCTGCCGCAGTGGCGGACCGAGCAGGTGCTGAGGGACCGGCTGTCGGCGCTGGGCGGCGCCGTCGAGCTCGGGCGGGAGCTGACCGGCCTCGACCAGGACGACGACGGCGTGACCGCCACCGTCACTGACGGCTCCACCGGCGCGGTCGAGCTGGTCCGGGCCGCCTTCGTCGTCGGCTGCGACGGCGGGAGCAGCCGGGTCCGGGCACTGACCGGCATCCCGATGCGCGGCGGGAGCCACGACGAGCACTTCGTCCTCGGCGACGTCCGGATCGAGGGCCTGCCGGACGACGGCTCGTCGTTCGCCTGGTTCGACGACGGCGGGTACCTCGCCGCCGACCCGCTCGACGGGAGCGGGACCTGGCAGGTGCAGGCCAGCGTCCGCCCCGACGCCTCCGGCCACCTCGAGGCGGCGTCCCTGGAGCTGTTCCAGCGCCTGTTCGACGAGCGGGACCCCGGGCACGCGCGGTTGAGCGACGCCACGTGGCTGTCGGACTTCAGCCCGAAGGTCGCCATCGTCGACCGCTACCGCGCGGGACGGGTGTTCCTGGCCGGCGATGCCGCCCACGTGCACAGCCCGGCGGGCGGCCAGGGCATGAACACCGGCATCCAGGACGCGTACGGCCTCGGGTGGAAGCTCGGTGCGGTCCTCCGTGGCCGTGCGGGCTCTCCCCTCCTCGACACGTACGAGGAGGAGCGGATGCCGGTCGCCCGCGCGGTCCTCACGAGCAGCGACCTCGGCCACAGCGCCTTCTTCTCCCCGCATCCCCTCATGACCGTCCTCCGGGAGCGGGTCCTCGTGCCGGCCCTGCGGCTGCCGGTCGTCCTCAACCGGCTCCTCGACGGCGTGGCCGAGCTCGACGTGGGCTACCGGGACGGCTCGCTGGCCCGCGAGCGGGCCGCCGTGGGTCTGCTGGGCGACGGTGAGGCGGCCGGTCCGGTCGACTCGGTCCGGTTCCGATCCGGCCCGCGCGCCGGTGACCGCGCACCGGACGCCGAGGGGCGCGACGGCGGGAGCGGCGCCCCGGTGCGGCTCTTCGACCTCTTCCGGGGCCCGCACGCCACCCTGCTGCTGTTCGACGGTCCGGCCTCCACCGACGCCGGATACCGGCGGATGGCCGAGACCGCCCGGCGGGTGCGGGCCGCACTCGGCGACGACGTCCGCACGTGTGTCGTCGTGCCCGGGGACCGGAGGCCCACCGGGCTCGACGACGTGGCCGTGTTCCTCGACCCGGACCGGGACGCGCACCGCCGCTACGCCGCCACGGCGGAATCGCTGTACCTGGTGCGTCCCGACGGGTACATCGCCTTCCGCAGCCAGCCCGCCACCGCCCGACCCGTGCTCGATCACCTCGGCTGGATGTTCAGGCCGTCCGCGCTCGTGTGACCCCTGCGTGTCGTCGTCGGAGCCGTCGTCCGGTCGTCCGGCCGTCGTCCGGGTCGACGGCCGGGTCGACGGCCGTCGCCGCCCGCGCCGGGCAGCGCCGGCGACCCCGGTCGCCCGGGGAGCCCCGGCCTCCGCCCGTTGTCGCCCGTACCCCCGCGTGCTGGACTGGGCGCGTGCCCCGCCTGCGCCAGCTCGTGCTCGCCGCGCAGGAGTGCGCGCCGGTCGAGCAGGCGCTGCGGGAGCTCCTCGCCGCCGCTGAGCCGCACCACGACCCCGACGTCGGGCGGTTCGGCCTGACCAACGCCGTCCTCGCCGCGGGCTGCGACTTCGTCGAGGTCGTGTCGCCCTCGGCGCCCGGCACGGCGGCCGGTCGGTGGCTCACGCGCCACGGTGGCGACGGCGGCTACATGCTCATGGTCGACGGACCACCGACGCTCACGGCGCCCGACCGCCTCACGGCACTCGCCGTGCGCGAGGTGCACCGCGTCGCGCTGCCCGACGTCGTCGACGTGCACCTGCACCCGCGGGACACCGGAGGCGTGCTCCTCGCCCTCGACGCCGTCGACCCGGCCGGGTCGTGGCGGTGGGCGGGTCCGGCCTGGACCGGGAGGAGCCCGACGTGCGCCGGCGGGCTGCGCGAGGTCACCGTCGCGGTCCCCGACCCGGACGAGGTGGCCCGGCGCTGGGCGGCGCTGCTGGACGTCCCGGCGGCCGGCCGCGACGGCCGCCTGCCGCTCGACGACGGCCGCCAGCACCTCTCCCTCGTCGCCGGTGGAGGCGACGTCGCCGCCGTGACCGCGGCGCGGCTGGCGCTGCCGGGCGCGTTGTGTCGCGCGGCCGACGTCGGCGGAGTGCGCTTCGACGTCGTCCCGCTGGAGGAGGAGACGTGACCGAGATCGAGACCGGCACCGACCACCTGCTCGCCCGCGTCGAGGACGGCGTCGCCGTGCTCACGCTCAACCGCCCGGAGCGCCGCAACGCGCTGTCCGAGCAGATGCTCACCGCCCTCGCCACGACGCTCGCGCGGGTGGAGGCGGACGACGCGGTCGGTGCCGTGGTGCTGACCGGGGCGGGTGGCGCCTTCTGCGCGGGCGGCGACGTCAAGGGCTTCGCCGAGCGCTCCCCCGGTGCGCCCGGGGCGTCGGCGGAGCGGCGGCAGCGCGCCAGCCAGCGCGCCACCAGCGGGCGCCTGTGGCGGATGCCCAAGCCGACCGTGGCGGTGCTGCCCGGTGCCGCCGCGGGGGCGGGTCTGTCGCTCGCGTTGGCGTGCGACCTGCGCTACGCGGCGTCGTCCGCCGTGCTCACCACGGCGTTCGCCCGCGTCGCGCTCGCCGGCGACTACGGCAGCGCGTGGTTCCTGGTGCGGCTGGTGGGTCCGGCGCGCGCCCGGGAGCTGCTGTACCTGTCGCCGCGGCTGTCGGCCGACGACGCCCTGCGATGGGGACTGGTGAACGCGGTGGTGCCGCCGGACGCGCTCGAGGGCGAGGCGATGGCGGTGGCGCGGCGGCTGGCGAACGGGCCGCGCACGGCGCTGGCGTCGATGAAGGAGAACGTCGCGCTGGCGCTGACCACCCCGCTCGAGGAGTACATGGACGTCGAGGTGACGCACCACCTCGCGACGTTCGCCACGGACGACCACGCGGAGGCCGCACGCGCCTTCGTCGAGAAGCGCGACCCGGTCTTCGGCGCGCGCGGGGCCGGTCCCGGGTAGGCGACGGCGGCGGGTCGCGCCCCCGGGGCCGCAGCGTGGACCCGCGCTGCGGCCCTGACGTGCTGGCTGCTGACGTCCTCGCTGCGGGCCCGGGCGCGCACACGGTGAGCCGGCGTCCCTGCCGACGGCGGCCGGCCGCCGTCGGCAGGGACGCCAGGACCCACTCCCGTCGACTCGTCCTACGGCCGGGAGAACACCTGCGCGTCGTCCCGCTGGTCGGTCACCGTCCAGGGCTTGGCGGTGCCGCTGCCCGACATCCGGAAGTCCGGGTCGTGCTTCATGATCTCGCGGCGGGCGATCGTCATCTTGTGCACCTCGTCGGGCCCGTCGGCGATGCGCAGCGTGCGCTGGTGGGCGTACATCTCCGCCAGCGGCGTGTACTGCGTGACGCCGGCCGCGCCGTGGACCTGGATCGCGCGGTCGATGACCTTCAGCACGATGTTCGGCACGGCGACCTTGATGCCGGAGATCTCGGTCGCGGCGGCCTTGTTGCCGACGGTGTCCATGAGGTGCGCGGTGTGCAGGACGTAGCGGCGGGCCATGTCGATCTCGATGCGGGACTCGGCGATCCAGTCCTGCACGACGCCCTTGTGCGCCACGGACGTCCCGAACGTCTCCCGCTGCAGCGCCCGCTCCACCATGAGGCCGAGGGCGCGCTCGGCAGCGCCGAGCGAGCGCATGCAGTGGTGGATCCGGCCGGGCCCCAGGCGCGCCTGGGAGATCGCGAAGCCGCCGCCCTCCTGCCCGAGCAGGTTGTCGGCCGGGACGCGCACGTCCTCGAACACGACCTCGGGGTGCCCGCCGCGGTCGGCGTAGCCGAACACCGTCGGGCTGCGGCCGAACGAGACACCGGGCGTGTCCTTCGGCACGACGATCATCGACTGCTGGGTGTGCCGTGGTGCCTGCGGATCCGTCTTGCCCATGACGATCAGGACCCGGCAGCGCTCGCCCAGCGCGCCCGAGCTGAACCACTTGCGACCGTTGAGCACGTACTCGTCGCCGTCGCGCTCGATGCGCAGGCTGATGTTGGTGGCGTCCGACGACGCCGAGTCGGGCTCGGTCATGCAGAACGCCGACCGGATCTCGCCTTCGAGCAGCGGCAGCAGCCACCGCTGCTTGACCTGCGCCGATCCGTAGAGGTTGAGGACCTCCATGTTGCCGGTGTCGGGCGCGTTGCAGTTGAGCGCCTCGGAGGCGAAGCCGACCTTGCCGAGCTCCTCGGAGATCGGCGCGTAGTCCAGGTTCGACAGCTTCGTGCCGGGATGGTCCGGCTCGAGGTGCGGCAGGAACAGGTTCCACAGTCCCCGCTCCCGCGCCGCGGCCTTGAGCTTGTCCATGATCGGCGGGTAGCCGGCCGGCCCCACCTGCTCGAGCTGCTCGTGGTACTCCCGCTCGTTCGGGTAGACGTGGTCCGCCATGAACCGCCGGACCTCGGCCAGGGCCGCCTCGCCCTGCTCGGTGAACTGCATGGTCTCCCTCTCCCTGGCTGCTCGCGGCCGCCGGCTGCTCACCGTCGGCGACTCCCGGTCGGTCCTCCCGCGCGGGCGCCCGGACCTCGCTGCGCAGGTGGCGCCGGACGACGACGGCGTGACCGTCGTCTCGCTCCGAGACCCTAGCGACCCGGCCACGCGGCGCGGCCGCCGGCCGCGGTGGTGCCGAGCCCGGACCCCGCCCTCAGCGGAGCCCGCGCAGCCGCGCTCGCGATCTCCGGGCGGAGATCGTGACCCGCCGACGACCGCCGACCCGAGCGGACGTCGACACGCGCTCCGGCCACCGGCACGAGGTGCGCTGACGGACTCCGCCGTCACAGCGGCGCCGGCGGTCCCGACCGCCGACGCGACGACGGGCAGCCCCGGGCAGGGTGGACGTGGCGGACGGAGCGGATGACGCCGTCGTGACGGATCGGTGACGCGGGCCCGCCATGCTCGGCGCAGGGTGTTTGCCGGCCAGCGCCCCTGCTGCCGGCATCCGGGGAGTCCGGTGCGCTCTCCCGTGGACCGACTGGAACACCGTCATCCGCGAACCGGGGAGTCGCGTCGCGCGGACCGACCCCTCGGCGCCGGCGGGCACAGCGGCGCCTCCCGGAGAGCGTGCCGGGACGGGGGGACCCACCCGTGGAGCCATCCACCGAGCACGCGCGGGGCGATCAGGAACCCGGGCCGGCGCACGAGGAGCACCCGGAGCCGGCACGCCGGGTGGGCGCTCACCCCGCCGACGCGCCGACCGTGGGGGCGGCCGACGGAGCCGGCGACGCCCCCTCGGGCAACCGGGAGTCCCCGCCGCAGCCGCTGCCCGGCGTGACGGCCCGCGCCTGGCAGGAGGAGTCCCTTGCTCGTGCCGCCGAGATCCTCACGCTGGCGAACTGGCTCAACCGCCTCCCGCCGGAGAAGCGTGAGCACATCGGCGTCGGGGCCGACCAGGCACTCGACGCCGCCATCCGATGGCACGTCGCCGAGGCCCAGTGCGCCGCCCGTGACGGGAAGCGGATCCGCCCGAGCGGTGCCCGGGTGGCCCGGGCAGCGGCGCACCTGGACGCGGCCGAGGCCGACCTCCTGCGCCGCGTGCCCCTGGAGTTCGTCCGGGGTCAGCTCCCGAGCCTGCACGCGCACATCCGACGGCACCTCCCCCGCGACGATCCTCGACGGCTCCGGGTCGAGAAGTTGGCACGGGATCCCCGGGACGACCTCGCCGAGGTGCACAGGGAGAACCTGATCGCCGCAGTGCGGGCGGCCAGCTCGGCAGCCGAGCGCGAACAGCAGCGCGTCCGCAGCTTCTGCACGATCGTCTACGGCGCCGCGGCCGGGCTGACGGCCCTGGCCTCGGCCGTCGCGCTCGTCGCCGCAGTGGACCCGCGAGCCCTGGCCCTGTGCTTCCAGCCGCAGCCGGGGGCCGAGGAGAACGCGCGACTGGTGTGCCCGACGGGACAGGACCTCCTGCGAGGACGCGACGTCGACGTGGTCATCGGCGAGACCGTGCGCTCCCTGGACGTACCGCTGGTCATGTTCATCGGCATGGTGGCCGCCGGCGTCACCGGGTCGATAGCGCTCCGGCACATCCGCGGAACGGCCACCCCCTTCGGCGTTCCCGTGGCCCTGGCGGTGCTGAAGCTGCCGACCGGAGCGCTGAGCGCGGTCCTGGGTCTCCTGCTCATGCGGGGCGGCTTCGTGCCCGGGCTCACGGCCCTGGACACGACGCCGCAGATCATCGGGTGGGCCGTGCTCTTCGGCGCCAGTCAACAACTGCTCACCGGCCTGGTCGACCGGCAGGCTCAGCAGGTCCTGGACTCCGTGGGGAACAAGACGTACACGCCCTCCGGAGGGTCGTGAGGCCGGCATCGTGTCGGCACCACCACCCTGCCGGGCAGGGCTCCCGCGGGCCCCCCGGGGGGACCGGCGAGGGGCCGCCTGACGCGACGGGGATCCGCGACGGCGTCACGCGGCGGTGACGTTCGCGTGACGCCCGGTCGGGATCCTGGCGCGCGCAGATCCCGACGCGAGATGGCCTGGGGGGACCGTGCACCTCGTCCGCGCATCGACGGGCACCGACGGGTCCCCGATCGCCGCCCCCGACGGGGCAGGCCCGGCGGTCCTGCGGGCCGGCGGCTCCACACGGCCCGCGCCTCGGCACACCACTCCCGCCCCCACCGGAGGCTCCCGTGTCGTTCCGATCCGCCCCGGTCCAGCAGGAGGACCAGCTCGACGAGACCGCCCTGCGGCGGCTGACCAACGGCGAGCTGGACCTCCTGTTCCGGTCCAGTCCCGCGGGCGAGCTCCCCGAGGGGCTCCTGGCCGGAACGGGGCTCCTGTTCCCGGGGACCCGCGCCTGCGGTCCGCTGGCCCGGCTGGTCCACGCGCTGGTCTGGCAGGGCAAGGAGACCGAACCCCCGGGCCGGTCGCTGCAGAACCTGGTCGGACCGCTGCGGACGAGGGCCATCCGTGCCCTGCTCTCGCACGACCGCTCCTGGGTCGACGGCGGCGAGTGCGTCCTCATCGACTACTCGACCACCTCCGTCGTCGCGCGCATGGTCCGCGACGAGGTCCGGCTCGTGGCGCCCGGCCTGTACCTGGGGGTCGTCTGGTTGTGGAGGCGCCGCGCCGGCTGGTTCACCCTCCGCCAGCACCAGCCGGGCCCCCGGCCGGCCTCGCGGGCGCGGGACCGCGGGCGGCATCCGGCCTCCCCGGGTCGACGGTGACACCGCCGCTCCGTCGCCCGCCGGGCCGCACGCCGGGGGCACGCCGTGAACCCCGGAGGTCCGTTCGCGTACTTCGTGCTGCGCCCGCTGAGCGACCTGTTCCTCTGGTCCTGGCGCGTGGAGCGCCGGATCGAGTTCCTGTACCGCCCGCAGGTCGACCGGTGGCTGCGCTCTCCACTGTTCTCACTGCTCCAGGCTCTGCAGAACGTCCTGCGCCGCAACGACGAGCGACTCGGTCTCGCCGAGGAGAAGCCGCTGCAGGACGAGGAGCGGTACACCCAGGAGATCATCGACGCGGCCAGCGCGTTCACCCGCGAGAACTGGCTCCCCGGTGGGGCCCAGCGGTTCGGGAACACCAAGACGTTCGGTGTCCTCCGCGGGGAGTTCACCGTGCGGCCGGACCTGCCGGCGGAGCTGCGGCACGGCCTGTTCCGGGAGCCACGGGCGTACCCGGCCTGGGTCCGCTTCTCCGGGCCCGGGCCGTTCGCGCCACCCGACCTGGAGGACCTCGGCCAGTGCTCGGTGGCGATCAAGGTCATGGGCGTGTCCGGCCCGAAGCTCATGCCCGACGAGGAGCGGACCCAGGACCTGATCCTCGTCTCCCCCCCGAGCTTCGTGACCCCGGACGTCCGCGAGAACTCGAGGATGCAGCGGTGGGTGCGGGCCAAGGCGCCCCTGGGCTACCTGCTCGACCCCCCGGGGCGGCACGTGCTCCACCTGGCGATGCAGCTGCTCTACAGCCCGGTGCACGCCAACCCGCTGGAGGTCCGGTACTACAGCAACGTGCCCTTCCTCCTCGGGGAGGGACGGGCCGTCCAGTACTCGCTCGCGCCCCGGTCCCGGCCGCGGACGAGGATCCCCGCCCACCCCGGCGAGAACTACCTGCGCGATGCCATGGTCCGGACGCTGGCCACCGGCGACTGGGAGATGGACTTCATGGTGCAGGTGCAGACCGACCCGCACCGGATGCCCGTCGAGGACGCCACGGTGAAGTGGCCCGAGCGTCTCTCGCCCTACGTGCCCGTGGCGACGCTGCGGCTCCCGGCCCAGCGGTTCGACGGCGATGCGCAGCTCGCCTTCGCCGACGTCCTGCGCTACAACCCCTGGCACAGCCTGCCGGAGCACCGGCCCCTCGGTAACTCCAACCGCGCGCGCCGCCGGATGTACGAGGAGCTCGCCGAGCTCCGCCAGTCGATGAACGCGGTGCCGCACGTCGAACCCGACGGCAGCGAAACGTTCCCGGACGGCGACCGGGCTCCGCGGCCGCCCCGACGGCCCGCCGCGTCGTCCGTTCCCGTGGCGACCCAGGGCTGAGGGAGGACCGGCATGCCGCAGCAGTCCGCGGTCACGGTGCTGGCCCCGCTCCCCCCGGAGCACCGGGACCGTGCCCTCGCCGCCCTGACCGAGCTGGCCGGCCCGGACCGGGGAGCCCTCGCGTTCGACCGGCTGGCCGGCCTGCACTTCGCGCGCATCCTGCTCCTCGAGGGGGACACGAGCCCGTCCGGCGCCGAGGTCGGCCCGGCCCTGCTCTACAGCGCCGACACGGACGGCTCCGCGGACGACCACGTCCGGGCGCTGGCCGACGTCTCGGGGAACGGTCTCGACCGTGCGTTCGGCCTGTGCAGCGGCTACCCGGAACGCTCGGACCCGGCCGGCCGGGCGGCGTGGCTCCGCGCGCACCGCGTCCCCGAGGCGGCCTTCTACGTCAACACCGCCGGGCGCGGCGTGTCCCAGGTCGTCGCCGAGGCGCGGCTCCGGGACGGCCTGGAGACCTACCTCGACGACCACCGGGACGCCGTCGCCGGCCTCGCTCCGGCGCAGGTCCACGCGGTCCTGCGCCGGCACGCGCTCACCGACCCGCGGCTGCGGTTCGGCACGGTGCCCGCGCGCCGACCGCCGTGGTCGTGGCGTGCGCGGGAGCTCGCCCACGCGATCGCCGTCCCCGTGCTCCTGCTGCCCCTGCTGCCGCTCCTCCTCCTCCTGCTGCCCGTCGCGGCCGTCGTGCTGCGCCTGCACGAGCTCCGGGACGAGCCCGACCGGACGAGGCCCGATCCCGCTGCGGTCGACCGCCTCCGGGCGGCCGAGGACCAGGTCGCCCACAACGCCTTCGCGGCCGTCGGGCACCTCAAGCCCGGGCCCTTCCGGGCGCTGCTCACCCGCGGCGTCCTCGTCGCGATCGGCTACGCCGTCCGTCACGTCCTCAACCGGGGCAGCCTGGCCGGCGTCAGGACGATCCACTTCGCCCGGTGGGTGTACCTCACACCGGAACGGATGGTCTTCCTGAGCACGTACGACGGCAGCCTCGAGAGCTACATGGACGACTTCATCGACAAGATCGCCTGGGGCCTGAACGCCGTCTTCAGCAACGGGGTCGGCTACCCGCCGACGGTCCTGCTCCTGTGGCGCGGCGCCCGGCAGGAGGACCTGTTCAAGGACCACCTGCGCAACCACCAGGCGCTCAACCACGTCTGGTGGTCGGCCTACGAGCGGCTCACGGCGCTCAACGTCGGCTCGAACGCCGCCCTCCGTGCGGGGCTGGCCCGACGCTCCCTGTCCGACGAGGAGGCCCGCGCATGGCTCGCGCTGCTCTGACCGGCCGCCGGCGCACCCGGGACGGTGACCCGGCGCCGGCGCCCGGCACCCGCCCCGCTCCCGCCGGGGCCAGGCCCGCCCCCGTGGCTCCTCCTCCGATCACCGGCAGGTCCGGGAGCCTCGACCGCGCCGACGTGCAGGGGCTCGTGGGCAGCGGCTACGGCCGCCTGCCGGAGGCGGTCTTCCTCGGCCTGCAGGTCGACGACGGCGCCGCCGGGCGGGCGCTGCTGGCCGACCTCCTCCCCGAGCTGACGAGCATGGCCGGCGCCCGGGGCAGCCGGGCGCTCAACGTCGCGGTGAGCCACCCGGGCCTGGCCCGGCTGGGCGTGCGGCAGGAGGCGCTGGCCGGCTTCTCGCTCGAGTTCGCCGGCGGGATGGCCACCCCGACACGCAGCGCCTTCCTGGGGGACGTGGGCGAGCAGGCCCCCGCCACCTGGGCGTGGGGCGGTCCGGACACCCCCCGGGTCGACGTCCTCCTGCTGCTCTACGCCCGGTCCGCGGCGGAGCTGACCGCGCACGCCGAGGACGTCCGGCACCGGTACCCGGCCGACGGCGTCCGGGAGGTCCTCGAGCTGCCCACGACGTCCCTGTCCCCCCGTGACCACCTCGGGTTCGCCGACGGGATCTCCCAGCCCGAGGTCGCCGGCCTGCACGGCCGCGGCGAGCGGGGCATCGCGCTCGGCGAGTTCCTCCTCGGGTACCCGAACGCCTACGGCCGGCGCGCCCGCGGCCCGCTCCTCCCGGCCACGGACGATCCCGGCCGCGTGCTGCCCCCCGCGCCCCGTACCGGGCGACGCGACGAGGTCGACCTCGGCCGCAACGGCAGCTACCTCGTCGTCCGCACGCTCGCCGTCGACGTGGCCGCCTTCTGGGACCACGTCGACCGCTGGGCGGAACGGACGGGCCTGCCGGCCGAGCAGGTGGCGGCCAAGATGGTCGGCCGCTGGCCCGACGGCACGTCGCTGACGGTCAGCGCCGACCACCCGCTCGGGGACGAGCCGGTCGACAACGACTTCCGATACCACCGTGACGGTGACGCCGCCGGTCTCCGTTGCCCGGTCGCGGCCCACGTGCGGCGGGCCAACCCGCGGGACTCGCTCGACCCCCGTCCCGGTTCGGCGGCCTCGGTGCGGGTCAACGACCGGCACCGGCTGATCCGCCGCGGACGGCAGTACGGCCCCCCGCCGGTGAGCCGCGACACCGCCCCCGGGACGGAGCCCGACGGGGAGCGCGGACTGCACTTCCTCTGCCTCAACGCCGACCTCGGTCGACAGTTCGAGTTCGTCCAGCACACGTGGCTGGACAACCCCGCCTTCGCGGGGCTGCAGGACAGCCCGGACCCGATCGCCGGCCACCACCCGCCGGGAGGGCACGGGGTGTTCCCCATCCCGGCCGATCCCGTCCGGCACCGGCTGCTCGACCTGCCGCACGCCGTGCGGGTCCGTGGCGGCGGCTACTTCTTCCTCCCCGGCATCCGGGCCCTCCACCACATCGCCTCGGGTCCGGCCTCCCCGGGCCCCGCTCCGGAACCGTCCGGCTGACCGCCGGCCGGGGCACCGCGGCTCCCCTCCGTGCGACACAGGGAAGGACTCCTGATGACCCAGCGAAGCGACGTCGCCCGCGTGCTGCTCGCCGGTGTCCGCCTGACGATGGGGACGGCGGGCCTGCTCGCGCCGGGCCTCGTCATCCGCCGGCTGGACATCGACCCGGCCAGGCAGCCCGGGATGCGCTACCCGCTGCGGATGTTCGGGATACGGACGGTCCTCCTCGGCGCGGAGCTGCTCACGCCGGACACCCGCCGCCGTTCCCACGCGGAGCGGCTGGCCCCGGTCGTCCACGGCAGCGACACCGTGTCGGCGTTCCTCGCCTGGCAGCTCGGTGACCTGCCGCGCCGCGCCGGGGTGATGGCCACCGCCATCTCCGCCGTGAACCTCGTGCTCGCCGTCGTCACCCTGCGGTCGCGCCCGCCGGAGCCGCCGCCGCGCCGCACCCGTGCGCTGCTGCGGCTCCGCTCCGGCTGATCCCCGCGCACCCCCGCGGGCGCCCGCCGGACGCCCCCCCCCGGCCCGAGACCCCCTGGAGGCAGACGTGCGAGCCCAGGTGCCGGCCGCCGTCACCACGCGGGTCGACGTCGGCCGCCCGTCCGTCGGTGCCGTGTCGCCGGGCGACCTCGAGATGGGGCGGCTCCGCGTGGACGACGCCCGGGGCGGCATCCGGTCCGGTCGGGCCCTGTCCGACGTGGAGGTGGGACGTGGACCGAGCGGATCGCGGCCGGCGTGACGACCCGGCCCCGGAGCGGGTCGGTGTCGTCATCGCGGGGGCCGGCGCACGCGGCGCCTACGAGGCCGGCGCCCTGTCGGTCGTCCTCCCGCGCCTGGCCGCTGCCGGGGTGCGCCCCCGGGTGTTCGTCGGGACCAGCGCCGGAGCGATCAACGCCACCCTGCTGGCGGCCGGCGCGCACCTGCCGGCCGAGGACCAGGCGGCCGCGCTGCTCGACGTGTGGCACGGGATCGGGCCGCGGGACGTGTTCGCGCCCCTGCTGACCTCGACCCCGCGCGCCGCGGGCACGTGGCTGGCGCAGCAGCTGGGCGTCCGCGGCGTGCGGCTGACCGGACTCGTGGACACGACCCCCCTCGCCCGGACCGCCGACGCCGTCGTCGACTGGCCCCGGCTGCGCGCGAACATCGACTCCGGTGCGTGCCGAGCGCTGGCCGTCGCCACCACGTCCGGCCGCAGCGGTCGGACGGTCGTGTTCACCGACCTGCCTCCCGGCGTGTCCGTGCCCGAGGACGACCAGGACCGGGCGGTCGACTACGTCGCCGCGCCGATCGGCAGCGCGCACGTGCGGGCCTCGGCCGCCATCCCCGTCGTCTTCCCCGCGGTCGAGGTGACCGGACCGCCGGAGAGCGCCGGCTGGTACCTCGACGGCGGGGTCCGCCTGAACGCCCCGCTCAAGCCCGCGCTCGACCTCGGCTGCGACGCCCTCGTGGTCGTGGCGGCCCACCCGGACAGCTACGCCGGCGACGCCGGCGCGCCGCACCACGAGCGGCCCGACGTCGACGACGCCCTCGTGATGCTCCTCGACGCCGCGTTCGGCGACCGGATGGTGGAGGACCTGCGGACCCTGACCAGGGTGAACGAGTTCGTGGCCGCCGGCGGCGCGGGCGGGGCGTCAGGACGGCGGCGATCGGTGGTGCCGCACCTGTTCGTCGGGCCGCCGGAGCGCGCCACCCTCAGCCGCCTGGCCGCCGAGGTGTACCGGGCGCGCTTCACCGGCCTCCGGGGCAGGATCCGGACGCTGCGCGAGCCCGACCTCCCGCTCCTGGCCCAGGTCCTCGGCGGCGACGGCCCCCGCCGCGGGGACGTCCTCAGCTACCTGCTCTTCGACCGCGAGTTCATCGCGCGGGCCGTCACGCTGGGTCGGGAGCAGGCCTCCGCGCTCCTCGCGGGCGCGGCGCCCGTGCCGTGGCGGACCACTGCACGGGAGGACCGTTCCGCGCCGGTGTCGGCGCCCGGCCAGGAGCCCGGCGACACCGGCGAGGGCGGCGCGCGCCCCGTCCCCCAGCCGCGGTCGGCACCCGCCGGTGCGCCGTCCCGGCCCGGAGGTGTCGTGTGAAGGCCCCCACCGCTCCCGTCACCGCCCTCCCCGTCGGCTCCGTCGACGTCCGGGAGGTGACCGCGGGCCCGCCCGAGGTGGGCCGGCTGGTCCTCGGCTCCGCGCACGTCGACCTCGGCACGGTGCCGTCCAGGCCGGAGCCGCCCGCCGGCGGGATCTCGGCGGTCACCCGACGGTCCGGCTGCAGCTCCAGGTCGACGGTGACCCGCACGTCGCGGTGTGACGGGGGTGAGCCGGACCCGCCGGGGGGCGTCACCGGGCTGCAGGACGTCGTCGACCGCGTCCGGGACCGCTCCCTGGCGCGCGCGGCGCGGGCCGGCACCCCGGCGGGGCGGAACGCACCGCAGCGCGTGAGCGAGCCGGCCCACCTGGGCCCGCTGGACGGGTGACGGCGCCGGCGCCGCCCGAGAGATCGAGCTCCCCGAGGAGATCCCCATGACGAAGTCCACGTCCACCACCCCCGGCGCGACCTCGAACGGCTACCGGCCGGGCCTGCCGTGGCGGATCCAGCGCGCGGTGGCCACGGCCCTGGACCGGAGCCGCGGCTGGGACCGCCTGTCCCTGCCCCTCGCCATCGCGGTGCTCGCCGGGCTGCGGGACTCCCTGCGGCGGCACAACCTGGTCGACACCTCCACGCTGCCCACGACGGGGTCCCCGGCGCTCCCCCCGTTCGACCCGCGGGTGCTGACCGAGCGCACCGTCGACGGCAGCTACAACGACCTGCGGGCACCCGCCGCGGGGACGGTCGGCGCGCGGTTCGGGCGCAACGTCCCGCTCTCGGCCGTGTCCCGGCCGACGCCGGCCGAGGTCCTCGAGCCCAGCCCGCGCGAGGTGAGCCGGCAGCTGATGACCCGCACCGAGCTGATCCCCGCCACCTCGGTCAACGCACTCGTCGCCCCCTGGCTGCAGTGGATGATCCGTGACTGGTTCAGCCACGGGAAGAGCCCGTCCGACGACCCGTGGCAGGTCGAGCTGGCCGACGACGACCCGTGGCCGGAGCGGCCCATGTCGATCATGCGCACCCCCGAGGACCCGACCCGTCCGGACACCTCGCCCCCGCGGACGTCGGTCAACACCTGCACCCACTGGTGGGACGCCTCGCAGGTCTACGGCACCACGGCCGAGCAGCAGAAGGAGATCCGGACCTTCGAGGGCGGCAGGCTGCGGGTCGAGGCCAACGGGATGCTGCCCACGCCCAGGAGCAACCACGCCACCCTCGAGGAGCCGGGGTTCTGGCTCGGGCTGGTCCCGCTGCAGACCCTGTTCACCCGCGAGCACAACGCCGTCTGCGACATGCTCGCCGGCGAGTTCCCGCACTGGGGTGACGAGGAGGTCTTCCAGCGCGCACGGCTCGTCGTCGCCGCGCTCATCGCCAAGATCCACACCGTCGAGTGGACACCCGCCGTCATCAGCCACCCCGCCACCGTGGTGGGGATGCGGGCCAACTGGTGGGGGCTGGCCGGCGAGCGCCTGAGCCGGGTGTTCGGCCGGCTCAGCGACAGCGAGGTGGTCAGCGGCATCCCCGGCTCGCCGACGCAGGACTACGGGGTCCCGTACTCGCTGACCGAGGAGTTCACGGCCGTCTACCGGATGCACCCGCTCGTGCCGGACCTGTTCGACCTGAGGTCGCACGAGGACGACCGGCGGTACCGGGAGGAGCCCTACACCCTCCGGGAGCTCGCGGGCCCGGAGTCCCTGCCGATCCTCGAGAGGGTGCCGGTGGCCGACTTCCTCTACTCCCTCGGCACCGAGCACCCGGGTCTGGTCACCCTGCACAACTTCCCCAGGTTCCTGCAGGAGTTCGTCCGGCCGGACGGCCGGGTCATGGACCTCGCCGCCGTCGACGTCCTGCGCCACCGGGAGCTCGGCGTCCCGCGGTACTGCGAGTTCCGCCGCCTGCTGCGGCTGCGGGCGCCCGCGACCTTCGAGGAGCTGACCGGCGACCCGGACCTCGCACGGCAGGTGTCGCGGCTCTACGGCGGGGACATCGAGAAGGTCGACCTCATGGTGGGCCTGTACGCCGAGCGGCTGCCGGAGGGGTTCGCGTTCAGTGACACCGCGTTCCGGATCTTCATCGTCATGGCCTCGCGCCGGCTCAACAGCGACCGGTTCCTGACGCGGGACTTCACCCCGGCGGTGTACACGGCGCCCGGGATGCGGTGGCTGGCCGACAACTCGATGGCGTCGGTGATCCTCCGGCACCACCCGGAGCTGCGGCCCTCGCTGCGCTCCGCCCCGAACGCGTTCACGCCGTGGCAGCGTTCCGGCGCGGGGTCCTGAGGGGCGCGCCGGGACGACCCGGCGGGACGCCGGGCTGCGCGACGCCGGCGGGCGGTGGCCGGCCGGCGAGGAGCAGCGCGCCGCCGCCCGGGACGCCGTCGACCGGAGGAACCGACCCTCGCCGACACCTCCGCGGCCCTGGAGGAGCGCGAGGGCCGGCTGCAGCAGCGGGCGCCGAGGTCGCCGGGACGAGGGGCCACCGGAACTCGTCCCCTTCGAGTCCCGGGCGCTCCGGCCCGCGTCGGCGCAACAGGCCGACCTCACCCTGCGGCCGCCGGCGAGCCGCGAGTACCGGATCGGCTCGTTCGGCGACAGCGACGTGGTGCTGGTCTCGTTCGAGGTCGTCGACGGCTCGCCGCGGTACCTCGCGGGCGACGACGACAGCGGCGGCGACAGCGGCGGCGACAGCGGCGGCGACCGCAACGCGCTGATCGAGGCCGAGCTCCTCGAGGGCAGGACCTACGTCGTCCGGCTCAGGCTCTCCTGGTCGACCGCCTCCGGAGGCACTGCCGTCATGTACTGGTGACGGCCGGCCACCTGCGGTCGGTCCGAGCACCACGAGCGCCGGGGCCGGTGTCCGGGCGGCGGCAGAGGACGCCCGTGCACCGCACGAGTGCCCGGGCCGTCGATGCCGACCCGTGGACGCCGAGGGCGATCCGGTGCCACGGGCGTCGCTCGCGGTGGTGCTCGCCGCGTCTCACCTCGGGCCGGTGGCGGACCGGAGGAAGGACCGCAGCCACGCGTGGACGGCATCGGCCACGGCGGCCGGTGAGGAGGCCACGGCCACGGTGACCACCGCGTCGTGCCCCGGTCCCCACCACGGGCCGGGGGTGCTCAACCGTGCACGGAAACCCCCGGTCCCCTCCTCCAGCCACACGCGAACGACGAGCACGTCGCTCCGGTCGTCGTCCACGTGGTCACCGTCCCCGGGTCAGGCACCGAGGATCGCCGGCGGGCGTCACTGCGTCGTCACGACGCCCCGGGGCGACGGCCCGGACGGGGTCACCGGACGGCGGTGGGCGCCCGTGCCGGCAGGCTGCCGATGCGCAGCGGCATGATCAACCGCTCCATCAACGGGCTCGGGGGCACTCCGAGCTCGCGCGCGAGCAGGTCGCGGAAGGCCTCGTAGGCGCGCACCGCCTCGGCCGTGTTGCCCTCGGCGAGGTGGACCCGGACGACGGCGCGGTGGGCGCTCTCCCGCAGCGGTTCGGTCCCGACGGCCGCGTACGCCGCCTGGACCGCGTCGCCGTGACGACCGGCGTCCGCGAGCTTGTCCGCCAGTGCTTCGAGGGCGTGCAACCTCAACTGCCGCAGGCGTTCCCGGGCGAGGAGGACCCAGTCGTCGTCCCACCCGGGCAGCAGTTCAGCACGGCTCCCGACGGCCGGGGGGAGCACGTCGTCGACGACGGTGTCGGGGTCCAGCGTCCGTCGTGCCCAGTCCGTGAACTCCCGCACGTCGACACGCACGCCCTCGGCGAGCCCCAGCGCGCCGCCCGACACGTCCACCAGGCCGGGAACCACCTTCTGCACCCGCCACAGCGCAGAGCGCAGGCTCCCGTGGGCGTGCTCCTCGGGGACGTCGGGCCACAACTGCCCGGCGATCGCGCTACGACAGGGGTGTCCCCCCAGGCTCAGGTGGGCGATCAGGCGCTGGACGCCCCGCGGGAGGTCGTCCACAGCGGTGGCGGAGCCGCCGCGGGAGCACTCCAGGGCGAACCCGTCGAGGAGTGCCACACGGGCCGCCGGGGCAGGGTCCACGGGTCGCCCCTCTCGTGGCGCCTGCTGGCCGTGCGACCGGCCAGCCGGGAGTGTCAGCACCGAGATCCATGGTCTGGACGCGGGCGGGACGGTGTCAACGACGTCCAGCGCGGCCGCTCGCCGCCCGTCGTGGCCCCTCGAGGTGCTGCACCGTCAGCGTCGGGAGCGTCACGCTGCGTGCACTGGTTGCGCCGCGAGCGGCCGACGGCACCGGTCGCCCGGCCCGTGCCCTACGGAGCGTCCGGAGGCAGGTCGGCGCCCGGCCCGAGGAACCCGGTCAACCACGTCTGCACCAGTGCGAGCACGTCGCCCGGTGACGAGGCGACCCCCACGGTCGCCTCCTGCCCCGCGGCAGCTCCGGGGGACGTCTGCACGCTGGTGAGGCGTGCCCGGAACACGTCGTCCTCACCCTCCAGCCACACCCTGACGAGCAGCGAGGCGCTCCGGTCCTGGCGCACGGTCACCGTCCCTCCCTGTCGTGACGCAGCGTCACGAGGAGTCTCGTCACCGTGGCGCATGGAGCAGCGATCTCCCGCCGATCATGCCTCGCCCCGTGACGGGTCGTGAGGACGCTCACCCGAAAGGACGCAGGGGCCACACGCGGCGGACGGTCGCGCCACGACGGGAGCGACCCGGTCCCGCGGCGGCGGTCCTGCGGACGCTCGGCGGCTGCGGCCGCGCCTCGCGGAACCCGGGGGCCCGATGGCGCCGTGGGGAGGCGTGCCGGGCTCGGCGTCGTCAGCGCTCGTGCGTCGCCTCGCCCGTCCCCCGACCCCCGAGGTCGGCACCGCCCCGGTCCGGGTCGCGCCCCGCCGACCCCTCGCGGCGCTGCGCGGGCAACGCCCGGCGGACCCAGGGGACGTGCTGGACCAGCCGGGTCATCTGCGGGGTCGGAGGCACACCCAGCTCGTCCTCCAGCATGGTCCGGAAGGACTCGTAGGCCCGGACCGCCTCGACCACGTTCCCCTCGGCCAGGTGGATCCTCATCACCACCCGGTGGGCGCTCTCGCGCAGCGGTTCGGCACTGACCGCGGCGTGGGCCGCCAGCAGGGCCTCGCAGTACCGGCCGGCGGAGGCGAGCCGGGCCGCCACCGCCTCCAGCGCCTCGATCCGCAGCTGACGCAGCCGCTCGCGTTCCAGCAGGACCCAGTCGTCGTACCAGCCAGGGAGCAGCTCGCCGAGGAGGACCGTGTCCGGCAGGGCGACGTCGTCGGCTCCTCCGGACGGCACCACCACCCGCCGCACCCAGTCGCCGAGGTCCCGGACGTCGACGCGGACGTCCGTCGCGAGGTGGAGGGCGCCCCCCGACACCTCGATCAGGCCGGGTGCCGCCTTGTTGAGTCGCCACAGCGCCGACCGCAGGCTCCCGTGCGCGCGGTCCTCGGGGACGTCGGGCCACAGGTGACCGGCCGTCGCGCTCCGGGTCGGCCGGCTGGACAGGCACACGTGCGCCACCAGGCGCTGCACCGCGTGGGGCAGGTCGTCGGCGACCGGCCGGCGCCCGCGGCCGGGCAGGTCGAGCTCGAACCCGCCGAGCAACGTGACGCGGGCACCTTCTGAACGGTCCACGGGAGGGCTCCTTCCTCCGAGGACGGGGAACGGTGGGGAGTCGGCGCCGGGGCCGTGCGCCCCGGCGCGGCCGCCTCTCGAGGACGGCGCGGAGGGCCACGGCAGGGACCGACCGTGGAGGAGGGCGCGACGACGGGGCGGTCGACGACAGGGCGGTCGGCGTCGGGGCGGTCGACGACAGGGCGGTCGACGACGGGTCCCGGAGGTCCCGCCGGGTCGGCGGCGACGGCGTGGCAGCGCAGCCGGCGCCCGCAGGTGAGGGGGCAGCCCGCGCGTGTCCGGGAGGCCTGGACCTCCCGGTCCCGTCCGGACCGGCCGGGGGATCAGGTGGCGCGGCTGGGTCGCGCCTGCCCGACCTGCTGGCGTCCTCCGGGGCCGGTGGATCTGACCGGCGGCTGCACGACTCCGAACGACATGACTCCCCCTGGACGCACGCAGGACAGATGCGGGAGAGCAACGCTAGTGACGGCAGGACGTCGGGACCGTACGCAGTTGTGCGTATTGAGCACCGACGGTGATGCCCACCTGGACCCGCGACGCGGCGGAAGCCGGGCGTGACACAAGGCCCTAGCGCAACGGCACCGGCGGAATACGCTCCGTCGCGTGTCGCGTGCCACGACGTGTCACGCCGCGTGGCTGGAACTCGTCGGCGACCTCCTCCAGGGCCAGCCCGGCGCACGGGACTTCCCGCACGCGCGGGTGGCCGGACTGCTCCAGGAGTCCTTCGACGCGGCCTGTTGCTCGCTGCACGCCGTCGACGGCGCCTGGGTGGACCACGTCGTCGCCGGCTGGCCCGAGGGCTACCTGCCGCGGGTGCCGTCGCTCGGCGTCCTGCCCGACGCCACGACCCACCCGCTCATCCGCTGGTACTCCGTGACGGGCAGCTCCGCAGCCCAGGTCCTGGGCCGGGTCCCCCGCGAGGTCGCACCCGCCGCCATGACCGCCGAGTGGTCGGCGTTCGCCCGCCACTTCGGGATCACCCACCAGCTCTCGCTGCCCCTGCGGGTGGGGAACGGGATGGAGGCGTACGTGGTCAGTCGTCCCGACGACGACTTCACCGACGCCGACGCCGGCCTGGCCACCCTGGTCCTGCCGGCGTTGACCGCGCTGGTCCGCCAGCACCGGGTGCTGCTCGACGTCCCGGCATGGCGTTGCGACCGCGTCCGTGCGGCCGGCCTGACCGAACGGGAGTTCGCCGTCCTGACCCTCCTCGGCGAGGGTCTCACCGCCCAGGCGATCGCCCACCGCCTGACGGCCTCCCCGCGGACGGTGCAGAAGCACCTGGAGCACCTGTACCGCAAGCTCGGCGTGCGGGACCGGCTGATGGCGGTCCAGCGAGCCCGCGACGCCGGCCTGCTGGCCCGGCCTCCCGGGTCCGGCGGACCCCGCGGGACCACGGATCCCGCGCCGCTGGTCCCCCACCCCCGCGGCGAGGACCACCACCTCGCCGCGCCGGCGTCCAGGAGCGGGGTCCGCCGCCGCCCCGCGGGATGACGTCCCGGCAGCAGGCTCCACTCCCCCGGGAACCGCACCGGGGACGCGCCGCCGGTCGCACCCGGGTCCGCTCCGCCGTCCTCCCCACGGACGACGGAGCGGGCCCGGCGGGCGGGCGCCCCGGTCCAGGCGACCGTCGCGCGCGCGGCCTCGTCGATCAGCCGCGCGGCGACGTCGGGCCGGGAACGGTCACGGCGTGGGAGGCGTCCACCTCCACGGCGTGCGACGCGGCGCTCGGCTGGCCGGCCTTCCGCGTGGCGCCGCGCTGACGGTCCCGCCCGCTCCCCGACCCGCGTCCTCCGGGCGGACCGCCCGTCCGCGGCGAGGGGATCACGCGCCACGCCGTCGCGGCGGCGACCGCGAGGATGACGGCGGCGCCGATCGACGTCACCTGCATGGCCCAGGTGAAGGACTCGCGCGCCGTCGCGAGCACCTCGCCGTCCCCCAGCACGGAGTCCGCCCGGGCGAGCGACTCGCGCACCGCTCCCCCGAGCCCCTCCGGCAGGTGGGCGCGGTACAGCACCGTCTGCAGCGACCCGAGCACCGCGATGCCGAGCGCGGCGCCGAGCTCGTAGGACGTCTCGGACAGCGCCGAGGCCGTTCCGGCCCGGTGCGGCTCGACCGCCCCCACGGCGGCATCGGTGCTCAGCGTGAAGGCGATCCCGAACCCCGCACCGACGGCGAGCAGGGCGGGCACGAGCCAGACGTACCCCGGCATCCCCTCGGCACCGGCCAGCGCCAGCATGCCGAGGGCCGACAGCCACAGGCCGCTGCCGACGGCCCGCCCGAGCCCGAGCCCGGCCACGAGCGGAGGCACCACCACGAGCACGCCGAGCGCGGCCAGCATGAGGGGCAGCTCCTGCAGGCCCGCCTGCAGCGGGGTGGAGCCCCGGACCAGCTGCAGGTACTGCGAGAAGAAGAACAACAGCCCCGTGAGCGCGGTCAGCGCGATCAGCTGGGTGGCCAGCGCGCCGGCGAAGGCGCGGTTGGCGAACAGCCGCACGTCGACCAGGGGGGAGGCGATCCGCCGCTGCCGCCGCACGAACGACGCGGCCACGAGCACGCCGAGGACCGCGGTCGCGCCCGCGACGGGGGTGAGCCCGTGCCCGGCGACCTCCTTGACCGCGAAGACGACGGTCAGGACGGCGACCACCGACTGGGCCGCCCCAAGCACGTCGAGCCTCCCGGGCCGGGGGTCGCGCGACTCGGGCAGGAGGAACCAGCCGCCGACCAGGAGCACGGCCACGACCGGCAGGTTGACGAGGAACACCGAGCCCCACCAGAAGTGCTGCAGCAGGACGCCCCCGACCAGCGGACCGAGCACGGCGCCACCGGAGGCGCCGGCGCTCCACAGCGCGATGGCCCGCGTGCGCTGCCGCGCGACCGGGAACAGGTTGCGGATCAGCGACAGCGTCGAGGGCATGAGGGTCGCGGCCGCGATCCCCTGGGCGGCGCGTGCCGCGATGAGCGTGGCGGGGTCCGTGGCGATCCCCGCGACGGCGGAGGCGACGCCGAAGGCCAGGGTCCCGACGAGCAGCACCCGCTTGCGGCCGAAGCGGTCGGCGAGCCCGCCCATCAGCACGAGCAGGCCGGCGAGCAGGAAGCCGTACACGTCACCGATCCACAGGACCTGCCCGGCCGTCGGCGAGAGGTCCCCGGTCAGCGCGGGGACGGCGAGGGTCAGCACCGTGCTGTCGACCGACAGCAGCACGACGGCGAGGACGAGCACCGCGAGCGCAGCCCACTCACGCGGACCGGCGGGCCGGTCCCCGGCTGCGGGGGCGACGGGCGGACCGGTGACGGACGTGCGGGCGGACACGAGGGAGAGCGTACCGACCAGACGGTCCGTTAGTCACGGACCTAGGCTCGGGTCACAGTCGAGGAGGTGCACGTGCCCGGACCCGTGCGGGACGCCGCGCGCACGCGGCGGGCGCTCCTGGACGCCGCCGGACGCTCGGTCGTCGTCCACGGCGCCGCGGTGAGCCTGGACGCGGTCGCCCGCGAGGCGGGCGTGTCCAAGGGCGGCCTGATGCACCACTTCCGCAGCAAGGACGAGCTGCTCACGGCGCTGGCGGACGACCTGTTCGACCGCTTCACCCGCTCGGTCGAGGACCGCGTCGACCCCGGGGACGACGAACCCGGGCGGCGGCTGCGGGCCTACGTCCACGCCACCTTCGACGACCTCGAGGCGGGGGCGGACGCCGTGGAGCTGGCCACGCTCCTGGCCACCCTCGGCTCGTTCCCCGAGGCGGCCCGCCGGTCCCAGGAGCGCTACCGCCGGTGGAACGAGACCCTCGTCGAGGACGGCCTGGACCCGCAGCGCGTGCTCGTGGTGATGCGCGCCTGCGACGGCGCCTCGGTCGCCCACCTCTTCGAGGGACCGGCCGATCCGGAGGAGCTGTCCACCGCGCGCAGCCTCCTGCTCGCCCTCACCCGCGGCGAGGGACCGCTCGCCTAGCCGGTCCGAGCGCCTCGGCCGACGTCGTCCCCCACCGGCACGCACAGCACCGGGCGGTCGGAGAGGTGCAGCAGCTTGTGCGACACCGACCCCAGGACGGCGCCGCGCAGCGGGCTCTCGCCCCGGGTGCCGACGACGATGACCCGCCCGTCGTGCCGGTGCGCGGCCTCGATGAGCGCCTGGGCCGGCTTCTGCGACAGCACCTCCACGACCGTGCGCACGCCGCTGCGCTCCGCCTCCGCGACCGCGTGCGCCACCGCGGTGCGGCCCATGTCGGCCAGCGCCCGCTGGTGGGCCTGGAACTCCTCCCCCACGCCGCCGGGCGGCTCGACGCCGTACACCAGGACGAGCGGCTCCCCGAAGCGCGCGGCCAGCGAGATCGCCATGGCCAGGGCCGCCCGCGACCCCGGAGACTCGTCGTAGCCCAGCACGATGCTCACCGCAGGTCCTCGTCGACGTCGATCCGCTCGCCGGCGATCCCGGGGCGTTCCTGCCAGTAGCGGCTGTCCCGCGTGCGCCAGACGACCATGAGGACGAGGCCGAGGAGGAAGATCCCGACGCCGATCACCAGCGGCGGGCCGACGCCCAGCCAGGCCTGGCCGGTGTAGGAGTTCTCCGGGTCGGCGAGGTCGCGGATCGACAGCACGAGCAGCCAGACGAGCAGCCCCGCCCCCACCAGCGGCCCGACGCCGATGAAGACGAACGCCGACAGGCTCCGGGTCAGCTGCCGGCGGTGGTAGACGGCGCAGGCGACGCCGGTCAGCGCGTAGTAGAAGGCGATGAGCAGCGAGAGCGCGGTGATGGAGTCGAACAGCGCGTTCTCGCTGAGCAGGGTGACGGCGACGAACCACACGCTGGCGATGACGCCGACCCACCAGGTGGAGACGTCGGGGGTGCGGTGGCGCGGCGAGACGTGCCCGAACCGGCGCGGCAGCGCGTGCCGCCGGGCCATGGACAGCCCCGTCCGGGACGCCGGGAGGATCGTCGTCTGCGTCGACGCGATCGCCGCGGTGGCCACCGACAGGAGGACCACCCAGTCCCAGCCGCCCATCACCTCGGTGGACAGCAGGGCGAAGATCGCCTCCTCCTCGTCGGCGTTGTCGGCGAGGAAGTCGGTGCCCGCGAAGGCCAGGACGGCGACCGCCACGGCTACGTAGGTGACCAGCAGGACGACGGTTGAGACGATCGCGGCGCGGCCCGGCGTGGTGGTGGAGTCGCGGGTCTCCTCGGTCAGGTTCACCGCCGACTCCCAGCCCCAGTAGGCGAAGACGCCGAGCAGCAGCCCGCCGGAGAGTGCCGCGCCGCCGGCGCCGAAGGGGTTCAGCCAGCTCCAGTCCGGGTCGAGCCCGCCCAGCGGGCTGTCGCCGCTCACCCCGCGGTGGATGGCGACGGCGGCGAAGACCAGCAGGGCCACGGTCTGGGCGAGGATCAGCGCGTTCTGCAGCCGCGCCGACAGCTCGGTCCCGAGCACGCAGATCCACGTCATCAGCAGGATCAGCGCGACGGTCAGCACGAGGACGACCGCGGTGTTCTCCGCCAGCGAGTCCAGGTCCAGCGTCCGCAGCGTGAAGACGACGCCGACGTTGGCGAGCGACCCGATGATGAGGACGCCGGTCATCGTGATCGCCCAGCCGCCGATCCAGCCGGCCCACGGCCCCATCGCCCGGGTGACCCAGGAGAACGTCGTCCCGCAGTCGGGGTCCACCCGGTTGAGCGCGGCGAAGGCCGACGCGATGAGCAGCATCGGCACGAAGGAGGCGAGCAGCACGCCCGGAGCGCTGACCCCGGTGAGCGCCACCAGCGCGCCGATGATCGCGGCCAGCGAGTAGGCCGGCGAGGTGGAGGCGAGGCCGATGACGAGCGCGTCGAGGAACCCGATGGCGCCCGGGCGGAGGGTCGCCTCGCCCGCGGGACGGGCGACGGCCTCGGGAGGGTCCGGCTGCATGCGACGGTTATGGCAGTTGCGGCGGCCCCGGACAAGGGTTTGCCGGTTCTGCGACCTGGTCAGGCAGCGGAACCCGTCGCTACGGTGACCGCCTCCCGTGGAGGTGGACATGCGCATCCTGCTGGTGGGCGCCGGCGGCGTCGGCACCGCGGTGGCGGCCATCGCGGCGCGCCGCGACTTCGTCGAGCGCCTCGTCGTCGCCGACTTCGACCCGGCCCGGGCGGGGAAGGCCGTCGCCGCGACCGGCGACGCGCGCCTGCTCGCCGCCCGGGTCGACGCCTCCGACGAGGCCGGCGTCCGGGCCCTGGTCGGCGTGCACGGGTGCGACGTCGTCCTCAACGCGACCGACCCCCGGTTCGTCATGCCGCTGTTCCGCGCGTCGCTGGCGGCCGGCGTCGACTACCTGGACATGGCGATGTCGCTGTCGCGCCCGCACCCCGAGCGGCCGTACGAGGAGACCGGGGTGAAGCTGGGCGACGAGCAGTTCGCGCTGGCGGCCGAGTGGGAGGCGGCGGGGCGGCTGGCGCTGGTCGGCATGGGGGTGGAGCCGGGCCTGTCCGACGTGTTCGCCCGCTACGCCGCCGACCACCTGTTCAGCGACATCGACGAGCTCGGCGTCCGCGACGGCGCCGACCTGACCGTGCGGGGGCACGCGTTCGCGCCGTCGTTCAACGTCTGGACGACGATCGAGGAGTGCCTCAACCCGCCCGTCGTGTGGGAGCGGGACCGGGGCTGGTACACCACCGAGCCCTTCAGCGAGCCGGAGGTCTTCGACTTCCCCGAGGGCATCGGCCCGGTGGAGTGCGTCAACGTGGAGCACGAGGAGGTGCTCCTCATGCCGCGCTGGGTCGACGCCCGCCGGGTCACGTTCAAGTACGGCCTCGGCGCGCACGTCATCGAGGTGCTGCGGGTGCTGCACGAGACCGGCCTGGACTCGACCACCCCCGTGCGCGTGGGCGACGTCGAGGTCGCGCCGCGCGACCTGGTCGCCGCGGCCCTGCCGGACCCCGGCTCCCTCGGCGACCTGATGACCGGGCGGACCTGCGCGGGCCTGTGGGTGAGCGGCACGGGCACCGACGGGCGGCCCCGTCGGGTGTACCTGTACCACGTGGTCGACAACGCCTGGTCGATGGCCGAGTACGGGTCGCAGGCGGTGGTCTGGCAGACGGCGGTCAACCCCGTGGTGGCCCTCGAGCTGCTCGCGACCGGGCGGTGGCGCGGCACCGGGGTGCTCGGCCCGGAGGCGTTCGACGCCGTTCCGTTCCTGGACCTGCTGACCTCCTACGGCTCGCCCTGGGGCCTGCGCGAGGGCGGCTGAGCGCCCGCGCGCGCGGGGACCCCGGTGCCGGCGCCGGCCGCCGGGAGTCCCCTCGCGGGGGTGCGGCTCCCCTACTCGTCGAACACCAGCGAGGGCGTGTCCTGGCGCAGGGTCTGTCCCCGGAAGAACTCCGGGTGCCGGGCCCGCCAGGCGAGCATGAGCACCGCGCCGAGCAGCAGCAGCCCGATGCCGATCACGAAAACGCTGCCCAGGCCGAACACCGACGAGCCGCTGCCGTAGGCCGGGTCGAGGGTGTCGATCGCGGTCTGGACGAACACCGCGGTCAGCATGAGCGCGCCGAGCAGCGGCATGACGCCCTTGACCAGCAGGTCCTTGGCGCTGCGGCGCAGCTCGTGGCGGAAGTACCAGACGCAGGCGTAGGCGGTGAGGCCGTAGTAGAAGCAGATCATCAGGCCGAGCGCGTAGATCGTGTCGATGAGCACGTTCTCGCTGATCAGCGTCATCCCGACGTAGAACAGCGCCGTCGCGACGCCGGCGACCAGCGTGGCCGTCGACGGGCCCCGGTAGCGGGGGTGCACGTCGGCCAGCCGCTGCGGCAGCGCCCCGTACGTGGCCATGGCCAGCAGCGTGCGCGTCGGCGGGAGGAAGGTGGTCTGCAGCGACGACGCCGAGCTCGCGACGACCGCGAGGAAGAGCAGGAACGCCAGGCCCGGGCCCAGGACCGGGCCGGCGAGGGCGGCGAAGACGTTGTCCCCGGTGTCCGGGTTGCCCAGCCCCGTGCCTTCGGTGCCGACGCCGGCGTACACCTGCACCGCGATGGCCGCGACCAGGTAGGTGAGCACGATGACGGCGATCGTCACCAGCGCCGCGCGGCCCGGGGTCCGCGCCGAGCCGGTCGTCTCCTCGTTGACCGTCAGGCAGGTGTCCCAGCCCCAGTAGATGAACAGCGAGAGGGACAGGCCCGCGGTGAAGGCGCTGAACGAGCCCACCGCCGTCGGGTCCAGCCAGGAGAACTCGAAGGGGATGCCGCCGGGCGCCGAGCCGGACTTCACCAGCGCGAGGACGACGAACAGCAGCAGGACCGCCATCTGGAAGCCGACCAGCGTGTACTGCAGCCGCTTGGTGGCCTCCACCCCGCGGTAGGTCACCCAGGTCGCCAGCGCGACGAAGACGACGCAGGTCAGCACGTTGACGAGCCGGTCGTCGCCCAGGGCGCCGATCGACTCCGACCCCGTGATCTCACCGATCAGCAGGTAGAAGAAGGAGACGGCGACCCCGGCCAGGTTCGACAGCACGATGACCGTCGCCAGCAGCGCACCCCAGCCGCAGAGCCAGCCGACGTAGGGGTTGAAGGCCTTGGTGGCCCAGGTGAACGAGGTGCCGCAGTCCGGCGCGACCCGGTTCAGCTCCCGGTAGCCGTAGGCCACCAGCAGCATCGGGATGAAGCCCACGAGGAAGACGGCCGGCATCTGCAGGCCGACCTCGGTCACCGTCGGGCCGAGCGTCGCGGTCAGCGCGTACACCGGCGCGATGCTCGAGATGCCGAGGACCACGCTGGCCAGCAGCCCCACCGAGTTGCTCGACAGACCCTTCGACCTCAGGTCGGCGCCGGCGCCCACCGATCGCTCGTCCACGCTCATCCACGTCCTCCTCGTCGCGCCGGGCGGCGCAGCACGACCCGGCCTGTGCACCGGGTCACATCCGAGACGATCAGGTGACCGTCCTGCCCGGGGAAGAGTCCGTCGTGTACACCCGGCCGCCGCCGGAACGACGGTTCGGCACGGCCGGGTCGACGGATCCCGGTGCGCAGACCCTGCCCGACGACTGTTTCGTGCGCGTGTCGGCCGTCACCGCCGCCCCTTCCGTCGCCGTGGCACGGACCGCCGGGGCGCCCGCCGGGGGCCCCAGGCACGGGTCCACGCGCGGATCGCAGCGACGTCCACGGAAGCCGAACGTCCCGAGGACGATCGCACGGGAAACCGTCGGACGGGCGGCTTGACAGCACGGATCCGGTCGTCACGATGGAGCCGTACCCTGCGGCCAGCCCGGACCGCACGACTGATCGGACCTCCGCCGCGATGACGCGCTATGGCGCCCAGTACGGGCCCGACATCACCTACCTCGGCGTGGACCGCTGCGACCTCGACGACCCGGCGTCCTACGCGGGTGCCGACGTCGTCGTCCTCGGCGCTCCCTTCGACGGGGGGACCTCCCACCGTCCGGGCACCCGGTTCGGCCCGCAGGCCATCCGGATGACCGACTACCTCCCGCACGACGGCTCCCGTCCCAGCCTCGCGCTGCGCACCGACGGGCTGCGCGACCTGCGGGTGCTCGACGCCGGCGACGTCGAGATGTACTCCGGGGACATCGAGACCGCACTGCCGGCACTCGAGGCCGCGGTCGAGACGGTGGCCCGCGCCGGCGCCGTCCCCGTCGTCCTCGGCGGGGACCACTCGATCGCCTTCGCCGACGCCAAGGGCGTGGCCAACGCCCTCGGCCACGGCCGGGTCTCGATGATCCACTTCGACGCGCACGCCGACACCGGGGACATCGAGTTCGGCTCCCTGTGGGGGCACGGGCAGCCGATGCGCCGGCTCATCGAGTCCGGCGCGCTGCGCGGTGACCGGTTCCTGCAGATCGGCCTGCGCGGCTACTGGCCGCCGCCGGAGACGCTGGACTGGATGGCCGCGCAGCGCATGCGCTCCTACGAGATGACCGAGATCGTGCACCGCGGGCTCGAGGAGTGCCTGACCGAGGCGTTCGGCATCGCCACCGACGAGTGCGAGGGCGTCTTCCTCTCCGTCGACATCGACGTCTGCGACCCCGGGCACGCCCCCGGCACCGGCACCCCCGAGCCCGGCGGGCTGACCGCCCGGCAGCTGCTGGACTCGGTGCGCCGCACCTGCCTGGAGCTGCCGGTCGTCGGGGTCGACGTCGTCGAGGTCAGCCCGCCCTACGACCACGCCGACATCACCGCGGCGCTGGCCAACCGGGTGGTCCTGGAGGCGCTGTCGGCGATCGCCCGGCGCCGCCGGGACGCCCGGGACGGCACCCGCTGGGACCCGTCCCTCCCCCTGCTCGCCCACCGCCCCGACACCGCCCCGGAGGACCCGTCATGACCGAGCACGCGCCGTCCTGCCACAGCGCCGGGAGCTCCGGCAGCACCGGCCGCCCGGCCGGCGCCGGGACCCCGCACCCGCTCGACCCGCTGACCGCCGACGAGTTCCGCGCCGCCGCCGCGGTCCTGCGCCGCGACCGGGGGGTCGACGAGCGGTGGCGGTTCGCCTCCGTCGAGCTGCGCGAGCCGGCCAAGGACGTCGTCCGCGCGTTCCGCCCCGGCGACCCGATCCGCCGCGAGGCCCGGGTCACCGCCTGGAGCCGGGACGAGGGCGTCCCCTACAAGGCGGTCGTGTCGCTCACCGACGACGCCGTCCTCTCCTGGGAGGCGGTGCCGGGGCAGCAGGCGAACATGACCCTCGACGAGTGGCACGAGGCGCACGAGGTGCTCATCAAGCACCCCGACGTCGTCGCGGCGCTGGCCGAGCGCGGCATCACCGACCTCGACCTGGTGCTCATCGACACGTGGGCCTACGGCCACTCGCTGATCCCCCAGGGGCTGCAGGACCGCCGGGTGGGCTGGACCGACGTCTGGCGGCGGTCCGTCCCGAACGGCAACCCCTACGCCAACCCGGTCGCGGGCCTGCACTTCGTCGTCGACCTGAACACGATGGAGCTGCTGCAGGTCGAGGACACCCCACCCCCGGCGCAGCCCGCGGTCATGGGCGAGTACCTGCCCTCGCTGGTGCCGGGCCTGCGGCAGCGCACCGACGTCCGGGCCCTGGAGATCACCCAGCCCGACGGCGTCTCCTTCGACCTCGACGGACACGAGCTGCGCTGGCAGAAGTGGACGATGCGGCTCGGCTTCAACCACCGCGAGGGACTGGTGATCCACCGGCTCGAGTACGACGGGCGGCCCGTGGCGCACCGGATGTCGTTCGCCGAGATGGTCGTCCCCTACCGCGACCCGAGCCCCGACCACCACCGGCGCACCGCCTTCGACATCGGCGAGTGGGGCCTGGGCTTCATGACCACCTCGCTGACGCTCGGCTGCGACTGCCTCGGCGACATCACCTACGTCGACGCCGTCCTGCACGACACCCGCGGCGAGCCGTACACGATCGAGAACGCGATCTGCCTGCACGAGGAGGACGACGGCGTGCTGTGGAAGCACGTCGACGAGCAGGCCGGCGCCGAGGTCCGCCGGTCGCGGCGGATGGTCGTCTCCTTCCACGCCACGGTGGCCAACTACGAGTACCTGACCTACTGGCGCTTTTACCAGGACGGCACCGTCCAGTGCGAGGTCCGCGCCACCGGGATCATGGTGACCAGCGCGTTCGCGGGCAGCCCGCCGCCTTACGGCACCGTCGTCGACGAGCAGACCTACGCGCCGATCCACCAGCACTTCGTCGTGGCGCGGCTGGACATGGAGGTCGACGGCCCGGAGAACACCGTCGTCGTCACCGAGAGCGAGGCGCTGCCGGTCACGGAGGACAACCCGTACGGCCTGGCCGTGGTGACCCGCAGCCACCCGGTGGAGAGCGAGGCGCAGGGGCGCCTGGACGTCGACTTCGCCAGCCAGCGCTCGTTCACGGTGGTCAACCGGACGAAGCCGAACCGGCTGGGGACGGCGCCGGGCTACAAGCTGTACCCGAACTCGGCGATCCCGTCCCTGGCCGACCCGAGCGCGCCGTTCCGGCAGCGGGCGCAGGTCATCGACCACCCGGTGTGGGTGAGCCGGTTCGACGAGGAGGAGCGCTGGCCCTCCGGCGAGTTCTGCAACCAGAGCCGCCGCGACGAGGGGCTCCCGCAGTGGCAGGAGGCCGACCGCCCGCTGGTCGACACCGACCTGGTGCTCTGGCACGTCTTCGGCATCCACCACGTGCCGCGCCCGGAGGACTGGCCGGTCATGCCGGTCGACGTCTTCTCCTTCGAGCTGAAGCCGGTCGGGTTCTTCGACCGCAACCCGGCCCTCGACGTGCCGTCGTCGGGATCGGGGCACTGCTCCTGATGCACGGGCGACCGGCAGCTGCGGGCCGCTCCGGCGGGCCGCAGCTGCTGGCCGCCACCGCGGCGGGGGTGGCGACGGTGTCCGCGCTGCTGCACCTGCCGCTGCTCGGACCGGCCGTCCCCGGCGGAGGCGCCACCGTCTCCCTGGCGCTCGCGGCCGCCTGCCTGGGCTGCGCCGTGCACCTGTGGCGCCGCCCGTCGGCGGCGGCGTGGGCGGGCACGTCGGGGTGGCGGCGCTGATGCTCGCCCATGCCCTGCTGGCACCTGCGGGGCACGCGCACGACGGGCCGACGGCTCCGGACGCGGGGACCTGGGCGCCGGGGGTGCTGCTGCTCCTCGCCGGCCTCGGCGTGCTGCTGGGCCTGACGCGCTGGGCCGTGGGGACCGACGTGCCGGTCCGCTGCCGGCCGGGTCAGATGCCGGCGGCGGGCGGGAGCTCGGGACGGCGGGTCCCCCAGGCGTAGGTCTGCTTGCGCAGCCCCAGGTACAGGTGGGTCTCGGTGGACGTGACGCCCTCGACGGCGCGGATCCGGGCCACGGTGCCCAGCAGCTGGTCGTCGTCCTCGGCGACCACCTCCACCAGGAGGTCGGCCGGGCCCGCGGTGACCACCACGTAGATGACCTCGGGCAGGGCGGCGATCGCGTCGCCGACGGAGCGGGGGTCACCCTCGGTCCGGACGGTCACCATCGCCTGCCGGGAGAAGCCGACCTGCAGGGGGTCGGTGACCGCGACGATCTGCATGACCCCGGCGTCGAGCAGCCGCTGCACGCGCTGCCGCACCGCGGCCTCCGACAGTCCCACCGCCGCGGCGATGCGGGCGTAGGGACGGCGGCCGTCCTCCTGCAGCTGCTCGATGATCGCCCGCGAGACGTCGTCGAGGACCACCTGCCGACGGGTGCTCACCCTGCCTCCCGCCTCGGTCGTGTCGGCCCGGTGACCCCGGGCTCCCGGATGGTAACGACCACCCGGGAGCCCGGCGCTCTCCTCGCGGGGAGGCTCACCCGGCGGCGCCGACGGGCCGGCGCGCCCGGCCGCCGCCACGCGGTGACCGGCACGACGCCGGCGGGCAGCGGCCGGCGCGCTCACGCCCCCGCGTGCGCGTCGAAGGCGGCGTCGAGGACGTCGAGCGCCTCGGCCAGCAGGTCCTGCCCGATGACCAGCGGGGGCAGGAAGCGCAGCACGTTGCCGTGCGTGCCGGCGGTCAGGGTGATGACGCCCTCGGCGTGGCAGGCCTTGGAGATCGCGGTGGTCAGGGCCGGGTCGGGCTCGCGAGTCCCCGGGCGCACCAGCTCCACGGCCAGCATGCCGCCGCGGCCGCGGACGTCACCGACCACGCCACTGCGCTCCTGCAGCGCGCGCAGCCGCGGCAGCATGGTGGCCTCGATCGCGCGGGCGGCGGCGTTGAGGTCCAGCTCCCGCATGGTGCGGATGCTGGCCAGCGCGGCGGCGCAGGCCACCGGGTTGCCGCCGTAGGTGCCACCGAGCCCGCCGGTGTGCACGGCGTCCATGAGCTCGGCGCGACCGGTCAGCCCGGCGAGCGGCAGCCCGCCGGCGATGCCCTTGGCGGTGGCGACCAGGTCCGGGACGACGCCCTCGTGCTCGGCGGCGAACCAGTCCCCGGTGCGGCAGAAGCCGGTCTGCACCTCGTCGGCGATGAACACCGCGCCCGAGCGCGTGCACCACTCGGCCAGGGCCGGCAGGAAGCCCGGCGCCGGGACGACGAAGCCGCCCTCGCCCTGGATCGGCTCGATGAGGACGGCGGCGACGTTCGACGCGCCGATCTGCGTCTCGACGAGGTCGAGGACCCGCGCGGCGGCCTGCGCGCCGGTCATCCCGGCCTCGTCCCGGAACGGATAGGACATCGGCACCCGGTAGACCTCACCGGCGAAGGGCCCGAAGCCGTGCTTGTAGGGCATGTTCTTCGCGGTCAGGGCCATCGTGAGGTTGGTGCGGCCGTGGTAGGCGTGGTCGAACACGACGACGGCGGAGCGGCCGGTGGCCACCCGCGCCACCTTGACCGCGTTCTCCACGGCCTCGGCGCCGGAGGTGAACAGCGCCGAGCGCTTCTCGTGGTCGCCGGGGGTCAGCCGGTCGAGCTCCTCGGCGACGGCGACGTAGCCCTCGTAGGGCCCGACCATGAAACAGGTGTGGGTGAAGGCGGCGACCTGCGCCTGGACGGCGGCGACGACCTCGGGCGCGGCGTGGCCGACGCTGGTGACGGCGATCCCCGAGCCCAGGTCGATGAAGGAGTTGCCGTCGACGTCGACGACCACGCCGCCGGCGGCGCGCTCGACGTAGACCGGCAGGACGCTGCCCACGGCCGAGGTCACCGCGGCCGACCGGCGGGCGCCGAGCTCGCGGGAGCGGGGGCCGGGGATCTCGGTGACCAGCCGCCGCTCCTGGACGACGGTGCCGTGGTCGGTCAGCAGGTCGGTCATCGCTGTCTCCTCGCGGGTGCCCGCCTCCCCCGGTCCGGGGAGGTCCTCGCCTCCCAGGGTGGGTGGCGCACGTCTCTCCCGGTACCGTCCGGATCGGCACTCCGAGGACGTCCGGGTGTCCACTTCGTCGAGGGGGCCCGCCGTGCCGGTGACCGTCGCGACCCTGCTGGGGACCGCGTCGCTGGAGCTGACCCTGCACACCCGCAGCGCGCCGGTCGACCGGGCGGTCTCCTGGGTGCACGTGAGCGAGCTGGCCGACCCCACGCCGTTCCTGGAGGGCGGCGAACTGCTGCTCACCACCGGCCTGGCGCTGACCCCCGGGATGGCCGCGGAGTACGTGCGCCGGCTGGCCGGTGCCGGGGTCGTGGGGCTGGGCCTGGGCACCGGGCTGACCCACGCGCAGGTGCCGCCCGACCTGCCGGCCGCGGCCGACGAGCACGGGCTGGCCGTGCTCGAGGTGCCCCGGCAGACGCCGTTCATCGCGCTGTCGCGGACGGTCTCGAGCGCGCTCGCCGCCGAGGAGTACGCGGCGGTGACCCGGACCTCGACCGTCCAGCGGGAGCTCACCCGCGCCGCGGTCGGGCCGGGCGCCCCGGGGACCGTCATCGACCGGCTGGCCCGGCACCTCGGCGGCTGGGCGCTGCTGCTCGACGCCGCCGGGACCCCGCTGGAGGCCGCCCCGGCCGGTGCGCGGTCGCGGGCGGGCGCCCTGGCCGGCGCCGTCGACCGGCTGCGCACCGCCCGCCCGCCGGCCGGCGCCGCGCTCACCCAGCCCGGCGAGACGGTGCTGCTGCAGTCGCTGGGCACCGGCTCCCGGGTGCGCGGTCTCCTCGCGGTCGGGCGGCCGGAGCCCTTCTCGCCGGGCGACCGGCACGTGGTGAACGCCGCCGCGCTGCTCCTGACGCTGCGGCTGGAGCAGTCCCGGGCGCTCGACAGCGGCACCGCGGCGCTGCGCGCGGCGATCCTGCGACTGCTGCTGGCCGGGCAGACCGCCGCGGCCGTCCCGGTGGTCGAGGCGCTCGGCGAGCGGCTGCCGGCCGAGCCGGTGCTCGCACTGGCCGTGCTGGGCAGCGCGGAGCAGCGGGCCGCCGCCGTCGACGTCGCGGCCGACGCGGCGTCGTCCGCCCGCGAGCCCGTGCTCGCCGCGGAGGTCGACGACGCCCTCGTCGTCCTCGTGTCGGCCGGCGGCCCGCTCGTCGACCGGCTCGCCGACCTGCCCGGCCGGGTGCCCGGCGCCGTGGTGGGCACCGCGCCGCCGGTGCCGTGGGCGCGGCTGGCCGACGGCGTGCGGCAGGCCCGCCAGGCGGCGGCGCACGGCCGCGCGTCCGGCCGGGCGGTGACCGCCTTCGCCGACCTCGCCGGGCAGGGCCTGACCGCGCTGCTGGACCCGGCGGCCACCGGCGCCTTCGCCGAGGCAGCCCTCGCGCCGCTGGTCACCGCCGACCGGGCCGGACCCGGCGACCTGGTCGAGTCGCTGCGGGTCTGGCTGGCCGCGCACGGCCAGTGGGAGCCGGCCGCGGCCCGCCTGGGCGTGCACCGGCACACGCTGCGCAAGCGCATCCGGCGGGCCGAGGAGCTGCTCGGGCGCGACCTCGACTCCCCCGGCGTCCGCGCCGAGCTCTGGGTCGCCCTGAACGCCACCGGCGACTGACCGCCGGCGCCGGGTGCGTGCCCGGGCGCCGGCGGCCCGGTCAGACCAGCTCCTCCACCGGCCCGTCGGCGGCGAACCGGCGCAGGACGTTGGCCGTCATGCGGGAGACGTTGTTGTCGCCGTTGCGCACGGGGAGGCTGCCGCACCACGTCATCGAGGAGGCGCTGAAGACGGCGCCCCCCTCCGGCGTCGTGAAGTAGACGAGGTCCGCGCGGATCCGGGGGTGCTCGATGCCGTTCATCCCCGCGTGCGGGAAGAACTGCTCCTCGGGCACGAGCACCGCGTTGACGCTGTGCCCGTGCGAGCTGCCCAGCAGCATCGCGTGCGGCGGGGTGCCCAGGGACAGGTCGTAGATGTCCATCTCCAGGCCCGCCGCTCCGCCGTTCACCAGCCCGAAGTCGCCGATCACCTCGTCGGGGCCGATGCCGTCCAGGATCCAGGCGACCCGCGGGTCACGGGCGTCGGGCAGCTGCACGTAGCCGGTGGAGACGTCGAGCCCGTGCGAGCTCATGCCGGTGCCCCACGTCTTCTGCGGCGCCCGCCCGCGCATCCGCCAGATGCCGCCGCGCTCCGGGCTGAACTCGTGGTGGTACTCCCCGGGCCGGGCACGCCACGCCTGCGTGCCGGTCTCGCCCTTGCGGACCTCGATCATCCAGGGCTTGTCGGGGTGCACCGAGGTGACCCAGATGAAGCCGTTGCCGGCCAGGTACATGCCGCGGCCGCCGGTGGCCAGGTAGTCCTCCCAGGCGTCCATCATCGGCCCGCTGTAGTACTCCGGGTGCGTGCCGGTCAGCACCACCTTGTAGCGGCGGAGCAGCTCCACGCCCTCGGCGTGCAGGTCGTGGTCGGTGATCACGTCGTACGCGAACCCGGAGGTCTCCAGCCAGCCGAGCAGCTGCATGTCCGCCGGGAACTGCCACAGGGAGCCGAACTCGTGCCGGTACCGGGGCCGCATGCTCAGCAGCGGGCGGCGCCACGAGCTGTACTGCACGCCCCGGCCGTCGGCGTGGTAGTCGTACGTCGACAGCCCGTACCGCGGGTCGCGGTGCAGCTCGAGATCACGGTCCTCGATGCTGGTGAACACGCCCATGATCGCCTGCGCGGTCGGCGCGTTCTGCATGTCCTGGCTGTTGGCGTAGGCCAGGTAGCTCAGCGTCGGGACCAGGACGGCGATGCGGGCGGTCGCCGTCCCGCGCGGGGGCAGCACGAAGAAGGGGATCTGGTCCTCGCGCCCACCCGAGGTCACCAGCAGCGCGTAGGCACCGCTGCGCAGGTCGTCGGGCACCCGCAGCTCCAGCGGGTCGGTCCAGGAGCAGTCGTCGAGCGAGTCGTCGTGGAACCAGACGGCCCCGTACTGCTCCGGGCAGTGCAGGTAGTTCTCCTCGTGCCCGTCCCAGTTCCACCCGGTCATCGCCCGGTCCGGCTGGTTGACGCAGCGGCCGTCGAGGCCCGAGCCGGACACGTCCGTCACGTCGTCGGTGGCCACGCCGTCGGGGGTGGTCTGCCGGGTGAAGTCCCAGTGCGCCAACAGCTCGGCGGCGCCGGGCACGTCGCCGGTGTGCAGCGCGTCCCGCTGCTCGCGCGGCACCGCGCCGCGCAGCACCTTCGGGGAGTCCAGCTTGCCGTTGAACAGCCGGGTGACCCAGGTCCGCCCGTCGGCGACCTCCTCGGTGACGCCGGCGAGGACCACGGGGACGGCGGGCTCGGTGACCGTCACCGTGGCGCGGGCCGTCGCGTCGGCGTCGGAGTCCAGCGGCACCACGAGACCCAGCCGGCTGTTGGTCCGGGTGAGCCTGACCCGCTGCTCCAGGAAGAGCTCACCGGAGCCGGGGTCGAACCCGGCGAGCAGCGAGTAGAAGACCTCGGGGAACAGCCGCCGGTCGCTGCGGACGACGGCCCGCCCGCCCGCGCCGTCGGCGACCGTGAGGGTCGGGAAGCCGTCCTCGAGCGTGAGCGCCCAGCCGCTGCCCGAGGCGTCGTCCCAGCGGCTCACCACCCCCTGGCTCTTCTGCGGCGTCGTGGCCCACACGAAGGCGTGCACGGTCAGGCCCTCGGTGCCGGCGAGGGAACCGCGCTCGTCGGGGACGACGACGTGCCCGCCGATCTGCGTCCGCTGCGGACGCCCGGCGTGCTCACCGTCGACGTCCGAGCCGACCGGCGTGAACGTCACGTGGTCCTCGTGCTCCCCGTCGGAGACGCGGGTCCGGGCGTCGTCCCCCGCCGGCTGCTCGGCGGAGCCGATGCGCACCAGCCGCGCCGTGAAGGGAGCCGGCTCGTCGGTGCTGACGTAGAAGCGGACGACCTCGCCCGGCGCGACGCTGGGGCGGTCGCAGTAGCCGCGGATGAACAGCTCAGACATCGCCGTCCTCCTCGCGCAGCGCGCCGTCGAGCCCGTGCGCGGCCAGCCGCTGCAGGAAGGCCGCGTGCACCGCCTCCGTCTCGCTGGCGTACGGGGCGCCCTCGACGTGCACGACCGGCTCGCCGCGGCCCTGCATGAGGGCCAGCCCGTACTCGGTGTAGGGAACCCGCAGGTGCACGAACGGCTTGCCGTCCATGGGCTCGGCAGGTCCGCGGACGAAGTTGAGGACCAGGTTCAGCTCGTGGCTGTGCGGGCCGCGCGGGTTGGCCCGGTGGGCCTCCACCAGCTCCGGCGTCACCAGCGGCCGCAGGGCCTCGACGCGCCGCCGGCGGAACTCCGCCAGCCAGTCCTCGGACTTGTCCCGCGTCGCGGTCGGATCGGACAGGGGCATCGCTGCTCTCCGTTTCTGGGGGCGCCGTCCGCGGGGACGACGCGGCCGGGCACACGACGCCGGTCGCGCGCCGCGGCGGCAGGAGGGGATGCCACACACGCTAGGGACGCCGCGGTTCCGCGACATCGGCCCGGCTGCACCACCTGTGCGGCACGCTTGTGCTCGGCGCACACCGCACGTGGTGCGCCCACACCGGCCCGCTCAGGCTCCTGGACGGGCCAGCCACTCGGTGATGAGCAGGGCGTTGTGCAGCTCGGAACCGGCGTGCTGCACCGGCCGCCCCAGCAGCTGCCCGGCCCGCTGCACCCGGTAGCGGACCGTGTTGCGGTGGATGCCCAGCTCGTCGGCCGTCCGGGCGTGGCTGCCGCCGGAGCCGAGGAACACCCGCAGGGTCTGCCGCAGCCGCGCCGTCTCTGCGCCGTCGGCCGCCAGCCCGCCCAGCTGGCGGCGGACGTAGTCGGCGGCCGCGGCCTGGTCGGCGGTGAGCAGGGTCACCAGGGCGATCTCGGTGTAGTGCGTGATCGTCGGCGCGGGACGCCGCGCCCGGGCCACGGCGACCTGCACCCGCCCGGCGTCCTCGTGGGTGACCCGGAAGCCGGCCACCCCGTGCGCGGCCTGGCCGATGGCGACGTGCACGTCGCCGACGTCGCCGAGGCCGAGCACCGGGCCGGGAGCGGACGCGCCCTCGCCCTGGACCTCCACCCAGCCCCAGGTCTCGTTCGGCCCGCGGTCCAGCAGCAGGTAGCGGCGACCCAGCCTCCGGCAGAGCCGCTCGGCCACGCTGGTCGGGTGCAGCGCGGAGACGCCCTGCGGCACCCGCGAGTCGCGCCAGACGACCACCGCCTGGTGGGTGGAGGACACCGGGTAACCGAGCTCGGCGACCTCGCGGTCGGTGGGCACCTGCCCGGCGAGCAGGCCCAGCACCGCCTGCTCGCGGGCGCGCGGTCCGCCGGGGCCGGGGGCGGCCAGCTCGTCCTCGTACTCGGCCAGCACCCGCTGGGCGGCCCGGTCGAGGTAGTCGAAGAGCTCGCTCTCGGCGTGCTCGACGGCGCGGGCCAGCTCCGCCGCGGGCAGCCCCGCCGCGGCCAGGCGGGGGAAGACCCAGCGACGCCAGATCAGCTGGTGGCCGACGTAGTAGATGGGCTGCAGCGCGTGCGGCGAGACCCCGTCGTGGGCCAGCCGGCGCGGCCAGGCCAGCGCACTCGGCGGCAGGGTCAGGCCGGCGCTGGGCACCCGGTGCGCCAGCATCCGGAACATCGTGTGCAGGTTGTCGGTGACGCTGGCCTCGAGGGCCGCCGTCTCCTGCCGGTCGCGCACGAGGTCGTCGTCGAAGCGGGCGAGCAGCTCGGCCACCAGCTCCTCGGTCAGCCGGGGCACCTCGAGCAGCAGCTGGGCGGCCACCGTGGCGACCGCGTCCGCCCAGTCCTCGACGGCCGGGGGCCACGCGCCCCACACCGTCCCGAGCTCGGCGCTCAGCGTCCCCTCCTCGTGCGCGCCGCCCCGGGCCGCGGAGGACCCGTGCGCGGGCGACCGCGCACGGGTCCGGCCACCATCAGGCGAAGGCGGGCATGACCTCGTCGTGGAGCAGGTGCAGCTGCTCCTCGACCGTCGCCACCCCCGGCAGCTCCCGGCCGGTGAAGGCCTTGACGATCGACGCGTCGTTGATCGCGGCGATGACGTGGTTGACGCCGGCGGGCTCGATCTCCTTGATCTTCGCCGTCACCTCCTCCGGCGTGCCGGAGAAGGACAGCTTGTCGGTCAGCTCCGGCGTGGTCAGCTCGATGCCGCGGGCGAGGTCGCCGCCGGCGATCGCCTCGACGATGGGCGTGAGCTGGTCGGGGTCCACGCCGTGCCGGGCGAGCTGCTCGGCCGGCATGGAGGAGGCGTAGATGCCCACCATGCTGCGGGCCGCCTCCTTCGCCGCCGCCGAGTCCCGGCCCACGGCGAGGACGACCCAGGCGCCGAAGTCCATCGTCGTCCAGTCCTTGCCGGCCTTCTCGGCGCCGGCCCGGAAGTGCTCGGCCGCGTACTCGTAGGCCTGCCGGCTGTAGCTGAGCGCCTGGTGGCACCCGTCGGAGTACTGCGCCGCGGCCTCGAACGACCGCGGCCCCCGCATGGCGCCCATCTTCACCGGCACCCGCTCCTGCACCGGCCGGGCGAAGGTGAACAGCCCGTCGTAGCGGAAGAACTCGCCGTCGAAGGTGATCGTGCCCTCGTCGAGCAGCGTCCGAACGACGTGCACGCCCTCGATGGTGCGCGAGAGCGGCTTCATCTCCTTCCAGTCGAGCTTGTACTGCGCGAGCAGCCCGAAGTTCCCGCTGGACAGCACGACCTCGGCCCGGCCGCCGCTCAGCTCGTCCAGCGTCGCCGCGGCCTGCGCGATCAGCGAGGGCTCCCGCAGGGTCACCGACGACACGCTCGGCCCCATCCGGATCCGGGAGGTGCGGGCGGCCGCGGCGGCGAAGAGCAGCCAGAGGTCCTTGTGCCAGGTCTCGTCGGCGGCGTACACGGCGTGGAAGCCGAGCTCGTCGGCGAGCTCGATGGCCCGCAGCGACTCCTCGAGGGAGTAGTCGGGCAGCATCGCGTAGCTGAACTTCATCGGATCTCCTCACTCACCGGGACAGCGGCGTCCCGCCGGATCTGCTGGAGCTGGGCGGCCACCTCGCGGGCGTCGCCCTCGGGGACGTGGGCAGAGTGCCGGTCCGGGCGGGCCAGGAACAGGTAGAGCAGCCCGGTGCCCGCGACGATCGCCAGGCCGATGGCGACGATCCAGCGGTCGAGGAAGGTCTCGGTGCCCGGCGCCGGCCGCAGCAGCAGGACGATCGCGAAGACGCCGTAGGCCAGGGCGAGGACGTTGACCACGAGCCCGGCCGAGCCGAGGTTCCACAGGCCGGCGGGCCGCCAGCCCTTGAGCCGCTGCCGGAGCGCGGCCAGCACGACCGCCTGGAAGGCGATGTAGATGCCGAGGACGGCGAACGCGGTCACGCGGGCCAGGCTGTCGGGCCGCCAGAACACGAAGAGGCAGATGAGCACCGGCACGACACAGACCACCAGCAGCGCGTTGGTGGGGACGGCGTGCCTGGCGGACACCTTCGACAGCCAGGCGCTGCCGGGCAGCATGCGGTCGCGGGCGAAGGCGTAGAGGAGCCGGCTGCCGGCCGCCTGCAGCGAGAGCACGCAGGAGACGAACGCGACGACGGTGACGACGAGGAAGACCTTGGACCCCACCGTGCCGAGCGCGCTCTCGAGGATCGTCGGGATCGGGTCGACGTCCTCGCCGGCCATGATCGCCTGCAGCTGACCGTCCGGGGCGGCCAGCACGTAGCCGGCGTAGGACAGCAGGCCGGAGACGCCGCCGACGACGATCGTCAGCATCATCGCCCGCGGGATGCGCCGGGTCGGGTCGGCGACCTCCTCCGCGACGTCCCCGCAGGCCTCGAAGCCGTAGAAGAGGAACAGCCCCGACAGGGCCGCGGCGAGGAAGGTGCCGACGTAGGCCGCGTCGCCTCCGGCGCCGAGGGTGTCGAAGAAGACGGAGAACGGCTGCTCACGGCGGAAGAGGAGCAGGAACAGGCCGAGGGCGATGACCCCGACCAGCTCCGCGGCCAGCCCGATCTTGGCGATGCGGGCCAGGGTGCGGGTGCCGCTGTAGTTGATGGCGAAGGCGAGGACCAGCAGGGCCACGGCGGTCAGCAGGGCCACCGTGGGCGTGGCCTCGATGCCGAACAGCGCGGCGACGAAGCCCCCGCCGAACTCGGCCACCGACGTGACGGTGACGATGATCGCCCAGATGTAGACCCACGAGACGATCCAGGCGTAGCGCCGGTTCCAGAGCCGCCGTGTCCACGGGTAGATGCCGCCGGCCAGCGGATACTGCGACACCACCTCGCCGAACACCAGCGAGACGAGGAACTGGCCGACGCCGACGATGACGATCCACCAGATCGCCGGCGGGCCGCCGATCGACAGGCTGTAGGCGAACAGCGAGTACACGCCCACCAGCGGGGACAGGTACGTGAACCCCAGGGCCATGTTGGCCCACAGCCCCATGCTGCGCTCGAACTCACCGGTGTAGCCCAGTGCGGCGAGCTGGGCGTCGTCGGCACTGCCGGCGGCCCGGCCTCCGGGTGGCGTCACGGGGTCTCCTCGACTCGGGAACGGGCCTGCCGACGGACACGGTGTGCCCCAGGCCACGAGGTCGGCGAAAACCTATAGAGCCAGAGTTCACAGGACAAGACGTCCCGTGTTGTGTTTCTGTTGCCTGCACGTTGCGCCGGACCTCAGCCGACGGGCAGGCGCCCGCCGTGCACGAGCAGGAGTCGCCAGGGCACGCCCGGGATCCGGGCGCCCTCGCCCGGCGCGCCCGCGTCCGGCGGCAGCAGGCTGCCGACGAGGCACCGTGGCGCGGTCGAGAGGACCACCCGCTGCTCGTCGTTGACCAGCACGAACGGCGCCGGGAGTGGCCCGAGGGTGCGCAGCAGGTGCGTCTCGAACCGGCGCACCGGGACGTCGGCCCCGGCCACGCCGGCGAACCGTCTCCCCGCTCCGACCGGCTCGGTCAGCGTGAGCAGGTAGCGGCCGGTGCCGTGGACGTCGACGTGGGGACCGACGACGTGCCGACGTCCGGTCCGCCGCGGGACGTCGAACCACTCGGCGGCCGTGTAGTCGTAGTAGCCCAGGCTGGTCGGCCGCAGGTCCGGTTCCAGGGCGCGCGAGGAGCCGTCGCCGGGGTCGACCTGCCACCACTCCAACCGCAGCGGGAGTCCCGCCTCCGGCCGCGGCGCCACGACCAGCCCGAGACCGACGGCGAGCTGCCCGGGCTCGTGCAGCAGCTCCCGCGTCCCGGCCGGCAGCAGCGCGGCGGAGGGCGTCCCCTCGCGCTCGAGGGAGCGCAGCGCCGCGTCCCGCACCCGGGCGACCGTGGCGAAGACCTGCTCGACGACGGTGGACACGGCCGCGCCGACACGCGCGACCTCGTCGCCGCGCCCGGGGCTCACGAGACCGCCCGCTGCTCGCCGCCGGACGCCGTGGCCGCCTCGAGACGCTGCAGCCGCAGCTCGATGGCCCACAGCGTCCGGGTCTCGACGTGCGACTCGGCCAGTGTCCGGGCCCGCGCGGCGTCGCGGTCCTCGATGGCGTCCACCACGGCGCGGTGGCCGGCCACGATGACGTCGAGCAGTCCGGGAGCGTGCGCCGGCGGCCACGGCAGCTGGCTCAGTTCGAGGTGCAGGTCCATCTCCTGCATGGTCAGCCGCACCGACTGGGCGCAGGCGGCCAGCTCGATGTAGTACCGGCCGTCCGTCCGCCGCTGCCCCGTCACCGTCTCCGCCGACGCCAGCCGGTCGACGATGTCCCGCAGGCGGGCGATCTCGGTGCGGGAGGCCCGGGACGCCGCCAGGCGCGCCGCGGCCGCCGCGACCGCGCCGTGCACGTCGCCGAGCTCCCGCAGGTCCGCGGTCCCGAGCTCCTCCAGGCGGGCGTCGGCGAGCTCGGCGAGCACGTCGTCCCGGGAGCGCACGAAGCTGCCGCCGCCGCGGCCCCGGCGGGTCTCCACCAGCCCCAGCTTGCGCAGCTCGGCCAGCGCCTCGCGCAGGGTCACGGTCGAGACGTTGAGCATGGTGGCGAGGTGGGCCTCGGTCGGCAGCTGCTCGCCGTCGCCCAGCAGGCCGAGCCCGATGGCGCTCCCGACCCGGCGGACCACGGCCTCGCTGCGCAGGGCGCCGTCGTCGAGGGGGGCGAAGACGGCGCGCCGCGCATCACCGCTGAGCAGTTGCACGCTCGCCTCCTGTGATCGGGACGACCACGAGTGTGACACCGACGTAGCCCCGGCTTAACCGTTGATCCCATAGGTTTTAGTGGTTACCGTGACGCAGACCCCAGCCGCCCTGTGACGAGGAGCACGACGTGACACAGGTCCAGCCCGAACGGGCGCAGGGGGCCGACGCCCTCTCCCACCCCTTCACCCCGGGGGCGCCGTCGAACCCCCCGGAGCTCGCCGACTACCCGGAGACGCTCGCCGGGCCCGTGCCCCCGCCGAACCAGGACCCGAAGACGGCCGCGTTCGTCGAGCAGTGGCGCAACACCTCCTACAACTGCTTCTCCTCGGGCCACAAGTTCTGCCGCGAGGTGTGCCCGGTCACCCAGGTCGAGCGCAACGAGTCGTGGACGCCCACCGCGTTCCACGCCAACGTGGTCGCGATGGAGCGCGGCGAGCTCGGCATCGAGGACATCGCCGCCGACTACGTCAACTGCACCCAGTGCGGTGCCTGCGAGCTGCGCTGCCCGAACACGCTGTTCACCGGTGACTTCTACCGGTTCCGCACCCGCACGGTCGACGTCGTCAAGGCGGTGCGGTCGCTCGCGGTCGAGAGCGGCGTGCACCAGCCGAGCTGGCAGATCTGGAACGAGCGCACCGACCTGCGCACCCACGAGCCGGTGCTGGGCGAGACCCCGGTGAGCCAGGAGAAGGTGCGCGACTGGGCCGAGGGCCTGGACATCCCGATCGGCGGCGAGACCGTCCTCTTCGTCGACTGCGAGGCCGCCTTCTACCGCACCTCGGTGCCGCGCGCGGTCGCCCAGATGCTGCAGATGGCCGGGTACGAGTTCGGCCTGATGGGCGAGCAGTGGTGCTGTGGCGGCCCGGCTGCCGAGATGGGCTACGCCGACCAGGCCAAGCGGTTCGCCCGGCACAACCTGGACGACTGGCGGGCCACGGGCACCAAGCGGCTGCTGGTACTCGACCCGCACGACTACATCAGCTTCACCGAGGACTACCCGAAGTACTTCGGCGAGGAGTTCGACATCGAGGTCGTCCTCGTCATCGAGGTCCTGGCCCAGCTGCTCCGCGAGGGCCGGCTGACCCCGTCGGTGCCGGTGGACCGGGCGATCACGTACCACGACCCGTGTCGTCTCAACAAGCGCAAGGGCATCTGGGCCGAGCCGCGCGAGCTGCTGCGAGCCATCCCCGGCCTGCGCTTCGAGGACGTCGACCGGGTGACCCAGTGGTCCTACTGCTCCGGCGGCGGTGGCGGCCTCCCCATCGAGAAGCCCGAGCTCACCGCCAAGATCAGCGCGATGCGCCTCGAGCGGGCCGCCGAGCTCGACGTCGACACCCTCGTCAGCGCCTGCCCGTGGTCGGAGCGGCCGCTGTCGGAGGCCGGTGACGCGGAGGACATCGACGTCGTCGACCTGCACGAGCTGTTCGCCCAGTCGCTCGGCATCACGGTGGGCGGCTCCCGCGGCGACGTCGGCGACCGCCGGCTCGCCCAGGAGCGCACCGGCGTCCCGGGCCGGGCGCGGCGGACCTCCGGCAGCAGCCGCGGCGGCTGCGGCGGCGGGGGCTGCGGCGGCGGGTGCGGCAACGGTTCCGGCGGCTGCGGGTGCGGGGGGCACTGACCATGACGATGACCGAGCCCACGCCCACCATCGGCACCGAGCCGTTCAGCCGCGAGCCGCTCAGCGAGGACCGCCTCAACCAGCTGGTCGCCGCGCTGCGGCCGATCCTGGGCGACGACCAGATCCTGCTGGCCAAGACCGACCGCTACAACCGGGCCCGGGTGCCGGCGCCCTTCCCCGTGCACCGCTGGTCCGAGCGGGTCCCCGACGTGGTCGTCATGCCCACCTCCACCGAGCAGGTGGCCGCGGTGGTCAAGGTCGCCAACGAGCTGCGCGTGCCCGTCGTCCCCCGCGACGGCGGCACCGGCCTGACCGACGGCGCGGTGCCGATGCGCCGCGGCATCGTCGTCGACGTCAAGAAGATGAACCAGATCCACGAGCTGGACCTGGTCAACCGGACCGTGACGGTCGGGACCGGCATCAGCATGCTCAAGCTGAACGAGCGGCTGGCCCAGCACGGGCTGTTCTACCCCGACGACCCGGCGTCCTACCCGTGCTCGCTGGTCGGCGGCCGGATCGGCACCAGCGGCTGGTCGCTGATCGGCAGCCGGTACGGCCACACCCGCGACCTGGTGCTGAGCTTCGACCACGTGCTGCCCACCGGCGAGGTCCTGCACGTCGGCGACGGCATCGGCCAGAAGATCAGCAAGTCCTCCAGCGGCTACCAGCTCAAGCACCTGTTCATGGGCCACCAGGGCACCCTCGGCATCGCCACGAAGGCGACGCTCAAGCTGTTCCCCAAGCCCGAGGCCGAGCTCTCGCCGTTCTGGGCGTTCGACGACTACGAGGCCGCGCACGCCTGCACCGGCGCGCTCGCCCGCGCCGGGGTGGCCACCTTCGCCGGCGCGGTGCTCTTCGACGAGCACAAGGTCGCCTACCTGCGCCGCGACGACGAGGCCTACATCCCCCAGCCGGCCGACGTCCGGGCTCTGGTGTGCGCCGTCATGTACGGCTACGAGGACGAGGTGCGGGCCGGCGGGAAGCGGCTGTTCCGCATCGCGAAGGAGCACGGCGCCCGCTACCTCGGCGACGAGATCTCCGAGGGTGACTGGGCCGCCCGCCACGACCGGTACGCGACGCCGCTGCACGGGCGGACCAAGGACGGCCAGGTCATCCCGATGTCCTGGCACTGCGAGGACGCCGCGGTCAACTTCTCGAACGTCCCGGCGGTCAGCCGGGCGTGGCACGGGATCCTCGCCGACCTGCGCCGCAAGACCGACGTGTTCGACGACTGGGGCATGTTCGCCTACACCTCGGCCAGCACCGGCGTGGACTACCTCACCGAGATCGACGTGGGCATCTGGGAGCAGCGGCTCGACGACGCCGCCTGGGACGCCTGGGTGCAGGCCAAGCGGGAGATCGCCGCGGTCGCCATCGCCCACGGCGGCTCGATGAGCGCGTGCCACGGCTCCTGCCGCGAGGGCGAGGTGGACCTCCTGCCGCAGGAGCTCGGCAAGGGCTTCGACGTGATGCTCGAGGTCAAGCGCGCGCTGGACCCGAACAACGTCATGAACCCCGGCAAGTACCTGCTCGACCGCGCCTACGGGAGGGACACGACCGATGAGGGACGTTGAGACCGACGGCCGCGTCGCCCCCGACGCCGACCCCGGGCCGGCCGCCACGGCGCCGTACCGCTTCGCCGAGCAGCACACCCCGCCGTCGGCGCAGCGGGCCAGCGAGGTCGCGCAGACGACGTTTGAGCACGTCTACGAGGTCGACCCGCGCCTGATGCAGGTGCACGTGCTCCAGCAGGTGTTCCCCAACTGGGACACGCTGCGGATCATGCGCAGCCGGCACGACCACCTCGCCTGGATGCACCGGCACTTCGCCTCCACGGTGGTCACCGGGTCGGAGCTGCTGGCGGAGGTCGAGGCGGAGGCCCAGACGGGGGAAGCAGTGCGGAATCCGCACGTACCCGCCCCCGGTACTGGATCGACCGACGGTCTCGGGGCACGATGACGACCGGATCAGCACCACTGTCGAGCGAGAGGGACCTGCGGTGAGCGAGAAGCTCGAGCTGCGCAACGTCGTCGGCGGGGAGCACGTCGACGTCACCGACGGCCGCCGGATGGACCTGGTGGACCCCTCCACCGGAGAGGTGTTCGCCTCCGCGCCGGTGTCGGGCGCCGAGGACGTCGACCGCGCCTACCGCGTGGCCGCCGACGCGTTCGAGACCTGGCGGGACACCACCCCGTCGGAGCGGCAGCAGGCGCTGCTGCGGCTCGCCGACGCGGTGGAGGAGCACGCCGAGGAGCTCGTGGCGCTGGAGAGCCGCAACACCGGCAAGCCGATCGGCCTGACCGCCTCGGAGGAGATCCCCCCGATGGTCGACCAGATCCGCTTCTTCGCCGGCGCGGCCCGCACTCTCGAGGGCAAGGCGGCCGCCGAGTACATGGCCGGGCACACCTCCTGGATCCGCCGCGAGCCGATCGGCGTCGTCGGCCAGGTCACGCCGTGGAACTACCCGATGATGATGGCGGTCTGGAAGATCGCCCCCGCCCTGGCGGCCGGCAACACCGTCGTCCTCAAGCCCTCGGACACGACCCCGGTGACCACCCTGCGGCTGGCCGAGCTGGCCGCCGAGGTGCTCCCCGCCGGCGTCCTCAACGTGATCTGCGGCGACCGGGACACCGGCCGCGCGCTCGTGGAGCACCCGACGCCCCAGCTGGTGGCCATCACCGGCTCGGTGCGGGCCGGCATGGAGGTCGCCGGCGCCGCGGCGAAGGACGTCAAGCGGGTCCACCTCGAGCTCGGCGGCAAGGCACCGGTCGTCGTCTTCGACGACGCCGACCTCGAGGCCGCGGCCGAGGCGATCGCCACCGCCGGCTACTTCAACGCCGGGCAGGACTGCACCGCCGCCTCCCGCGTGCTGGCCGGCCCGGGCATCCACGACGACTTCGTCGCCGCGCTCACCGAGCAGGCCCGCGCCACCGCGACCACCTACGCCAAGGGCGCCGAGGACGCCGACGCCCTGGTGCCGCCGGTGAACAACGCCAACCAGCTGGCGCACGTCACCGGCTTCCTCGACCGGCTGCCGGACCACGCCGAGGTCACCGCGGGCGGGCACCGCCAGGGCGACCGCGGCTTCTTCGTGGAGCCGACCGTGGTCGCGGGCCTGCACCAGGACGACGAGATCGTGCAGCGGGAGGTCTTCGGCCCGGTCATCTCGGTGCAGCGCTTCACCGACGAGGACGAGGCGGTGCGCTGGGCCAACGGGGTCGACCTCGGCCTGGCCTCCAGCGTGTGGACGAAGGACTTCGGTCGGGCCATGCGGATGAGCAAGCGGCTGGACTTCGGCTGCGTGTGGATCAACACGCACATCCCGCTGGTCGCCGAGATGCCGCACGGCGGGTTCAAGCACTCCGGCTACGGCAAGGACCTGTCGCTCTACGGCCTCGAGGACTACACCCGGGTCAAGCACGTCATGGCCAACATCGAGAGCTGACCCACGGCACGACGAGGCCCCCGGTCCGATCGGACCGGGGGCCTCGCTGCGTCCCGTCCGCCCCGAGGTCGTCAGGAGCGGCCGGGGGGCTCAGACCGGGATGCCGGTGAGGACCAGCACGCGCTCCTCGGTGAGGTCCTCCATGGCCGCGTGCACGCCCTCGCGCCCGGTGCCGGAGTCCTTGACCCCGCCGTAGGGCATCTGGTCGGCCCGGAAGCTCGGGACGTCGCCGACCACCACGCCCCCGACCTCCAGCACCTGCGCCGCGCGGAAGGCCACCTGCAGGTCGCGGGTGAAGACGCCGGCCTGCAGCCCGAAGCGGCTGTCGTTGACCCGCGCGAACGCCTCGTCGACGGAGTCGACCGGATCGAGCACCACGACCGGGCCGAAGACCTCCTCGCAGGACACCTTCGCGTCGGCGGGGACGTCGGTGAGGACCGTGGGCGCGTAGGAGGCGCCGTCGCGGGCGCCGCCGGTCAGGACGCGGGCGCCCGCCGCCACCGCCTCGTCGACCCAGCCCTCCACCCGGCGGGCGGCCTGCTCGTCGATCAGCGGTCCGACGTCGGTCGCCTCGTCGGTCGGGTCGCCGGTGACGAGCTTCTGCACGGCCTCGACGACGCGCTCGGTCAGCGTGCCGGCGACGTCGCGGTGGGCGAACACCCGCTGCACCGAGATGCAGGACTGGCCGGCCTGGTACATCGCGAACGTGGCGATGCGGCCGGCGGCCCAGGCCAGCGCGTCGTCGTCCTGGTCGGGGGCGACGACGACGGCGGCGTTGCCGCCCAGCTCCAGGGTCACGTGCTTGCGCGGCGCGGACTCCCGGATCGACCAGCCGACCGGCACCGAGCCGGTGAAGGAGACGACCGGCAGCCGCGGGTCCCGCACCAGCCGCGCGGCCACCTCGTCGGGCACCGGCAGGACCGACCAGGCACCCGCCGGCAGCTCGGTCTCGGCGAGGACCTCGCCCAGCAGCAGCGCCGACAGCGGCGTCGCCGGCGCGGGCTTGAGCACGATGGGTGCCCCGACCGCGATGGCCGGGGCGACCTTGTGCGCGACCAGGTTCAGCGGGAAGTTGAACGGCGCGATGCCGAGCACGGGACCGCGCGGCGCCCGCCGCACCAGCGCCATGCGGCCGGTGGCCGCCGGGTCGGTGTCCAGGCGCTGCAGGGTGCCCGACCAGCGCCGCGCCTCCTCCGCACCCCAGCGGAACGTCGAGACGGCGCGGGCCACCTCGAGGCGTGCCCACTTCAGCGGCTTGCCCGACTCGGCCGTGATCAGCGCGGCGATCTCCTCGCTGCGCTCGGCCAGCCGCCGGGACACGTGGTCCAGCGCGGCGCTGCGCACGTGGGCGGGGGTCGCGGCGTACTCGGCACGGACCCCGTGGGCGGCGGCGACCGCCGCCTCGACGTCCTCGGCGCTCGCCGTCGTCGTCCGGCCCGCGACCGCGCCGTCGTGGGGCGAGCGGACCTCCACGGGGTCCGTGCCCGTGCGCGGCCGGCCGGCGACCCAGTAGGGAGTGGTCGGTGTGGACATGCGTCCTCCTCGGGCGTGGTGTCGCCGTCGAGCGTCGCGGACCCGACGTGCCGACCGCGAGCGCCGTTGTGGCCACCGGGTGCCGCGGCGCACGCCGGCCTGGCACGCGCGGCCCGGCACCCGCCGGCCGTCACCGACCCGCCGTCAGGCCCCGCCGCAGCTCGTCCAAGGCCTGCGCGAGGCTCACCCGCGGGGCCCAGCCCCACCCCCGAGCGCGGTCGGTGCGCAGCTGCCCGGTCCAGACCGGCTCGTCGGTCCACTCGGGCGCGACGCCCAGCGCGTCGGTCACCGTGCCCAGGTAGTCCCGCCACGTCGCGGGCTCACCCGCGACGTTCACCGGGGTCGTGCTGCCGGGTACGGGGCCCCGCTCCGGGTCGTCGGCGGTCGCGACCGCACCCGTGGCGACGTCTGCGACCAGGACCGCCAGGTCGTCGACGTGCACCCAGGGCCAGCTCTTCGCCGGGTTCACCCGGCGCTCCCCGTCGCGGACCTCCTGCGGTCGCAGCGTGTTCCACACCGACGTGTCGCCGGCGCCGAGGATGGCCGGCGGGCGGACCAGCACGGTCGTGAGCCCGCCGACCTGCGCCAGCGCGGCGTCGGTGGCGTTCTTGGTGTCGGGGTAGTCGCCACTGCCCTCCGGCAGGAGGGCCCCGTCCTCGGCGACGTCCCCGACGCCGGCCGAGCGGTCGTAGACCCCGGCCGTGGACAGGTGCACGAGCCGGGCGACGCCGGCATCGCGGGCAGCCCGGGCGAGGACCGGTGTGCCCTCGACGCCCACCCGGTGCTGCACCTCCCGGGACGAGCCCATCGGGTGGACCGTCGTGACCACCGCGTCGGCGCCCCGGGTCACCGCGCGGGCGAGGTCCTCGTCGGCGAAGTCGCCGACGTGCTCGGTGACCCCGTGGAGTGCCGGTGCGCTGCCGGCGCGGCGGACGACGGCGCGCACCCGCGCCGACCGCTCGACCAGCGCCCGGCACACCGCGGCGCCCACCAGTCCGTTCGCACCGGTCACCACGACGACGGGAGGGGACGCGACCATGCCGTCCACCCTGCCAGCCACCGCCCGCCGGTGCCCGCCGCGCAGCACGCGCCGCGTTCCCGTGCTCGGTGCTAGGAGGCACCCGGGCCGGCGTCGGGGTCGGCCGGTGGCCGGACCGCCTGCCGCCGCCCGTCCTCGGTGAGGTAGCCGCGGACGAGCTGCTCGGCGGTCGAGGAGCTGGCGGTGAACCCGGTGACCGCCGCGACGAACTCGGGGCCGCTGAGGGCGGCGAGCTCGGTGTCCTCGAGCGCGCGCACGGTCGCCGTCCGCGGGACGGAGCGCAGCAGCGCGATCTCGCCGAACGCGTCGCCGGGCCCGAGCCGGCGGATCTCGCGTCCGTCGGTGATCACGGCGACGCTGCCGGACTCGACGACGTAGAAGTCGTCGCCGGGGTCACCGGCCCGGAACACGTCGGCCTGTGCCGCGATCCGGGACCGGCGCACGCGCTGCGCCAGGCCCTCGATGGCCGGCACGGGCAGCAGCCGGAGCACGCCGACCCGCCGGAGCAGCCGGATCCGGTCCGTCCGCACCCCGATGTCCGCGTCGATCGCCCGCAGGCCCGCCCAGCGCGCGGCGACCGCCACCGGCAGGAGGGCGCCCGCGACGACGAGCGCGCCGCTGCCCCCCAGGGCGGAGACGAGGATCGGGATCGCCAGCGAGCCGAGCGCCAGCGCCAGGGCGAACACCGCCTCGGTCAGGGCCAGCACCCGCGCCAGCGTCTGGTCGGGGACCAGCCGCTGCAGCAGCGTGAACCCGGTGACGTCGACCAGCGCGTTGGCGGCGCCGACGACCAGGAAGGCGCCGACCGCCACGGAGTCGCCCGTGACCAGCCCGACGACGACGAGCGGGATCCCCCACAGGGCGATCCCGGCCCCGAACAACGTCCCCAGCCGGGCGCTGCCCGCGGCGCCGATCGACGCCAGCGCCGCCAGGAGGCCGCCGACCCCGAACGCCGCCCAGAGCAGCCCGACCCCCGGGCGGCCCAGCTCCGTGAGGTCCACCGCGACCACCACGGCCAGCACCGTCAGCGCGCCGCGGACCACGCACTGCACGCCACCCAGGACGATCACCTCCGCCGCGCGGGGGCGCCGGCGCAGCTCGCGCAGCCCGTCGACGACGTCCGCGACCACCCGCGCCCGCCCGGCGGGTGCGCCGGTCGCCGGTCGCCCCGGCTCCTGGCGCAGCCCGGCGGCGAGCACCCCGGCGACGCCGGCGAGGAGCGCCACCGCGCCGAACGCGACCGCCGCGCTGGACCCCGCGAGCAGCGCCGCCGCGGCCAGCGGGCCGACCAGCGCCGCCAGTCCGTCGAGGATGGAGCGGACCGCGTTCACCCCGGCCAGTTCCTCCGGCGTGGTGCACAGCGAGGGGAACAACGCGCCGAGCACCGGCCGGTACGCGGCGTGGCAGACCGTGGAGGCGGTCAGCAGGGCGTACACCACCAGCGGCTGGCCGGCGGCGGCGGCGATCCCCGCTCCCCCCGCGGTGACCGCGCGGAGCGCGCACGTCCCCACGAGCAGCCGGCGGCGCGAGACCCGGTCGGCCAGCGCGCCCAGCCAGGGGAGCGCGATCGTCGCGGGCAGGACCCGCAGGAACCCGACCACCCCGACGCCGACCGCGCCGTCGGTGTCGAAGGCGTAGACCGTCATCGCCGTGAGGAACAGGAACTCACCCGTCCACGCCGACACCGACGACGTCTGCGCGAGCCGGAGGTCGCGGTTCCGGGTCACCGATGCCCACGCCTCGCGGTAGGCACCCGGCACGTCGCGGACGCTAGCAGCGCGGAGGCACCCCGAGGAGGGTGCTGCAGCAGGACGCCGGCCGTCCGACGTCGACCTCGCAGCGCTCCGCACCGGCTCCCGGCCCACCGGGAGCGGTACCGTGCGCCCCCGTCAGCCGGCCGGTCCGCAGGTCCCGGCCGTGTCCACGAGCAGCAGAGTCGACGGTGATCGATGGCGGACGACCCCTCGGTCCGGGCCCCCGGTCGGCAGCGTCCGCGCGTGCTGGGGATCTTCGCCCACCCCGACGACGAGACCATCTGCGCCGGCGGCACGTTCGCCAAGTACGCGGGCGCCGGCGCCGACGTCCGGGTCGTCTCGCTGACCCGGGGCGGAGCCGGCCAGATCAGGGACGCCGCCGTGGCCACCCGCGCCACCCTCGGAGCGGTCCGCGAGAGGGAGCTCGCCGCGGCCGGCAGGGAGCTCGGGCTGACCCGGACGAGGTGTCTGGACCACCCGGACGGCGGCCTCTGCGACCTCGACGCCCGGGCCCTGGTGGACCTCGCGTCGGACCTGCTCGGGGAGTTCGACCCCGACGTGGTGGTCACGTTCGGTCCCGACGGGTTCTCCGGTCACCCGGACCACGTCGCCGTCGGCGGAGCCGTCACCGCGGCCTGCCGGGAGCTGCGGCGGGCGACGCCGGTCCGGCTCTTCCACTGCCACCTGCCGCGCAGCGGCATGCTGCTGCGCGACCGCCTGGCCACCTGGGTCGTCGAGCTGACGACCCGCTTCCAGGGCACGAGGGACTTCGTCCGCGCGCTCTCGGTCTTCTCGCGCGAGACGACGGCGCTCGGGTACGCGGCCGACTTCGTCACCGTGGAGTGGTTCCCCGCCGGCTCCTACCTCGTCGAGCAGGGCGAGACGGCGACGGAGATGCACTTCCTCCTGTCCGGTGCCGTCGAGATCCGGCGGGAGGGCGGGGACGGTCGCGTCCGGGTGGTCGACCGGTCGGGCCCCGGGGAGTTCATCGGCGAGGAGGGCATCGCCACCGGCCGGCCCCGCAACGCGCACGTGGTCGCCGTCGACGACGTCACGAGCCTGGCGTTCCGGGCCTCGGACCCCGCCTCCCTCGGCGGACCGGCGGAGCAGGAGCGCCCCCGGACCAGGTCGCTCCCCTCCGGGGACCGGGTCGACGCGCGGGTGAGCACGTGCATCGACGTCTCGGACTTCGTCGGCCACAAGATCCGCGCCACCGCCGCGCACCGCTCGCAGTACCCGATCGACCCGGAGATGTTCCCCGACTCGATCCTCCGGGAGATGTTCGGCGTCGAGTACTTCATCCGGGTCCTGCCGGAGCCGGAGCTCGCGACCTCCCTCCTCGACGACTAGGCGCCCTCCCCGACGTCGCGCGCGCGGGCACCCTGCGGCCGGCCCGCCAGGCGCTAGGGTCCGGCATGGCGACACGGCGTGCGCTGCTCCTGATCGCCGACATCGGCGGCTACACGCAGTACATGCAGTTCCACCGGAGCGTCCTCGGGCACGCGGAGGCCGCCACGCGCCGCATGCTCGACAAGGTCGTCGGTGCCGCGCGCGACTTCGACCTGATCGAGATCGAGGGCGACGCCGCGTTCCTCTCGCGGGACGCCGAGCACCTCGACGGACCCGCGGCGCTGTCGGCCGTCACCCGTGCCGTCGTCGCCATGCACCGCGCCTTCCACGTGGAGCGCCGGTTCGTCGAGCTCAACATGTGTCCGTGCGGCAGCTGCACGCGGACCAGCGACCTGACGCTGAAGTTCGTCGCCCACGTCGGGGAGGTCGCGACCCAGACGATCCGGCGCCGGAAGAAGCTCGTCGGCGTGGACGTCATCCACGTCCACCGCCTGCTCAAGAACACCGTCGACGTCCCGGAGTACCTCCTGGTCTCCGACGACCTCTTCCGCGCCGGTGGCACCGCCGCGTCGGCGCTGCCCGTGCGGGAGACCGCCCAGGACCTCGAGGGGATCGGACGGGTGCCGACGTTCCACCTGGGTGTGGAGGAGATCGGCGCGCCGCTGGGGCCGATCCCGGACCCCTCGTGGCCCCGGCGCCTCGGCAGCACGCTCGGCATGGTCGGCCGCGGCCTGCCGCACGTCCTCTCCCGCCGGCACCTCCGGACGCTCTCCTCGGTCGGATGAGGCCGCGGTCGTCCTGACGGGGCGCTCCGCCTGCCGCTCCCACGGGTCCTCGGTGGGGTCGGCGTACACCCGCGGACTGCGGGCACCGACCGCTCCGGGGTGCGGGCTGGGCGGCCGCGGTCACGACGCCGCGCGGAGCACCGCCACGAGGTCGTCGTCGGTGAGCGGCACCGGGTTGCCCCGCATGCTGCTGGAGCGCGCGGCCTTGGCGGCGACCTCGGCGTGCTGCGCCGCCCGGAGCCCGACCGCGCCCAGCGGCGGCACGCCGAGCGCGGCCACCGTCCCCCGCAGCCAGGCTCCCGCGTCCTCGACGGTGGCGTCCTCCCGCCCGGTCAGCAGCCGGGCGACCTCGGCGTAGCGGGGCAGCGCGGGCGAGGCCGGGTCCCGCTCGCGCAGCGCCCGGACGTTCGCCTCGACCACCGGCGCCAGCAGCGCGGCGCACACCGCGCCGTGCGGAGCCTCCACCATGCCGCCGACGACGCCGGCGAGACCGTGGACCGCCCCGAGCTTCGCGTTGGCCAGCGCGATGCCGCCGAACAGGCTGCACAGCGCCATCTCCTCGCGGGCCGCGCGGTCCTCGCCGTGCTCGTAGGCCGTCCGCAGCGCCCGCGCACCCCGCCGCAGCCCGGCCGCCGCGACGGCGTCGGTCGCCGGGTTGGCCTGCGGCGAGACGTAGGGCTCCAGGCACTGGGTGAGCGCGTCCAGCCCGCTGCTGGCGGTGACCTCCGGCGGGCAGGTCAGGGTCAGCAGCGGATCGACCAGCGCGACCGCCGCCAGCAGGTGCGGACCGCGGATGCTCGCCTTGACGCCGTGCTCCGGGGAGGCGAGCACCGCGTTGGCCGTCACCTCCGCACCGGTGCCCGCCGTCGTGGGGACCGCGACGCAGGGCAGGGCCGGCCGCTCGACGGGCATCCCGCGGCCGACGACCTCCAGGTGGTCCAGCGGGTCGGTGCCGTTGCCCAGCAGGGCGGCGACGGCCTTGCCGGTGTCCAGCACGCTGCCGCCCCCGATCGCGACGACGACGTCGACGCCGGCGTCCCTCGCCTCCCGGGTCGCCGCCCGCACCCCCTCCACCGTCGGCTCGTGCGGGACCGACACGACGGCGACCGGCTCGATGCGCCCCAGGAGGGACCGGGAACGCGAGGGGTCCCTGCCGGCGCACAGCAGCACCCGCCGCCCGAGACCGGGCAGCAGGTCCGCGAGATCGTCCGCGCGCCCGGGGCCGAAGAGCACCCGCCGCGGGACGGCGAGGTCGAAGCCGCTCACCGTGCGGGCCCGGGCCGGGGCGCCGGAGCCGCAGCCGCAGCCGCAGCCGGCGTCGTCCGGGGGCCGTGCTCGTCCAGCCAGTCGCGCATCGCCGAGCGGGTGGTGCCCGACAGGCGGTGCCAGTCGGCCAGCGGCACCCGCGGCACGCCGGCGGCCCGGCAGGCCGCGGCCACCGCGCCGGCCGGCGCCTCGGGGTCCCAGGCCGGGTCCAGCACGACCGCCGGGCGGTCCGCCGTCGCGGCGAGCAGGTCGGCGAGGGTGTAGCCGGGCCGGGCCCGCAGCAGCGGCTCGCCGCAGCTCGGGGCAGCGAGCACCGCCCCGGCCACCGGCACGTCGCCCAGGGCGGCCAGGTGCAGCGCCACCAACGCCCCCGTGCCGTAGGCGGCGACCCAGGCCCGGCCGTGCCCGGTGGCCGCCGCCGCGACGGCTGCCACGGCGGCCGCGTCGGCGGTCATCCGGGCCAGCGGGGAGGAGCCCGGCCCGGGCTGCTCGCCGTGCCGCGAGCCGCTGCCCACCGGGTCGTGGCAGGCGACCGCCCAGCCGGCCGCGGCGAGCACCGCCGGCAGCGGCTCGGCCTGCTCGTACCCGGCCCGCCACCCGGTGGCCGCGCACGGCGGGCCGAGCCAGAGGACCAGCCCACGGCCGCTGCCCCCGTCCGGCGGGCGGAGGAGGGTGACCGCCACGCCGTCCGGCGTCCGCACACCCTCCCCCGCGGGGCCGCCGGCGGCCCGCCCGGCCGGCCCGAGGGCGGCGCGGACGGCGGCGCGCAACCGCGCGCCGCGCACCGGCTGCGGACCCGGGCGCACCCGGTCGGCCGGCCACGGGACGGGGGACGGCGGAACCGGGGGGCGGCCGGGACGACGGGGCGGGCCGCCGAGCACCGACTGCGCCCAGTCCAGCTGGGCGGCCACCGCGGACTCGTCGGCCCGGTGCCCTCCCGGCCGCAGCACCAGCTCGAGGGCGTCGCTCCGGCCGAGCAGGGCGAAGGCGTCCCGCGCGGCGTCGACCGCCGCACGGGCGGCCGGGACGCGCTCGACGGGGTCCTCGACCGCCACCGAGACCAGGACCGGCCGCGGCGCGGCCAGCGCGAGCAGCTCGTGGGCGTCGGTGGGCAGCCGGTGCTCGCGACCGGCGAACCAGCGCAGCCGCGGGGAGTACCAGCCGGGGTAGTGCCGGGTGAGCAGCTCCACGCCCTCGCCGAAGTGGCGGTCGGTGCACAGCCGGGCGGGGATGGCGCCGAGCACGCCGCTGGAGCTGGAGACGACGCCGGCGAAGCGGTCGTCGAAGGCGGCGGCCAGCAGCGCGGTCTTGCCGTTGCGGCTGTGCCCCCCGACGAGCACGCGGCGGGCGTCCACCCCGGGCTGGTCCTGCAGGGCGTCGAGGACCCGCGACAGCGCCCACGCCCGCCAGGCCAGCCGGCCTGCCGCGGCCGAGGGGAAGGCCCGCTCGACGGCCTCGGTGTCGTCGTCGCCGTCCGCGGCCGAGACCAGGCAGGCGCCCCACCCGCGGGCCAGCGCCGCCTCCGCCCACGTCCCGTGGCTGGACTGCAGGAGGTAGACCGGCACGTCCCGTCGCACACCGGCCGCCGGCACGGGCAGCAGCAGCCGCGCCCGCACCGACCACCCCCCGCCCACGACGAGCTCGCGGACCTCCACGCCCCCCGCCGTCCGCACCCGGTCTCCCCGGGCGGGCGTGCGGCGGAGGGCGGGAGGCGGCGCTCCGGTCAGCCACCGGCGCCATCGGGCCCGCAGCACCGCGCGCCGGGCCGGCCACCCGGCGGCTCCGGTGACCCCCTCCACCGGCGACCACAGGCCGGTGCGCGCCGGCAGCCGGGCGAAGTCCGGCGCCAGGTCACCGCCGGCCGCGAGCCACGCCTCGAAGGGCTCGCTCGGCGGCAGCACCCCGGCCAGCTCGGCGGTGTAGCGCCGCCGCCGCGCCGCGGCCGAGCGCCCGGTGTGCCCGTCCCGGGACCGCCTGCCCGCCACCGCCTGCGTCATGCGCCCGCACGCTAGGGCCGGCAGGTGCCCCGCGGGGTGTTCCCCGTGTTGCGTCCGTGTTCCGCGTGGTGCGGCGGTCCCGGCGGGCGTGCACAGTGACGACGTGCGCGTGCTGCTGGTGATCACCGACGAGGACTGGTACGAGGACGCCGGCTACGCGGCCGCCTGGGTGCGGGCGCTGGAGGAGCAGGGCGCGGAGGTCGAGCGGCTGGCCCGGGTGCCGGCCGACTGGCCGGTCAGCGGTCCCCCAGCGGGCCGCTACGACCTGGCGATCACGCACGTGCTGGTCGAGGAGGTGGTCGCCTACGCGCCGACCTTCGCCCTGGCCGCGCTGCTCGAGGCGGCCGGCGTGCCCCTGCTCAACCCCGTCGCCTCGCTGGTCGCCTCCGCCGACAAGCTCGTGACCCACGCGGTGTGGGCGGCGGCCGGCGTGCCGCAACCGGCGGCGTGGGACCTGGCCCGGGTCCGGGAGTGGCCGATGCCCGGACGGCGGATGGTGCTCAAGCCCGCGCTGGGCGACGGCGCCCGCTACATCGAGCTGGTCGGCGACCTCGACGCGGCCGCCGCGGTCGACGCCGCGTGGCGGGCCCACGAGGCGGCCGGCGGCCACCGCCGCGGCGCGGCACTCCTGCAGGAGTGGATCGCCGAGCCGGCGTGCGCGCGCATCTTCGCCACGCCCACCGCCACCTCCCTGGTCTACGAGAAGTCCCGGGAGGAGGGCGCGCTGGTCACCCACGGGACGGTCTACCCGAGGGTGTACGAGGCGCCGCCGGAGATGGCACAGCTGGCGCAGCGGATGGTCGCCGCCCTCGGGGGCGGGCTGATGGGCGTCGACGTGCTGGTCGGGCCCGACGGCCGGCTGCTCGCGCTGGAGGCCAACGCGCCCTTCGGCTTCGACGTCACCGATCCCCAGCAGGGCCGATGGGTGGCCCGCGCCGCCCTGGCCGCCGCGGAGCGCGCGGCGGCCGAGCGCGCGGCGGCCGCCGCGTGAGCACGGGGGACGGCCTCGACGAGGCCCTGCTGCCCGACGGCGGCGACCGGGAGCACGCGGCCGCGGCGCTGGCCGCCGTCCGCGCGTACGGCCCCGGCGCGCTGGCCGCGGACGTCGCCCGCGCGGCCGCGGGTCTCGGCCTGCTGCACGGGCCCGCGGCGGAGGCGCACCCGTTCACCGTCGACCCGGTCCCGCGGGTGCTGCCCCGTGCCGAGTGGGAGCGGCTGGCGGCCGGCCTGGACCAGCGGCTGCGGGCGCTGGAGGCCTTCGTCGCCGACGCGCACGGCCCGCGGGAGGCGGTCCGCGCCGGCGTCGTGCCGGCCGCGGTGCTCGACACCAACCGCTACCTGACCCCCGGCCTGCCACCGCCGCGCCGCTGGATCGGCATGGCCGGGCCCGACGTCGTCCGCGGCGCCGACGGGGAGCTCGTCGTCCTGGAGGACAACGTGCGGACGCCGACCCTGCTGGCCTACGCCCTGGCCGCGCGGGACCTGGTGGCACCGCGGCTGGGCGTGCGGCCGGGTCCCGCGCCGGTGCGGGAGGCCGCCGTCTCGGCGGTGCGGCGGATGCTCGCCGCCGCCGGCGACGTCCCCGACCCGGTCGTGGCCGTGCTCGGGGACGGGCCGCGCAGCGCGGTGGCGTGGGAGATCGACCGGCTCGGGGAGATGGTCGGCGCGCCGGTCGTGCTGCCCTCGCAGCTGGCCGCCCGGGGCGACGACGTGGTGCTGCCCGACGGACGCCGGGTGGACCTGCTCTGGCGGCGCACCAGCGAGGAGCGGCTGACCGACGACGACGGCCGGCCCAACGAGCTGGGCGAGCTGCTCCTGGGTCCCCTCCGCGCCGGCACGGTGACCGTGGTCAACGCCTTCGGCACCGGCGTCGCCGACGACAAGCGCACCTTCCCCTACGTCGAGGACCTGGTCCGCTTCTTCCTCGGCGAGGAACCGCGGCTGCGCTCGGCGCCCGCCTACGACCTCGGCGACCCGCAGCAGTGCCGGGCGGCGCTCGACCGGCTGGACGAGCTGGTGCTCAAGCCGCGGTCCGGCTCGGGCGGCCACGGGGTGCTCATCGGCCCGCGCGCGGACGCCGGTCAGCTCGAGCGCGCCCGCGCCGCCGTGCTGGCCGACCCCGGGGAGTGGATCGCCCAGGAGCCGGTGGCGCTGTCGACCCATCCCACCGTCGTCGACGGCGTGCTCGTGCCGCGGCACGTGGACTACCGGCCGTACGCCTTCTGCGTCGACGACGAGACGATCGTGCTCCCCGGCGGGTTCACCCGGGTGTCCCTGACCGAGGGCGACCTCGTCGTCAACGCCTCCCAGGGCGGTGGCGGCAAGGACACGTGGGTGGTCGGCTGAGCCCGACGGCGACGATCCGGCCGTCGGCGCGCGGTGGATGTCGAGGACGCGCGGGCGGCTCCGTCCCGAGGGCAGCGGGCCCGGCCGAGGCCCCGATGCGAGGAGGATCCCGTGCGCACCGTGGTCGTCAGCAACATCGTCTCCCTCGACGGCTCCTACGAGGGACCCGGCGGGGACGTCATGGCCCTCAACACGGACGCCGCCTTCGACGCCTACAACCTCGAGCGGATCCGCGCCGCCGGGACGGTGCTGCTCGGCCGCCGCTCCTTCGAGGGGTTCAGCTCGTACTGGCCGCACGTCGCCGACGCCCCGCACGACCCCGGCAACCGGGCACTCGACGACGTCAACCGCGCGATCGGCCGGCGGTACGACGCGCTGCCGAAGGTCGTGGTCAGCGACGGGTTCGTCGTCCCGGCCGACAACCCGTGGCACGGGACGACCACCGTGGTCCCCCGCGCCGACGCGGCCGCCCGGATCGCCGCCGAGAAGGAGCACGGGCGCGGGGACGTCCTGGTGTTCGCCAGCCGGACGACCTGGAACGGGCTGCTCGACCACGGGCTCGTCGACGAGATCCACCTGATGGTCGGGCCCCGGGCGCTGCCGGGTGGCACGCCGGTCTTCGACCGGCCGACCGACCTGCGTCTCCTCGGGACCCGTCGGTTCGAGGGATCCGACAACGTCCTGCTCCGCTACGCCGTCCGCCGATGACCCCGGGCGACCGGCGCGGTCGTGGGGTGACCGGCCCGCGCGCCTCCCCCCGGTAACCTGGGCCGGGTCCGTGGGTTCCAGGAGGACGGCACCGCATGCCCTTTCCACCGCGCCGCCGCCCGGCCGACGACTCCCCGGCCCGGCGCCAGCGGACCGACCGGGTGCCTCCCCGCCCGGGAGCAGGCGGTGACCGCCACCCGGGGTACGGCGACCCCCCGGCCGCACCTCCGCCGGCGGACCCGTGGGCGGCACCCCCTCCGCCTCCGCCGTGGCCCCCCGCCGCGCCGGGCGCCCCGCTCCCCCGGGACACGGCCGTCCGGGTCGGGCCCGGCGCGGGGACGAGGCCCCGCTCCCGGACGTCGCCACGCGGCTGCGGCGCCGGCGGCTGCGCCGTCGCATCGGCCGCGGCGTCGTGGCCGCCTTCGTGCTGCAGGCGCTGGTCCTGCTGTCCCTGCGCTGGGTCGACCCGCCGACGACGGCGTTCATGCTGGCCAACGACCAGGGCGCCATCCAGCGGTCGGTGCCGGTCGAGTACGTCTCGCGCAACTTCCTCGCCGCCGTCATCGCCCACGAGGACCAGCCGCTCCCCTACCGCTCGGGCGCCTTCACCTGGGACGAGCTGTCCGGGCGCGCCGAGGCCCACCTCCGCGGGGAGGACGACCCCTCCGGCTCGACCATCCCGCAGCAGGTGGCCAAGAACCTCTTCCTCACCCAGTCCATGAGCGTCTGGCGCAAGGCGGTCGAGGCCGGCCTGTCGGCGGAGCTGGCACTGGTCCTCGACGACCGGCGCATGCTCGAGCTCTACGTCAACTACGCCCAGCTCGGCCCGCGGGTCTACGGCATCTGCGCGGCGAGCTGGTACTACTTCGACACCCCGCCGTCCACCCTGCCCGTGGAGCAGGCCGTGCAGCTGGTCGGGCTGCTGCCGTCCCCGGGGCACGTCCAGCGGGCGCCCGGCGGCGGCCTGGACTTCGACGTCGACGACGGCCTCGGCTGGCTCTCGCGGTCACACGTGGTCAACGCGCAGAACCGGGTGCCCCGGCACCTCGCGGAGGAGGGCTTCGGCCCCGTCGAGGACGCCGGCGTCGAGGGGCTCGCCCAGGACCAGCCGGAGTCCGACGACGACTGCTCGCAGATGCCCGACGAGGTCGCCGAGCTCATCGCCGAGGAGGGCACCCGGTAGCCGCAGCCGCGGGCCGCCTCAGCCCGCGCGGGCCGTGCGGGCCGTGCGGGCCAGGTGCAGCCACGTGTCGACCACGGTGTCGGGGTTCAGCGACATCGACCCGATGCCCTGCTCCACGAGCCACGCCGCGAGGTCGGGGTGGTCGCTCGGGCCCTGGCCGCAGATGCCGACGTACTTCCCGCGCTCCAGGCACGCCCTGATCGCCATCTCCAGCAGGGCCAGCACGGCCGGGTCGCGCTCGTCGAAGCCGCCGGCGACCAGGGCCGAGTCGCGGTCGAGGCCCAGGGTCAGCTGCGTCATGTCGTTGGAGCCGATGGAGAAGCCGTCCACGTGCTCGAGGAAGTCGCCGGCCAGCAGCGCGTTGGAGGGCAGCTCGCACATCATCACCACGGACAGGTCGTTCTCCCCGCGGCGCAGGCCGTGCTCGCCCAGCAGGCGCACCACGCCCTCGATCTCCGCGACGGTCCGTACGAACGGGATCATGATCTTGACGTTGGTCAGGCCCATCTCGTCGCGGACGAACCGCAGCGCCTCGCACTCCATGGCGAAGCACTCGGCGAAGTCGGCCGACAGGTACCGGGAGGCCCCGCGGTAGCCGATCATCGGGTTCTCCTCGTGCGGCTCGTAGAGCTCACCGCCGAGGAGGTTGGCGTACTCGTTGGACTTGAAGTCGCTCATCCGCACGATGACCGGCTCCGGGGCGAACGCCGCCGCGATCATCGAGACGCCCTCGGCCACCCGCTGCACGAAGAAGTCCCGGGCCGAGGGATAGGCCGCGATGCGCTCCTCGATCCGGCCCCGCAGCGGGGCGTCGAGCTCCTCGAGGTCGAGCAGCGCGCGCGGGTGGATGCCGATCTGCCGGTTGATGACGAACTCCAGCCGGGCCAGGCCGACGCCGGAGTGCGGCAGCCGGGAGAAGGCGAAGGCCTGCTCCGGCGTGCCCACGTTCATCATGATCTTGGTGGGGATGTCCGGCATCGCGTCGAGCCGGGTCTCCTCCACCTCGAAGCCCACCTCCCCGGCGTAGACCACGCCGGTGTCCCCCTCGGCGCAGGAGACGGTGACGGGGTCGCCGTCGGTCAGCAGCCGGGTGGCGGTCCCGGTGCCGACGACGGCGGGGATGCCGAGCTCGCGGGCGATGATCGCCGCGTGGCAGGTCCGCCCGCCGCGGTTGGTGACGATGGCCGAGGCCCGCTTCATGATCGGCTCCCAGTCGGGGTCGGTCATGTCCGCGACGAGCACGTCGCCGGCGGTGAACGCGTCCATCTGCTCGATGTCGGACAGCACCCGGACGGGGCCGGCGCCGATCTTCTGCCCGATCGCCCGCCCCTCGACCAACGCGGTCCCGGACCCGGTCAGCCGGTAGCGCTCGGTGCTGCTGCCGGAGCGGGACTGCACCGTCTCCGGGCGCGCCTGCAGCACGAACAGCTGCCCGGTCAGCCCGTCCTTGCCCCACTCGATGTCCATCGGCCGGCCGTAGTGCTCCTCGATCTTGAGCGCCTGGCGGGCCAGTTCGAGGACCTCGTCGTCGGTGAGCGACAGCCGCCGGCGCTCGGCGGGGTCGACGTCGACGAACGCCGTCGTCCGGCCGACCTCGGTGGAGTCGGTGTAGACCATCTTGGTGGCCTTCTCCCCGACGCCGCGCTTGAGGATCGCCGGGCGCCCGGCCCGCAGCGCGGGCTTGTAGACGTAGAACTCGTCGGGGTTCACCGCGCCCTGCACGACGCCCTCGCCCAGGCCGTAGGCCGACGTCACGAAGACGGCGTCGCGGAAGCCGGACTCGGTGTCCATGGTGAACAGCACCCCCGACGCCCCGACGTCAGAGCGCACCATCCGCTGCACGCCGGCCGACAGCGACACCGCCTCGTGGTCGAACCCGTGGTGCACCCGGTAGGCGATCGCCCGGTCGTTGTAGAGCGAGGCGTAGACCTCCCGGACGGCCTGCAGCACCGCGTCGATGCCCCGCACGTTGAGGAACGTCTCCTGCTGCCCGGCGAAGGAGGCGTCGGGCAGGTCCTCGGCCGTGGCGCTGGAGCGCACCGCGAAGGAGGCCGCCGCGTCGTCGCCGGCGAGCCGGTCGTAGGCGGCCCGGATGTCGGCCTCCAGCGCCGGCGGGAAGGGCTGCTCGACGACGGCCTGCCGGATCTCCCGGCCGGCCGCCGCCAGCGCCCGGACGTCGTCGGTGTCCAGCGTGCGGAGACGATCGCCGATCCGCTGCGCCAGGCCGGTGTCACCGAGGAAGCGCTGGTAGGCCGCCGCCGTCGTGGCGAAGCCGTCGGGGACGCTGACCCCCGCGTCGGCCAGGTTGGAGATCATCTCGCCGAGCGAGGCGTTCTTGCCGCCGACCACCTCCAGGTCGCCGAGGCCCAGCTCGGCGAACCAGCGGACGTTGTCGGCGCCGTCGGTGGTGCCCTCCGTCGCGCGTCCCTCGGGTGCGGTGTGGGTGCTCATGGACGGGAGGTCCTTCCTCGACGGAGGTCGCGGCGCCGTTGCCGGGCCAGGGTCTGGATCACCACGGTGGCGATCTCCTCGACGGAGGCCGCCGAGGTGTCCACCGTGGGCAGGTCGTGAGCCTCGTACATCGCCGTGGCGCGGCGCAGCTCGAAGCGGCACTGCTCCTCGGAGGCGTAGCGCGAGTCGGGACGGCGCTCCTGGCGCACCCGGCTGAGCCGGGACACCGTGGTGGTCAGCCCGAAGCACTTGTCGCGCAGGTCGCGCACGGGGCGCGGCAGGTCGGTGGTCTCGAGGTCCTCGTCGACCAGGGGGTAGTTGGCCACGAACAGGCCGTGCTGCAGGGCCAGGTACATGGCCGTGGGGGTCTTCCCGCACCGGGAGGGCGCCAGCAGGACGACGTCGGCGCGGTCCAGACCGCGGGAGCCCAGGCCGTCGTCGTGCTCGATGGCGAACTCGATCGCGGCCATCCGGTCGTTGTAGCGCCGCACGTCCCCGACGCCGTGCAGCCGGCGGGCCTCGCGCAGGCCGCGGGCCCCCAGCTGCTCCTCCACCCGGTCCATGTGCATCCCGAAGAAGTCGATGATCGGCGCCTTCGTCTTCAGCAGTTCCTCGCGGACCGCGTCGACCGCCGCCGTGGTGAACACCAGGGGCGCCACGGGGCCGTCCATCGCCGCGTCGAGCTGGGCCACCACCTCGCGGGCCTGCTCGACCGTCGAGATGAACGGGATCAGCGTGCGCTCGAAGGACACGTCGGGGAACTGGATGAGCAGCGCGTTGCCCATCGTCTCGGCGCTGATCCCCGTGCTGTCGGACAGGAAGAAGACCGGGACGACCGCGTCCTCGCCGGAGACCTGCTCGGGATCGGCGGACGGATCGGTCGACGGAGACCTCGGCACGTGTGCTCCCCCTCTGTCGTGTCCACGCTCGCCGGTGCCGGGCGCCCGGCCACCGGCGAGCGCGGGGCTCCCTGTCGGCGGGCGGTCGGTGGACGGATGCGCCCCGGTCGACGTCGTGGGTCGCACCGGTGATGTAACCGGATTCCGCGCGGCAGAGGTAGGCGACGAGGTCGGCTGGGCCGTGGAGGTCCCCGTTCCGGGCGACGGGGACCCCCGCGACGGAGCTCCGAGCCGCCGCGTGGGGACGAGCCGCCGCGTGGGGACGAGCCGCCGCGTGACCCGGGTCGGGAGGAGCCCTACCGGGCGGCCGTCGCCTCCACCCGGGGCGCGGCCTGCGGGTCCCCGAGCGGTTCGGCGGCCGGCTCCGCGGGCGCCGGGATCATCGGGCCGTCCCCGGCGGGGTCCAGCACGTCGTGCTCGAACCAGGCGTAGCGGCCGGAGAGCACCCGTTGGGCGACCCGGTACTGGGCCTCGTCGTCGTTGGCCCGCAGCTCGGAGAACAGCCGGTCGGCACGACGGCGGGCCTGGCGGCAGAACAGGTCGGCGAGCTCGACGGCCTCCTGCCCGCGGTCGGGGTGCTCGCGGGCGAGGGTGTCGGCGTGGACGCAGGCGCAGGCCATCGCGTACAGCTCGGCGCCGACGTCGACGATCCGGCCGAGCAGCGCGCCCTTCCGCTCGAGGCGGGCGCGGTGGCGGCCCATCGCGTAGAAGGTGGCCCGGGCGAGCCTGCGCGCGGAGCGCTCGACGTAGCGCAGGTGCCCGGCCAGGTCGCCGAACTCCGCGAAGGAGCCCGGGCGCTGGCCGGCGCCCGTCGTCAGCGTCGGGAACCACCGGGCGTAGAACACCCCGGCCCGTGCCGCGGCCCTCGCCCGGGAGGCCAGGCCGAGGTCGGTCCGCAGCACGTCGCCCGCCACCGCCAGGTGCTGGTCGACGGCCTCGCGGGCGATCAGCAGGTGCATGATCTCCGTCGATCCCTCGAAGATCCGGTTGATGCGCATGTCGCGCAGCACCTGCTCGGCCGGCACCGGCTTCTCACCCCGCCGGGCCAACGACTCGGCGGTCTCGAACGCGCGGCCGCCCCGGACCTGGACCATCTCGTCGGCGGCGGTCCAGCCGAGCTCCGACGCGTAGAGCTTGGCCAGCGCGGCCTCGATGCGGATGTCGTTGCGCTTGTCGTCGGCGAGCCGGCTCGACACGTCGAGCACCGCCTCCAGGCCGAACGCGGTGCCGGCCAGCCAGGCGACCTTCTGCGCGATCGGGTCGTGCTCGCCGATGGGCCGGCCCCACTGCCGGCGCTCGGTCGACCACTCCCGCGCGACCTTCAGGGAGTACTTGGCCGTCGACGCGCAGATGGCGGGCAGTGACAGGCGGCCGGTGTTGAGCGTGGTGAGCGCGATCCGCAGCCCCCTGCCCTCGCCGCCGATGACGTCGTCCCGGGAGACGAGGACGCCGTCGAAGCGGGTCACCGAGTTCTCGATGCCCCGGAGCCCCATGAACTCGTTGCGGTGCTCCACCGTGACGCCCGGGCGGTCGCACGGGCAGATGAACGCCGTGATGCCGCCCCGGTGGCCCTCCGACCGGGGGACGACCGCCATCACGACGACGACGTCGGCGATGACGCCGTTGGTCCCCCACAGCTTGGTGCCGGTGATCCGGTAGCCCGTGCCGTCCTCGGTCGGGACCGCGGTCGTGCTCATGCGCGCGGGGTCCGAGCCCACGTCCGGCTCGGTGAGCAGGAACGCCGAGACGTGGTCCGTGGCCAGCCGCGGCAGCCACGTGCGCTTCTGCTCCTCGGAGCCGAACAGGCGCAGCGGCTCGGGCAGGCCGATCGACTGGTGGGCGGACAGCAGCGTGGAGATCGACGAGTGCCACGTGCCGGCCAGGGCCAGCGCCCGGTTGTAGTACACCTGGCTGAGCCCGAGCCCCCCGTACTCCTCGGGGATCTTCATGCCGAGCGCGCCGATGGCCTTGAGTCCCTCGAGGACCTCGTCGGGGATCCTGGCCTCGCGCTCGATCCGGCGGCGGTCGACGTGGTCCACGAGGAAGACGCGGAGGCGTTCGAGGAACGCCTCGCCCTTCTCGACCGCGACCGGATCGGGCTCCGGCTGGGGGTGGATCAGGTCCAGGCGGAAGTGGCCGAGGAAGAGCTCCCTGCCGAACGACGGCTGGGTCCACTCCGTCTCGCGACTGGCCTCGGCGACCTGCTTCGACTGCTCGTACGACGGGTTCGACGCCATGGACCAGGATCGCCCCCACCGCTGCTGCGGACAACGGTCTCCGGCGCCCTCGTGGAGTCCAGCCGGGCGGATTCCAGCCGGGCGGAGTCCAGCCGGGCGGGGTCCAGCCGGGCGGGGCTCAGCCGGGCGGGGTGGGGGCCGCCGCGCCGGCGGTGGGCTCCTGCGGCCCGGGCCCGGCGACGATCCACGCCGTGCGCCCGTGGATGGGCGGTGTCTTGGTGCCGTCGGTGAACCACACGACCACGCCCCCGTGGGCCCGGCACCGCGACCGCACGACCCGGACCCGGCTCCCCCGTGTCGTCCGGCTCGGCCGGACGAGCGGCAGGCCGAAGTCCGTGCCGATGACGTCGGTGGTCAGGACCGGCTCCCCCGCGGGCAGCCGGGACGTGGCGACGGTGGTCACGGGGACTCCCCGGGATCCGGCCGGACACCGGTGCGCGTGACGCGGATCGTCCGGGGGGTGCGGGTCCTCCGGGTGGGGACGACCTCGCCGAGCTCGGCGAGCCGCTCGACCGCGGCGTCCTTGTCGACCTGCGTGCGCAGGCCGCCGCCGGACCACTCGCAGTGCAGGTCGCCCGCCGGCCCGGACCGCCCGCGCAGCAGCTCCCGGGCGTACTCCTTGTGGCGCCTGGCCTCGTTCTCCAACGCCCGCCAGCTGTCGTAGTCGCGGACGGCGGCCACGTAGTCCTCGTCGGTCACGGTCAGCCGGGACTGGCGGGAGACCTCGCCCTCGGTCTCCTCGTCCACCGGGGGGCCCCAGCACAGGTCGAGGAACGGGCACCAGTCGCACATGGCGTCCACGCCGGGGCCGAAGCCGTCGCGGGGAACGGCGTCGACGCCCTCGTCCTCCACGGTGCCGTAGACGTCGGTGAGCCACATGAGGGCCTCGGCGGTCAGGGCCGGGTCGGCGTCGGCCTCGAAGACGACGTCCTCGCCGGAGTCGCGGGACAGGTAGCGCAGGCGCAGCCCGTCGACCTCCTGCCCGGTGCCGGCCGGCACCCTGCGGTCGGCGGTCTGCCCCGTCCGCAGCAGCCAGCCGTAGACGGCCACCTGGAACCAGTGCCGGACGGGGACCCCCCGGGTGAGGACCCGCTCGAAGCCGAACCGCGACGTCGTCTTGAGGTCCTCCACGACCGGGGCGTGGTACCAGTCGCACCGGCCCTTGACCTGCTCGCCCCGGAGGCCGACCTCGGTCAGCCCGCCGTACTCGCGCCGCAGCGCCCGCAGCACCCCGCGGTGCAGCTCGGTGCCGATGAAGGCCTGCAGGCCCGTGGCGGTGTTCGTCGGGCGGCGCCGGGCGATCCGGTAGGCGGCGCGGCGGCGGCACTCGCCGAGCTCGGAGGCGCCGATCATCCGCTGGCGGGAGCGGGACCGGCGGCGGTCGAGGTCGCGGACCGCCGCGGCCAGGCTCGGGGCGGCCCGCCGCTCGGCGGCGCTGGGACGGTCGGGCAGGACGGCGGTCATCGCGTCTTCCTCGGTCGGGGCGGGAGAGCGGGGCCGGGGACCGGCCCCGCTCCCTCGACACGGGTCAGGCGACGTCCGCGCGGTCGTCGGCGCCGTTGCGCTGCGCGGCGATCACCACGCGCACCAGGGCGGTCAGCCGCTTGGTCGCCACGTGCTCGACCGGCCGGCCGAAGCGGTCGGCGATCTGCTCCTCCGTCACGCCCAGCGCCTCGAGGCTGGCGAGCACGCCCCGGCGGGCCGCGGTGGACCGGCGGTCCTTCGGGTCGTCGGGGGTCGCCGAGGGCTCCAGCAGCGGGTTCGCCGGCGGAGCCTCCCCGCCGGTCTCCTCCGGACGGGGAGCCGCCATCGCGGCCTGCGCGGCCGCGGCGGCGGCCTGGGCGGCCTGGACCACCGCGGGGGGCGTCTGCGGAGCCGACGGGTCGCCCGCCGCGACCCGGCGCCGGCCGGCGGGGTGGGCCTTCACCGCCGCCTCGAGCAGCTGCTCGTGCCGGGCCCGGATCAGCTCCGCGACCGTGTACGGGCCACCGGGGGTCGCCACCTCGGCCTGCAGCAGGCCGGTGCGGTTGGCCTCCGTCCACACCTCGCGCAGCTCGTCGTCGCCGCGGGCGTCACCGATCCGCGCGACCAGGTCGGCGACGTCGGTCTCGCCGCGTCCGCCCGCCCGGGCCGCGGGGCGGTCGCCGGCCACCTGCTCGGTGCGCTCGTGCTCGAGCAGCCCGCCGCCGTGGAAGGAGACGAGGTCGCGCACGTGCGCGGTGCCCGGGTCGCACTTGAGGGCGTCGAAGACCAGCCACTCCAGCAGCCGGCCGGTGGCCGCGGAGTCGGTGACCTCCCGCGCCGGGTCGCTGTTGGGCTTGATGCCGACGTGCACGCTGCGCGCACCGACGATCAGCGGCCGGCGCCCGCGACGCAGCCGCATCCAGACCGACGCCGCGTAGGGGAACTCCCGGTGGGTCTGCACCGACCAGGTCTTCTGCCCCTCGATCGGACGGCCGTTGGCGTCGACCTCGGTGACCTCCTTGCCGCGGGCGGTGACGACCACGATGCCGGGGAAGGTGAGCAGCTCGGTCTGCAGCTTGCGCCAGCGGGAGCCGGCGTCGTTCCACAGGTTCTGGCTGATCGTCACCTCGGCGTTGGGGTCGCGCTTGAGCAGCTCGCGGTTGCGCGCGGACCTCGCGGCGCGGTCGCTGGCCCAGTCCTTCAGGCCGTCCCAGATCGCCGAGCCGGTGTCGATGGCCAGCACCACCGGCGGCTGGCCGGCGTCGGCCGCGCGGCGGGCCTCGGCCTTGACCGCCTGGACGGCGGCGAGCACCGCCGCGTAGGAGCCGTCGTGCTCGATGAGCTGGTACCGGGCGCCCGGGATCGCGCCGTACTCGTCGCCGGCGCCCTCGTTGAGGTCGATCCAGTACAGCGCGCCGATCTTGTCCGAGGCGCTGAACTGGGCCAGCGCCCAGCTCTTGCCTGCCTTCTCCTCGCCCTCGAGGAGGATGCACGGCCACGGGACGCGGCCGGTGGGCTTGCGGGTCTTGAGACCGGGGACGGTCATGGGGGAACTCCTTGTGACACGGGGAAGATGTCACCCCGGACACTACGAATGGGTACCGACAGAAACGGCGTGTCGGCTTGACACCTGGCCTCGCCGGCTCCGGGCGTTCGCTCCCGGCGAACAGCCCACCGCGCCGGTCAGGCCGCGGCGGCCCCCGCAGCGGACGCCCGGCCGCGGAGGCGGTGGGCCAGGGCGGTGTGCCGGCGTCCGGAGCCGGCGGCGCGCACGGCCTGGCCGAGGGCCCGCGGCGAGCCCACGAGCACGACCAGCCGCTTGGCGCGGGTGACCGCGGTGTAGAGCAGGTTGCGCTGCAGCATCGCCCAGGCGCTGGTGGTCAGCGGGATGACGACGCACGGGTACTCGCTGCCCTGGGAGCGGTGGACGGTGACCGCGTAGGCGTGCACCAGCTCGTCGAGCTCCCCGAAGTCGTAGACGATCGACTCGTCCTCGTCGGTGCGGACGGTGACGGTCTGCTCGACGGTGTCGATCGCGGTGACGACGCCCTGGGTCCCGTTGAAGACGCCGTTGCGGCCCTTGTCGTAGTCGTTGCGGATCTGGCTGACCTTGTCCCCGACGCGGAACACCCGGCCGCCGAACCGCTTCTCGGGCCGGTCGGGCTGGGCCGGGGTGAGGGCCTCCTGCAGCAGCTCGTTCAGCGCGGCGGCGCCGGCGGGCCCGCGGTGGACCGGGGTCAGCACCTGCACGTCCCGGCGGGGGTCGAGGCCGAACCGGGCCGGGATCCGGCGCACCACGACGTCCGCGGTGAGCCGGGCGGCCTCCTCGGCGTCGTCGGTGGCGAAGAGGAAGAAGTCGTCGAGGCCGCGGACCTCGGGCACGGTGCCGGCGTTGATGCGGTGGGCGTTGGTCACCACCCCCGACCGGCTGGCCTGCCGGAAGACCTGGGTCAGGCGCACGTGCGGGACGGGGGTGCCCTCGGCGAGCAGGTCGCGCAGCACCTCGCCGGCACCGACCGACGGCAGCTGGTCGACGTCGCCGACCAGGAGCAGGTGCGCGCCCGGCGGGACGGCCCGCACCAGCTTGTTGGCCAGCAGCAGGTCCAGCATCGAGGACTCGTCGACGACGACCAGGTCGGCCTCCAGCGGCCGGTCCCGGTCGAAGCCGGCGTCCCCGCCGGGACGCAGCTCCAGCAGCCGGTGCACCGTGACCGCCCCGACGCCGGTCAGCTCGCTCAGCCGTCTCGCCGCCCGGCCGGTCGGCGCCGCGAGCACGATCCGCGCGCCCTTGGCCGCCGCGAGGGTCACGATCGAGCGGACCGTGAAGCTCTTGCCGCAGCCGGGCCCGCCGGTGAGGACGGCGACCCGCTCGGTGAGCGCCAGGCGCACGGCCTCCTGCTGGCCGGGCGCCAGGTCCACGCCGGTGCGCCGGTGCAGCCAGCCCAGCGCGGCGTCCCAGTCGACGGTGGCGAACGCGGGCATCCGGTCGACGCCGGCGGTCGCCAGCCGCCGGAGCCCCGCGGCCAGGGAGACCTCCGCCCGGTGGAACGGGACGAGGTAGTAGGCGACCGTCGGAGGCTGCCCGTCCGCCCGGGGGAGCTCGTCGCGGATGACGCCCTGGTCGGCGACGAGCAGGGCCAGGCAGTGACCGACCAGGACGGCGGGGACCTGCAGGATCTCCACCGACCGGGCGACCAGGTCGGCCTCGGGCAGGAAGCAGTGCCCCTGCCCGGTCGCCTCGGAGAGCACGAACTGCACGCCCGCCTCGACCCGCTGGGTGCTGTCGTGCGGGATCCCGACCGCGGCCGCGATCGTGTCGGCGGTGCGGAACCCGATCCCCCACACCTCGGCGGCCAGCCGGTAGGGCTCGGTCCGGACCACGCCGATCGAGGCGCCGCCGTACTGCTTGTAGATGCGCACGGCCAGCGAGGTGGACACGCCCACCCCCTGCAGGAAGACCATCACCTCCTTGATGGCCCGCTGCTCCTCCCAGGCCTCGGTGATCAGCCGCGTCCGCTTCGGGCCCAGGTTCGGGACCTCGGCCAGCCGCGCCGGCTCCTCCTCGATCACCCGCAGCGCGTCGGTGCCGAAGTGGTCGACGATCCGCTCGGCCAGCCGCGGGCCGATCCCCTTGACCAGCCCCGACCCCAGGTAGCGGCGGATGCCCTGGACGGTGGCGGGCAGCACCGTGGTGTGGTCCTCGACCACGAACTGCCGGCCGTACTGGGGGTGCGCCGCCCACCGCCCCTGCAGCCGCAGGGTCTCCCCCGGCTGGACGCCGAGGAGGGAGCCGACCACGGTGACCAGGTCGCCGCCCCGCCCGGTGTCCACCCGGGCGACGGTGTAGCCGGTCTGGGCGTTGGCGTACGTGATCCGCTCCAGCGTCGCCTCCAGGACCGTCCCGGTCCGCGCCTCCGCCACCCGCCGTCCTCCCGCTCGCCGCCGTCCGACTCCCGATGCTCACAGGCACCGGGGACAGTTCGGCCCCGCCCGCCCTGGGACGCGGCCTCCCGGTGGCGGGGAACACAGGACTGTCAGCCGGTCCCCCTAGCCTCCAGACGCTCACCTGAGCGATGCACCGACGACACGGAGGACCGGATCATGGCCGGCGACACAGTCATCACCGTCATTGGCAACCTGACCAGTGACCCCGAGCTCCGCTGGACGCCCTCGGGCGCGGCGGTCGCCAACTTCACCATCGCGTCCACGCCACGCACGCTGGACCGCCAGACCCAGGAGTGGAAGGACGGCGAGCCGCTCTTCCTGCGCTGCAGCGTGTGGCGGCAGGCGGCGGAGAACGTCGCCGAGTCGCTGACCCGCGGCTCGCGGGTGATGGCCCAGGGCCGCCTCAAGCAGCGCTCCTACGAGACCAAGGAGGGCGAGAACCGGACCGTCATCGAGCTCGAGGTCGACGAGATCGGCCCGTCCCTCCGGTACGCGACGGCGACGGTCACCCGGGCCTCCCGGTCCGGGGACGGTCCCGGCGGGGGCTCCGGCGGTGGGGACGGCGCCGGCGACGGCCGCACCGGAGCCGGGCGGGGTGACTCACCCGACCCCTGGGCGGTGCCGGTCGGCGCCGGCAGCGAGGACCCGCCCTTCTGAGCTCCCACCGGGCGCAGCGCAGGACCCCCACGGCCGTCGGCCGTGGGGGTCCTCCCGTCGTGGGCGCGGCCCGGGACTCAGCGGCTGCGGTACAGCCGCGTCGTCAGCGGCAGGAACACCGCGGCCAGGAGCACCGCCACCGCGAGGGAGACGACGACCGCCACGCCGTCGAGCTCCCCGGCCATGAGCGACCGCGAGGCGGTGGCGAGGACCGAGATGGGGTTGACGTCGACGAAGGCCTCGAGCGGGCCGGGCAGCGTGGCGGGGTCGACGAAGACGTTGGACAGGAAGGTCAGCGGGAAGATCGCCATGAAGCCGGCGTTCATCACCGCGTTCGGGGAGCGCATCAGCAGCCCGAGGACCGAGAAGACCCACGACAGCCCGAACGAGAACACGACGACCAGCGCCAGGGCCGCGACCGTCCCGGCGAACCCGCCCTCGGGCCGGAAGCCCAGCGCCACGCCGACGACGATGATCACCGTGCCGGCGACCACGTAGCGGACGCTGTCGCCGAGCAGCGAGCCGAGCAGCGGCGCCGGCCGCCAGATCGGCAGCGAGCGGAAGCGGTCGACGACGCCCTTGGTCAGGTCGGTGTTGAGCGAGATCCCCGAGTAGACGGTCGTGAACAGCACCGACATGACGAGCAGCCCGGGGAGCGTGTAGTCGAGGTAGGCGCTGGTGGACCCGGCGATCGCGCCACCGAACAGGTACGTGAACAGCAGCAGGAACATCACCGGCGTGACGGTGACGTCGAGCAGCTGCTCGGGCACGTGCCTGACCTTGAGCATGCCCCGCCAGCCGAAGACCAGCGCGGCCGAGAGCCGGCCGGGGCGTTGCGGGCGCGGTGTGGATGAGATGGCCCGGCGCACCGCCGCGGTGTCGGCGGAGCCGGTCGTGCGGGTCGTGGCGGTCATGACGCGTGCTCCTGCAGGGTGTCGGAGGGCCGGGACGCGTCGTCGGCGTCGTCGGCCGCGTGGCCGGTGAGGGCGAGGAAGACCTCGTCGAGGCTCGGCTGCTGCAGCGAGAAGTGCGCCAGCGGGATGCCCGCGGTGGCGAGCTCGGCGACGGCGATCGCCGCCCGCTCGGCGTCCGCGCCGACGGCCGACAGCGCCGCCGGGTCCGGCTCCAGCACCACCGGGCCCACCGCGCGCTCGAGCTTCTCGGCGGCCTCGGCGCGGCGCCGGGGGTCGAGCAGCCGGACCTGCAGGGAGCCGGTGCCGACCGACGCCTTGAGGTTGCCGGGGGTGCCCTCGGCGATGACCCGGCCCCGGTCGATCACGGCGAGGCCGTCGGCGAGCTGGTCGGCCTCCTCGAGGTACTGGGTGCAGAGCAGGATCGTCGTCCCCTCGGCCACCAGCGCGCGGACGATCTCCCAGACCTGGTTGCGCGAGCGGGGGTCCAGCCCGGTCGTCGGCTCGTCGAGGAACATCAGCCGCGGGGTGACGACGATGCTCGCCGCGATGTCCAGCCGCCGGCGCATGCCGCCCGAGTAGTGCTTGACCAGCCTGCCGGTGGCCTCGGCGATGTCGAAGGCGTCCAGCAGCTCGTCGGCACGGTCCCGGGCGCCGGCCCGGGAGTAGCCGAGGAGGCGGCCGAGCAGCACGAGGTTCTCCCGGCCGGTCAGCTCCTCGTCGACGGAGGCGAGCTGGCCGGTCAGGCTGACGAGCTCGCGCACCGTGTCGGCCTCGGTCACGATGTCGTGGCCCAGCACCCGGGCGCTGCCCGCGTCGGGCGCGATCAGCGTGGCGAGCATGCGGATCGTGGTCGTCTTCCCCGCGCCGTTGGGGCCGAGCACCCCGTAGATCGTGCCCGCCGAGACGGCGAGGTCGACCCCGTCGACGGCACGTGTCGTTCCGAAGGACTTCCCGAGCCCGCTCGCCTCGATGGCGAGTGGTGTCTGTGTGGTCATCGGCTTCCTCACCTCGAGCGCAGCAGGACGTCTCTGCGGGTTGTGACGGACTCTCCGCCGGGGACTCATCGGACGCGAGCGAGTTCTGCGCGAGACGGGTCCCCGTCACGGCCCAGGCTCGTGGTTCACGCCGACTCGAGGTCAAGCCCCCGATGAGTCCCCGGCGCCGGGACGGTCCCCTGGCAGGGACACCACCCCGCGACTCCCGGGAGGACCGATGAGGACGCTGCACGTGGGCCTGCGCGTGACCGACATCGAGCGGTCGCTCGCCTTCCACACCGCGCTCGGCTACGAGGTGGCCGGCGAGGTCCCCCGGACGGGGATCGGGCACCTGACGATGCTCCGGCTGCCCGGTGACCCGTTCGTCAGCCTCGAGCTCGTGCACGACCCCGCCGGCTCCGCGGTCCGGCCCGGCACCGTCCTCAGCCACCTCGTCGTCGCCGTGGAGTCGATGTCCGCGCTCGTCGCCGCGCTGGCCGGGCAGGGCGTCGACGTCGAGCCGCCGACGTCCCCGGACGGCTCGGCGGACTTCCTGGCCGCGTGGGTCACCGACCCCGACGGCACCCGCATCGAGCTGGTCCAGTGGCCGCCCGGCCACCCCGGCGGCATGACCGCCGCCGACCTCCCCGGCTGGGCTCCCCTGCGAGGGGCGCTCAGCCCGGGGGGACGTTCTGGTTGAGCCGGAACAGGTTGCCCGGGTCGTACGCGCGCTTGAGCGCGGTGAGCCGCCGGAGCTTCTCCTCCCCGTACGCCTGCCGGACGCGGGCGCCGCCCTCCTCCATCAGGAAGTTGACGTAGACGCCCGTGTGGAACGGCGCCAGGGCCGTCCAGTAGTCGCGGGCCCACTGCCGCTGGTCCTCGAACCCGGCCGCGGTGGGCGTGTTGCCGTTGATGTTGAAGGTGAACCCGGCGGAGCGGCCGCTGAACGCCGTCGCGTCGTCGGCGACGCGGGCCACCGCCCCGCCCATCTGCCACAGCGCGATGCTGCTCATCGGCGAGGTGATGCGCCGGCCATGCTCGACCACCACGCCGATGACCTCGTCGGAGAGCGCGGCGACGTCGCAGGAGCGGACGTGGTACCAGCAGCCGTGCCGGAACGACGGGTCGAACATCTGCTGGTGCGCCAGGAACGGCGTGGGCGCGAACAGGTCGAGGACCGGCGACCCGGTCCTCCGCATCGGCCGCAGCACCGCCTCGCCCTCGTCGACGTCGCCGGCGTAGCAGGCCGCGACCGCGATGACCGGCCGCCCGACCAGCTCCGGCGGGACGGCGGGCAGCGCCGGCGCGAGCCGCTGGACGACGATCGTCATCAGCTCGTCCGGGCACCCGTCGATCCAGTCCCGGTAGGAGCGCAGCACCTGCTCGGCGTCGTCCATGGACCAGAAGGTCGCGCCGGCCATCACCTGCGGCCCCAGGGGGTGCAGGCGGAACCGGAAGTCGGTGACCACGCCGAAGTTGCCGCCGCCGCCGCGCAGCCCCCAGAACAGCTCGGCGTTCTCGTCCTCCGCGGCGCGGACGAACTCCCCGTCGGCGGTCACCACGTCGGCGGACTCCAGGGAGTCGACGGTGAGGCCGTAGCGGCGCATGACCCAGCCGATCCCGCCCCCGAGGGTCAGCCCGGCCACCCCGGTGTGGGACACGATCCCGGACGGCACCACCAGGCCGTGCTCCTGCGTGGCCCGGTCCACCTCGCCCAGCAGGGCCCCGGCCTGGACACCGGCCACCCGGGCGTCCGGGTCGACGCGCACGCCGGCCATCGGCCGCAGGTCGACCAGCAGCCCACCGTCGACGGTCGACAACCCCGGGAAGCTGTGGCCCCCGCCCCGGACGGCGACGGTCAGCCCGGAGTCGCGGCCGAAGCGGACGGCGGTGCGGACGTCGTCGACGCCGGCGCAGCGGGCGATGACGGCCGGACGCCGGTCGATCGAGCCGTTCCAGACGCGGCGGTGCTCCTCGTAGCCGTCGTCCGCGGGGGTGAGGACCTGCCCCTCGAAGGAGGCGCGGAGCGCGGCGACGGCCGGGCCGTCCGCCGCGGTCGTGCGCGCCGTGACGTCGTCCGCGCCCACCGTCCTGGTCATGCGGGCAGTGTCGGGTCAGCGCCGGGGCCGGTCAGCGACCCAGGTTCCACCCAGCTCCCCGCTGAGCCGGACCGGGTCGAGGATCTCGATGTGGTCGCGGTGGGTGCTGACCACACCCGACTCCCGCAGGTCGCGCAGCGCGCGCACGACCACCTCGCGCACGCTGCCCACGGCCTCGGCCAGCTCGCGCTGGCTGACCGGGACGGTGAGCGCCGGCCGTGCGCCGGGGCCGGCGCGGGACTCCTGCGAGGCCAGGTCCAGCAGGTGCCGGGCCACCCGGTGCCGGACGCTGGTGAACGCGCTGTCGCTGATCTCGTGGACGAAGCTGCGCACCCGGTCGGCGAGCTCGCGCAGGAACGCGTCGGCCACGTCGGCGTCCTCGGCGGCCACGCGCCGCACTCCCTGCGGGGACAGGCGCAGCACCGTCGTGTCGACGACGGCCTGCGTGCCCGCGGGGATCCCGGTGCCGTCGGCGTACAGCGACACCAGGCCGAGGAGCGCGCCCCGCCGGGCGTAGCGCACGGTCATGCCCCGGCCGTCCGGCGCGGTGACGAACACCCGGACGAGCCCGTCGACGGTCAGCTCCAGGAACTCGGCGGTCTCGCCCTCCCGGTGGGTCACCGAGCCGGCCGGCACCCGCACCCGGCACGCCCCCGCGAGCAGCCGCTGCAGCGCGAGCGGGCGCAGCCGCGCGAGGTTCGACGCGGCGAGGGCAGCCGCGACGTCGTCGTCCACGCCGGACACCGGGACCCGGGAGCCGGTCAGGCCATGCTGGTCGTGCCCACCCGCACGTCGGGCGCGCCCAGGCGGGCGGCGTCGGCGGTGCGGTCGTCCGGCTGCTCCTGGGACTCCCGCTCGGCCTCCACCCGCAGCCGGTAGTGCGACACCTCCCGCTCGACGTGGGCGGCGTCCCAGCCCAGCAGCGGCGCGACGACGTCCGCGACCTCGGCGGCCGCGGCGATCCCCCGGTCGGGCACCTCGATGGAGATCCGGGTGCGGCGGGTCAGGACGTCGTCGAGGTGCAGGGCGCCCTCGTGGCTGACCGCGTAGTGGGCCTCGGCCCGCAGGTACTCGGGTGCGCCGGCCAGCGGTTCGCGCAGCGCCGGCTGCTCGGCCATCAGGTCGAACAGCTCCCCGCTGAGGGTCCCGTACCGCCCCAGCAGGTGCTCGATCCTCGAGAGGGGGAGCCCGGTGCGCTCGGCGGTGAGCCGGCGCGCGTTGTGCGCGGCGGCGTACCCCTCCGCGCCCAGCAGCGGGATCCGCTCGGTGATCGACGGCGGCACGGTGCGCTCCAGGCCGTGCACGGCGGAGTCGACGGCGTCCTTGGCCATCACGCGGTAGGTCGTGTACTTGCCGCCGGCGATGACGGTCAGGCCGCGCACGGGACTGGCGACGGCGTGCTCGCGGGAGAGCTTGCTGGTCGCCTCGGACTCCCCCGACAGCAGCGGCCGCAGCCCCGCGTAGACGCCGACGACGTCGTCGCGGGTGAGCGGGTCCTGCAGGAGGCCGTTGGCGTGGTCGAGCAGGTAGTCGATGTCGTCCCTGCTCGCGGCCGGGTGCGCCAGGTCGAGGTGCCAGTCGGTGTCGGTCGTCCCGATGATCCAGTGGCTGCCCCACGGGATGACGAACAGCAGGCTCTTCTCCGTGCGGGTGATCACGCCGGTGGCGCTGTTGATCCGGTTCCGCGGGACCACCAGGTGCACGCCCTTGGACGCGCGGACCTGGAACTGCCCCCTCCCGCCGACCATCTGCTGGATCTCGTCGGTCCAGACCCCGGCGGCGTTGACCACCTGCTGCGCGCGGATGGCGAACTCGCCGCCGCCCTCGAGGTCGCGCACCCGGACCCCGGCGATCCGGTCGCCCTCCCGGAGGAACTCGGTGACCCGCGTGCTGGTGACGCACAGCGCGCCGTACGCGGCCGCGGTCCTGGCCAGCATCATCGTGTGCCGCGCGTCGTCGACCTGGCCCTCGTAGAAGCGGATGGCGCCCCGGATCGCCGACCTCCTGCCCGACGGGAAGGACTCCGCCGTCGCCCGGCGGCCCAGGTGCCGCAGGTGCCCGGGCACCCCCCGCCCCGCGCCCATGAGGTCGTAGACGCCGATGCCCAGCCCGACGTAGGCCCGGTCGATGCGCTTCTGCAGCGGGTAGATGAACGGGACCGGCCGGGCCAGGTGCGGGCACAGGGTGCCGAGGACCAGGCGGCGTTCCCGCAGCGCCTCGAAGACCAGGTGGAAGTCGAACTGCTCGAGGTAGCGCAGCCCGCCGTGGAAGAGCTTGCTCGACCGGCTGGAGGTGCCGGCGGCGTAGTCGCGCGCCTCCACCAGCCCCACCCGCAGGCCCCGGGTGACCGCGTCCAGCGCGGCGCCGGCACCGACGACCCCGCCGCCGATGACCAGGACGTCGAGTTCCTCCTCCGCCAGCCGCTCGAGGGCGGCGGCGCGGTTCCCGGGACTGAGCCGTTCGGACAGGGACACGGTCGCTCCTCTGCTCGGGTGCGCCGGGTGCGGCGCCTGGTCAGTGGCGGATGAGGTTGGAGCGGCTGCGGTCGTGCCGGGTCTCGATGACCCGGATGGCTCCCGACCTCGAGCGCATGGACAGCGACTGGGTCACCACCGCGTCCTGCTGGAAGCGGACGCCGCGCAGCAGCGCGCCGGTGGTGACGCCCGTGGCGCCGAAGAACACGTCGTCGCCCGACACGAGGTCGGTGGTGGTGAGCACGCGGTCGAGGTCGTGCCCGAAGTCGATCGCGGCGGCCCGCTCCGCGTCGTCCCGGGGGCGGAGCCGGCCGAACAGCTCCCCGTCGCTGCACCGCAGCGCGCAGGCGGCGATGACGCCCTCGGGGGTGCCGCCCACGCCGACGAGCAGGTCGACGCCGGAGTCCGGCTGCCCCACGGCGATGGCGCCGGCGACGTCGCCGTCGAGCAGGGAGCGGACCGCCGCCCCGGCGCGGCGGATGTCGGCGACCAGCTCCTCGTGCCGGGGGCGGTCGAGGACGGCGACCGTCAGGTCCTCCTGCCGCCGGCCCAGCGCGCGGGCCACCACCGCGAGGACGTCGGCGATCGGGGCCTCGGGGTCGACGGCGTCCGCGGCTGCACCCGGGACGACGAGCTTGGACATGTAGACGCAGGGCCCGGGGTCGAACATCGTGCCCCGCTCGGACAGGCCCACGACCGCCACCGCGTCGGGCAGCCCCTTGGCCGCGGCGGTGGTGCCGTCCACCGGGTCGACGGCGATGTCGACCTCCGGGCCCGAGCCGTCGCCGACCCGCTCCCCGTTGAAGAGCATCGGCGCCTCGTCCTTCTCCCCCTCGCCGATGACGACGACCCCGGACATGCCGACGGTGCCCAGCACCGGCCGCATCGCGTCGACGGCCGCGGCGTCGACCCGGTTCTTGTCCCCGCGGCCGACGAAGCGGGCCGAGGAGATGGCCGCCGCCTCCGTGGCGCGGACCAGCTCCAGGGCGAGGTTGCGGTCCGGGTCGAGCGGCATGCCGGGCCCGCTCACGCGGCCGCACCCGTCGTGGGGGGCGCGGCCGCGGACCGTCCGGAGCGGGGTCTGTGCGGGGTACGGCGGTCATGGCCAGCACCTCTGCTCGGGAGTCCGGAGCGCTTCGGTCTCTCGCCTGCCCCGCGGGGACGACGCGCCTGGACCGTAACGTCGGGTGACCTGGACCACAACGCCCTCCAGGCCTCGCAGCGACCGCTCAGCGCACTCCGTCGGGCGCCTCCGGGGCCCGGCGGCTGCGCGACCGCGCCTCGAGCTCCGCCTGCCACTCCGCCCGGCCGCTCGCGCTCGCCCTCGCCGCCGCGCTCCACAGGACGACGACGGCCACGACCGCGACGACCAGGAGCACGAGCAGCAGCCCGGTCAGGAGGTCCTCCCAGCCGGCCCACGGTGGGACGGTCATGCTGCCGGGACGCGCGGGGGCGGGGTCGGGTGCCATGCCCCGAGGGTGGGCCACGCCGCGGGTCCCGGGACCCCCCGGCCCGACGTCTCACCCCGCAGGGCGACGTCACGCTCCGCGAGCGGCGCCGGCTCCCCGACCCGATCAGGCGGGCCGGCGCGCCCTCCCCGGTGATCCGGCTCCGGCAGCCGGCCGCACCCCCCGCCGACCGCCCTAGCGTCCCCGCTCCCGGGACGGGTCCCGCGGAGGGAGGCAGGCATGACGACCACCGAGCTGCACAGCGACCACGAGGCCGAGGCCGACCAGGAGGCCGCCCAGGAGGCCGCCCGGGAGGCCGGCCAGGAGCCCGACCGGGAGGCCGACCGCCGGCGCCCGAACGTCTCCGGCGACCTGCCCACCGTCCTCGGGGCCGCACCCGCGTTCCGCCGGGTCGTGGCCGGCTACGACCGCTTCCAGGTCGACACCTACGTCCGGTGGGCCGAGGACGAGCTCGCCACCGCGGACCGGGAGCGCGAGCACCTCCTGACGCGGCACCTGCGGACGCGCGCCGACCTCGAGGAGGCCCGGCGGCTCCTCGCCCACTCGTGCGGAGGCGCTGCGTCCCTGCGGCTGTCCTCCCGGATCGGGTCGGTGCTCGCCGCGGCGGCCGACGAGGCCGAGGGCCTGCGGGCCGAGGCGGAGGCCGACCGCGCCGCCGCCGCGTCGGAGGCGGCTCGGACGGTCGCCCGCGCCGACCGGGTCCTCGCCGACGCCGAGGCCCGCGCCGGGCACCTGCTCGCGGCCGCGGCCGCCCGCGCCGCCGCGACGACGGCCGAGGCGGAGGGGGTCCTCGCCGGCGCCCGGACCCAGGCCGACGCGCGGCTCGAGGAGGTCCGCCTCGCCGGGCTGCGGGCCGCCGAGGACGCCGGCCGGATCCGCCGGCGGGCCCGGGACGAGGCGGACCTCGCCCGGCAGCAGGCCCGCGACGAGGTCCTCCGGGTGCTCGGCACCGGCCGGGACGAGCGGCGGCGGGCCGACGACGCGGCGGCCGCGGCGCGCGAGCGCCTGGACCGCGACGCCGCGGCGCGCCGGGAGGCCCTCCTGGCCGAGGTCGCGGCACTCGAGGAGCGGCGGTCCGCGCTCCGGGCCGAGGTCGGCCGGCCGGCCGCCGCGGTCGCCGTCCCGGCCGGCGGCCGGCGCTCCCTCCGCGGCCTGCTCCACCGCCTCGACCGGCGGCCGTGGTCCTGGCGGGTGCCCTGAGCAGCGTCGGCCGACGCTCAGCGGCCGGCCAGGACCGCCAGCGCCGCGGCACCACCCCACCCGGCCACGACGACCGGCGTCTCCACCGGGTCGAGACCGCCCGGGCGCACCCGGACCCGGCTGCACCGCTCGCTCAGGTAGCCGGACGTCAGCCCGGTGCCCAGCCACCGCAGCACCCGGCGCGCACGCTCGTCGGGCCCGCGCAGCAGCCGGCCGAGGGCCCACACCTCGAGCGCGAGCAGGTACGGCGGCGCGCTGTAGGCCGTGCCGAACCACAACCAGTCCCGGACCAGGTGCTCGGGGCTGCCCGTGAGGAAGGGGACGTCGAAGTGCCGGCGCCGCCGCAGCGCGACGACGTGGCCGACGACCTGGGCGGCCAGCTGGACCGACGTGACCGCCACGAGCGCCGTCCGCTGACCCATGCCGCGCGACGGTAGGGCCTCCTGCCCCTCGGACGGGCTCCTCAGGTCCGGTTCTGTGCCGCGAGCACCCGGGCGGCCTCGCGGTCGGCGTCGGGGTTGGCGACGCCGGCCCGCGAGCCGGCGAGCTTGGCGCGGATGTGCTCGCCGACGGTGATCGGCGGGTACGGCGAGCCGTCGCCTCCGCAGGTCGGCAGGGTCTCGACGAGGGCGTCGACGTTGCCGTCGTGGAAGAACGCCGCGCTGCGCCGGCGCCGGATGGTGCCGTCGACGATCGGCGGCTTGACCCGGTGCAGGGTCGACATCCACCGGTCGTTGGTCCACCGCGCCATGAGGTCCCCGAGGTTGACCAGCAGCGCGCCGTCGGCCGGCTGGACGTCGTGCCAGCCGCCGTCGCGGCCGAGCACCTGCAGGCCGGCGACCCGGTCGGCCCACAGCACGGTGACGATGCCGTAGTCGGTGTGCTCCCCCATGCCGGTGAGGTCGCCGTCGAGGTCGAGGGCACCGGGCTCGAGGGCGTAGTTGTTCATCCGGAGCACGTCGAGGCTGTGGTCGGTGTAGCGCTCGAAGAAGCCCTCCGGCAGGCCGAGCGCGTCGGCGAACACCGTGGTCAGCGTGCGCGCCACCCGCGAGGCCTCGGCGGAGTAGGCCGAGACCGCCGCGCGGAACGACGCCGCCTCGGCCGGCCAGACGTTCTCGGGGTAGTCGGCCTCGGGGAGGCCGAGCCCGGGGAAGTCCGAGACGGCGGCGCCCACGTTGAACGCCTCGAAGAAGTCGTGCATCCGGTTGGACGGCGCCAGCCCGAGGCTGAGGCTCAGCGACTCCGTCTTGGGCGGGGCGTACCCACGGTTGACCTCCGGCGGCGTCCGGTAGCGCTTCTTGACCTCCAGCGGGAGGAGGAAGAACTCGTCGAGGGCGGCGGCGAAGGCGTCGGTGACCGCGGTCGGGACGCCGTGGCCGACGACCTGCACGAAGCCCACCGTGCGGGCCGCCTCGTCGAAGGCCGCGGCGGTCGCCGCGCGCTCGTCGGCGGTGCCGGTCCCGACGTAGGGCGCGATGTCCACGGTGGGGACGGAGAACGGCGTGCTCATGCGGGGGACTCCTCGGGGGCCGGTGGTGCGTCGGGGGTGGCGGCCACCATCGCCTCGACCCGCGCGAGCAGGGCGGCCTTGTCGGTGCGGTCGAGCCAGCAGGCCTCGACGGCGTTGCGGGTGAGGTCGGCCAGCCGGTCGCGGCGCCAGCCGAGTGCGTGCGCGAGGACGCGGTGGTCGTGGGTGGGGTCGGTGCCGAACATCGGCGGGTCGTCGCTGTCGATCGTCACGCACAGCCCGGCGTCGACCATCTCCGCGATCCGGCGGTGGGTGCCGTCGCCGCTGCCGGAGTAGCGGCCGATGTCGGAGCTGACCGGGGTGCAGGTGAAGGGCACCCGCTCCTCGACGCACCGGGCGGTGATCGCCGCGTCGTCGACCACGTGGTAGCCGTGGTCGACCCGGCTGCAGCCGAGCTCGTCGAGGAGGACCTCGACGTGCCGCGGTGGGCCGGACTCGGAGTGCGCCGTCCGCCGCAGCCCGGCGCGGGCGGCCAGCCGGTAGGCCTCGACGAAGCGGCCCGGCGGGCCGTTGACCTCGGCGTAGTCCAGACCGATGCCGAGCACCTCGTCGACCCGGTGCTCGACCACCTGCTCGACCAGCTCGACGGCGGCCGCGCCGCTGCGCTCCCGGCAGATGCCGACGACGAAGCCGGCCCGGATCCCGGTGTCGGCCTCCGCGTCGCGCGCACCGGCGAGCACGCCTTCCAGGAGCCGGGGGTAGGGCACGCCGGGGTGGCCGGGCGGGCTCAGGTGCACCTCGCGGTACAGCACGCCGTGGGCGGCGCCGCCGGCGGTCAGCGACTCGTACGTCACGCGGTGCAGGTCGTCGGCGTCGCGGACCAGCGAGCCGACCACGTCGAGGACGCGGAGGAACTCGCCGAGGTCCTCGTAGCTCGCGTGGTCGTAGAGCTCCTCGGCGGACCGGCCGAGCGGCACCCCGTGCCTGCGGGCGAGGTCGACCACGGTCTGCGGCGCCACGCTGCCGATCAGGTGGCAGTGCAGGCTGACCTTGGGCAGGGCGGCGACCATCGCGTCGATCGCCGGGTCGGCCGGCACGGGCGTGGAGTGCACGCCGGCCGCGAGGCTCACCGGGCGCTCCCCGGCCGGCCGAACCGGCTGAGCACGGCGGTCTCGACCAGCTGGGCGAGCAGGTACAGCACCAGCGCGGTCAGGCTGACGACGACGACCAGCGCCCAGACGCGCGCGTTCTGCGAGCGGCCGGCGGCGGAGACGACGGCGTAGCCGATCCCCTTGCCCGTCGCGAGCCACTCGGCCAGCAGCGCGCCGGTGAGCGCCCCGGGCACCGCGATGCGCACCGAGGCGAACAGCGCGGGCAGCGCGGAGGGGAAGCCGACCCGCAGCAGCACGGTCGACGGCGACCCGCCGTAGACGAGCACCAGGTCGCGCAGCTGCGGCGTGACCGAGCGCAGGCCCTGCACGGTGTTCACCAGCGCCGGGAAGAGCACGACGATCGCGCTCATGATCGCGACGACGCCGTAGCCGCGGCCGACGAGCAGGATCAGGATCGGCGCCAGCGCGATGAGCGGCACGGTCTGCAGCACCAGCGCGACCGGCATCACCGCGGCCTCGAACACCGTCGAGCGGACGACGAGCGCCGCCAGCACGATCGCCGTCAGCATCCCGGCGGCGAACCCCACCGCGGCGTCGGTGAGGGTCTGCTGCAGCAGCGCCCCGATCTCCGCGCGCAGCTCGGCGGAGTCGTCGTCGGCGAACAGCGTCGTCCACACCTCCGCCGGCGTCTTGCCGACGTAGGGCGAGACGTCCCAGATGCGCAGCGCCGCGATCCACAGCAGCACCACGATGCCGACGACCAGGAGCGTGGTGGCGACCTGGCGCAGCGCGGTCCACAGCAGCGAGCCGGTCCGGCCGGGGACCGGGGCGGTCGCCTCGTCGGCGCCGGGCAGCAACGCGGTCACGCCGACGCCCCCGCGACCAGGGCGTGACCAGCCGGCCGACCAGGCCGAACAGCGCGTAGAACACGCCGGCCACCAGGGCGCAGCCGATCCCGACCGCCCAGGCCTGCTCGACGTCGACGTTCTGCTGGGCGATCTTGAGGACCAGGGCGACGCCCCGCTGCACGCCCCCGACGTACTCGCCGAGGATCGCGCCGAGGAACGCCGCCGGCGCGCCGATCCGCAGGGCGGCGAGGATCGAGGGCAGGGCCGACACCAGCTGCACCGTGAGCAGCCGCCGGACCCGCCCGCCACCGAACACGCTCACCACGTCGAGGCTCGCCCGGTCGGCCGAGCGCAGGCCGAGCACCGTGCCGACGACGGTGGTGAAGAAGACCGACAGCGCGGCCAGCGCGGTGGCGGTGCCCGACCGCTGCCCCTCGTCGGGGTTGCCGATGACGATGAACAGCACCGGCGCGATGGCGACCAGCGGCACGCAGTAGCTCAGGACCGCGACCTGCAGGAGCACCCGCTCGGCCACGGGCACGAGCAGGACGAGCGAGGCGACGACGAGGCCGGCCCCGGTGCCGTAGCCGAAGCCGACCGCGGCCTCCTGCAGCGTCATCCCGAAGTGCAGCGCGTAGAAGCCCCAGCCGTCGTCGACCGCGGTCGCGAGCACGCCGTCCGGCGTCGGGATGCGGGCGCCGGACAGCACGGTGCGGGCGGCGACCCACCACAGGGCGACGAGCACGACGACGCCGAGGACGCCGGTGCGCAGCGAGCGGACCGACGCGCGGGAGAGGCGCACTCAGTCCTCCCGGGCGGCGGACGCGCCGTCGAAGAGCAGCTCCGAGGCCCGGTCGTGCAGGGCGTGGAACTCCGGCGTGCGCATGAGGTCCGGCGTGCGCGGCCGCGGCAGGTCGACCTCGATGACCTCCTGGACCCGGCCCGGGCGCGCGCTCATCACCGCGACCCGGTCGGAGAGGAAGACCGCCTCGGCGATGCCGTGGGTGACCATGAGCGTCGTCGCCGGCTTCTCGGTCCAGATCCGCAGCAGCTCGACGTTCAGCCGCTGCCGCGTCATGTCGTCCAGCGCCCCGAAGGGCTCGTCGAGCAGGAGCACCGACGGCCGGACCACCAGCGCCCGCGCGATCGAGACCCGCTGGCGCATGCCCCCCGACAGCTGCGCCGGCTTGGCCTTCTCGAACCCCTCCAGGCCGACCAGCTTGATCATCTCGGTCACGAGCGCGTCGTCGGGCCTGCGCCCCGACACCTCGAACGGCAGCCGGACGTTGGACAGCACCGACCGCCACGGCAGCAGCGCGGAGTCCTGGAAGGCGATCCCGAGCTCGTGGCCGCGGCGCAGCTGCAGCGGGGTGCGGCCCTCGACCAGCGCCGAGCCGGACGTCGGCTCCTCCAGGCCGGCGAGGATCCGCAGGATCGTGGACTTGCCGCAGCCCGAGGGGCCGAGCAGGGACAGGAAGCTGCCCTCGTCGGTCCACAGCGTGGCGTCCTCGAGGGCCCGCACCGTCCGGCGGCCGACCCGGTAGGTCTTGGTCAGGGAGTCGATCCGCACGCCGGTGCCGAGGGAGGTCGCTCCCCCGGCACCGGCGCCCGGCGACGTCGTGACGACGTCGGTCATGGCGTGCCTCTCCGGCGGGGTCGATCCGGTCAGGACGGGAGCTCGGTGAGCTCGGGCTTCTCCTCGAGCAGCTGCTCGAGCAGGGACAGGTCGAACAGGTCCTCGGCCCGGATGTCGATGCCGGCGGCGGCGAGCGTGGTCATGTTCTGCTCGATCAGCTCGTCGGAGATGGTGAACAGGCCGTTGGCCTCGACGTCGGGCGTGACGATCAGCCCGGCCTGCACCTCGGACTGCTCGAGCTCCTTGGCCATGTCGAGCTGCAGGTCCGCGCCGTACTCCTCGACGGCGAGCCGGGCGCCCTCGGCGGGGTCGGCCAGCGCGTCCTGCCAGCCGCGGATCTCGGCCTCCAGGAAGGCCTGCACCCGCTCCGGCTCCTCGGCGATCATGCGCTCGGTCGTGATGACCGACTCGGCGACGAACGGCAGCCCGTTGTCGGCGAAGGGCAGGTTGGTGACCGCGAGGCCCTGCGACTGCACGGTGATCGACTCGTTGGTCAGGTAGGCCAGGAAGCCGTCGACCTCGCCGTCGATGAGCGGCGCGGGGTCGTACTCGACCGGGACCTTCTCCACGCTGGCCGGGTCGATGCCGTTCACCTCGAGCAGCGCGTCGAACAGGGTCTCGTTGCCGCCGGCCTGCACGCCGATCCGCTTGCCGACCAGATCCTGCGGCGTCGCGATGTCCCCGCCGTCGGCGAGGGACAGGATGGTGAAGGGGTTCTTCTGGAACTTGGTGCCGACGATCCGCAGCGGCGCGTCCTCCTCCGCGATGACCTGCGCGGTGGAGACGGCGTTGCTCAGGCCGAAGTCGGCGTCCTCGGTGGCCACGAGGGTCTCGATGGCGCCCGGACCGGGGTCCATCGTCACCGAGGCGAAGCCGGCGTCGGTGTAGTGGCCGTTGGTGTCGGCGAAGAACTCGCCCGCGAACTCGGCGTTCTTGATCCACGACAGCTGCAGCGTGAGGTCGCCGAGGCCGGCGTCCCCTCCGGAGGCGGCCGCGGACTCGTCGTCGCCGGACCCGCACGCGGTCGTCAGCAGGGCGGCGGCGGTCAGCAGGGCTCCGGCGCGCACGGCGCGGAAGCGGAAGGTCATCGGGTCTCCGTATCTCGGCTGCGCCCTCGGCCCAGCGCGGTGGGGTCCGCCGTCCCGGCGTGCGGCTCGGCGGAAACCTAGGAGCGGGTCGTTTCACGCTCAGCCCTCCGGCGTTTCGGGTCGGTTAATGCGCGTCCCCGGAACGCCGGCCACCGGAGCCCGGGACCGCCGCCGGGTCTTCCGCCCGCCCCGCCCCTGGGTCTAGGACGGCTCCATGACGACGAGACGCGGGTTCCTGCTGGGCGCCGGCGCGGGTGCGGCCGGGGTGGCGGCGGGCGCCGCCGGCGGCGTGCTCGTCGCGGGTGGGGACGACGAGGCGCGGCGCCGGGCGACCGCGCGGGCGGAGCAGCGCTTCCTGGAGGCCGGGGGCGCGGCGGACGAGGGCGAGGGGGTGGCCCGGCTCGGCACCCACCGGGTGGTGTGGAACACCACGGTCACCGAGCCGGTCGCGGCGATCACCTTCGACGACGGGCCGACGCCGGAGTACACCCCGCGCATCCTCGACGCGCTGGACCGGGCGGGACTCACCGCGACGTTCAACGTCATGGGCTGGAACGGCGTCCACCACCCCGACGTGCTGCGCGACGTGGTCGCCGCCGGCCACGAGATCGGCAACCACACCTGGGACCACCGCGACCTGACGACGCTGACCCAGCGGGAGACGCGCGAGGAGCTGGTGCGCTGCAAGGAGGAGGTCGAGGCCCTGCTCGGCCGGCCGTTCACCAGCTTCCGCCCGCCGCGCGGCGAGCTGACCGGCTACGCGCTGCGCATCGCCGCCGAGCTCGGCTACGACACCTTCATCTGGTCGGTCACCCGCGGGCCCGGGGACAAGAAGGAGGTGGGCGAGATCGAGGACTACATGGGGCAGACGGTCGAGGCGGGCGACGTCCTGGGCCTGCACGACGGCATCGGCCGGGGCACGTTCGACCCCGACGCGGCCTTCGCCGTCGCGCTGGCCGACCGGCGCGAGCTGGAGGTGCGGGCACTGCCCTCGGCACTGCAGCAGATCGCCGACCGCGGGATCACCCTGCTCAGCGCCAACCGGCTGCTCGAGCGCAGCGTGCCCGAGCCGGTCGGGGGCAGCACGCCGCCGTCGCCGGACGGGAACTGAGCGCCCCTCAGACCCGGACGACCACCCCGCGGCGCAGCAGCGCGGCGCAGACCGCCCAGATCACCCCGATCGACAGCAGCGGGTAGAGCCAGGCGGAGACGGCCGCCCCGGCGACCGAGGTGACCCAGCCGTCGACCGCCGGCTGGACGGTGTGCGACAGGACGGCGCGGAACACGACCTCGGAGAGCACGAACGCGACGATCGCCTCGGTCCCCAGCACCTCGAACGGCCGGAACGGGCGGGCTCTCCCGCGCTCGTCGACGACCAGGTGCAGCAGCGCCAGCGCGAGGAGCGCGATCCCGCCGGTGACCAGCACGAACGACGGCGACCACAGCCGCTTGTTCAGCGGCACCAGCGGTGCGAGCGCCAGTCCGGTGGCCAGCAGCGCGGCACCTCCCGCGGTCAGCCGGCCGAGCGCGGCCCGCCCCGGGCCGGACCGCAGCGCCCGCCCGGCGAGCACGCCGAGGAAGACCGTGACCGCGCTGCCCGGGAAGCCGTGCGGCGCCTCGGCGGAGAAGCGCACGCCGAGTGCGGCGTCGAGCGCGTGCCCCCAGGACCGGTCGGGTCCGGCGCCGCCGACGACGGTGGCCACACCCAGCAGGACCAGGACCACGGCAGCGGTGGGCACCTGGGCGCGGCGGGGCAGCCGCAGCAGCAGCCAGCACAGCAGGTAGGCCCCGGCGACGTGGCCGAGCACGCCCGCCCCGGCGGTCGGCGACCGGTACTTCGCCGTGACGACCAGCCAGCCGAGGAGGGCGAGCAGCACCGTCCGCCGCAGCGCCGCCCGCGGCCGGTCCGCCCGCCGGGAGAAGGGCATCGACACGCCCACGACCAGCAGGAACACGGGGAACACGACGTCGGCGACGTGCAGCCCGTTCCACGGCACGTGCTCCAGCTGGTCGGGGATCGCGCCGTTGCCGCGGTTGTCGACGAGCAGCATGCCGACGACGGCGAGGCCGCGCAGCACGTCGACCGACCGCAGCCGGGGCCGGGCCGGTGCCGGCGGCGCGGACGCCGCGGCGGCCCCGCGGGGGCCCGGACGGCGGGTCACGCCCCCACGCCAGGACCGCATGGCGCGGGTCAGGCGCCCGTCTGCGCCGCGCTCGGCAGGTCCGCGGGCGCGTCGTCGGCCAGCGCGTCGGTCAGCAGCGCGACCAGCGCCTCGAGCTGCACGTCGGCCGACGACGCGACCTCCTCGTCGGACCCGTCGAGTGCCCGGGCGGCCAGCCCCGCCTTGCTGTCGATGAGCTCGGCGATCCGGGCGTCGATGGTCTGCGCGGCGATGATCCGCCACGCGGTGACCGGCGCGGTCTGGCCGATGCGGTGGCTGCGGTCGATGGCCTGGGTCTGCTCGGCGTCGGTCCAGGACAGCTCGGCGAGCACGATGTCCGAGGCGACCTGCAGGTTGAGCCCCACGCCGGCCGCGGTCAGCGAGCAGACGGCGACCGCGACGCCGGGGTCGTTGACGAACGCGTCGATGTTCTCCTGCCGCGAGCGTGACGTCTGGTCGCCGCGGATCGAGGAGAACCGGACGCCCTGCCGGGTGAAGAGGTCCTCGGCGGCGTCCATCACGTCGACGTGCTTGGCGAAGAAGACGACCTTGCCGGCGCTGCGGGCCAGCTGCGCGGCGTAGTCGGCGGCCAGCCCGGCCTTGGCCTGGCCGATGCGCCGCATCATCGTGAACACGTTCTCGCCGGACGCCGCGGTGGCGGCCTCCTTCTGCTCCGACCGGGCCACCCGGCGGACGAGATCGGCGTCGATGCCCTCGTCGGGACCGGACCCGCGGTTGGCCAGCGCGCGCCGGTACTGCGCCACCATCCGGCGGGCGAGGTCGTGCTCGGCGGCCCGGATCGACCGGCCGGCCGCCCCCTCCAGCTCGACGGGGAGGTCGGCGATGCGGCGGGCGGGGATGTCGGCGGCGACGTCGACCTTGCGGCGCCGGACGATGCCCATGTCGACCACGCACCGGCGGGCGGCGGCGTAGAAACCCGGGTCGGCCGGCGTCAGGCCGGTCCCCTCCAGCGCCTCCATCAGCTCACCGAGCGGCTTGGTCTCGTCGATCCAGCCGAGGAACTGCCAGATGGCCCGGAAGTCGTCGATGTCGTTGATGAGCGGGGTCCCGGTCAGCGCCATGAGCAGCGGCCGCGCCGTGCGCGACCGGATGCGCTGCGACAGCTCCAGGACGTGCTGCGACCGCTGTGACGTGCGGTTCTTGATGAAGTGCGCCTCGTCGACGACCATCCCGCGGAAGCCGAAGTCACCGAGCCAGCCGACGTGGCGGTCGAGCACCTCGTAGTTGACGACGACGATGTCGGCGAAGCCGTCGATGGTGTCGCCGTTGCCGTGGATGACGGTGGCCGGGCGGTGCGGCGTCCAGAGGCCGGCCTCGCGCGCCCAGTTGGTCTTGACGACGTTCGGCACGACGACGAGCAGCGGATAGGCGCCGGCCGCCTCCGCCGACAGCAGCGCCTGCGCGGTCTTGCCCAGGCCCGGCTCGTCGGCGAGCAGGAACGTGCGGTGCCCGGCGGCGGCCGCCGCGACCAGCTGCCCCTGGTGCGGCATGAGCTGCCGGCCGCCCGGTGCCTGCAGCGAGGAGGGCGCGGGCAGGGCCATGCCCGCCGGGTCCCCACCTCCGGCGCGCTCGAAGGAGCGCAGCAGCGGGCCGAGCAGCTCCCACCCGGCGAGGCGACGGGGGCGCGCCACGGCCGGGCGGACGGCGGAGAAGTCGGGAGCGAGGAAGGGGTTGGCCAGCTGCCGCGAGATGACCGACTGCGGCACCACCCGGTTCTCCTGGACGGGGGCGGTGGCCACCGGCTCGGCCGGCGGCGCCTCCTCGGGCGGCGAGTCGAGCCCGACGGAGCGGAGCACGTCCTGCCGCAGCGCCCGGGCCGCGTCGGAGACGACGGCGTCCTCCGACAGCAGGGCGAGCAGGCCGGCATCCCGGACGGCGGTCTTGGCGAGGATCGTGGCGACGCCGTCGAGGCGCTTGAGCTGCTCGGCGCGGCGGGTGTCGGTGCTGCCCTCGTCGGCCCGCACGCGGGCGTGCTCCTCACGCAACAGCAGCGCGACGACCTGGAAGCGGGTGCGCACGGCGGGTGTCACCCGGCCACGCTCCGCGGCGGTCTCGACCTCGCGGACGGTGCGGGCGAGCACCGAGATGAGGTCCTCGCGGTCGCGTCGCGCGTTCCGCGGGGCGGTGCGGCGCGTGCCCGTCGGGCGCCGGCCTGGTCGAGCCACGTACACCTCTCCTCTGACTGCCCGGCGCGGTTCCCCCGTCGGGACGCCGCGCGCCGTCGAGCGCCCGGGCGGCACCGCGCGGCACCCGGGCGACACCCGGGTGGTCCCGCAGACGGCGGACCCCGCGGGACCGGTGCGGAGCGGCGGCGGAGCCCGGCGAGCCGCCGGACGGGGTCCGGTCGCACGGGGCACCCCGTCGTCGGCACCCCGTGGTCGGTACGGGGTCGTCGGTACAGCGGCGCACGGCCCGCGGCCGGTGCTCCCTCCATCGTAGACCGCCGGTGCCGGCCGGGAGCGCGGTGCAGGGTCAGCCCCCATGCCGGTCGAGGGGCTGCCCGCTGGTCCGGGCGCGCTCCCGCGCGGAGCCTCGGTCCCTCCCCCTCTCCCCGACGGAGGCCACCGTGTCGAGCACCCGACTGCGGCTCCGGGAGCAGGACGCGCCTCCCGCCCCGGTCCGCGCGGAGCACCGGCAGCGTGCCCGGCAGGCGGTCCGGCGACGGCCGCGACGGCGTCCCCTCCGCTACACGCTGCCCGGCCTCGCGGGCGCGCTGGTCCTCCTGTGCGCGTCGCTCACCCCCTCGCTGCTGCCGCGCACCGGGCTGACCCAGGGCGTGATCGGCGGGATCTCCGCCGCCTTCGGCTACGCCGTCGGGGTCGCGGTCGCCGCGGCCTGGCGGGCGGTGGTCGACCGCGAGGCCCGGCCCGCGCGGCGGCGCTCGTGGCTCGTGTTCGCCGGGGTGGCGCTCGTCTCCTTCGCCGCGGCCACCGGGTACGGCCGCTACTGGCAGGCGCGCATCCGGGAGCTCATGGACGCCCCCGCCGACAGCGCGCTGTCGGTGCTGGTGGTGCCGCTGGTCGCGGGAGGCGTGTTCGTGGTGCTGGTGGCGGCGGCCCGCGCGGTGCGGCGCGTCTGCGGCTGGATCGCGCTGCTGCTCGACCGGTGGATCGGCGCCCGCGCGGCGCGGGTGCTCGGCTGGGCCGTCGTCGTGGTCGGCGCGGTGCTCCTGCTCAACGGGGTCGTCGTCGACCGGCTGGTGGCGGCGGCGGACGCCGCCTTCTCCGTCCGCGACGACGGCACCGACGCGGGCGTCGTCCGGCCCTCCGTGGCGCAGCGGTCGGGCGGACCGGGGTCCCTGGTTGCCTGGGACTCCCTCGGCCGCGAGGGCCGCACCTTCGTGGCCGGCGGGCCGTCACCGGCCGAGATCTCCGCGTTCACCGGGGCTCCCGCCGCGGAGCCGGTGCGCGCCTACGCCGGGCTCGACTCCGCCCCCACCGTCGAGCTGCGCGTCCGCCTCGCCGTCGACGACCTCGAGCGCGCCGGTGGCCTCGACCGCGGGCTGCTCGTCGTGGTCACCACCACGGGATCGGGCTGGGTCGACCCGGGGACGGTGGACGCCGTGGAGTACCTGACCGGCGGGGACAGCGCCGCGGTGGCCGTCCAGTACTCCTACCTCCCGTCGTCCGTCTCCTACCTCGTCGACAGCGACCGGGCCCGCGAGGCCGGCCGGGAGCTCTTCGACGCGGTGTACGACCGCTGGAACCGGCTCCCGCTCGACGACCGTCCGCGCCTGGTCGTGGCCGGCGAGAGCCTGGGCTCCTTCGGCGCCGAGACCGCGTTCAGCGGCGAGTACGACCTGCGCAACCGGACCTCCGGGGCGGTCTTCGCCGGCCCGCCGGAGTTCACCACCCTGTTCCGGGAGTTCGTCGACGACCGCGACGAGGGCAGCCCCGAGATCGAGCCGGTGTACCGGGACGGGCGCACGGTCCGCTTCACCGACGACCCGGGCGAGGCCGTCGCGCCCGCCGGCGCGCCGTGGGACGGCCCGCGCGTCCTCTACCTGCTGCACCCCTCCGACCCCGTCGTGTGGTGGACCCCGGAGCTGGCGTACGCCCGCCCGACGTGGCTGGAGGAGCACCGCGGCGACGACGTCGTCGACGCGGTGCGGTGGATCCCGTTCGTGACGTTCTGGCAGGTGACGGCCGACCTCCCGTTCGCCGGCAACGTCCCGGACGGGCACGGGCACGTCTACACGACGCAGTACGCCGACGCCTGGGCGCAGGTGCTGCAGCCGCCCGGCTGGGACGCCGCGCGGGCGCGGCAGCTGCGCGACCTCCTCGAGCCGGGCGGCTGACCGGGGCGCGGCGGCGCCGTCACCCGGCCCGGGTGGCCGCGGCGGCGGCCAGCACGCCGAGGGAGTTGGTCGCCAGGTGCAGCAGCGCGGGGGCGAGCAGGCTGCCGCTGCGCAGCCGGAGCCAGGTGAACAGCAGCCCGGCCGCGGCCGTGCCCAGGCAGGTCAGCACGACGGCCGTGCCGGTCCCGAGGAGGCCGCCGGCGGCGTCGTCGGCAATGGCGTCGGCAGCGGCGTTCGCATCGAGGCCGCGCAGCGCCGGGCGGACGTGCCAGAGACCGAAGACCGCGCACGACAGGGCGGTGGCCGCCGGCAGCGGGAGCAGGCGGCAGGCCGCGGCCAGCAGCACGCCCCGGAACGCGACCTCCTCCCAGGCGACGGTCCCCAGCGGTACCCGGACCAGCGCCCGGACCGCCACCGCCGGGCCGTCCAGGCCCGCGACGCGCGCGTCGGCCAGCAGCGGCCGCAGCGCGGGGACGGCGAGGGCTCCGGCGTACGCGGCGAGGACCAGCGCCGCGGACACCCCACCCCAGCGGGCCCCGGCGGGCAGCCGGCGCCGCGCGAGCCCCAGCTCGGCCCAGGACAGCCCCCACCACCGCGCGGCGGCGAGCAGCAGCACGGTCGCCCCCGCGTTCGCGGCCACCGCGGAGGCCGGGCGCCCCGGGAGGGCGGGCACGACCACGGTGTTCCACGCGAGCAGCCCGACGCACAGCCCCGCGGTCGCCACCCCGAGCCGCCGCCGGGCCGCGCGGCCGTCCACCGGCGGGTCCTCAGGCGCGCAGGTAGGCGAGGACGGCCAGCACCCGCCGGTTGGCGTCGGCCGCCGGGTGCAGGTCCAGCTTGGTGAAGACGTTGTGCACGTAGGCCTCGACGGTCTTCGGGCTGAGGAACAGCCGCTCGCAGATCGCCTGGTTGGACCGGCCCTCCGCCATGACGGCCAGGACCTCGCGCTCGCGCTCGGACAGCGACTCCAGCGGGTCGCGCACGCGGCGCCGGCCGACCAGCTGCGCGACCACGCCGGGGTCGATCACCACTCCCCCGGCGGCCACCCGGCGGACGGCGTCGGCGAGCTCGCCGGCGTCGGCGACCCGCTCCTTGAGCAGGTACCCGGTCCCCGAGGCGCCGGACTCCACCAGCCGCATCGCGTAGTGCGGCTCCACGTACGCCGACAGCACCAGCACGCCGGTGCCCGGGTGCCGCTCGGTGAGCAGGCGCGCGGCGTCCAGCCCCTCGGTGGTGTGCGTGGGCGGCATCCGGATGTCGACGACGACGGCGTCGGGCGGGTCCCGGTCGACGGCGTCGAGGAGGGCGCCGGCGTCCCCGACCTGCGCGGTGACGTCGAACCCGGCGTCGGCGAGCAGCCGCGAGATGCCCGCCCGGAACAGCGCCGCGTCGTCGGCGACGATCACGCGCACGGGACCGTCGCGATCACCCGGGTGCCGCCGCCCCGCGGGCTGCGCACCGTGAGCTCACCACCGAGCGTGGCCACCCGGTCGGCCAGGCCCCGCAGGCCCGAGCCGCTCGCGTCGGCCCCGCCGGTGCCGTCGTCGGCGACCTCCACCCGGAGGCCCCCGGCTGTCTCCCGCACCTCGACGGCGACCTGCGTGGCCCGCGCGTGCTTGACCGCGTTGGCCAGCGCCTCGGACACCACGAAGTAGCAGGTCTGCTCGACCGCGTCGGCCCACCGCCGGTCGGGCACCGCGGCGACCACGGCCGGCACCGGGCAGCGCTCGGCGAGCGAGACGAGGGCCGGGCCGAGGCCGGCGTCGGTCAGCAGCACGGGGTAGATGCCGCGGGCCAGTTCCCGCAGCTCGTCGAGGGCGCCGGCCAGCTCGGCGCCCGCCTCGTCGAGAAGGGCGGCCAGCTCCGCGCTGGAGGCGGTGCCGAGCTGGGTGTGCGCCAGCCGCAGTGCCAGGGCCACGGTGACCAGCCGCTGCTGGGCGCCGTCGTGCAGGTCGCGCTCCACCTGGCGGCGCGCACCGTCGGCCGCCTCGACGATCCGCGCCCGCGACGCCTGCACCTCCCGGAGCTGGTTGCGGACCTCGGCGTGCAGCCGGTCGTTCTCGACCGCCAGCCCCGCCCCGGCCGCGACCGCCGCCACGAGGTCGGGCTCCCCCGTGAGCACCGGGTCGTGCACCAGCACCGCGATCTGCTCGCCGTCGCGCTCGAGGTAGGTCAGCGCCCGCCCGTGGGCCGGGCCGACCCGGACCGGGGTGCCGGCGGGGTCGACGAAGGCCCTGCGCTCCGGCAGCCAGTACGCCAGCTCCAGCGACGGGTCGTGCAGCGCCGCGGCCAGGGCGCTGCGCAGCCGCTCGGGCACCGGCAGCCCGGCACCGAGCTCCACGATCAGCCGGCTGACCCCCGAGCGGTCGAGCTGGCTGCGGAGCAGTCCCAGCAGCAGCGCCAGCGGCCACACGACCAGGACCACCTCGGCCGACCAGGCGAGCGCGACGCCCACGGCCGGCGGGATGAGCAGCAGGACCGCGGTCCGCTCGACGAGGATCGTGCCGACGATCAGCACCGCGCCCACCGCGCCGGGGGTGAGGCTGCGGCGCTGCGCGGGGCCGGCCGAGCGCCAGCGCCTGAACACCGTCGCCAGCAGGGACCCGAACAGCACGACGACCACGCCCTGCACGGCCAGGTCGACGCCGGAGGGGTCGAACTCGCCGTTGCTCGGCGCGATGACCAGGCCGTTGGGCGGCGGCCCCTCCCCCAGCTGCCGCTGCGCCCCGAGGACGAGGAAGACCGCGTCCAGCGGCGCGGAGAGCAGGTAGCCGACCGTCACCAGCACCCGCTGGGTGCGGTCCTGCACCCGCCCGCCGGGGAAGGTGGCGAGCAGGTGCACCAGGACGCTGAGGTGCACCGAGCCGACCAGGACGCCCACCACGAACCCGGTCCGGGTGTCCACGGCGACGGCGGAGCGGGCGAACCAGGCGAACCCCAGCACGACCATGAGCAGCCCGGTCCGGCTGTCCGGGCGGCGCGTCCAGGCCACCAGGCCCACCCCGATGAAGGACCAGCCGACGGCGAGGTCGAGCACGAGCGTCGGTGCGAGCAGGTCGGCGGGCACCTGGTAGCCGCCCCACACCAGCGCGCCGGCCGCCGCCACGCCGGCGGCGGCCCCGGTCGCGGCCAGCGTCGCGCGCGTGCGGGGCCTCAGCCGCTGCACGGGACCGGCCGTCCTGGTCCGCGGATCACGTCCCGCAGTGTCTCGCTGCTGAGGTCGGCCTTGGCGATGAACCCGCGCGCCGTGCTGGCGTCCACCCGGGAGCCGTAGTCGAGCAGCGCCCGGCTGGAGACCAGCACGACGACGGGCGCGTCCGGTTCCCCGGCCAGCACCTCCGCGACGGCGAAGCCGTCGAGGTCGGGCAGCTGCACGTCGAGCAGGACGACGTCGGGCGCCAGGTCGCGGACGGCGGCGAGGGCACCGGCGCCGTCGGCCGCCTCGCCCACGACCGAGAAGCCGCCCGCGCCGAGCAGGCGGCGGGCCAGCGACCGGAAGGGCGCGTGGTCGTCGACGATCACCACCCGCGGTGTCACGGGCCGAGCCTGGCGCCGGCGGCCGGCCCCCACCACGGGGTCAGCCCCGTGGTGGGGGCCGGGGAGAACTCGATGGTGCGCGGGCGCCCTCCCGAGCACGCTGGCACCGGTCGGATCCCCCCCCGAGCCCGGAGGCAGCCATGTCCCGCACGGCGCGCACCACGCCCCTGCTCCGCACTCCCCCGATCCGCACCTCCCCTATCCGCACCTCCCCGATCCGCGTCGCGGTGTGCGGCGCGGCCGCCGCCGTCGTGCTCGCCGCCTGCGGCGGGAGCTCCGACGCCGAGTCCGCGACGGCGTCCCCGGCGGAGCAGGGCGAGGAGGCGGCGGCCCCTGACGGTGTGGCCGAGTTCTGCGCGCAGGCCGCGGAGCTCGACGAGCGCGTCGACGCGGCCCTGTCCGACCTCGACGGCGACGACGCGTCCGTGGTCGACGGGTTCCGCTCGCTGGCGCAGGAGTTGCGCGGCATCGAGGCCCCGGCGGCCATCGCCTCCGACTGGAGCGCCATGTCCGACGGGCTCGACCGGCTGGCCGACGCCTTCAGCCAGGTCGACTTCACCGACCTCGGGTCGCTGGAGGCGCTCGAGCAGGCCGAGGGCGGGATGACCGGGCCCAGCAACCGCGTGGACGCCTACCTCAGCGAGGAGTGCGGGATCTGACGCGGCGGTGTCCGCACCGGCCCGCCTCCCCGGCGGGAACGGCACACTGACCCCACGGGGAGCCCCGCACGGGAGAGGCGGCCGTCGATGTCCGGTGCCCAGCGCACGCTCCGCCGGACCCGCGGGACCGGACGCCCCGTCCGTGCGCGCCGCCCGTCCCGGCGCCGGCGGCGCACGGCCGCCGTGGTGGCCCTCGCCGCCGCGGCCTGGCTGGCCGTGCTGAGCCTGCAGGCGGCCCTGCACGACTTCCCCCGGGGCGCCCTGCTGCTGGGCTGCGGCGCGCTCGTCGCCGCCGGCGCCTGGGAGGGGTGCTGCGCCGCGGCTGGGCCGGGTCGCCGGGCTCGCCGTCGCCGGTGCCGCCCTGGCCGGCGGCGTCCTGCTGCTGGTCGACGAGGGTTACCTGCGGACCCTGCTGCTGCTCGGGCTCGGTGCCGTCGTCTGGCACGCGGCGGCCCGGGCGGCGTTCCGGCCGCACGTCGAGCTCCCGGCCGCCCCGCGGCCCCGGCGGCCGGTGGTCGTCGTCAACCCCCGCTCGGGCGACGGCCGGGCGGCGCGGACGGGCCTGGCGGCGGCGGCCCGCGACCGGGGCATCGAGGTGCTGGAGCTGCGGCCGGGCGAGGACCTGGCGGCGCTCGTGCGCAGCGCCGTGGACGCCGGTGCCGACGCCGTGGGCATGGCCGGCGGGGACGGTTCGCAGGCCGTGGTGGCCGCGCTCGCCGCCGACACCGGCCTCCCCTACGCGTGCATCCCCGCGGGGACCCGCAACCACTTCGCCGTCGACCTCGGCGTCGACCGGACCGACGTGGTGGGGGCGCTCGACGCCCTCCTCGAGGGCCGCGAGCGGGTCGTCGACCTCGCCGAGGTCAACGGCCGCGTGTTCGTCAACAACGTCTCGCTGGGTGTCTACGCCGAGGCCGTCCAGCGCGACGGCTACCGCGCGGCGAAGGTGCGGACCCTGCTCGACACGGTGCCCCGCGCGATGGGCGCCCACGGCGGCACGCGGGACCTCACCTGGACCACGCCGGGCGGCCGCAGGATGCAGGGCGCGGCGGTGATCCTGGTCGGCAACAACCAGTACCGGCTGGGCGGGGCGGCCGGCGCGGGCACCCGGCCGGCCGTCGACCAGGGCCTGCTCGGGGTGACGGTGGTCGACCCGCCCGACCGGCGGGCGCGGCCCCGGCGGCGCCCGTGGCGCCAGTGGGTCACCCCGGAGTTCCGCGTCGAGGCGACGCTGCCGGTGCCGGTGGGCATCGACGGCGAGGCGGCGGTGCTCGAGCCGCCGGTGACCTTCCGGGTGCGGCCGGCCGCCCTGCGGGTCCGCATCGCCGCCCACCACCCCGGCGCCTCGCCGTCGGCGATCGAGCCGGTGGGCGCGCTGGCGGCCCTGCGGGCCCTCGCGCGCATCGCCGCGGGGGGCGATCCCCGGCAACTGCCACCCCGGGTGCCCCCGCCCGGGCGGTAGCCGGCCTCCCGAGGAGGCCGGCCACCTCCGACCGGCCACCTCCGGATCGGGGCGCCTCAGCCGGTGCTCCCCCGCGGCGACGGCACCGGGGACGGCGGGATGTTCTGGTTGAGGTGGAACAGGTTGTCGGGGTCGTGACGGCGCTTGACCTCGGTGAGCCGCTGGTGGTTCGCGCCGTAGTCGTCCGGTGCCCTGTGCTGGTCGTCGGGTGAGGCGAAGTTGACGTACCCGCCGGGCTCCGAGTGCGGTGCGATCGCCGCGTAGTAGTCGCGCACCCAGGCGGTGTTGGCGTCGTTCTGGGCGGGGTCGTGCCACATGCCGGCGATGTTGGCCACGTAGCGGGCGTCGCGGTGGCCGAACGCCGTCGCGTCGGAGGGGACGTCCTGCACCGCGCCGGTCAGCGTGTACAGGTGCATCGCACAGGTGACGGCCGGCATCCGGGCACCCATCTCCACGTGCGCGGCGATCGCGTCGTCGGTGAGCTCGGTGACGAAGGCGTTCTTCCAGTAGTGCTGCATGCCCGGCGGCAGCAGCGGGTCGAACAGCGAGTTCAGCGCCGGGTAGGGCATCGGCGCCACCATCTCGGCGGCCGGGGCCGCCACCCGGCGGAACCCGCCGAGGAACCGCTCGCCCTCGTCGGGATCACCGGTCCAGCACGAGACGACCACCGCGAAGGGCTGGCCGACGCGGTCCTCGGGAACGAACGGCAGCGGCGGCGCCAGGTGCATCGCCGGGTAGCCGCCGTACTCCGGGGGCGCCTCGTCGAGCACGTCGTCGAAGTACCGGAAGACGGCCGGCCCGTCGGAGAGCTCGAAGAACATGAGCCCGACCAGCACGTCGCCGACGGGGTGCAGCCGGTAGGTGAAGTCGGTGACGACGCCGAAGTTGCCGCCGCCGCCGCGCAGCGCCCAGAAGAGGTCGGGGTTCTCGTCGTCGCTGGCGGTCAGCCGGCTCCCGTCGGCGGTGACCACGCGGGCCGACAGCAGGTTGTCGCAGGACAGCCCGTGCGCCCGGTTGAGGTAGCCGATGCCCCCGCCGAGCGTCAGCCCGCCGATCCCCGTCGTGGAGACGATGCCACCGGGAGTGGCCAGGCCGTGGGCCGCGGTGACGTCGTTGAACCGGCCCCACGTGGTGCCGCCGCCGGCGGTCGCGGTGCGCTGCGCGTCGTCGACCTCCACCGACTGCATCGGGGAGAGGTCGGCGACGACCGCCCCGTCCCCGGTGCCGAAGCCCGGCACGCTGTGCCCGCCGCCGCGGACGGCGAGGTCCAACCGCTGCTCGGCGGCGAGCCGCACCACGGCGACCACGTCCTCCTCGGTCGCGCAGCGGACGACCGCGGCGGGCCGGGCGTCCACCATCCCGTTGTAGACGCGCCGGGCCTCCTCGTACCGCGGGTCCCCGGGACGGATCACCGCGCCGCTCACGCGGTCTGCCAGGGTCGACAGTGCCTGGGTCATGGCTGCTCCTCGTCCGACACGTGGACGCGCACCCGGGTCCGGGCACGCACGGACCACGACGCGGACGGTAGGGCGACGGCGGAGGCCCCGGACACGGGCGGAGGTCCCGCTCCCGGGGACTGCACGGCGGTGCGCAACGGCGGCGCAGCACCCCCTATCCGGCACCCCGGCGTCCGTGGTCGACTGCCCGTCTCAGCCAGCGCCGGCGGGGTCTGGAGGCAGCGATGTCCCTCGAGCAGGACGTGGCGGCGGCTCGCGGAGCGGTGGACGCGCTGGAACGGGCGTGCGCGTCGCTGACCCGCCACTCCGGGAACACCCTGGACGCCCGCCGGCTGAGGATCGACGTCGCCCGGCTGCGCGACGACCTCGACCTGCTGTGCGGCGTCCCGCGCCGGGCGGTGCACGAGCCGTTCGCGGCCGTCCACGGCGACGGCGACGACGAGGGCATCGGCGGGTCCGGCCGCACGCGGCGGTGACCACCACCGCCCCGCGCGGGACCGGGGCGACCTCGGCCGGGCGCGGCGACGGCGGTCCCGCGCCGCGGCGCGCGGCGATCGCGGCACGGACCCTGCGCACCGACCGCTGGTGGCTGCAGCCCCTGCTGACCGTGGTGGCGCTGGTGGCCTTCGTCGCCTACTCGTCGTTCCGGGCGTTCCAGAACGCGCACTACTTCTCCGAGCCCTACATCTCGCCGTTCTACTCGCCGTGCCTGACCACCGGCTGCGAGGGCGACACGTTCCCGGAGCTGTTCACCGGGCCGAGCTGGATCTCCCCGGCGATCTACATCCTCGTCGTGCCGCTCGGCTTCCGGCTCACCTGCTACTACTACCGCAAGGCCTACTACCGGTCGTTCTGGCTCTCGCCGCCGGCGTGCGCGGTGGCCGAGCCGCACCGGCGGTACACGGGCGAGACGCGGCTGCCGCTGCTCGGGCAGAACGCGCACCGGTACTTCTTCTACCTGGGCCTGCTGTTCAACGTCGTCCTCACCTACGACGCCGTCCTGGCCTTCCGCGACGAGACCGGCGCGTGGGGGCACATGGGCCTGGGCACGCTGGTGCTGCTGGCCAACGCCGCCCTCCTGTGGCTGTACTCGCTGTCGTGCCACTCCTGCCGGCACGTCGTCGGCGGCCGGCTCAACTCCTTCTCCCGGCACCCGCTGCGCTACCGCGCCTGGACGCTGGTCTCCCGGCTGAACGGCCGGCACATGCAGTTCGCGTGGATCTCGCTGTTCGGCGTCGCCCTCGCCGACCTCTACGTCCTCCTGCTGGCCACCGGCACGATCGCCGATCCCCGGTTCTTCTGACGACGGAGCGCCTCTGATGGAGTTCGAACGGCACGCCTACGACGTCGTGGTGGTCGGGGCCGGCGGCGCGGGTCTGCGGGCGGCGATCGCCGCGCACGAGGACGGGGCGCGCACGGCCGTCGTCTGCAAGTCGCTGCTGGGCAAGGCGCACACGGTCATGGCCGAGGGCGGGATCGCCGCGGCGATGGGCAACGCCTACCCGGAGGACGACTGGCGGGTGCACTTCCGGGACACCATGCGCGGCGGGAAGATGCTCAACCACTGGCGCATGGCCCAGCTGCACGCGCAGGAGGCGCCCGACCGCGTGCGCGAGCTCGAGGACTGGGGCGCGCTGTTCGACCGCACCCCCGACGGTCTGATCAGCCAGCGCGACTTCGGCGGCCACCGCTACGCCCGGCTGGCCCACGTCGGTGACCGCACCGGCCTGGAGCTCATCCGCACCCTGCAGCAGCGCACCGTGGCCCTCGGCGTCGACGTGTTCATGGAGTGCACGGTCACCCGGGTGCTGACCGACGCCGAGGGCGTCACCGGGGCGTTCGGCTACTGGCGGGAGTCGGGGCGCTTCGTCGCCTGGGAGGCCCCGTCAGTCGTGCTGGCCACCGGCGGCATCGGCAAGGCGTACAAGGTCACCTCGAACTCCTGGGAGTACACCGGCGACGGGCACTCGCTGGCGCTGCAGGCCGGTGCCGGGCTGGTGAACATGGAGTTCGTCCAGTTCCACCCGACGGGGATGGTCTGGCCGCCGTCGGTGCGCGGCATCCTCGTCACCGAGAGCGTGCGCGGCGACGGCGGCGTGCTGCGCAACTCGGCCGGCAACCGGTTCATGTTCGACTACATCCCCGACTTCTTCCGCAAGGAGACGGCGGAGACCGAGGACGAGGCCGACCGCTGGTACGAGGACAAGAAGAACAACCGGCGCCCGCCCGAGCTGCTGCCGCGCGACGAGGTCGCCCGCGCCATCAACAGCGAGGTCAAGGCCGGCCGCGGCTCCCCGCACGGCGGGGTGTTCCTCGACATCGCCAGCCGCCGCCCGGCGGAGTACGTCCGCAGGCGGCTGCCGTCGATGTACCACCAGTTCAAGGAGCTGGCCGACGTCGACATCACGGCCGAGGCCATGGAGGTCGGCCCGACCTGCCACTACGTGATGGGCGGCGTCGAGGTCGACCCGGACACCGCGGCCGCCCGGGTGCCGGGACTGTTCGCGGCGGGCGAGGTCGCCGGCGGGATGCACGGGTCCAACCGGCTCGGTGGCAACTCGCTGTCGGACCTGCTCGTGTTCGGCCGCCGCGCCGGGACCGCCGCCGCCGAGCACGCCCGCAAGCGCGCCGGCCTGGTGGCCCTCGTCGAGGAGTCGCTGGCCGACGCGGCCCGGGCGGCCCTGGCGCCGTTCGAGCGGGAGGGCGGTGAGAACCCCTACGCGGTGCAGGCGGAGCTGCAGCAGACGATGCACGACCTGGTGGGGATCATCCGCACCGCGGCGGAGGTGGAGCAGGCGCTCGCCCGGATCGCCGCACTGCGGGAGCGGGTCGCGGCGCTGTCGGTCGAGGGGCACCGGCAGTACAACCCCGGCTGGCACCTGGCCCTGGACCTGCCGCACCTGCTGCTGGTCAGCGAGTGCATCGCCCGCGCGGCGCTCGAGCGCGAGGAGAGCCGCGGCGGGCACACCCGTGACGACTTCCCCGCCCCCGACCCGGAGTGGGGGCGCACCAACCTGGTCTGCACGCGGACGGCGGACGGCGGGGTCGGCGTGACCCGGCAGCCGCTGCCGCAGATGCCGCCGGAGCTCGCCGAGGTCTTCGAGGAGCAGCCGTGACCGAGGTGGGGGAACCGACCCTCGGGGCGGTCGACGAGGGCTCGCGCGGGAACGGCGGCGGGTACGACGCCACCCTGCGCGTCTGGCGCGGCGACGCCACCGGCGGGGAGCTGCGGACCTACACCGTCCCGGTGAACGAGGGCGAGGTCGTCCTCGACGTCATCCACCGCCTGCAGGCCACCCAGGCCGGTGACCTCGCCGTGCGGTGGAACTGCAAGGCCGGCAAGTGCGGGTCGTGCAGCGCGGAGGTCAACGGCCGGCCGCGGCTCATGTGCCTGACCCGCATGAACACGTTCGCCCCCGACGAGCCGGTGACCGTCACCCCGCTGCGGACGTTCCCCGTCGTGCGCGACCTGGTCACCGACGTCTCCTTCAACTACGAGAAGGCCGCGCAGGTCCCGGCGTTCACCCCCCGGCCGCGCGACCCCGACGGCAACCACCGGATGCAGCAGGTCGACGTCGACCGGCCCCAGGAGTTCCGCAAGTGCATCGAGTGCTGGCTCTGCCAGGACACCTGCCACGTCATCCGTGACCACGAGGAGAACAAGGCCGCCTTCGCCGGGCCGCGCTTCCTCATCCGGCTGGCCGAGCTGGACATGCACCCGCTGGACGTCCGTGACCGCCGGGACGCCGCCCAGGAGGAGTTCGGCCTGGGCTACTGCAACATCACCAAGTGCTGCTCGGAGGTCTGCCCCGAGGGCATCCACCTCACCGACAACGGGATCATCCCGCTCAAGGAACGGGTGGTGGACCGCCGCTACGACCCGCTCACCTGGCTGGGGTCGAGGATCGGGCGCCGGCCCCGGCGGTGACCTCCGGTGATCCCCCTCCTCACCGCCGTGAGCGGGATCGCCTGGACCGTGGTGTACGTCGAGGCGATCCGGATCGGCCTCACGCAGCGGACGTACGCGCTGCCGGTGGCGGCCCTCGCGCTGAACGTCGCCTGGGAGTCGATCTACTCGGTGTGGGGCCTGAGGAACGAGCCGGGTCTGCAGGCGTGGGTCACCGTGGTCTGGGCGCTCGCGGACTTGGTGATCGTCTGGACCTTCCTGCGGTACGGCCGCGCCGAGTTCCCGTCCTGGGTCACCCGGGCCGTCTTCGGGTGGGGCGCGGCCGGCCTGTTCGCCACCGCCTTCGTCGTCCAGTGGGCCTTCGTCACGGAGTTCGGCTTCCCCCAGGCGGCGCGCTACACCGCGTTCCTGCAGAACCTGCTGATGTCCGGGTTGTTCGTCGCGGTGTTCGTCGCGCGCGGCGGACCGCGGGGCCAGTCCCTGACCATCGCCGTGGCGAAGTGGATCGGGACCGCCGCCCCGACGGTCGTCTTCGGCGTGCACGAGCGCTCCCCGTTCGTCCTCACGCTGGGGGTCCTGTGCTTCGTCGTCGACGTCGCCTACATCGGGCTCCTGGCCCGGGCACGGGTGCACCCGGAGGCGTTCGACGGGACGGGCGGGCGGGCGGGGGTTCCCCGCGCGGGGTGACCAGCGGCCGCCCGACCGCCACGAGGGAGGCGGAGAGCACCCCGCCCCGGACCGGTGTCGACGACGGGTGCGGTGGCGCGGGACGCCGGGCGGGCGCACCCTTGCCGTGGGGCGGGGCCGAGGCCGAGGCGCCGGTGCCGGCGGGCACGTCCGGGAGCGGTCCTCCCGGGCCCGGGGGAACTCTCACGTGCCGTCTGACGGCCGGGGACGAGTCGGTGGTCTTCGTGGAACGGTGTCCCGAGTGCGCGTGCGGGCAGGTCCTCCACCTGTGGCGCACGGACATGGAACGACTGGTGCTGATCGACGACTGGAAGTGCCTGAGCGCGACGTGCGGGCACCGGTGGGACACCACCCTCACGTACGCGCAGCTCGAGCGGAGGTCGGCTCGGCGGGAGCACGCCGGAGAGCCCTAGCGACGGCGGGGCACCCGTTCCCCCGCCCGGGCACGGGGAGCCGCCCGGACCCGGCGGTCGGGGTGGAAGCGGATCGCGGGGCGGGGTCAGGAGGCGGCCCGGTGCGGCGGCTCCAGCCGCAGGCCCGCCGCCGGCAGGGTCGTGGTCAGCTCGGCGAGGGCGTCGTCGAGCCGGTCGGCCATCCGCGCGAGCGACGCGCGGACGGCCTCCTGGCGGCCCTCGAGCTCGGCGACGGCGTCGCGGACCCGTGCCAGGTGCTCGTCGGCCGCGGCCGTCACCGCCTCACGCTCCGCGCGCGCCGCCTCGTCCTGCTGCGCGATCCGCTCGGCGGCCTCGCGCGCCTCGCGGTCACGGCGCTCGGCGGCCTCGCGGTCCAGCCGGTCGCGGCGCTCCGCGGCCTCGGCGTCCAGGCGGGCGCGCTCCTGGGCGGCCTCGGCGGCCAGGCGCGCACGCTCGGCGCCGATCCGCTCCAGGGCCTCGGCCGCCCGCGCCCGGTCGGCCTCGGCCTCGGCCTGCAGCCGCTCGGCCTCGGCCCGGGCGGTGGCCGTGACCTCGGCGGCCTCGTCGGCGGCCAGCTGGAGCATGGCCCCGATCCGCTCCGTCAGGTGGACCATCTCCTGCCCGGCGGCCGAGTGGGCGAGCTGCTGCCGGGCCAGCGCCAGCTCGGCGGAGCACCGGCCGTAACGCTCCAGCACGTCCTCGGTCTCGCGGCGGCTGCTCTGCAGCTCCGCCTCCACCCAGGCCACGTAGTTGTCCACCTGCAGCCGGTCGTAGCCGAGCGAGCGCCGACGGAAGTCCGGCGGGCTGACGAGGATGGCGTCGAGGTCCCCCGAGAGGTTCGGACGCCCGCCGGAACCGGGGAGGACGTCGTCGGCGGGGTCGGGGGTCCCGCGGTCCGCGCGGTGGGCGCCGGGCGCGACGTCGGTCGAACGGGACATGGCGATCCGTCTCCTCGCTCCGGCCGGGCCGGCGGTCCGCGGGGCCGGGGTGCCGGGTGCAGTCGGGCCATCGGTACGCGACGACGATCCCGCACCCGGGGGCCAGCGGCGGTGCTCCGCTCACGGTGCCGGAGGCCCTCCTGACGTCGCTGCTCTGCGTCGCGGCACGGGCGCCGTCGGTGAGCGGAACCCCGTCGTCCGGCGGGGCGGTGGAGGATGCGGTCATGTGCACGGTGGTCGTCCGCTGGTCCGCGGGACAGCCCGTCCGCGTCCTCGCCCTGCGCGACGAGCTGACCACCCGGCCCTTCGACGACCCCGGCCGCTGGTGGCCCGACTCCCCCGACGTCGTCGGCGGCCGCGACCGCGTCGCCGGGGGGACGTGGTGCGCGAGCCGGATCGCCACCGGGGCGACCGCGCTCGTGCTCAACCGGCCGCACAAGCGCGACGCCGACCCCGGGGCGCCCAGCCGGGGGTGCTGCCGCTGCTCGCCGCCGTCCACGGCACCGACTGGCGCGCGCACGTGGACCCCGCCGGCATGGCCTCCTTCCTGCTCGTGGTGGCGTCGCCCGGCGAGCTCGTCACCTGGGACTTCGACGGCGAGCGGCTGGCCGAGACCCGGCACCCGGAGGGGACGACGATGGTCACCTCCGGCGGGCCCGAGGACCGCAAGACCGAGCGGTACCTGCCCGCCTTCGCCGCGGCCGACGGTCCCGAGGCGTGGCGCCGGCTGGTCCGGGCCGCGCCCCCGGCCGACGACCCCGGCGCCCTCGTCGTGCGCCACGAGGAGGACGGCCGGGTCTTCGCGACCGTCTTCGGCGAGCTCGTCGAGGCCGAGCCCGGCCGGCTCCGGGTGAGCTCCAGCCGGGAGCCCTGGACCGGGCGGCCCTGGGACGTCCTCGAGGTCGGCTGAGGCCCGGTCCCGGCGCTCAGCCGCCGGCGGCGTCGAGCAGCCGGACGGTGCCGTCGCCGAAGTTGGTGACGAGCAGACGGCTCCCGTCCGGGGTGACCGCGACGCTCGTCGGGCTGTCCCCGGTGGCGATGCGCGCGGTCACCGTGCCCGACTGCACGTCCACCACACCGACGGTGCCGTCGTCGACGTTCGCGGTGTACAGGTGGCGGCCGTCGGGCGCCCAGGTGACGTCCTGCGGCCCGGCGCCCACCGCCGGGACGGTGCCGACCACGGTGTCGGTCGCCGGGTCGATGAGCGAGACGTCGTCGCTGACGTAGTTCACGACCGCGAGGCGGGTGCCGTCGGGCGAGGTCTCGATGCTGTGCGGCCCCTCGCCCACGGGGATCGTCGTCACCACCCGGTGCCCGTCGAGCTCCAGGACCGTCACCACGTCGGAGAAGTGGTTGGTGAGGTAGGCGAACCGCCGGTCGGCCGTGAAGGCGACCCAGTGCGGCGACGGCGCGACGTCGATCCGGTGCACCAGGGCCAGCGTGCCGGTGTCGAGGACGTCGAGGTGGTCCTCGTCGTAGTAGGGCACGTAGAGCAGGCGCCCGTCCGGGCCGGTCGCCATCGCGTACGGCCCCCGGCCCACCGGCACGGCCATGACCGGCCGGTCGATGGCGGTGTCCACGACGACGACGTAGTTGGTCGCGAAGGTCTCGTCGTAGGCCGAGACGTAGGCGCGCTGCCCGTCGGGGGCGAAGGTCACCAGCTGCGGCGGCGCCTCCGGGATCGGGATCGTGGCGTCGACGGCGCCCGAGGCGGGGTCGAGCCGGAGCACCGCCCCGAGGTCGCTGTCGGCGACGTAGGCGAAGCCGCCGTCGGGGGCGAGCGCCACGTGGTGGGGCGCCGGGCCGACCGGGAGGGCCGCGCCCAGGCCCGGGGTGGCCCCGCTGGCCGCCGGTGTCGGGGGCCCGACGAGGTGGCCGGGGCCGACGTCGTGGGCTCCCCTCCCCCGTGCCCGGCGTGCCCGGCGGCCGCTCCGGTCGACGTCGCCGCCGCGTCCGCCCGGTCACCGGAGGAGGGCGAGCCCCCGAGCACCAGGAGGCCGGCGACCACGGCCCCGGCGACGAGCACGAGCCCGAGGCCGAGCGCGATCGTCAGCCGGCGGGCCCGCCTCCGGCGGTGCCGCCCGTGGGCGGACGTGGAGTGCGGGGTCGTGTGGTCCGGTTGCATGGCATCCCGTCCTCGTCGACGGTCCGGGAGTGCATGGTCGGCGGGCCAGGGGCCCGCGGCAAGGGGTCCGGGCGCTGTCCGTCGAGGGGGGCGGGCTTCCCGCGCGGGGCGGCGCGCTGGTTGACTCGACGGATGGTCGCACCACTGCCGGAGCCCGATCCGCAGATCGACCCCACCGAGCCGGTGCCGGACGACCCCGCGGAGCTCCTCCCCGACGCACCGGAGCCCCTGCCGCCGGCGCCGGTCGAGGCGACCCCGGAGGACCCCGGCGGCGACCCGGGAGGCGTGCCCGAGCCCGCCTGACGCCCCGCCCGGCGGCCCGCGGCGCCTCACGTGCAGTGATCCCGCGACCGCGCCGGGCGCAGGAGCCGGACCGGCGGAATGGCCGGAAGCCGGTCGGGTAGTTGCTCCCAGATGACGGCGGCGCAGCAGGACGCCGCCCCGAGGACGGGAACCCCGCACATGGGCGGTAACGCCATCCACAGGTTCGGCAACACCGCCGTCCTGGCACTGCAGACCGCCGACGCCAGCCGGGTCGTCACCTCCGACGCGCTCGACGACGCACTCGCCGACACCTACCGGCGCGTGGGGCTGCGTCCCGGGCTGCTCGAGCGCCTGGCCGGCATCCGCGAGCGCCGCTGGTGGGGCGAGGGCGTCACGTTCGTCGAGGGCGCGGCGGAGGCCGGCGCCAAGGCGATCAGCGAGAGCGGCGTCGACCCCGCCGCCATCGGCCTCATGGTCAACACGTCGGTCAGCCGCAGGTACCTGGAGCCCTCGACCGCGGTCGCCGTGCACCACGCGCTCGGCCTGCCGCGCTCCTGCCAGAACTTCGACGTCACCAACGCCTGCCTCGGCTTCGTCAACGGCATGGAGCTCGCCGCCGCGATGATCGACTCCGGCATGGTCGAGTACGCGCTCGTCGTCAACGGCGAGGACTCGCGGCCGGTGCAGGAGCGCACCCTCGAGCGGCTCGCCGAGCCGGGCACGACGTCCAAGGACGTGATCGCGCAGTTCGCCACCCTGACGCTGGGCTCCGGCGCCGTCGCCATGGTCCTCGGCCGGGCCGACCGGCACCCCGAGGGCCACCGCCTCGTCGCGTCGGTCAGCCGGGCGGGCACCGAGCACCACGAGCTGTGCGTCGGCGACAACGACCTCATGCGCACCGACCTCAAGGGCCTGCTCGACGCCGGCCTGGCGCTGTCGCAGGACATGTGGGCCGACGCCGCGGGCGAGGTGGACTGGGCCGGCGGGATGGACCGCTACATCGTCCACCAGGTCTCCAAGGTGCACACCCAGGCGATGTGCGACCGCTTCTCCATCGACCCCGCCCTGGTGCCGACGACGTTCCCCGTGCGCGGCAACCTCGGCCCGGCGTCGGTCCCCTACACGCTGGCCGGCCAGCAGGACTCCCTCTCCGGCGGTGACCGCGTGCTCCTCATGGGCATCGGCTCGGGCCTCAACGTCTCCTGCCTCGAGCTCGCCTGGTGACGGCGGACTCCCCAGCGGCACTGCCCACCGCGGCACTGCCCACAGCGGCACAGTCCACGGCGGCACAGCCCGCAGCGGGCTCCCCGCCGGCCCTGCCCGGCCTGGACCCCGCCTGGTCCCGCACGCTCGCCGTCGCCGACGCCACGGGGACCAAGCACACCTGGCACGTCCTCGACAACGGCGTGACCGACCCCGTGGGCACGCTGCTGTGCGTCCACGGCAACCCCACGTGGTCCTACCTGTGGCGCCGGCTGCTGGCCGCCGCCCCGCCCGGGTGGCGGGTGGTCGCCCCCGACCAGCTCGGCATGGGGTGGTCCGACCGGCTGGGCTCGCCGCGTCCGCTGCGGCAGCGGGTCGCCGACCTCGGGGACCTGACCGCGGCGCTCGGCGTCACCGGGCCGGTGGTGACCGTGGGGCACGACTGGGGCGGCGTCATCTCCCTGGGCTGGGCCCTGGAGCACCGCGCGGACCTGCGCGGCGTCGTGCTGTGCAACACCGCCGTCGCGATGCCCGAGGGCGACTGGGGCCCCGTGCTCATCCGCGCCGCCGACGCCCCCGGCGTCCGCGCGGCGGTCACCGTCGGCACACCGGTGTTCGTCCGGGCGACGACGGCGCTGTCCCGCCCGGCCCTGCCCGCCGAGGTGCGGCGGGCGTTCGCCGCGCCGTACCGCACCCGCGCGCGGCGCCGGTCGGTGGGCGACTTCGTCGCCGACATCCCGTTCTCGCCCGGGCACCCCTCCCGCGCGGCCCAGGAGGCCATCGCCGAGGGCATCCGCGACCTCGACGTCCCGGCGCTGCTGCTGTGGGGGCCGCGCGACCCCGTGTTCGGCGAGCGGTACCTGACCGACCTGCGCGGCCGCCTCCCGCAGGCCCGGCTGCACCGCTACGAGGGCGCCTCCCACCTGCTCCCCGAGGACGCGCCGCAGTACGCGCAGGCCGTGGCGCAGTGGGTGACCGACCTGGGGACCCCTGCCGCACCGGCCCGCCCGGTGGGCACCGCCGCGGGCCGCCTGTGGTCGGCCCTGGAGGAGCGGGCCGGCGACGACGCGGCCGCCGTCGTCGAGGTCGGCGGCACGACGGTGACCTGGTCGGCGCTCGCCGCGCGGGTGCGGCACCTGGCGGCCGGGCTCGCCGCGGCCGGCGTCCGTCCCGGGCACCGCGTGGCGCTGCTCGTGGAGCCCTCGGCCGACCTCACCGCCTCGGTCTACGCGGTCTGGCGCGCCGGTGGCGTCGTGGTCGTGGCGGACAAGGGCCTCGGGTTCGCCGGCATGCGCCGGGCCCTGCGCAGCGCAGCGGTCGACGCCGTCATCGGCACCGGCAGGGGGCTGGCCGCCGCCCGGCTGATGGGCCTGCCCGGCCTCCGGATCGCGGCGGGCCCGCGCGCCCGCGGCGCCGCGCACACCCTCGACGACCTCGAGGCGCTCGGCCGCTCGGCTCCCGTGCCGGCCGAGGTCCCGGTCGACGACGACTGCGCCGTGCTGTTCACCTCCGGGGCCACCGGCCCGGCCAAGGGCGTGGTCTACACGCACCGCCAGGCCGCCGCCCAGACCGCCCTGGTGCGCTCGGCCTACGCCCTGACGCCCGCAGACCGGCTGGTGGCGGCGTTCGCGCCGTTCGCCATCCTCGGGCCCGCGCTCGGCATCGGGTCGGCGGTCCCCGACGTCGACGTCACCGCCCCCGGGTCGCTCACCGCGGCCGCCCTGGCCGACGCCGCGGCCGCGGTCGGGGCGACGGTCGTCTTCGCCTCCCCGGCGGCGCTGCGGCGGGTCGCGGCCACCGCGGCGGACCTGTCGGCCGGGCAGCGGGAGGCCCTGGGGCGGGTCCGGCTGCTGATGTCCGCCGGCGCGCCCGTCCCGGCGCCGCTGCTGCGCTCGCTGCGCGAGGTGCTCCCCGCCGCCGACGCGCACACGCCCTACGGGATGACCGAGGTGCTCCCCGTCGCCGACGTCTCCCTCGCCGGCATCGAGGCCGCCGGCGAGGGCGAGGGCGTCTGCGTGGGCACGCCGCTGCCGGGCGTGTCCGTGCGCGTCAGCCCGCTGTCGTCCGACGGGTCCGCCGACGGCGCGCCCACCGACCGCCCCGGGATCACCGGCGAGGTCTGCGTGCAGGCCGCGCACGTCAAGGACCGCTACGACGCGCTGTGGGCGCTGGAGCGCGCGACGTCCCGGGACGTGGGGTGGCACCGCACCGGCGACGTCGGGCACCTCGATCCCGAGGGCCGGCTGTGGATCGAGGGGCGCCTGCAGCACGTGGTGACCACCGCGGCCGGTCCGGTGACCCCCGTCGGGATCGAGCAGCGGGTCGAGCGCCTCGAGGGCGTGTCGGCCGCGGCGGCCGTCGGCGTCGGGCCGGCCGGGACGCAGGTCGTCGTGGTCGTCGTCGTGCCGTCGGCGGGCCGGGGGCGGGCCGCCGCCCCCGGCTGGCCGACGCGGACCTCGCCGACGCCGTGCGGTCGGTCGCGGGCGTCGACGTCGCCGCGGTGCTGACCGTGCCCGCGCTGCCGGTGGACATCCGGCACCAGTCGAAGGTCGACCGCGGCGAGGTCGCCCGGCGCGCGGCCCGGGTGCTGGCCGGCGCCCGGTCCCGCCGGCCGTGAGGGTGCTGGTCACCGGCGCGAGCGGGATGCTCGGCCGGGCGACGGCGACCGCGCTGCTCGAGCGCGGCGACGAGGTGACGGTGCTGCAGCGCCGGCCCTCCGGCCTCCCGTGCCGGGAGGTGCTCGGCGACGTCGCGGACCGCGCCGCCGTCGACCGCGCCGTCCGCGGCCAGGACGCCGTGCTGCACCTGGCCGCGAAGGTCGACGTCACCGGCCCGTGGGCGGAGTACCTCACCGCGAACGTCGAGGGCACGCGGGCCGTCGTCGGGGCGTGCCGGGCCGCGGGCGCCGGCCGGCTGGTGTACGTCTCCTCGCCGTCGGTGGCGCACGCGGGGACGGCGCTGACCGGGGTCGGCGCCGGACCGGCCGACCCCGACGGCGCGCGCGGCCGCTACTCGCGCTCCAAGGCGATCGCCGAGCGCGACGCCCTGGCCGCCGACGGCCCCTCGCTGGCCGTGCTGGCGGTCCGGCCGCACCTGGTGTGGGGACCGGGCGACACCCAGCTGGTGGCGCGCGTCGTCGAGCGGGCGCGGACGGGCCGGCTGCCGGTGATCGGCTCGGGCGCGGCGCTGATCGACACCACGTACGTCGACAACGCCGCCGCGGCCCTGGTCGCCGCGGTGGACGCGTGCGGGCCCGTGCACGGCGAGGCGCTGGTGGTGTCCAACGGCGAGCCGCGCCCGGTCGCGGAGGTCATCGGGCGGCTCTGCCGGGCCGCCGGGGTCCCGGCGCCCCGCCGCCGCGTGCCGTTCGGGCGGCCTGGGCGGCCGGCGCCGCCGTCGAGGGCGTGTGGGCGGTGACCGGGCAGCGCGAGGTCCCGCCGATCACCCGCTTCCTGGCCGAGCAGCTCGCGACCGCGCACTGGTTCGACCAGCGGCGCACCCGCCAGGCCCTGGGCTGGGAGCCGTCCGTGACCCTGGAGGAGGGCTTCGCCCGCCTCGCCGACTCCTACGCCGCCGCCTCCGCCACCGCCGCCTCCGCCACCGCCACCGCCGCCACCACCGCCGCCTCCGCCGTCGCCTCGGCGCCCCGGGCTCAGCCGCCGGCTGACGGGCCGCGGCCGGACCAGCTCCAGGCGTAGCGCCCGTCGTCGCCGGCGGTGCCGGCCTCGCCGAGGTCGAGCGGGCGGAAGGTGTCGACCATGACGGCGAGCTCGTCGAAGGCCTCCGCGCCCAGGGAGCGCTCGACGGCGCCGGGCTGCGGGCCGTGCGAGTGCCCGCCCGGGTGCAGGCTGACCGACCCCCGGCCGATGCCCGAGCCCCTCCGGGCCTCGTAGTCGCCGTCGACGTAGAACATGACCTCGTCGCTGTCGACGTTGGAGTGGTAGTAGGGCACCGGCACCGCCAGCGGGTGGTAGTCGACCTTGCGCGGCACGAAGTTGCAGATGACGAAGTTGGTGCCCTCGAAGACCTGGTGCACCGGCGGCGGCTGGTGCACCCGCCCGGTGATGGGCTCGAAGTCCGCGACGTCGAACGCGTACGGGTACAGGCAGCCGTCCCAGCCCACGACGTCGAAGGGGTGCTCGGGGACGACGTGCACCGTGCCGGCCAGGCCGCCGGGGCCGCGGTGCTTCACGTACACCTCGACGTCGGTGCCCTCGGCGAGCAGCGGCTCGGACGGGGCGCGCAGGTCGCGCTCGCAGTAGGGCGCGTGCTCGAGGAACTGCCCGTAGCGCGACAGGTACCGCTTCGGCGGCGCGATGTGGGAGGTGGCCTCGATCGCGTAGGTGCGCAGCGGCTCGTCGCCGGTGGGGACCCAGCGGTGCGTGGTGGCCCGCGGGATGACGACGTAGTCGCCGCGCCCGACCTGCAGGGCGCCGAACACCGTCTCCACGGTGGCCGCGCCGCGCTCGACGAAGACGCACTCGTCGCCGGTGGCGTTCCGGTAGTACGGGCTGGTCAGGCTGCTCACCGCGTAGGAGATCCGCACGTCGGCGTTGCCCAGCACCAGCCGCCGCCCGGTCACCGGGTCGGTCCCCTCGTGCTCCTCCCCGGGGAACAGGTCGTGCAGCTTGATGTGTCGCGGCACCAGCGGCGCGTTCGGGGTCAGCGTCTGGTCGGGCAGCTCCCACGGCCGGGCGTCGACCAGCGCGGACGGGATCCCGCGGTGGTAGAGCAGCGCGGAGTCGGAGCTGAAGCCCTCCTCCCCCATGAGCTCCTCGGCGTAGAGGCCGCCGTCGGGACGGCGGTGCTGCGTGTGCCGCTTGGGCGGGACGCTGCCCACCCGCCGGTAGAACGCCATGGTGACCTCCCTGGTCGGCCCCGCTGCGGGGTCCGCCGCGGGCGTGCGGGTGGCGGGGCAGCGGGGTCCCTCTAGAAGTTGCCGCGGCGCTCCTGCTCGCGCTCGATGGCCTCGAACAGCGCCTTGAAGTTGCCCTTGCCGAAGCCGAGCGAGCCGTGCCGCTCGATGAGCTCAAAGAACACCGTCGGCCGGTCGCCGGTCGGCCTGGTGAAGATCTGCAGCAGGTAGCCGTCCTCGTCGCGGTCGACCAGGATCCCGCGGCTGCGCAGCTCCTCGACCGGCACCCGGACCTCGCCGATGCGGGCGCGCAGCCCCGGGTCGGAGTAGTAGGAGTCGGGGGTGGCGAGGAACTCCACGCCCTCGGCCCGCATCGCGTCGACGGTGCCCACGATGTCGCCGGTCGCCAGCGCCACGTGCTGGGCGCCGGGCCCGCGGTAGAACTCCAGGTACTCGTCGATCTGCGACTTCCTCTTGCCCGCGGCCGGCTCGTTGAGCGGGAACTTCACCCGGTGGTTGCCGTTGGCCACGACCTTGCTCATCAGCGCGGAGTAGTCGGTGGCGATGTCGTCGCCGATGAACTCGGCCATGTTGGTGAAGCCCATGACGCGGTTGTAGAAGTCGACCCAGGCGTCCATGGCACCGAGCTCGACGTTGCCGACGACGTGGTCGACGGCCTGGAACAGCCGCCTCGGCGCACCGGGCCGCCGCTGCAGCGTCGAGGTGCGCGCCACGAAGCCGGGCAGGTACGGGCCGGTGTAGCGGGAGCGGTCGACCAGCGTGTGCACGGTGTCGCCGTAGGCGGCGATGGTCGCCAGCCGGACGGTGCCGTGCTCGTCGGAGACGTCGTGCGGCTCGGTGACCACCGTGGCTCCCTGCGCGCGGGCGTGGGCGGTGCAGCGGTCGACGTCGGGCACGGTGAGCGCGATGTCGGCGATGCCGTCGCCGTGCGCCCGGTGGTGGTCGGCCAGCCGGCTGTCCGGGTCGTAGGCGCCGGTGACGACGAACCGCGCGGCGCCCGAGCGCAGCACGTAGGCGGCGGAGTCGCGGTTGCCCGTCTCGGGCCCGGAGTAGGCGACCAGCTCCATGCCGAACGCCGACTGGAAGAAGTGCGCCGCCTGCACGGCGTTGCCGACGATCCAGACCAGCGCGTCCCAGCCCGAGACCGGGAACGGGTCGGCGGACCCGTCGTACTCCACGAGGCCGACCAGCTGGCGCAGCTGGTCGAGGTCGAGCTGCGCCAGGCGCTCCTCGTCGGTCAGGGTCTGCTCGATCGACACGGCGACGCTCCGATCTCCTCCGGCGGGGGCCTCAGCCCACTCCCGGAGCACCGGCCTGTGCAACCATCACCCTCCGTACTGGTCGGACTGCACCGTTCGCGCAGCGGAACGGCGTTCCGGCTGTACAGCCGGTACAGCTGAGCGGAGGACGACGTGGCGGACCTCGACGCGCTCGACCTGGCGGTGCTGACGGCGCTGCGCGAGCACCCGCGGGCCGGCGCGCTGGAGCTGTCCCGGCTGCTCGGCGTCGCCCGCGCGACCGTGACCGCCCGGATCGCCCGGCTCGAGCGGTCGGGGGTGGTCACCGGCTACGGGCCCGACGTCGACGTCACCGCGGCCGGCTTCGGCGTGCAGGCGTTCGTCACCCTCGAGATCGCCCAGGGCGCGATCGAGGCCGTGCGCGCCGACCTCGAGGCGATCCCCGGCGTGCTGGAGGCGCACGCGACGACCGGCAGCGGCGACGTCCTCTGCCGGGTCGCGGCCGGCTCGCACGAGGCGCTGCAGCAGGTCCTCGTCGACCTCAACCGGTCGCCGGCGGTGGTGCGCTCGACCAGCGTCGTCGCGCTGTCGCAGCTGGTGCCGTGGCGGACCCTGCCGCTGCTGCGGTCGGAGGCGGCGGAGGACGCCGGCCGCAGCGGGATGACCCGGACCTAGCCGAGCACGTCGGCGATCGCCGCCAGCGTCGCCGGGTCGCCGCCGACGACCATCGTGGTCAGCAGCGAGTCCCGCCAGAGGTGCGCCTCCTCGGCGACCTTGGCGCGCGGCCCGACCAGCGCCACCTCCTCGACCAGGCGCAGCGGGACCGCCGCGGCCGCCTCGTCCTTGCGCCCGGCGAGGTAGGCATCCTGGATGCGGGCGCACTCGTCGGCGTAGCCCATCCGCACGAAGACGTCGTGGTGGAAGTTGGCGCCCTTCGCGCCCATCCCGCCGATGTAGAGCGCCAGCATCGGGCGCAGCCGGTCGGCGGCGGCCTCGACGTCGTCGTCGATCACCACCTGCACCATGCCGACGACCTCGAAGTCCCCGGCGGTGCGCCGCGCGCCGGGGCGGGCGAAGCCCTCGGCCAGCGCCTCGCGGTAGTGCCCGTCCTGCCGGGGCGCGTAGAACAGCGGCTGCCAGCCGTCGGCGATCTCCGCGGCCAGCGCCACGTTCTTCGGCCCCTCGGCGGCGAGCAGGACCGGCAGGTCGGCACGCAGCGGGTGCACGGTCGGGCGCAGCGGCTTGCCGAGCCCCGTTCCGCCGGGGTGCGGGAACGCGTAGTGCTCGCCGGCGAACTCGACCTTCTCCCGCGCGAACACCTGCCGCAGCACCGCCACGTACTCGCGCGTGCGGGCCAGCGGCCGCGGATAGGGCTGGCCGTACCAGCCCTCGACCACCTGCGGCCCCGAGGCGCCGATGCCGAGCACCACGCGGCCACCGGAGAGGTGGTCGAGGGTGAGCGCGGCCATCGCCGTCGCCGTCGGGGTGCGCGCGGACAGCTGCACGACCGAGGTGCCCAGGCGCACCCGGGTGGTGCGGGCGCCGAGCCAGGCCAGCGGCGTCAGGGCGTCGGAGCCGTAGGCCTCGGCGGTCCAGATCGAGTCGAAGCCGAGGTCCTCGGCCGCGGCCACCCGCTCGGCGGCCTGCGGGTCGGGCCCGGCGCCCCAGTAGCCCAGGGACAGTCCCAGTCGCATCCGGCCGACCCTCCTCCGCGGGCACCGGGCGTGCCCCGGGTCACACTAGGGCGTCGGGCACCAGCGCCACGGCACCGACGGCGGCCAGGGCGCCGAGCTCGTCGGCCACCGTCCACACGTCGCTGATCCGCCCGCCGGTCAGGGTCAGGACGTCGACGACGCGCAGCTCGACGTGCCGGCCGGTGGGCGGCAGCGGCCCGGCCGCGGTGCCCAGCGGGCCGACCTGCCGCCCGCCCACGCGGAACGCCAGCGCGACCCGGTCGCCGTCCTCCACGACGGCGACGACCTCGTGCTGCGCGCCCTCGAACGTCTGCTGCAGCGCCCGGGCGCGGGTGACGAGGTCGCCGGCGGTCAGCGCCGCGCCGTTGACCGTGACCGGGTCGGTGTAGAGGGCACGGAACGCCTCCACCGCCGCGGGCCCCCGGGCAGCGGCTCGGTCCACAGGCGCAGCAGCCGGTCGACGTCGAGGGCCATCGCGCCATGCTCGCCGCCGGCTCCTCCACGGGCCAGGGCCGGAGGACACGCCGGTCGCCGCGGGGGCTGGAATACGGACCGCGCCGGTCCGCGTTCGTGCTCCGGCGTGACCTCCCCTCCCCGCCCGTCGGTCGGGCTGCGCTCCGAGCGCGGGCCCGTGCTCGGCGCGGTGATGCTCAGCACCGCGCTCATCGCGCTCGACAGCACGATCATCGCCACCGCCGTCCCGGCGGTCGTCGACGACCTCGGCGGGTTCAGCCAGTTCCCGTGGCTGTTCAGCGTGTACCTGCTCACGCAGGCGGTGTCCGTCCCCGTCTACGGCAAGCTCTCCGACGTCTACGGGCGCAAGCCGGTGCTGCTGTTCGGCATCGCGGTGTTCGTCGCCGCCTCGCTGTTCTGCGGCCTGGCCTGGTCGATGCCGGCGCTGATCGTGGGCCGCGCGCTGCAGGGCATCGGCGCCGGGGCGGTGCAGCCGATCGGCATGACCGTCATCGGCGACATCTACACCGTCGAGGAGCGGGCGCGGGTCCAGGGCTACCTGGCCTCGGTGTGGGCCGTGTCGTCGGTGCTCGGCCCGACGCTCGGCGGCGTCTTCAGCGACTACCTGTCCTGGCGGTGGATCTTCCTGGTCAACCTGCCCCTCGGCGCGGTGGCGCTGGTGGTGCTCCACCGCCGGTTCACCGAGCGGGTGGAGCGCCGGCCGCAGCGGCTGGACGTCGCCGGGGCCGTGCTGCTGTCGGCCGGGTGCGCGCTGCTGATCCTCGGGCTGCTGGAGGGCGGCAACGCCTGGGCGTGGGCGTCGGGCACCTCGGTCGCCGTCCTGGGGACGGCGGTGGCGCTACTCGTGGTGTTCGGCTTCGTGGAACGCCGGGCGGCCGAGCCGGTGCTGCCGACGTGGGTGTTCCGCCGCCGCATCCTCGTCACCGGCAACCTCGCCGCGCTGGGCCTGGGCGCGCTGCTGATCGGGCTGAGCTCCTACCTGCCCACGTGGGCGCAGGGCGTGCTGGGCGCCAGCGCGCTGGAGGCCGGTTTCGCCCTCGCGGCGCTGACGCTGGGGTGGCCGATCGCGGCGAGCCTGTCCGGCCGGCTCTACCTGCGCACCGGGTTCCGCAACACCGCGCTCCTCGGCGTCGTCCTCGCCGTCGCCGGGACGACGGCGACGGCGCTGCTGGGAGCGCAGGCGCACCTGTGGCAGGTGGGCCTGGCCATGTTCGTCACCGGCGCCGGGCTGGGGCTGTCGTCCTCGCCGCTGATCGTCGCGGTGCAGTCGGTCGTCGGGTGGGACCGGCGCGGCGTCGTCACGGGCACCACCATGTTCGCCCGCTCGATCGGCTCGGCGGTCGGCGCGGCGGTCTTCGGTGCCATCGCCAACACCACGCTGGCCGCCCGGTTCGCCTCGCCGCCGCCCGGCCTCGAGGGCCGGGTCCCGACCGACGTCGACAGCACGACCGCCGCGCTGTCGCAGGGCGGGGCGGTCGCCGAGTACGCGCGGGAGAGCCTGCACGCGGCCTCGCACGGCGTCTTCCTCGCCACCGCGGTCACCGCCGTGGTCATCGCCGTCGCCGTGGCGGCCATGCCGCGGCGCACCGAGCCGCTGCGCTTCGACGACGACCCCGCCCCGGACGTGACCCCGGCCGCCCCGTAGGCCGGGTCCGGAGGCGGGCCCCGGCCGGGAGGTCCCGGTGCCCGGTCACAGCGGGCACACGGGCGGTCACGGGGGCGAGGCGCGCGCCCGGCGGGCCGCCCGGGGCGGTCGCGCGGCGGAAAAGGCGGTGCCGGACACCTCCGCCGGTCGCTAGCGTCCGGGCCGCACTGTCGCCGTCCGGGGTGCGGGGCCCGGCGCTCTCGGAGAGGGCCCGCCATGGGCAGGTCGTTCGCATCCCGCGTCAGCCACCCGCGCCTGAAGTGGGTCGTCCTCGTCCTCTGGCTGGTGCTGGCCGGCGTCTCGGCCCCGCTGGCCGGCGGGCTCACCGACCAGCAGGAGAACGACATCGCGGCCTGGCTGCCGTCCGAGGCCGAGTCGACGAGGGCCCTCGAGCGCCAGGTCGAGCTCGGCTCGGACCCCGACGTCCTCCCCGCGGTCGTCGTCTACGAGCGGACCGACGGGCTGACCGCCGAGGACGGCGCCGCGGTCGAGGAGGACCTCCGGGCGTACGGGCAGCTCGACGCGCTCGACGGTCCCGTGGTGGGTCCGATCCCGTCCGAGGACGGGCAGGCGCTGCAGGTCGTCGTCCCGCTCAACGTGGGGCCGGACGGCTGGGAGGCGATCGCCCCGCTCGTCGACGACATCCGCGCCGAGGCCTCGGACGGGCCGGACGGGCTGACCGCCTACGTCACCGGTCCCGCGGGCAGCGCGGCGGACTCGTCGGAGGCCTTCGCGGGGATCGACGGCACGCTGCTGTTCGCGGCCCTCGGCGTGGTGATCCTGATCCTGCTGCTGACCTACCGCAGCCCGGTGCTGTGGATCCTGCCGATCTTCTCCGCGGTCATCGCCCTGTTCTGCTCCCAGGCGGTCGTGTACCTGCTCGCCCGCTACGCCGACCTCACGGTCAACGCGCAGAGCGCGAGCATCCTCACCGTCCTGGTCGTCGGCGCGGGCACCGACTACGCACTGCTGCTGGTCGCCCGCTACCGGGAGGAGCTGCGGCTGCACACCGACCGGCACGAGGCCATGACCGAGGCCGTGCACCGGGCCGGCCCCGCGGTGCTGGCCAGCGGCGGCACCGTCGTCCTCGGCATGCTGTGCCTGGTCGCCGCCCAGATGAACTCGACCGCGGGCCTGGGCCCGGTGGCCGCGATCGGCGTCGCCGTGACCCTCGTGGTGCTGATGACGCTGCTGCCGGCGCTGCTGGTGATCTGCGGCCGCTGGGTCTTCTGGCCGGTGCGGCCGAGCTTCGGCAGCGCCGAGCCGAGCGCGACCGGGCTGTGGGCCCGGGTGGGCCGGTGGATCCGGCCCCGCCCCCGCGCCACCTGGGTGGTCACCAGCGTCCTGCTCCTGCTCGCCTGCACCGCCGTGTTCCGCCTGGACCCCAGCGGGCTGACCCAGGCGGAGAGCTTCCGGGGATCCCCCGAGTCCGTCCAGGGTGACGCCGCGGCCGCCCGGCACTTCCCCGCCGTCGCGGGCAACGCCGTCGCCGTGGTGACGACGGCCGACTCCGCCGACGAGGTCGCCGACGCCGTGGCCGCGAACGACGGCATCGCCTCGGTCGGGGAGCCGCGGGTGGTCGGGGACGCCGCGCTCGTCGAGGCCGCGCTGGCCGACCCGTTCGACAGCGCCGCCGCCTACGCCACCATCGGGGAGCTGCGCACCGAGCTCGACGACGCCGGCGACGGGCAGGCGCTGGTCGGCGGCAACACCGCGCTCAACCTCGACGTCCAGAACGCCTCGCAGCGGGACAACCGCGTGGTGATCCCGCTGATCATGCTGGTCGTGTTCGGCGTGCTGGGCGTCCTGCTGCGGGCGCTGGTGGCACCGCTGCTCCTCATCGCCACGGTGGTGCTGTCCTACGGCGCCGCCCTCGGCCTGAGCGCCCTCGTCTTCGGCTGGACCCTGGGCGTCGACGCGACCGACAGCTCCTTCCCGCTGTTCGTCTTCGTGTTCCTGGTGGCGCTGGGCATCGACTACAACATCTTCCTGATGACCCGGGTGCGGGAGGAGGCCGTCGACCACGGCACCCGTCGGGCCGCGCTGGTCGGGCTGTCCGCCACCGGCGGCGTCATCACCTCGGCGGGACTGGTGCTGGCGGCGACGTTCGCCGTGCTGGGCACGCTGCCGCTGACGTTCCTCACCCAGCTGGGCATCGCCGTGGCCCTCGGGGTGCTGCTCGACACGATCGTCGTGCGCTCGGTGCTGGTCACCGCCCTCACCCTCGACGTCGGCCGGTGGATGTGGTGGCCCGGCCGGCTGGCCCGCCGCCTCGACGAGCCGGAGGTGCCGCCGGGCGGCTCCGCGCCCGCCGCGGCCGAGTCGCAGGCCCCCGTGCGGACGTGACGGGCGGGTCGCCGCGCTCCCCCGCGTGTGGTCGGATCGCACCCGTCGGCACGCGGGGCAGCACGGAGGACACATGTGGGCACAGACGCTGCGCGGTCCCTTCCGCTTCGAGCAGGTCGAGGTCGCCGCACCGGACCCCGCCGCGCTGCCGCCGGGGCACGTGCTGCTCGCTCCCCGCGCCGGTGCCATCTGCGGCAGCGACCTGCCCAACTTCCGCGGCGGCGTGTGGCCGCACCCGGCCGCCGAGGACGGCTGGGGGCCACCCGGGCGCCGGGCTTCCCGATGCACGAGGTGGTCGGGGAGGTCGTCGCCAGCGAGCACCCCGGGCACTCCCCCGGTGACCTCGTCGTGGGGTGGGCGTCGATGTTCGACGCGCTCGCCGAGCTCGTGGTCACCGACGGCGAGGGCCTGGCCTCCTTCGACACCTCCCTGCCGGCCACCACGGCGGTGATGCTGCAGCCGCTGGCGTGCGTGCTCTACGCCGTCGAGCAGCTGGGCGACGTGTCGGGGCAGACGGCCGCGGTGATCGGCCAGGGCCCCATCGGCCTGCTGTTCAGCTCCGTCCTCAAGGCCCGGGGGGCGGCCCGGGTGACCGGCGTCGACCCGGTGGACCGCACCGACGTCGCGTCCGTCTTCGGCGTCGACGAGGCGGTGACCGCCCGCGCCGAGCGGTGGGCGGCCGGGCTGTCCGACGCGGACCGGCCCTCGGTGGTCGTGGAGGCGGTGGGGCACCAGATCTCGACGCTGCAGCCGGCGCTGGACGCCGTCGCCCACGGCGGCCAGGTCTTCTACTTCGGCGTCCCCGACGACCCGGTCTACCCGTTCGACATGATGACGTTCCTGCGCAAGAACCTGACGCTGCGCTCGGGGGTCGCCCTGGAGCGGCGGCGGGTGCTCGCCGACGCCGGCGCCTACCTGGCCGAGCACCCGGAGCTGCGCGACTCCTACGTCACCCACGTCCACCCGGTCGCCGACGTCGAGGCCGCGTTCGGCGCCGCGATCGCCCCGCGGCCGGGTCAGCTCAAGATCGCCGTCGACATGACCTGACCCGGCCGGGAGGGCTCTGGCGGACCGGAGGTCGGGCACTCCTTGCGCTCGCCCTCGGCGCGCCACCATCCTGGCGCGGCACGGGACCGACGGACGACCACGCACCGACGCCACCACCGGGAGGCTCCATGCGTGCACGGCGACGTGGCTCCCCCCGGGGCGGCGCCGGCAGTGTGACGACGCGCGGCCTCCGCCGGGAGCTCCCCCGCCGAGCCGTCGTCAGCCACCACCCGGGCGCGTCGAGGCGGGCCTCCCACCGGCTGTCCCCCCGGGGCGAGCGGGTCGCGACCGCCGCCGGGGCGCTGCTGTTCTCCGCCGTGGTCGCCGCGGGCGCCCAGGTCGTGGCAGGAACGGTCGCCGTCGCGGACGCCGCTCCGGGCACCCGTGGTCCGGGCACCGTCGGGTTCCTCGTCGGGGCCGGCCTGCTGCTCGCGGCCGGAGCCGTGGCGGCGCTGCTCGCCCGCCGGCGTCAGGAGGCGGGACGGCGGCCTGGCGCGAGCCGTTCCCCCGGTGCACCCACGTGGGCCCGGCGGCTCCCCGGCCGCGCGGCACGGACGGCGGCGGGAGCCGCCGTCCTGCTGGTCTGGACGGGGGTCGCCTCGTTGGCGCAGGCCCTCCAGGGAGCGCCGCCCGGAGGAGGGATCGTCCGGGCCTTCTCCGAACTGCTGGACAGCGCGCCTCCCGCACCGAGCCCCCCGAGCGCGCCCGCGCCCCCGGAGTCGGGCGGCGGGGGTCCCGCGGCGACGGACGGGGACGCGGGGGTACCGGGGACCCCGGAGGTCGCGGAGGCCACGCCTCCGACCGGACCCGCCCCCGACACCGTCCCTGCTCCCCCACCGGTCGTCCAGCCCGAGCCCGCACCGGCACCGGCACCGGTCCTCCAGCCCGAGCCCGCGCCGGCAGCGGCCCCGAACCCGAGCCGGCACCGGCAGCGGCCCCCGAGCCCGAGCCCGCGCCCGAGCCCGAGGCGGAGGCCCAGGACGAGGCTGTCACCGACGTCGCGCCCGCCGCCGAGACGCCCGCCGACCTCGACGGGACCGACGTCGACACCGAGGCCACGACCGAGCTCGATCCCACGGACGCCTCCACCGACACGGCAGCCGAGGTCGACGGGATCGACGCAGACGGCGACGCCACGACCGCCTCCGTCGGGACCGACTCCGAGACCGAGGCCCCCGGCGACCTCGACGAGGTGCCGGAGCCGCAGACCGAGCCCGGTCCGGCTTCCCCAGCGGAGACCGAGGCCCCGCCGGCCTCCGAGCCGTCCGACCCGGAGGTGACGCCGCAGGCGGGGACGTCCGCGGCGGAGCCGGCACCCGGGACCGAGGCACCGCCGAGCCCGCAACCGGCACCGGAGGGCGACGTGCCACCCGGGCCGATCCCCTCCTCCGAGGCACCGACGGAGTCGGGACCCGAGACCGGAGCACCACCTGTGCCCGGGGCGACGGCCGAGCCGGAGGCCACGCCCCAGCCCGAGGGATCCCCCGAGCCGGCGACCGACGAGCAGGTGCCACCCACCCCTGGGCCCTCTCCCGAGGCGGCACCGGAGTCGGGGGCCTCGCCGTCCCCGCAGCCCGCTGGTGGGGCGGAGGTGCCGGCCGAGCGCGACGCGGCGCCCGGCCCGTCGGCGGAGACGGCACCCGAGCCGCTGCCGCCACCCGCCGAGCAGCCGGAGCCGGAGCCGGAGCCGGAGCCGGAGCCGGAGCCGGGAGCGGCGCCCGAGGCGGAGACGGCACCCGAGCCAGAACCGGCACCCGAGCCGGAGACAGCACCCGAGCCAGAACCCGCACCCGAGGCAGGAGCCGCACCCGAGGCAGGAGCGGCGCCCGAGCCGGAGACAGCACCCGAGCCAGAACCGGCACCCGAGCCGGAGACGGCGCCCGAGCCAGGAGCCGCGCCCGAGCCGGCACCCAGCGAGCAGTCGGCGCCTCAGCCGGCGCCGGAGGCAGCGCCCGCGCCCGAGACCACCCCCGCGCCCGAGACCACCCCCGCGCCCGAGACCACCCCCGCGCCCGAGACCACCCCCGCGCCCGAGACCACCCCCGCGCCCGAGACCACCCCCGCGCCCGAGACCGCCCCGAAGTCGGCACCCGAAGAGCTGCCGGCGCCGGAGCCCCCCGCCGGGGACGCGCCGTCCGAGGCGACCGGGGGTCCTGCGGAACCTGCACCGGCGGACGCTCCGCTGGAGCTCCCCCCGGCTCCGTGAACCGGAGCAGGGGGGAGCGGAGCTCCGGGCGTCGGGATCCCGGACGGCGGGACGCGGCGCCTAGTGCCCGGCGGCCGACGTCGTGGTGATCCAGTCGTCGATCGTCTCCCACCAGCGGTAGAGCCAGTCGGTCAGGTCCGCCTCCTCACGCGGGACCTCCGCCGCCGGGACGAACCACCAGCGCAGGTGCAGCGTCTTGTCCACGGGCAGGCCCCGCCAGACGTCGCGGACCGTGCTCAGGTGCTCCAGCCCGGTGTGCGCGACGAGGACGACGTCGGCGTGCGGTGCCGCGCGCAGCGCCGCGGCGACCCCGCCCGGGCGCGGCGGCAGCAGGTGCCGCATCGCCTCGGCCCGGCGCACCGCCGCCACCAGGCCCCGCTCGCGCAGCCGCGCAATCGCGCGGATCCGGCGCTGCGGGGTGGAGTTCGCGCCCTCCGGGAAGATCAGCAGCGCGTCCTCCTCGCCGAGGTCGCGGGCCAGGTCGGCGATGGCCTCCTCGGAGCGCTGCCCGCTGCCCGGGCCGGAGGAGACGAAGGTGTTGGGCAGCCGGTTGAGGTAGACGTCGATCAGCGGGTCCATCTGCAGCAGGTCCTTGAGCACGATCCGCGGCTGGCGCAGGTGGTCGCGGTTCATCAGCGTGTGGACCAGCAGGAACGAGTCGCCGGGGCCGGCGTGCCGGGACAGCACCACCATGGCGTTGGTCGAGCCGGGGACGCCGTCGTCGAGGGGCGACCAGGACTCCCCGTCGGTGACCAGTCGCAGGGCGAACAGCCGCTGCGCGGCGCGCATGACGACGTCGAGCAACAGGCGCAGCACCGTGTAGTGCGCCGCGCGGAACGCCGGGGACCGCAGCCGGCGGCCGAAGCCGCTGGCCACCCACAGCACGGCCGCCGCCGCGAGGCCGGCCACCTCCAGCGCCAGGTAGACGACCGCGAAGGCCAGCAGCCGCAGCGCGCGCAGGCGGCCGGGCAGGAAGAGGGAGGCGACCAGCGCGACCACGACGAGGACGGGCAGCAGGGCGACGGCGAGCACCAGCGCGCCGATGAGGAGCGGGCCGGTGACCCGGCGGACGCGGCGGGACGGCAGCACCTCAGGCACCTCCGTCCCGGGAGACACCGATCCGCTCCAGGTGGTCCCGGGCCGCGGCGTGCGCGCGCTCGATGCGTGCGGAGACACCCGAGAAGTCCCGGTAGCGCAGGTTGGCCGCCCCGGGCGGGGCGGGGTCGCCGGCGGGCAGCACGTGCACCGTGACCCCCTCCGGCAGGGTGGCCAGGTCGGCGGCGAACCGGTGCCGGCGGGCGATCTCGAAGGCGACCGTGGCCACCTCCCACGGCCGGGCCGGCGGCCGCAGCGGGCGGTCGATCCGCCCGACGTGCAGCACGTAGACGGTGCCGGCGCCGAGAGCGACGGCGCGGCCCACCGGGATGCTGTGCACGAGACCTCCGTCCAGGTAGTGCTCGCCGTCGACCTCCACCGCCGGCAGCAGTCCGGGGACGGCGCAGGAGGCGAGCACGGCGTCGAGCAGCGGGCCGTCGGTGAACCAGTGCTCGGCGGCGCGCTCGATGCTGGCCGCCACGCACTGGAACGGCACGGCCAGCTCGGCGAACGTGTGCACCGGCAGCGCGTCCTCGAGCAGCTCCCGCAGCGGTTCGCGGGGGTGCAGGTGGGTGCGGGTCCGCACCAGCGTGCCCACCCGGCCGAGCACCGACCCGGCGAACACCCGCCGCGAGGCCAGCTCCTCCCACACGCCGCGCAGCCGGTCCACCGCGCCCGGCGTCGGGTCGGCGGCGACGAGCGCGCCGTTGATCGCGCCGACCGAGGTGCCGACGACGAGGTCCGGGCGGATGCCGGCCTCGGCCAGGGCCTGCAGCATCCCGACCTCGGCCGCGCCGAGCACTCCCCCGCCGCCCAGGACGAAGGCCGTGCCGCCCGTCCCCGTCATGGCCGCATCGTGGCACCCGGGCCGGACACGGCGAGGGGGCGGCCCCGGGGAACCCGGGACCGCCCCCCGTGGAGCGCGGTGCTGCGCTCCGTCAGGCGCGCTTGCAGGTGAGGTAGTCGAACCCCTCCTCGGCAGCCTCGAACGGGTCGAACGTCTCGTCGCCGAAGCGCGGGTCGTGCTCGACCACGTAGTACCGGATGCCGCCACCGGCCGCCGCGAAGATCGACGCGAAGTCGATGTTGCCGCGGCCCACGATCTCGATCCGCCGGTTCAGGGTCGGGTTGAGGTCCTTGACGTGGAACAGCTGGATGCGGTTGCCGTAGCGCTCGATCAGCGCGATCGGGTCGACGCCGGCGAAGGTCGCCCAGTAGAGGTCGAGCTGGAAGACGACGTTCTTCGGGTCGGTGTAGGCCATCAGGATGTCGTAGGCGGTGCGGCCGTTGAAGACGTCGGTGAACTCCCAGTTGTGGTTGTGCACCATGAGCGTCTGCCCGGCCTTGCGGGCCTGCTCCCCGACCGCGTTCAGGTACTGGGCGTAGGCGATCCACTCGGCCTCGGTGTTCAGGTTCGGGGTACCACCCGAGCCGAAGTACTTGATGCCGAGGATCCGGTTCTCCTCGAGGATCGCTGCGATGTCGACCGTGGCAGTCGGCGTCCCCACGTTGACGTGGCGGGCCGAGGCCTTGAGGCCGTACTCGTCGAGCAGCGCCCGGAACTGCTCCGCGGTCAGGCCGCTCAGCGAGAACGGCTCGACGTTGCGGTAGCCCATCGCGGCGAGCTGGCTGAGGACCTCCTCGAGACGGGCCTGCGTGGCCGCGTCGGTCCCGAAGCCGATGTACTCGGCGAACGTCCACAGCTGGATGGAGATCTTGCTCGTCGGGATGGTGCGGCCGACGCAGGCGGAGTTCTCCTGTGCATCGCTCGGTGGAGCGGCGCTGGCCGTGCCGACGAGCCCCACGAACAGGACCGCCGACACGGCGGCGACGAGCACGGCTCGCAGGACGGAGCGCAGGCTTCTCGCTTCTCTCACGGACTTCCCCCTCGGGTGGTGGACCGGTGCACGGCACCGCCCGCCACCGGAGCGGCCGCGCGCTGTGCCGTGGACCACAACGTAGCGGGACTTCTGCTCAGTCGAAAGCAGAACTTCGTCAGGCCGGCGCCGAACGGAGCGACGGCTCGTCCGCACCGGATCGTTGTGCAGGTCACACCGGGCTGCTAGACCTGACACCACCGTCAAGTCCGGCCGCGGGCTCGCCGCGCGTCATCCGCCAGGAGTCCGCATGCGCTTCACCCCCGAGCACCACGCCTTCCGGAAGATGGTGCGCGACGTCGTCGAGCGGGAGATCGCGCCGCACGTGGACGAGTGGGAGCGGGCCGGCACCTTCCCCGCGCACGAGCTGTTCCCCACGCTCGGCGAGCTCGGGCTGCTGGGCCTGGAGTACGACCCCGCGTACGGCGGCCAGGGCGCCGACCACCTGTTCAGCGTCGTCCTCTGCGAGGAGCTGCACCGCTCGGGCTGCGCCGGCGTCCCGATGGCGATCGGCGTCCAGACGATGATGGCGACGCCGTCGCTGCACGACTTCGGCAGCGACGACCTCAAGCGCCGCTACCTCGAGCCGGCCATCCGGGGCACCGCCGTCTGCTCCATCGCGGTCACCGAGCCCGGCGCCGGCTCCGACGTCGCGGGGCTGCGCACCCGCGCGGTGCGCGACGGCGACGACTGGGTGATCAACGGCAGCAAGCTCTACATCACCAACGGCACCCAGGCCGACTGGCTGTGCCTGCTGGCGCGCACCTCCGACGAGGGCGGCCACCGCGGGATGAGCCAGATCATCGTGCCCACCGACACCCCGGGGTTCGCCGTCTCCCGGAAGCTCGACAAGCTCGGCAACCGCTCCTCCGACACCGCCGAGCTGTGGTTCGAGGACGTGCGGGTGCCGGTGTCCAACACCATCGGCACCGTCGGCCGCGGGTTCCAGCAGCAGATGTCGCAGTTCGTCGTCGAGCGGATGTTCGCCGCCTACGGCGCCGTGGGCAGCTGCCGGTACGCGCTCGACCGCACCCGCGAGTACCTGCGGCAGCGGCAGGCGTTCGGCAGGCCCCTGGCGGCCAACCAGTACGTCGCGTTCCGGCTGGCCGAGCTGTCGGCGCAGGTCGACCTCCTGCGATCGCACAACTACGCCTGCGCGGAGTCCTACGTCGACGGCGAGGACACCACCCGCGCGGCCACGGTGGCCAAGCTGACCGCCGGCCGGTTGCTGCGCGAGGTGGCCGACACCTGCCTGCAGTTCCACGGCGGGACGGGCTACATGGAGGAGACCTGGACCTCCCGGTTCTTCCGGGACAGCCGGCTGGCCTCCATCGGCGGCGGTGCCGACGAGGTGATGCTGCAGGTGCTCGCCCGCATGGACGGGTTCGAGGCGTGAGCGGCGCGCTCCTGCAGGCGCTGGTCGACGACCTGGCGGCCGAGTCCGCCGACCTCGACGCCCGCGTGGCACCCCTGGATGACGACGGCTGGCTCACCCCGACGCCCGCGGCCGGCTGGGACGTCCGCGACACCGTCAACCACCTGCGGTTCTTCGACCGCGACGCGCTGCTGGCCGTCACCGACCCCGCCGGGTTCGCCGCGCACGTGCGGAGCCTCGGCGACGGCGCCGGCGACTACGTGGAGCGGCTGACCCGCGAGGGTCGCACGTCGCCCCCGGCCGAGGTCCTCGCCGACTGGCGCGCCGGCCGGGAGGCCCTCGCCACCGCGCTGCGCGGGGTCCCCGCCGGCACGCGGGTGCCGTGGTTCGGGCCGCCGATGAGCCCGGCGTCGTTCGTCACCGCCCGGCTGATGGAGACCTGGGCGCACGGGCAGGACGTGGTCGACGCGCTGGGCCAGGACCGGCCGGCCACGGCCCGGCTGCGCTCGGTCGCCGAGATCGGCGTCCGCGCCCGGCCCTTCTCCTACGCCGTCCGCGGCCTGCCCGCGCCGGAGCACCCGGTGCGGGTGGAGCTCACCGGCCCCGGCGGCGAGCCCTGGACGTGGGGACCGGAGGACGCCGGCGACGTCGTCCGCGGCCCCGCGCTGGACTTCTGCCTGCTGGTCACCCAGCGCCGGCACCGCGACGACGTGTCCCTCGAGGTCCGCGGGCCGGCCGCCGAGGAGTGGCTCGGCATCGCGCAGGCCTTCGCCGGCCCCCCGGGTGAGGGCCGGCAGCCGCTCGGCAGAGCAGGAGCACGGGGCGCGCGGCCGTGACCGCGCCGCTTCGGGTCGCCAACGTCTCCGGGTTCTACGGCGACCGGCACAGCGCGATGCGGGAGATGCTCGACGGCGGGGAGGTCGACGTCCTCACCGGCGACTACCTCGCCGAGCTGACCATGCTCATCCTCGGCCGCCAGCGGCAGGAGGACCCCTCGGCGGGGTGGGCGCGCAGCTTCCTGTCCCAGCTCGAGGAGTGCCTCGGCACGGCGCTGGAGCGCGGCGTCCGGATCGTCAGCAACGCCGGCGGGCTCCACCCGCAGGGCCTCGCCGACGCCGTCACCGCGCTCGGGCAGCGGCTCGGGCTCCCGGTCCGGGTGGCGACGGTCAGCGGCGACGACCTGCTGCCCCGCCTCGGCGCGCTGCGCGGCCGGCTCCGCGGCGGCGACCGCCCGCCCGGCGACCGCGACGTCGACGACGCGCTCACCGCGAACGCCTACCTCGGCTGCCGCGGCATCGTGCGCGCGCTGGAGGCCGGCGCCGACGTCGTCGTCACCGGCCGGGTGACCGACGCGAGCCTCGTCGTCGGGCCCGCCGCCTGGCACCACGGCTGGGGCCGCGACGACTGGGCCACGGCCGACCTCGACGCGCTGGCCGGCGCCACGGTGGCCGGGCACGTGCTCGAGTGCGGCGCGCAGGCCACCGGCGGCAACTTCAGCTTCTTCACCGAGCTGCTCGACGCCGACCCCGCCGCTCTCGACCGGGCGGGCTTCCCGCTCGCCGAGATCGCCGCGGACGGCACGTCGGTGATCACCAAGCACCCGGGCACCGGCGGCGCGGTGACGGTCGAGACGGTCACCGAGCAGCTGCTCTACGAGCTCACCGGCAGCCGCTACGGCGGCCCCGACGTCGTCACCCGCTTCGACACGCTGCGGCTGCGCCCGGACGGCCCCGACCGGGTCGAGGTCTCGGGCGCCCGGGCCTGCCGCCCGGTGGCGAGCTGAAGGTCGCGGTCAACCGGCTCGGCGGCTTCCGCAACACGATGACCCTGCCGCTCACGGGGCTCGACGTCGAGCGCAAGGCGGAGCTCCTGCGCCGACAGCTCGCCCCCGCGCTGGCGGGCGCCGAGGAGGTCACCGTGACCCTCGCCCGCACCGACTCCCCCGACGCCGACGTGCAGGAGGAGGCCGCGGCGCTGCTGCACGTGACGGTCAAGGACCGCGACCGCCGCCGGGTCGGCAAGGCGTTCACCGTGCCGGTCATCGAGCTGGGCCTGGCGAGCATCCCGGGGTTCCACGCCACGTCGGCGCCGCCGAGCCCGTCGGCCTACGGCGTCTACTCCGCGGCCTGGGTGCCCGCCGACGACGTGCCGCAGGTGGTCGGCCTCCCCGACGGCACCACCGAGACCCTGACCCCTGCCGCTCCCCGTGCCGCTCCCCCTGCGATGGTCCCCGACGACGCCGCGGTCGCGGACCCGCCGCCCCGGGACGACGACGGCCCGACCAGACGGGCACCGCTCGGCCGGGTCGCCGGCGCGCGCAGCGGCGACAAGGGCGGCGCGGCCACCCTCGGCGTCTACGCCCGCACCGACGACGGCTACGCCTGGCTGGCCGGCTTCCTCACGCCCGACCGGCTGCGCGCGCTGCTCCCCGAGGCCGCCCCGCTGCCGGTGACCCGTGAGCTGCTGCCCGGCCTGCGGGCGCTGCTGTTCCAGCTGCCCGGGCTGCTCGGCGAGGGCGTCGCCGCGGGCACCCGGTTCGACCCCCAGGCCAAGGCCGTGGGCGAGTGGCTGCGCTCGCGCGTCGTCGACGTCCCGGTCCGCCTGCTGCCCCCGGAGGGAGACGCATGACGGTTCTCGACGAGCGGGCCGCGGGCAACCGCGCCGCCCTGCTCGAACGGCTGGCCGAGCTCGAGGAGCAGCTGCGCCTGGCCAACGCCGGCGGTGGGGACAAGGCGCTGGCCCGCCACCGCGGGCGCGGCAAGCTCACGGTGCGGGAGCGCATCGAGCTGCTCCTGGACCGCGACAGCCCGTTCCTCGAGCTCTCCCCCTACGCCGCGTGGGGCACCGACTTCCCGGTCGGGGCCAGCACGGTCACCGGCATCGGCGTCGTCGAGGGCGTCGAGGTGGTGGTCTCGGCCAACGACCCCACCGTCCGCGGCGGGACGTCGAACCCCTACACGCTGCGCAAGTCCGCCCGGGCGCACGACGTCGCGCGGGTCAACCGGCTGCCGTTCGTCAGCCTGGTGGAGTCCGGCGGCGCCGACCTGCCCACCCAGTCGGAGATCTTCATCCCCGGCGGCCGCGGCTTCCGCGACCTGACCCGGCTGTCGGCGGCCGGCATCCCGACGATCGCGCTGGTGTTCGGCAACAGCACCGCCGGCGGCGCCTACGTGCCCGGGATGAGCGACCACGTGGTGATGATCGAGAACCGCAGCAAGGTGTTCCTCGCCGGTCCGCCGCTGGTGAAGATGGCCACCGGCGAGGACGCCGACGAGGAGTCCCTCGGCGGGGCCGCGATGCACGCGCGCGTCTCCGGCAGCGCCGACCACCTCGCCGTCGACGAGGTGGATGCCATCCGGCTGGGCCGGCAGATCGTGCGGAACCTCAACTGGCGCAAGCAGGGCCCGGGCCCCTCGCGGCCGGCCGACCCGCCGCTGCACGACCCGGAGGAGCTGCTCGACCTCGCCCCGGCCGACCTGCGCCAGCCGCTGGACCCCCGCGACGTCCTCGCCCGCGTCGTCGACGGCAGCCGCTTCGACGAGCACAAGCCGCTCTACGGGACGTCGCTGGTGACCGGCTGGGCCAGCATCCACGGCTACCCGGTCGGGGTGCTGGCCAACGCCCGCGGCGTGCTGTTCCGGCAGGACGCCGAGAAGGCCGCCCAGTTCATCCAGCTGGCCAACCAGACCGACACCCCGCTGCTGTTCCTGCAGAACACGACCGGCTACATGGTCGGCACCGAGTACGAGCAGGACGGGATCATCAAGGCGGGCTCGCAGATGATCAACGCGGTGTCCAACAGCACCGTCCCGCACCTCACCGTGAACATCGGGGCCTCCTACGGCGCCGGCAACTACGGCATGTGCGGCCGCGCCTACGAGCCCCGCTTCCTGTTCACCTGGCCCAACGCCAAGAGCGCGGTGATGGGGCCGGCACAGCTGGCCGGCGTCCTCGACATCGTCGGCCGGGCCAGCGCGCGGGCCCGCGGCCGCGACTACGACGAGGAGGCCGCGGCGGCCATGCGCGCCGCCGTGGAGCAGCAGATCGAGGCCGAGTCGCTCGCGCTGTTCCTCTCCGGCCGCCTCTACGACGACGGGATCATCGACCCCCGCGACACCCGCACCGTCCTCGGGCTCGCCCTGTCGGCCATCCACAACGCCCCGGTCAGAGGCCTGCACGACGGATGGGGGGTGTTCCGGCTGTGACCCGCCCGCTCAGCTGCGTCCTGGTCGCCAACCGCGGCGAGATCGCCCGGCGCGTCGTCGTCACCGCCCGCGCCATGGGCCTGCGCACGGTCGCCGTGTACTCCGACGCCGACGCCGCGGCCCCGTTCGTGGCCGACGCCGACGTCGCGGTCCGGCTGCCGGGCAGCACGCCGGCCGACACCTACCTGCGCGCCGACCTCGTCGTCGCCGCGGCGCTGCGGTCCGGCGCGGACTGCGTGCACCCCGGCTACGGCTTCCTGTCGGAGAACGCCGACTTCGCCCGCGCCGTCGAGGCGGCCGGGCTGGTGTTCGTCGGGCCGGACCCCGGGGCCGTCGAGGCGATGGGCAGCAAGCTCGCCGCCAAGGAGCTCATGGCCCGGGCGGGAGTGCCCGTCCTGCCCAGCGTCGACGCGACCGGCCTGTCCGGCGACACCCTCGAGAAGGCCGCTTCCGAGGTCGGCTATCCGCTGCTGGTCAAGGCGTCCTTCGGCGGCGGCGGGCGCGGCATGCGCACCGTGCGCGAGCCGTCGGAGCTGGGCGAGGCGGTCGAGGGCGCGGCCCGGGAGGCGGCGTCGGCGTTCGGTGACGGCACCGTCTTCCTCGAGCGGCTGGTCGAGCGGCCCCGCCACGTCGAGGTGCAGGTCTTCGGCGACCGGTCCGGGACCACCGTGGCGCTGTTCGAGCGCGAGTGCTCGATCCAGCGGCGGCACCAGAAGGTGGTCGAGGAGGCGCCCTCCCCCGCCGTGGGGCCGGACCTGCGCGCGCGGCTGCACGAGGCGGCCGTGGCCGCGGCCCGCGCGATCGGCTACGTCGGCGCCGGCACGGTGGAGTTCCTGCTGGAGGAGTCCGGCGACTTCTGGTTCCTCGAGATGAACACCCGGCTGCAGGTCGAGCACCCGGTCACCGAGGCCGTCACCGGTCTCGACCTCGTCCGGCTGCAGTTCGACGTCGCCGCCGGCCGCCCGCTGCCCGCGGAGGCGGTCTCCCCCACGCTGTCGGGTGCCGCGATCGAGGTGCGCCTGTACGCGGAGGACCCGGCGCGCGGCTGGCTGCCGCAGTCGGGCCGGCTCGCCGAGTTCGCCATCCCCGCCGACACCGCGTTCCGCCCTCCGCCCGGCCCCGGCATCCGCGTCGACAGCGGCGTGGTCGCCGGCGGGGAGGTCGGCGTCCACTACGACCCGATGCTCGCCAAGGTGATCGCCTGGGCTCCCGACCGCGCGTCCGCGGCGCTCGCCCTGGCCGGCGCGCTCGCCCGCGCCCGCCTGCACGGCCTCACCACCAACCGCGACCTGCTGGTGCGCGTGCTGCGGCACCCGGCCTTCCTCGCCGGGGAGACCGACACCGCGTTCCTGGACCGGCACGGCCTCGACGTCCTCGCCGCGCCGCTGGTCGACGACGCCGGCCGCCGCCGGCACGCCGTCGTCGCCGCCCTCGCCGGGGCGGCCCTGCGGCGGGCGGCCGCGCCGGTCCTGGCCGGCCTGCCCTCGGGCTGGCGCAACAACCCCACCGCGCCGCAGACCACCGCCTTCGACGCCGGCACGGTGCGCTACCGCCTCGACCGCTCGGGCGTGACCGCCGACGTCGACGGCGAGCCCGTGCCGCTCACCGTGCTCGGCACCGAGGTGACCGGCCCGGGACGGGTCCGGCTCGACGTCGAGGCCGAGGGGCTGCGGAGCGCCTACAAGGTGCACGTCGACGGCGACCGCCACCACGTCGACGGCCCCGAGGGCGCGACCACGCTGGTCGAGCGGCCGCGCTTCCCCGAGCCCACCGCCGCGGTCGCGCCCGGGTCGCTCACCGCGACCATGCCCGGCGCGGTCACCCGGGTGGCCGTGGCCGAGGGTGACGAGGTCCGCGCCGGGCAACTGGTGCTGGTCCTCGAGGCCATGAAGATGGAACACCCCGTCGTGGCGCCGACGGACGGGGTGGTCACCTCCCTGCACGCCACCGTGGGCGCGCAGGTGGAGACGGGCGCGGTCCTCGCGGTCGTCAGCGAGCAGGTCCCCCACCCCGAGACCGAGGAGAACAGCCGTGCGTCCTGACCTGTCCGGGATCGACCCCCTCGAGCTGAACCTGGCCACCCGGTTCTCCGTGGGCGACATGCTCACCCGCTCCACCCGGCTGTTCGCCGGCCGCACGGCGATCGTCGACGGCGAGGAGGAGGTCAGCTACGCCCGGCTCGACGCCGCGGCGGAGGCCTTCGGCCGGGGCCTGCTCGACGCCGGCGTCGGGCACCAGGAGCCGGTGGCGTTCCTGCTCGGCAACTCCTGGCGGTTCGCCGCGAGCTTCTTCGGCTGCGCCAAGGCCGGGCTGGTCGCGCTGCCGGTCAACCTGATGCTCGCCCCCGAGGACGTCGCGTGGATCCTCGCCGACTCCGGCACCCGCATCGTCGTCGCCGACCCGGTCTTCCTGCCGCTGCTCGAGGCGGTCCTGCCGGGGCTGCCGGCCATCACCCGGGTGGTCGTCACCGGCGACGACGTCCCCGCGCAGGTCGCCGGCCGCGACGCGGTCCGCTGGGACGACGTCGCCGTCGACCCCACGCCGGTCCGGGTGCTCGTGGACGACCGCGACACCCTGCACTGCCTCTACACCTCGGGCACCACCGCGCGGCCCAAGGGCGTGCTGACCAGCCACCTCGCCGTGCACGTCGGCGTCCTGAGCAACGCGCTGCAGGTCGGGCACCGGCGCGGCGACGAGTCCTCCGTCCTGCCGATCGTGCTGCCGCTGTTCCACACCACCGCGCTGGACACCCTGCTGCTGCCGGTCCTGCTCACCGGCGGCACCGCGGTCCTGCCCCGCGGCTTCGAGCCCGAGGGGTTCCTCGAGGTCGTCGAACGGCGGCGGGCGACGCACCTGATGCTGCTGCCGATGATGTACGCCGCGCTGCTCGCCACCCCCGGCATCGCCACGCGGGACCTCTCGTCGGTGCGGCTGTGCATCTACGCGATGGCGCCCATGCCGCAGGAGCGGATCACCGCCATCGCCGCCGCGTTCCCGAACGCGCAGGTGCTGCTGGGCTCCGGCCAGACCGAGTGCGTGCCGGCGACGGTGTTCCAGTGGCCCTCGCACCAGGAGACCAAGGCCGCGTCCTGGGGCCCGTCCACGGTCACCGTCGACACCCAGGTCATGGACCCGGGCGGGAACCTCCTGCCCCCCGGCGAGACCGGCGAGATCGTCTACCGCGGCCCGCACGTGATGAGCGGCTACTGGAACAACCCGGCCGCCAACACCGCCGCCTTCGCGCACGGCTGGTTCCACAGCGGCGACGTCGGCCACCTCGACGACGAGGCCGTCGTCTGGTTCACCGACCGGGTCAAGGACATGGTCAAGACCGGCGGCGAGAACGTCTCCTCCGTCGAGGTGGAGCGGGTGCTGCTCGCCTCGCCGGAGATCGTCGAGGCCGCGGTGATCGGCGTCCCCGACGACCGCTGGGGCGAGGCCGTCACCGGCGTCGTCGTGGCCGCCGACCCGGACGCCGACCCGGCGGCGATCGCCGAGCGGCTGCTGGCCCACTGCCGGGCGCACCTGGCCGGTTTCCAGGTGCCCAAGCGGATCGAGGTCCGCACCGGCCTGCCCAAGACCGCCACCGGCAAGATCCAGAAGCACGAGCTGCGCGATGAGTTCCGGAGCTGACCGGCTGGTCACCGTCGGCCGGCGCGGGCCGGCCGCGGTGGTCACGCTGGACTCCCCGGCCAACCGCAACGCGCTGTCCCGGGCCCTGGTCGAGCAGCTGCACGCGGCGCTCACCGGGGCGATGGCCGACGACGGCGTGCGCGCGGTGGTGCTGACCGGCGCCGGCCCGGTCTTCTGCTCCGGCGCCGACCTCAAGGAGCAGCGCAGCGGTGCCGCCCCCGGCGCGGTCGGGCTGCCGGAGGTCCTGACGCTGCTGATCGAGGGCCCGAAGCCGGTGGTGGCCCGCGTCAACGGCGCCGCCCGGGCCGGCGGCCTCGGCCTGATCGCCGCCTGCGACCTCGCCGTCGGCCTCGCCGGGGCGGGCTTCGGCTTCAGTGAGGTCCGCATCGGGGTGGCGCCGGCGGTCATCGCCGTCGCCTGCCTGCGGCGGATGGACCGCCGGGCGGCGCGGGAGCTGTTCCTCACCGGCGAGACCTTCGACGGCCTCCGCGCGCAGCGAGCCGGCCTGCTCGACCGGGCGGTGGCCGACGACGAGCTCGACGCGACCGTCGACGCCCTCGTCGGGTCCCTCGGCCGGGGCGCGCCGGAGGCGCTCGCCGTCACCAAGCGGCTGCTGCGCGAGCTGCCCGGCGACGACCTGCAGGAGGACCTCCGCCGCATGGCCGCGCTCTCCGCCGAGCGGTTCGCCTCGGCCGAGGCGCGGGAGGGCATCGCCGCACTGCTGGAGAAGCGCCGCCCGTCCTGGGCGGCCGACGGCTAGCGCCCGTCGGGCCAGGCCGAGCGCGGCAGGCCGATGGCGCCGGCCCACAGCCGGGTGAGCACGTCGACGGCGGCGTCCTCGTCGAGGTCCTCCCCCGGGTCCTGCCACAGGTGGGCGAAGGACTCGACCATCGCCCCCAGGGCGCTCGCGGTGGCGCGGGGCGGCAGGGCGCCGTCGGCCAGGCCCAGCTCCTGCAGCCGCACCAGGCCCTCCATCCCGCGGCGGACGAAGGCCTCCCGGACGTCGACCCGCAGCCGCCGGAACTCCTCGCGGGTGTCGGCCAGCGAGTCGAGCACCCGCAGGATCCGGGCGTGCCGGGTGACGGCGGTGAGGTAGAGCCGGTTGGCCGCCTCGATCCGGGCGTAGGGCGCGTCGGGCGGCAGCCGGGGACCCACCGTCGTGGCGGTGAAGAGGTCCTCCACCACGACGGCGACGATCGCCCGCAGCAGCGACTCCTTGGAGTCGAACCAGGTGTAGAAGGTCCCGTGCGAGACGCCGGCCCGCTCGGCCACGGCGTCGATGCGGACGTCGGCCCAGCCACGCTCCTCGAACAGCTCCCGGCCGGCCTGCAGGAGGGCGGCCCGGGTGCGCCGTCCCCGGTCGGTGACCGGGAGCTGCTCCTGCTGCACGCCTGTCATCCCCACCTCCGTTCGCCTCGGCCCGGGCAGCCTGCCACAGGCGCGGGGTAGTTGACGCCCTCGTCAGGTCCTCGCCAGACTGCGTGACCCAGACCACAGGCGCGGGAGGACCACCATGGACAGGGGCATCGGCAGCTGGCCGGCCCGGCGGGCGTTCCTCTCGGGGGACCGCACCGCCCTGGTCGCCGGCGACCGGCGGATCACCTACACCGAGTTCGACCGCCGCACCGACCAGCTGGCCCGGTCCCTGCGCGACCTCGGCGTGCGGCAGGGCGACCGGGTCGCCGGGCTGCTGCTCAACAGCCCCGCCTTCCTCGAGACCATGTTCGCCACCGCCAAGCTGGGCGCGGTCTTCGTCCCGATGAACCTGCGGCTGGCGCCGCCGGAGGTCAGCTACCTGCTCGCCGACTCCGGCGCCGACGTCTTCGTCTGGTCCGCACCCCTGGCGCCCGTCGCCCGGGCCGCGCTCACCGGCGAGGGGATCCGCGTGCGGCACCGGGTGGTCGTCGGCGGCGAACCGCAGGACGGCGAGACGGACTTCGAGGCGCTGCTGTCGGCCGGTGAGCCGCGGGCGCTCGGCACCGACGTCGCCGGCAGCGACCTGTCCTGCCTGATGTACACCTCGGGCACCACGGGCCGCCCCAAGGGCGCGATGCTCACCCACGACAACCACCTGTGGAACGTCGTCAACGTGCTGTCCTTCGGCCGGGGGCTGCGGGAGAGCGACGTGACGGTGACCGTCGCGCCGATGTTCCACATCGGCGGGCTCGGCGTGCACACGCTGCCGCTGCTCTACCTGGGTGGCACCAACGTCGTCCTCCCCTCCTTCGACCCGGCGCAGACCCTCGCGGCGATGGCGGAGGCGCGGGCCACCGTGCAGTTCCTGGTCCCGGCGATGTGGGCCGCGCTGACGGCCGTCCCCGACTTCGACCGGCACGACCTGTCCGCGCTGGAGCTCGCCGTCACCGGGGGCGCGCCGTGCCCGCTGCCGGTGATCGAGTTCTTCCAGGGCAAGGGCCTGCCCTTCCAGGAGGGCTTCGGCATGACCGAGACCGCGCCCGCCGTCTCGATCCTCGACGCCGACCACGTCAAGGAGAAGGCCGGCTCGATCGGCCGCGCACTGATGCACGTGGAGGCGCGGATCGTCGACGACGACGACCGCGACGTCGCCACCGACGTCGTCGGCGAGCTGGTGGTGCGCGGGCCCAACGTGTTCGCCGGCTACTGGGGGCTGCCGGAGGCGACGGCGGAGGCGTTCCGCAACGGCTGGTTCCACACCGGCGACCTCGGCCGGATGGACGCCGAGGGTTTCGTCACCCTCGTCGACCGCAAGAAGGACATGATCATCTCCGGCGGCGAGAACGTGTACCCGATCGAGGTCGAGCAGGTGCTCTACCGGCACCCGGCGGTGCGCGAGGTCGCCGTCGTCGGCGTCCCCGACCCGCGCTGGGGGGAGACGCCGGTGGCCGTCGTCGCGCTGGCGGACGGCGCGCAGCCCGACGCCGACGGGCTGCTCGGCTACGCACGCGAGCGGCTGGCCCACTTCAAGTGCCCGAGCCGGGTCGAGTTCGTGCCCGAGCTGCCCCGCAACGCCACCGGCAAGGTGCTCAAGACCACGCTCCGGAAGGAGTACGGCGGGTCCGCGGAGTCCGTGCAGCGGTGACCGCCCTCGAGGTCGCCGCCGACCCCTGGACGACGCCCGAGCGGGTCGCGCTGCGGCGGCTGGCCCGCGAGTTCGTCGCCCGCGAGGTCGCGCCGCACGTGGAGGCGTGGGAGACGGCCGGCGAACTGCCGCGGGACCTGCACCGCCGAGCCGCCGCCACCGGCCTGCTCGGCGTCGCCTTCCCGGAGGAGGTCGGCGGCGGGGGTGGGGACGCGATCGACTCGGCGATCGTCACCGAGGAGGTGCTGCACGGCGGCGGCTCCACCGGCGTCGTGGCCGGCCTGTTCACGCACGGCATCGCGCTGCCGCACATCGTGGAGAACGGCTCCCCCGACCTGGTCGAGCGCTACGTGCGCCCGACGCTGGCCGGCGAGCTCATCGGCTCCCTCGGCGTCACCGAGCCCGACGCGGGATCCGACGTCGCCGGACTGCGCACCCGGGCGGTGCGCGACGGCGACGCGTACGTCGTCAACGGGGCGAAGACGTACACCACCAGCGGCGTGCGGGCCGACTTCGTGACCACCGCCGTCCGCACCGGCGGCGAGGGCCACGGCGGGATCTCGCTGCTCGTCGTCGACAAGGGCACGCCCGGGTTCACCGTCAGCCGACGGCTGGACAAGATGGGCTGGCGCTGCTCGGACACCGCCGAGCTGTCCTTCGCCGACGTCCGCGTGCCGGTCGGGAACCTGGTCGGCGCCGAGGGCAGCGGGTTCGTGCAGATCATGCAGCAGTTCCAGTCCGAGCGGCTGAGCCTGGCGGTGCAGGCCTACGCGACGGCGGCCCGCTGCCTCGACCTGTCGCTGGACTGGGTGCGGCAACGGCAGACGTTCGGGCGTCCGCTGTCCTCGCGCCAGGTCATCCGGCACAAGCTGGCCGAGATGGCCCGGGAGGTCGACGTCGCCCGCACCTACACGCGTGCGGTCATGCAGCGCTGGCTGGCCGGCGAGGACGTCGTGACCGAGGTGTCGATGGCGAAGAACACCGCGGTCGCCGCCTGCGACCTCGTCGTGGACGCGGCGGTGCAGGTGTTCGGCGGGATGGGCTACATGCGCGAGTCGGAGGTCGAGCGCCACTACCGCGACGCCCGGATCCTCGGCATCGGCGGCGGCACCACCGAGATCATGAACGAGGTGATCGCCAAGCGGCTCGGCCTGTGAGGCCGGGGCTGCGGCGGCCGGTGACCTCGGTCCCGGGACACCGCGCGCCCTCCGGAGGATCCTCGGGACACCTGTCGTCCCGAGGAGTCCCGCCATGGTCCTCCGCACCGCCTCCCCACCGAGAGCAGGCACCCACGACCGTCGGCGGGCGGCCGGCGTCCGGGCGGTGTGACCGTGGCCGCCGGGGACGCGCGGCCGGCGGGCGGGCGAGTGCGACGGGGCCTCGGCCCGGCGCCCGGACGACCGACCGGGTGGAGCTCTTCTCCTGGGTCGTGTGCGTGCTGCTGGCCGTCGCGGCCGTGCCCGCGGCCGTGGCGGTGGGCAGCGTGGTCGCCGCCGACGCCGGCACGCTGGCCTCGCACCAGGCCGCGGAGCGCCGGCAGGTCCCGGCGGTCGTCCTGGAGGACGCCGAGGTCGTGGGCGGCGGGACGTCGTCGCTGCGCGCCACCGCACCGGCGCGGTGGACGGGCCCCGACGGGTCCGACCACGAGGACGTCGTCCCGGTACCGCCGGGGACGCCTGCCGGAGGAACGGTGCTGGTGTGGACCGCTCCCGACGGGTCCCCCTCCGCCCGGCCGCTGGAGCACAGGGACGTCGTCGTCGTGACCGTCACCGCCGGGACGCTGACGCTGCTGCTGGGACTGGCCACCGCCGCCGCGGGGCACGCGGCGGTGTGCGCCCTGGTCGACCGGGCCCGCGATCGTACGTGGGAGCGCGAGTGGGACGAGGTCGAGCCGCTCTGGGCAGCCCGCTTCCGCCTGCGCTGACCGCCGGGCTCGGCTGTGACCTGCGGGAACTGTCGTACCCGGTGCGTGGGTTCGGGGTCGTGCGGGAGGTCGCCGGGTCGCTCGTGGAGCGTGCGCTGGCGGGCTGGCTGGTGGAGCAGCCCGCGCCCCTCCGGCGCGTGCCGGTGGCCCTCCTGTCGCGGGAGCAGGCCCGCAAGGCGATGGAGGCCGCCTACGAGGCGGAGCTGGTCCTGGGGCTGGTCGACGACTCCCCTGATGACGACGACCCGCCGCCGGGCACGCCTGGGGCGCGGTCGTGGAAGCCGGACCCCGAGCTGCCGGGGGTGTCGGAGTTCTTCACCGCCGAGCTGGCGGTGGTCCTCAACTGCGGGCGGCTGTCGGCCGGTCAGCGGGCGCACCGCGCCTCGACCTACCGCACCCACCTGCCCGCCACACACCTGCGCGAGCTCCTCGAACAGCTCGACGCCCTCGGGGTGCGCGCCCCGCAGGGCGGATCGGTCACGCTCGCGGTGACCGAGGAGGACGGCACGCTGCGGGCGACCAGCACGCTGGAGCAGCTCCGCCGCATCGCCCGCCGCGGCTGCCCCGACCACCCGAGCGAGGACTGCGGCTGCGCCGTGCTGGACCGGCCCGAGCCCGTCGACCGCTACGCCCCCAGCGCCGCGCAGCAGCGGTTCGTCCGCACCCGTGACCGCAGCTGCCGGCTCCCCACCTGCGGCCAGCGGGTCGGGTGGGCCGACGTCGACCCCGTCGTCCCGCACGCCTGCGGCGGGGCCACCGACTGCGCCGACCTGTGCTGCCTGTGTCGCAGCCACCACCGGATGAAGACCCTCGTCCGCGGCTGGCGGTTCCAGATGAGCCCCGACGGGGTCCTCACCGTCACCACACCCTCGGGCATCACCCGCACCACCCCGCCACCGGGCACGCGACCACCACCACCGGCACCCGATCCGCCGCCCGGCACCGCTGGACGAGACGAACCGCCGCCCTCCTGAGCGGTGTGCCCGAGCGAGGCGCGGTCAGCGGGCCCGGCCGGCGAAGGTGGTGAGGCGCACGGCCTCGGGGAGGGCCTCGAGCGCGGCCAGCAGGTCCGCGGGCAGCGGGCCGCTGACGTCGGTGACCGCGTAGCCGAGCTCGCCGCGGGTGGCCAGCACCTGGCCGTCGACGTTGAGGCCGTGCTCGCCGACCAGCGCGTCGACGCGGGCGAGCACCCCGGGCACGTTGCGGTGCAGCAGCGCGAACCGGGCCGCGGACGACCCGTGCAGCGCCACGGTGGGCAGGTTGACGCTCAGGTTCGTCGTCCCGGTGCCCGTGTAGTCGACGAGCTTGCCGGCGACGAACCGCCCGATGTCGTGCTGCGCCTCCTGCGTCGAGCCGCCGACGTGCGGCGTGAGGATGACGTTGGGCAGGCCGCGCAGCACCGACGTGAACGGGTCGCCCTGCTCGCGCGGCTCCTCCGGGAAGACGTCGACGGCGGCTCCGGCGATGTGGCCGCTCAGCACGTGCTCGCGCAGCGCCTCGTGGTCGACGACGAAGCCGCGCGAGAGGTTGAGGAACAGGCTGCGGCGGCGCATCCGCGAGAACTGCTCCGCGCCGAACAGGCCCGCGTTGCCCGCACGGCCGTCCACGTGCAGCGTCACCGTCTCCGACCGCTCGAGCAGCTCCTCGAGGCTGGCGCACGCCTGCGCGTTGCCCAGCGCGAGCTTCTCCTCGAGGTCGTAGAAGAGCACCCGCATGCCCAGCGCCTCGGCGAGCACCGACAGCTGGCTGCCGATGTTGCCGTAGCCGACGATGCCGAGCGTCCGCCCGCGGACCTCGTGGCTGCCGGACGCGGACTTGTCCCAGCTGCCGGCGTGCAGCGCGCGGTCGCGGTCCACCAGCCGCCGCGCCAGGCAGATGATCTCCGCGAGCGCCATCTCCACCACGCTGCGGGTGTTGGAGTACGGCGCGTTGAACACCGCGACCCCGGCGGACGCGGCCGTGGCGAGGTCGATCTGGTTGGTGCCGATGCAGAACGCGCCGATCGCCGCGAGGTCCGGGCGGGCGCGCAGCACCTCGGCGGTCACCTGCGTCTTGGACCGGATGCCCAGCACGTCGACGCCGTCGAGCGCGGCGGTCAGGTCGGCCTCGTCCAGCGCCCCGCGCTGCGACTCCACCTCGAAGCCGGCCGCGCCGAGCAGCTCGGCGGCCACCGGGTCGATGTTCTCCAGCAGCAGGGCTCTGGGCACGGCCTGGGACCTCCTCGGGCGCGGGGTCACCGGTGGACTCCGTCGGCACGAGTATCCCGGCGCGGCCGGGAGCGTCCGGCCGGCGGGGGGTCGGCGCGCGCGGCGGGGCTCAGAGACCGAGCGAGCCGGAGGCGGGGTCGGCCCACCGGCTGGAGGCGTCGTACGACCGGACCACGAGGGACCGCCACCGGCCGGTCCGGCTGATCTCCTTCTCCGGCACGCCCTGGGCGTAGGCCGTGGTGGCGAAGCCGCGGCGCAGCGAGTGCGGGGACAGCCCCTCGGCCGAGACGCCGGCCCGCGCGGCGGCGCGCTGCAGGACGAGGTCGACGCTGCGGGTGGTCAGGGGCGCCTCCCCCAGCCTGGGGGCGCGCCCCTTCCCCACCGACCGGAACAGCGGTCCCGCGGTGACGCCCTGCCCGGCCAGCGCGGCCAGCCACGCCCGCACGGCGCGCACGGGGCAGGTCGTCTCGCGGACCCCCTCGGCGAGGGCGAGGGTCTCCCCGGCGCCCTCCTGGTCGGTCTTGGAGAACCGGACGTGGACGTCGAGCCCGCCGTGCCCGGCCGGGACGACGTCCTCGATGCGCAGTCCGCACAGGTCCGAGGCCCGCAGGCCGAGGGCGTAGCCGACCAGGATCAGACAGCGGTCGCGCGCTCCCCCGAGGGTGTCCGGGAGGTCCTCCACCAGGGCGCGGACGGTGGCGGTGTCCACCGCGCGGGCCCGCCGCGGCCGGTACCCGCCGCGCACGGCGGTCCGGCGGATGCCGGTCAGGGTGCGCCGCACGCCCTCGTTGTCGCCCGGCGGGGCCAGCCCGGCGGTCCGGTGGGCGTCGTTCAGGGCGGACAGCCGGCGGGCGACGTAGCGCGGGCTGCGCCCCTCGTCGGCCATCGCGGCCAGCCAGGCCGCCACGGAGAGCGGGTCGGCCGGCAGGGACGCCGGCAGCGAGCGGCTGCGGCACCAGGTGGCCCAGGCGGCGAGGTCGCGCGCGTAGGCCGCGCGCGTCGAGTCGGCCAGCGACGCGTCGACGTAGGCCCCGACCGCGGTGAGGTCACCGGGCAGGAGCAGCCCCTCGTCCCTCGCTGCGGGGGCGCTCGACGACGCGGCGGGCTCCTCGGACATCACTTCGCAGAATAGGTGCTTCTCGGAAGTGAACGCCCGACGAGGGCATTCCATCCGGCAATGAATGGATGGCCGGTCCGTGCGTCCGACTATCGTCGCCGGCATGACGACGACCGACGGGACGCGGGACGACTCCCGGTGCGCCTATCCGGGCTGCTCCGCCTCCCCGCGGCCACGGACTCCCGGACGCAGCGGCCCGTCGCCCAAGTTCTGCGACCGGCCGGACCACAACCCGGAGTCGGCACGCACGGCCAGGGCGCGGGCGACCGGTCAGCGCGCCGGCCGGCTCGCCGTCACCGCGACGGCTCTGGCCGAGGACCTCCCACCCGAGGGCCGGGTACGGCACCTGGTGGACCGGTGGGCAGCGGTGACCCGCGAGGCCGCCCAGGCCGCCGAGGCCCAGGCCGCCCTGCTCACCGCCGCCGCCGAGGCGCTCGGGCAGTACCAGGACGAGACCACCGTGGAGGCGCGGCTGGCCCAGGCGCGGGCCGACGTCGACGCCGCGCACGCCGCGCGGCTGCGCGCCGAGGAACAGGCCCGCCGGGCCGAGGAGCTCCGGGTGGAGGCCGAGGAGGGACGGCGGGCCGCCCAGCGGGACGCCGACGCGGCCCGGGCCGCCGCCGAGGAGGCGGTCGCCGCGGCCCGGGAGGAGGCCACCCGCCGGGTCGCCCTCGCCGACGACGCCCGGCAGGCGGCCGAGACCGCGCGCCAGCAGGCGGAGACGGCGCAGCGCCGGGCCGAGGAGGAACGGACGGCCGCCCGGCAGGAGGCCGACGTCGCGGACATCGCCCGGCGGGACGCCGAGCGGGAGGTCGACCGGGCGCGGCGGGCCGGGGAGCAGGCCCGAGCGGAGGCCGCGCGGGAGCACGACGCGCTCGTCGAGGCCCGGGCGCGGTGGAGCGTCACCGAGCGGACTCTCACCGACACCGTGCGGGCCCGGACGCAGGAACGCGACGAGGCGGCCGCCGCGCGGGACGAGGCGCTCGCCGCCACCGCCGCCGCGCGCGAGCAGGCCCGCGACGCCGAGCGCGAGCGGGACTCCGCCCGGCGCGCGGAGCAGGACGCCCGGACCCTCGCCGGGGAGGCGACCGGCCGGGCGACCGCGGCCGAGCGGGACCTCCGGGCGGCGCTGACCGACGCCGCGCGGGCCGCCCGGCGCGCCGAGGACGCCTCCCGCCGGGCCAGCGAGGCCGAGGCCGGTACCCGGCAGGCCACCGACCGGGCCGGTGAGCTCACCGCCGAGGTCGAGCGCCTCCGCGCGGAGGTCCAGGACCTGCGTCGGCCCGCCGGCGACGGCCCGCCGGCCTCCTGAGCCCCTCGCCGCGGGACCTCAGCCCGGCCCGGCGCCGGCTCCCCGCGCGGTGGACAGGTGCTGCGAGGTCGCCTGACCCAGGACCGCCACGTCGACGGCGACCGTGACGATGGTGGCGCCCTCCGCCGCGAACCCGGCGGCCTCCTCCCCGCTGTAGGCGTGCACGCCGACCGGCACGCCCGCGGCCACCGCCCGCGCCACGATCGAGGACAGCACCCCGCGCAACCGCTCGCGGTGCTCCTCCCCCGCCAGCCCGAGCGACAGCGACAGGTCGCCGGGTCCGACGTACACCCCGTCCAGCCCCTCGACGGCGAGGACGGCGTCGAGGTCCTCGAGCGCGGTGGCGGCCTCGACCATGAGCACCACCAGCGGCTGCTCCGCCCCGCCCGACAGCCGCCCGATCGACCGCCCGCCGGCCGGGGCGTACCGGGTGGCGGCGACCACCTCGCGGGCGTGGGCGGCGTCGCGGACGTTGGGCACGATGACGCCGCGCGCACCCAGGTCCAGCGGCCGTCCGACGTCGGGGAAGGCCGGGCTGCGGGTGCGCACCAGCGGCACCGAGCCCGCGGCGGTGATCGCCGCCGCGATCCCCGGCAGGTCGGCCTCGGCGGCCGAGCCGTGCTGCAGGTCGACCACGACGAAGTCCGCGCCGGTGCGGGCCAGCACCTCGCCGGTGACCGCGCCGGGCAGCAGGCTCCACAGCCCGTGCCGCGCCTCCCCCGCCGCCCACGCGCGCCGCAGGTCGTCCCCGCCGGTCGCCCCGCCGGTCGCCCCGCCGGTCGCCATGCCGCTTGCCTTGCCGCTTGCCATGCCGCCCCCTCTCCTCGCGAGGCGATCCTGCTGCGGCGCTCCTCCGCGCGCGACCGAGACCACTCGTTGGCCATGGCAACGACCTGGGACCCTGGAGGTCATGCCGGCCGCTCCTCCCCCACGCGCCCTGGTCCCCGTCCTGCTCTTCGTGGGCACCGTCGTCGCCGTCATCAGCAGCCTCGGGGCACCGCTGGTGCCGGCCGTCGCGGCCACCCTGGACACCTCGCTGCCCGACGCCCAGTGGTCGCTCACCGCCACGCTGCTCGTCGGCGCCGTCGCCACGCCCGTGGTGGGCCGGCTCGGCGACGGGCCGCAGCGGCGCCGGGTGGTCCTCGTCGTGCTGGGCGTCGTCACGCTCGGCGGGGTGCTGGCGGCCCTCCCGCTGGGGCTCGGCTGGCTGGTCGCCGGCCGCGCGCTGCAGGGGCTGGGCCTGGGCCTCACCCCGTTGGCCATCGCCACCGCCCGCGAGGCCCTGGCCGGGCAGCGGGCACGGTCCACGATCGCCGCGCTGTCGATCACCGTCGTCGCCGGCGTCGGGCTGGGCTACCCGCTCGCCGGACTGGTCGCCGAGCTCGGCGGGGTGCACGCCGCCTTCTGGGCGGGGGCCGGGGTGAGCCTGGCCGCGCTGCTGGCCTCGGCCGCCGTCCTCCCGCCGGCGGAGACGACGCAGCGGTCCCGGCTCGACGTCGTCGGGGCGCTGCTGCTCGGCGCGGGCCTGGCCGCGCTGCTGATCGCCCTCGGGGAGGCCGGGACGTGGGGCTGGACGTCGCCGGCCCTGTGGAGCCTGCTCGGCGGCGCGGCCCTGGCGCTGGCCTGCTGGGTGCCGTGGGAGTGGCGGACGCCGTCGCCGCTGGTCGACCTGCGGCTGGCCCGCGGGCGCGTCGCCCTCACCGCGCACGTGGCGGCCCTGCTGGTCGGCCTGTCGAACTACCTGCTGCTGGCCTCGGTGCCGGTGCTGGCCCAGGGCCCGGTCTCCGACGGTGCGGGCTTCGGCGTCTCGATCGTGGTGGCCGGGCTGGTCCTGCTGCCGTTCTCGGCGGCGAGCGTGCTGGCCGGCCGGCTGGCCCGGCTCCTCGCCGACCGCGCCGGTCAGCACCTGGTGCTCCCGGTCGCCGCCCTCGTGCAGTGCGCCGCCTTCGTCCTGTTCGGTCTGGCCCGCACGGACCTGTGGCAGCTGTTCCTCGTCATGGGGATCGCGGGGCTCGGGGTCGGTGCCGCCTTCGCCGCCTTCCCGGCGCTCGTGGTCTCCGCCGTGCCGCCGTCGGAGACCGGCAGCGCCACGAGCCTCAACCAGGTCCTGCGCTACGTCGGGTTCGCCCTCGGCAGCACGCTGACCGCCACGGTCCTCGACGCCGCCACGCCGGAGGGCGGCGCGCCGGCCGCGAGCGGGTACACGACGATCGCCGTCGTCGGGGCAGCGGTCTGCGTGCTCACCGCCGTCGTCGCCTGGCTGGCCCTCGCCCGCCGGCAGCCGGCGGGGGTGCCCGCCCCTGCGGGCGGATGACCCGCACCGGATGATCGGCGGGCCGCCCACCCTCCCGAGGAGCCACCCGTGTCCACCCCCGCCTGGTTCGAGGCCGCCCTCGCCGACGCCCCGGTGCACCGCGAGGTCGACGTCGAGGGCACGCCGGTGCACTACCGCGTGTGGGGCGAGGCGGGCCGGCCCGGCCTGGTGCTGGTGCACGGTGGCGCCGCGCACTCGGGCTGGTGGGACCACGTCGCGCCGCAGCTGCACTCGCACCGGGTGGTCGCCCTCGACCTCAGCGGGCACGGCGACAGCGGCCGGCGCCCGTCCTACGACATGGACACCTGGGCGCGCGAGGTCGTGGCCGTGGCCGCCGCCGAGGACCTCGCGGCGCCGGTGGTCCTCGGCCACAGCATGGGCGGCTGGGTGGCGCTGACGGTCGGGGTCGCCCACCCGGGCGCGGTCTCCGCCGTCGCCGTCATCGACTCCCCGCTGGTCTCGCGGCCGCCGGAGGAGGAGCGCCTGCGGCAGCGGCGGCGCCCTCCCCGGACGTACGCCTCCGTGGAGGAGGCGGTCGAGCGCTTCCGCACGCTCCCGCCCCAGGACGTGCTCCTCCCCTACGTCCGCGAGCACGTGGCGCGCGGCTCGCTGCGCCGCGAGGGCGAGGGCTGGACCTGGAAGTTCGACCCGCGGCTGTGGGGCCCGCCGCCCCTGCTGACCGAGTTGCTCCCCCGGCTGACCTGCCCGGCGGCACTGTTCCGCTGCGAGAAGGGGCTGGTCAGCCCGGCGATGGCCGAGGAGATGGCCGGCCTCGTCGCCGGCGGGCTGCCGGTCGTGGAGCTCCCCGACGCCGGCCACCACCCGGTCTTCGACCGGCCGCTGGCACTGGTGACCGGGATCCGCACGCTGCTCGCGTTCTGGCCGGGCGGCGGGGGAGGGTGACGGGCGCAGGGTGACGGGCGCAGGGTGACGGGCGCAGGGTGACGGGCGCAGGGTGACCGGGCGCAGGGTGACGGGAGCGCCCACCGGGGCGACGGGGACGGGAGGGCGAGTGCCGCGCTGGGTGGACGACGCGATCTGGTGGCAGGTGCACCCGTTGTCCTTCACCGGTGCCGAGCGCGCCGCCCTGCCGCCCGGGGAGCTGCGGCACCGGCTCCCGCACCTGCAGCGCTGGCTGGACCACCTGCTCGCGCTCGGCTGCAACGGCCTGGCGCTCGGCCCGGTGTTCGCCTCCGGCACGCACGGCTACGACACCGTCGACCACTTCCGCATCGACCCGCGCCTGGGCGACGACGGCGACCTCGACGCGCTCCTCGCCGCGGCGCGACAGCGCGGCATCCGGGTGCTGCTCGACGGCGTGTTCAACCACGTCGGCCGCGACCACCCCGCCTTCCGCGCCGTCGTCGAGCAGGGGCCGGGCGCGCCGACGGCGGACTGGTTCCGGCTGCACTGGCCCGAGCGCTGGACGCCGGGCACCGCGCCGGGCGCCGACGTGTTCGAGGGCCACGACCTGCTCGTCGAGCTCGACCACTCCTCCCCCGCCGTCGCCGACCTGGTCACCCGCGTGATGACGCACTGGCTCGACCGCGGCGCCGACGGCTGGCGCCTGGACGCCGCCTACGCCGTCCCGCCGTCGTTCTGGGCGGGGGTGCTGCCCGCCGTCCGGGCCGCGCACCCCGACGCGTACGTCGTCGGTGAGGTCATCCACGGCGACTACCCGCGGATCGTGGCCGAGGGCGGGCTGGACTCGGTCACCCAGTACGAGCTCTGGCAGGCGGTCTGGCACGGGATCGCCGAGCGGAACCTCTTCGAGCTGGCCTGGTCGCTGCAGCGGCACGGGGAGTTCCTGCGGTCCTTCGTGCCGTGGACGTTCGTGGGCAACCACGACGTCACCCGCATCGCCAGCGCGGTCGGCGACCCGCGTCACCTGCCGCACGCCCTCGCCGTCCTGCTCACCGTCGGCGGGACGCCGGCCGTGTGGTCCGGTGACGAGCACGCCTTCACCGGCGTCAAGGAGCACCGCGCCGGCGGCGACGACGCCGTCCGGCCGCCCTTCCCGCCCGACCCGACCGGGCTGTCCCCGCTGGGCACGCCGACGTTCGCGCTGCACCAGGAGCTGATCGGCGTGCGCCGGCGACACCGCTGGCTGCACACCGCCGCCCCCGAGCAGGTGCACGTGGCCAACGAGCAGCTCGTGTACTCGGTCGCCGGGGACGGACAGCGCCTGCTCGTGGCCCTCAACCTCGCCGACACCACCGCCCGCGTGCCCGCCCCCGGGGCCGGTGCCGTGCTGGCCGGCGGGGCGACCGTCGGCCGCGGCGACGCCGAGCTGCCCGCGCACGGCTGGGCGGTCCTGGACTCCCGCGCCTGACGGTGGGTGACCCTGGCCACACGGGGTGAGAGGGTGGCCGGACCGGGAGGAGCCCGGGCGGACGGAGGGACGGGGACGTGCTCGACGGGGACGGGACGGTGCGCAGCGGGGCCCGGTGGGCCGCGACGCACGGGGTGATGCGGCTGGCGATCCGGGCCCGGGCGCGCGGTGGCAACCCCGACGCCCAGGTCCTGCGCGACGCCGCCGTCCGCGAGGACCCGTTCGCGCACTACGAGCGGCTGCGCACCGCGGCGCCGTTCGTGGGCGGCGCCTTCTCCAAGGTCAGCGTCCACCACGACGTGTGCACCGAGGTCCTGCGCAGCGCCGACTTCGGTCAGATCGCGGGGTCGCGCACCGAGGGCCTGCCGCCGGTGCTGCAGCGGGTGCTGCGCCTGGCCGGGCCGCGGCCGAGCGTCGGGCCGATCGACCCGCCGTCCATGCTCGCCGTCGACCCGCCCGAGCACACCCGCTACCGCCGGCTGGTCAGCCGCGCCTTCAGCGCCCGCGCCGTCGCCGGGCTGCGCGAGCGCACCCGCGCGATCGCCGACGGCCTGCTCGACGACCTCGAGCGGGAGGCCGCCGCCGGCGACGGGCGCACCGACCTCGTCGCCCGCTACGCCAGCCTGCTGCCGGTCACGGTCATCTCCGAGGTGCTCGGCGTCCCGGTCGCCATGCGCGAGCAGTTCCTCGCCTGGGGCGACGCCGCCTCGCCGAGCCTCGACATGGGCCTGGACTGGCGCACCTTCCGCGCCGTCGAGCGCAGCCTCGGCGAGCTCGACACCTGGTTCCGCGGCCACCTGCGGCGGCTGCGCCGCGACCCCGGCGACGACCTGCTGTCCGCGCTGGTCGGCATGCTCGACGACGACGGCAGCGGGCTCACCGAGCAGGAGCTGCTGGCCACCGCGCTGCTCGTCTTCGGCGCCGGGTTCGAGACGACGGTCAACCTCATCGGCAACGGCGCCGAGCGGCTGTTCGCCCACCCCGACCAGCGCCGGCTGCTCGCCGAGGACCCGTCACTGTGGCCGAACGCCGTCGACGAGGTGCTGCGCGTCGAGTCGCCGGTGCAGCGCACCGGGCGGCGGGCGCGGCGGGACACCACCGTCGCCGGCGTCCAGGTGCGGGAGGGCGACCTGGTGATCCTGGTGCTGGCCGCGGCCAACCGGGACCCGCGCGTCTTCGACCGCCCGCACGAGTTCGACGTCACCCGGGCCGACGCCCGCGACCACGTCGCCTTCTCCAGCGGCATCCACTTCTGCCTCGGCGCCGCGCTCGCGCGGATGGAGGGCGAGGTCGCGCTCCAGGCGCTGTTCGAGCGCTTCCCCGACCTCGCGCCCGCCGGCCCCTCCCGCCGGCGCCGCACGATCATCCTGCGCGGCCACGCCTCGATGCCGGTCACGCTCGGCCGGGCGGTCCGCTCCGCCCCGGACCGCCCCTCCGTCCCCGCCTGAGGACGTCCCCGCCCGAGGACGACCAGACCCGAGAACGACCCCGGGCGGGGACGGGCGCGGTAGCGTCGGGGTGGCACGAGGAGGCCCCATCCCCACACACCGTGGACGCTGCGCCGAGGCTCATCTCGGTTGCCCCTGCCGGGGTGACGAGACGATCCACGAGGAACGATCCCGGCAGGTCGCCGAGGCGCGGGCGCGCTCGGCCGAGCCCGTCGACTGCCCCGAGTGCGGCGCCCCGACGACGCCGCTCGCCCTCGTCGCCTGGGGCAACTGCCGCTCGTGCCGCACGGCGCACTCCCGGGTCACCGATCCGCTGCGCTGGTGACCCGTCCGGGGCAGCGGTGACGAGGGTCGCCACCGGCCGGTGCGGGCGCCCCGTACAGTGGGTCCCGGTCGCTGTCGTGCCTCTGCTTCGTTCCCGGACGTCCGCAGTCGTCTCTGCCTGACGTTCCTCTCGGTCCTGCCGGTCGGTGCGGCGACCCGGGCCCGGCACTCGTCGGGCCCGACACCATCAGCACGGAATCGAGAACGACATGACCCAGGGCACCGTGAAGTGGTTCAACGCCGAGAAGGGCTTCGGCTTCATCGAGCAGGACGGCGGCGGCCCCGACGTCTTCTGCCACTTCTCCGCGATCAGTGGCAGCGGCTACCGCTCGCTGGACGAGGCGCAGCGCGTCGAGTTCGACGTCACGCAGGGCCAGAAGGGCCCGCAGGCGGAGAACGTCCGCGCCATCTGAGCGCAGCACTCCTGACGGGGGCCCCGTGGTCACTGACCGCGGGGCCTCCGCCGTCTCCCCCCCGTCACCCCGCCGTCTCCCGGTGGACCGGTCCCGGCCGGCGGTGGTCCACTGCACCGGTGAGCGACCACCACCGTGACGACCAGGACGACGCGTGGCACCGGCCGCTGCGGCACGTGCGCGCCGCCGACCTCAGCGGCGACACCGGCCAGACCCGTGGCATGACCCGGCGCGAGGCGGTCTCCGAGCGGACCGTCGGGTCGCAGCGGCTGTGGATGGGGCAGACCCACGTGGCGCCGCGCACGTCCTCGGGCGACCACCACCACGGCGACTCCGAGACCGCGATCCACGTGCTGCGCGGCCGGCCGGTGTTCGTCTTCGCCCGCGACGGCGAGGAGGTGCGGCTGGCCACCGAGCCCGGCGACTACGTGTTCGTGCCGCCGTTCACGCCGCACCGCGAGGAGAACCCCACCGACGAGGAGGCCGTCGTCGTGATCGCCCGCAGCAGCCAGGAGGCGATCGTCGTCAACCTCCCCGGGCTCACCTGAGGTCGTCCCGCCGGCCCCCTGTCACATCCGGGGGCGTGGCGGTGCTCTACAGACGTGGACGTCGTGGGGCACCGTGTCAGTGCGCCGGCCGCCGTGCTGTCCCGCGGGCGGGCGGCGGAGCGCACCAGGCGGGAGGACGGCGGAGCCGTGTCGGGACGAGGAGCCGTCCGCGCCGACCTCGAGCAGGTCTTCCGCACCGCCTATCCCCGCGTGGTCGCCGTCGCCACCCGGGTGCTCGGCTCCCGCGACGGCGCCGAGGACGTCGCGCAGGAGGTCTTCCTCTCCTTCGCCCGCACCGCGGTCCCGGCCGGTGAGGCGCCGGCCTGGCTGTCGGTCGCCGCGGCGCACACCGCGCTCAACCACCTCCGCTCCGGCCGCCGCCGCGCCTCCCGCGAGGAGTCGGCCGCCGGTCCCGACCCGACCGTGCCCGACGTCGCCGACGACGTCGTCACCCTCGACGAGCGCCGACGCGTGCGCGCGGCCCTGGCCCGGCTCCCCCGGCGCCAGGCGGTCGCCCTCGTCCTGCGGCACAGCGGCCTGAGCTACGCCGAGGTCGCCGCCGCTCTCGATCTGTCCCCCGGCAGCGTCGGCACCACCGTGCGACGCGCCGAGTCCGCCCTGCGCGAGGAGTTGTCCCGTCATGCGTCATCCCACTGAGGGCACGCTGCGCCGGCTCGTGGACGAGCCGGCCGGTGTCGCCGACGCCGACCGCGAGCACGTGGCCGGCTGCCCGGCGTGCCTGTCCGGCCTGGCCGCCGCCCAGCGTGACGCCGCCGCCGTCTCGACCGCCCTGGACACCGGGACGCCCCCGGACGTCGACGCCGCGTGGTCCCGGCTGGCGCACGCGGTCGCCGTCGACGAGCGCCGGCGCGCAGCCGCGCCCGCACCCGCCCGCCGGTGGCGCAATCGGCTGCGCAGCCCCGTCGTCGCCGTCGTCGGGGTCGCCGCCCTGCTGGCCGGCGGCGGCGCGGCCGCCGCCGCGGACTGGCTGCAGGTCTTCCGCACCGAGCAGATCGCGCCGGTGAGCGTCACCCAGGCCGACCTGGTCGCGCTGCCCGACCTCTCCGCCTACGGCACGGCCCAGGTGGTCGAGGAGCCCGACGTCCGCGGGGTGGCCGACGCCGCCGCGGCCGGGGAGGCGACCGGACTGGGCGTGCCGCGGGTCACCGACCTCCCCGGCGGCGTGAGCGGCGACCCGGCCTACCAGGTCGGGAACCGGGCGACCGTGGAGTTCACCTTCTCCGCCGAGCGCGCGGCGGAGGCCGCCTCCGCGGCCGGCGAGACGCTGCCGCCCCCGCCGGCCGGCCTCGACGGCGGCCGCTTCCGCCTCTCCGCGGGCCCCGGCGTGGCCGCGGTGTGGACCAGCGGCAGCGGCGCCCCGGGCCTGGTGGTCGCCCGCGTCGTCGCGCCCACCGCCGAGTCCTCGGGGATCCCGTTCGCGACCGCCCGCGAGTACCTGCTGTCGCTGCCCGGCCTTCCCGAGGACCTCGCCGCCCAGCTGCGCTCCTTCGCCGGCGACGGGACGACGCTGCCGCTGCCCGTCCCGGCCGGCCTGGCCACCAGCTCGGTCGAGGAGGTGGACGGCGCGCCGGCCACGGTGCTCACCTCGCGCGACGGCTCGGTGGCCGGCGTGGTGTGGGTGACCGACGGCGTGGTCACCGCGGTCGCCGGGTCCCTCGACGCCGACGAGGTGCTCGCCGTCGCCCGGGGTCTGCAGGAGTGACCGCCCCGACCGCCGCCACCTCGGCGGCGCAGCGGCTGCTGGCCGACCTGCCGCCGTCGCCGGCGGTCTGGTGCGAGGGCCTGCGCAAGCGGTACGGCCGGCGGACCGCGGTCGACGGCGTCTCCTTCACCGTCGGCCGCGGCGAGGTCCTCGGCCTGCTCGGGCCCAACGGCGCGGGCAAGACCAGCGTCATCAAGATGCTGCTGGGCCTCGTCCGGCCCGACGCCGGCGAGGTGCTGCTGCTCGGCCGGCCGGCGCGCGACCCGCAGGCCCGGGCGCGCGTCGGGTACCTGCCCGAGCTCTTCCGGTACCAGCCGTGGCTCACCGCGGCCGAGGTGCTCACGCTGCACGTCCGCCTCTCCGGCGCTGCGACACCGACCGCCGAGCAGCGCGAGGTCCTCGGCCTGGTGGGGCTCGGCGAGCGCGCCGGCGACCGGGTGGGCGGCTTCTCCAAGGGCATGCAGCAGCGGCTGGGCATGGCCGTGGCGCTCGTGGCCCGCCCGGAGCTGGTCGTCCTCGACGAGCCGACCAGCGCGCTGGACCCGCTCGGCCGCGTCGACGTGCGCGACCTGGTGCTCTCGCTCAAGGAGCGCGGCGTCGCGGTGCTGCTCAACTCGCACCTGATCGGCGAGGTCGAGCGCGTCTGCGACCGGGTGGTCATCCTCGACCGCGGCCGGGTCGCCGCCGCCGGCACGCTCGCCGAGCTGCTCGGCTCGCGGGAGCTGCGGCTGCGGCTCGACGGCGTGGACGCCCGGGCCGAGGCGCGGCTGGCCGCCACCGGCCGGCTGACCCGCAGCGGCGAGTGGTTCACCGTGACCCTGTCCGACGACGAGGAGTCCGCCGTCCCCGCCCTCGTCGCCGACCTGGTCGCCCTCGGGGTGCGCGTGCACGCCGTCGAGCCCGGGCGGATCAGCCTCGAGGAGCGGCTGCTCGCCGTGCTCCGCGAGGGTCCGGGAGGGCCGTCGTGAGCACCGCCCGGACCGTCCTCACCTTCGCCGGCCTCACCCTGCGCGAGGCCGCACGCCGGAAGGTGCTGCGCTCGCTGGCGGTGCTGACCGTGCTCCTGCTGGCCCTGTCGGCCTGGGGCTTCGCCCGTCTGGACGCGGAGTTCGGCGGGCTGACCAGCGGCGAGGCGCGGCTGGCGGCGTCGACCGTGCTCAACCTCGTCATGTTCGGGTTCAGCCTCATCGCCGCGCTGGGCACCGCGTTCCTCGCCGGCCCGACCCTGTCCGGGGAGGTCGAGTCCGGGACCGCGCTGGCGATGCTGGCCCGCCCGGTGCGCCGCTCGGCGGTGCTCGTGGGCAAGTGGCTGGGGCTCGTGGCGTTCGGCAGCGCCTTCGTCACGCTGGCCGGGCTGGCGCAGTTCGTCGTCGTCCAGGTCACCGTGGGCTACTGGCCACCGCGGCCGGTGGTCGGCCTCGCGCTGCTCGCCGCGCAGACGGCGGTGCTGCTCACGCTCGGCCTGCTGCTGTCCACGGTGATCTCGCCGATGGCCTCTGGCGTGGTGGCGGTCGGCCTGTTCGGCGCCACCTGGATCGCCGGCGTCGTCGGCGGGATCGGCGACGCGCTCGGCAACGAGGGCGTCGCGCGGGTGGGCGCGGTGTCGCGGATGCTGCTGCCCACCGACGGGCTGTGGCGCGGGGCGATGAACGCCTTCCAGGACCCGAGCCTGCTCACGCAGTTCGCTCCCGACCTGGGCGGCTCCCCGTTCTTCTCCGAGGCGCCGCTGACCGCGACCTACCTGGCCTGGGCCGCGCTGTGGGTGGCCGTGGTGCTGGGGCTGGCCGGGATGGCGTTCTCCCGCCGGGACCTCTGAGGACGGCGGAGGTCGGGCGGTAGCGTCCGTGTCCGGGTCACGACCGCCCCGTTCCGATACTGCCCGACACTGCCGTCAGGAGATCCCCCGTGCCGGTCGACCCGCACATCGCCGCCCTGCTGTCCCTGCTCGCGCAGTCCGGCGCGCCGCCGATGTACGAGGGCACCCCGGAGGCCGGGCGCGCCCAGTACCTGCAGCTCACGCACGGCGCGCGCACCCCCGAGCAGGTCGTGCCGGTGGCGGCCACCGAGGACCGCACCGTCCCCGGTGCCGACGGCGACCTGCGCGCGCGTGTGTACCGGCCCGAGGGCGAGGGCCCCTTCCCCACCGTCGTCTTCTTCCACGGCGGCGGCTGGGTGATCGGCGACCTCGACACCCACGACAACATGGCCCGCTCGGTGTGCCGCGGCGCGCGGGCCGTCGTCGTCGCCGTCGACTACCGGCTGGCGCCCGAGCACCCGTTCCCCGCCGCCGCTGAGGACGCGGTCGCCTCCGCCCGCTGGGTGGCGAAGAACCTGCACGAGTTCGGCGGCGACGAGCGGCTGGCGCTCGCCGGCGACAGCGCGGGCGGCAACCTGGCCGCGGTGGTCGCCCAGGTGCTGCGCGACGACGGCACGCCGCTGGCCGGGCAGTTCCTCGTCTACCCGGCGGTCGACGCCGAGGGCGACTACCCCTCCCGCGTGGAGAACGCGAGGGGCTACTTCCTCGAGAAGGACACGATGGACTGGTTCTACGGCCACTACGCCGGGGCCTGGGACGACGCCCGCGACGCCCGGCTCTCGCCGCTGCACGCCGACCTCACCGGGCTGCCGCCGGCGGTGGTGGTGACGGCGGAGTTCGACCCGCTGCGCGACGAGGGCGAGGCCTACGGCGAGGCACTCGAGGCGGCCGGCGTGCAGGCCGACGTGCGGCGCTACGACGGCCTGATCCACGGGTTCTTCGACATGGGCGCCTTCTCCCCCGCCGCGCAGGCCGCGATCGACGAGAGCTGCGCGCGCTTCGGCGAGGTCCTCCGGAGCTGAGCGCCGGCGAGGGGCCGGGATGACGGACGACGCCGACCTCGAGCGGCTCGCCGGGGGGTTCCGCGCGTCCAGCGAGGAGTCCTCCGGCGAGGCGCCGGTCTCCTCGGCGCTGCCGGCGGCCGTGGCCCGCGACCGCGACCGCCGGGGTTCCCGGCCGCGCTCCCGACGCCCTCGCGCCCGTGCCCGACGGCGCCGTCCCGGTCGTCCTGCACACCGCGGTCCTGCCCCACGTCGGTGCCGACCGCCGCGCGGCGTTCGTCGACCGGGTGCGCAGCCTGCCGGTGCGGTGCCTGGCGCAGGAGGCGGCCGGGATGGTGCCCGGACGGCGGCCGGGTCGACGGGCTCGGCTGACCGGGCTACCCGTCCATCCGGACGCGTGCCGCACGCAGCACCCCGTCAGACCCAGTAGGTGTCGTGGCGGAGCATGAACTCCGCGCGCTCCTCCGGGGTCATCTGCGTCCCGCGCGCGAGGGTCTCGAAGTACTCCTCGCGCGGCCCGCCCGGCGCGAACATCAGCAGCATCGAGGCGCGCTCCCCGCCGCGGAAACCGTGGACCCCGCCCTCGGGGACGTAGAAGAAGTCGCCCTCCCCCGCGGTGACCCAGGTGCGTCCGTCGTAGACCTCGACCTCCCCGGACAGGACGTAGAACTGCTCGGTGATCGACCGGTGGAAGTGCGGTCCGGGGCCCGACGCCTCGCTGCCGAAGGTCCAGCGGTACAGGCCGAAGCGCCCCCCGGTCTGCTCGCCGGTGGCGAGGAACTCGCACGTGACCCCGCCGGCCGAGGTGGTGTCCGGGGGCTGCCCGGACGGGCGCAGCCAGGCACTGGCCTCGCCGGTCGTGCCGCGGTAGAGGTCGGGCGGGTAGTGCCGGTGCAGGGACACGTCGACTCCTCTGCGGACGGGCGTCCATCCTGGCAGCGGAGCGGTAGCGTCCGCCGGGTGCTGGACGCCGCAACGGAGCGGGACAGGCGGCGACGACTCGACGCCCTGACCTTCGGCCTCTTCACCGTCGCCCTCGGCACCAACATCCCGACCCCGCTGCTCCTGGTCTACCGGCGCACCCTGGGGCTGTCCGACGCCGACCTCACCGCCGTCTTCGGGTGCTACGCCATCGGGCTGGTCGCGGCGCTGACCGTGGCCGGGGCGGCCTCGGACCGCTTCGGGCGCCGGGCGCTGGTGCTGCCGTTCGCGGTGCTCGCCGGGCTCGCCTCCCTGCTGTTCGTCCCGGCGGCCGGCTCGCTGCCGCTGCTCTACACGGGCCGGCTGCTGCAGGGCGTCGTCTCCGGGGTGGTGTTCTCGGTGGCCAACGCGTGGCTGCAGGAGCTCGCCGGCCCCGACGCGCAGCAGTCGGCGGCCACCCGCGGTGCGGTGTCGTCGTCGCTGGGCTTCGCCGTCGCCCCGGCGATGAGCGGGCTGCTCGCCCAGTACGGGCCCGCACCGACGACGCTGCCCTACCTCGTGCACGTCGGCGTCCTGCTGGTGGGGCTCGGCGCGCTGCTGGTGGTGCCGGAGACGGTGCGCGAGCGGCGGCCCGGCCGGCTCATGACCCTCGGCCTGCCACCGGAGGCGCGGCGGCCGTTCCGGGCGGTCCTCGCCCCCACCGCGGTCGGGGTGTTCGCCTTCCCCGCCGTCGCGGCCACCGTGCTGCCGCTGCTCGTCGTGCCCGACGGCGTGGGCGTGGCCTACGCCGGGCTGGTCGGCGGGCTCGCCCTGGGCGCCAGCGCCGTGGCCGCGCGGGTGGGCCGCCGGTTCGAGCGGGGCGCCGCGCCGCTGGGAATGCTGCTGGGCGCGATCGGGATCGCCATCGGCGTGGCCGCGGTGGTCACGCGCTCCGAGCCGCTGCTGCTGCCGTCGTCTGCGCTGATGGGCGGCGGTGCGGGGCTGTGCCTGACCGCCGGGCTGACCCTCACCGCCCGGCTGGCCCCGCCGCACACCCGCGGGGCGATGAACAGCGCGTTCTACGCCTTCGCCTACGCCGGGTTCGGCACCCCGCTGCTGCTCGCCTGGCTCGGCTCGCAGGTCGGCACCGTCGCGGCGCTGTCGGCGTTCGCGGCGGTGCCCCTGGCGCTGGCCGGCTGGCTGGCCCTCGAGCTGCGCCGGTGAGACCTCAGCGGGGAACGGAGCAGGCAAGCCGGAAGCCGACGTCGTCGATGCGGAGCGTGGGGTGGCTGCGGCGCCGCACGGAGGCGCGGCAGCTCCAGTGCTCGTCGAACCAGCCGTCGCCGCGCAGCACGCGGTAGCTGCCGTACACCTCGGGGTCGTAGCGGTCCCAGCACCACTCCCAGACGCCGCCCAGCGCGTCGTGCAGGCCCCAGGCGTTCGGCTGCCGGCCGCCGACGGGGTGCGGCCGCTCCCGGGTGACCCGTGCGTACAGCTCCGCGGTGACCGGGACGGCCGCCAGCTCGAAGGCGTCGACGTCGACGGTCCACGGCCGCCGTGTGCGCCGGTCGGACAGGGTCACGCGGCCTGCCGGGACGGGCAGCATCGCCTCCGGCGCGCACGTGTCCACGGTCGCGGGAGGCTACCGGCCGGCGCCGGCCGGACACCGGTCCCCCTCGCTGTCGAGGCCCCCTGCCACATCCGTGGACGGGGGCCTGACCTGGGGATACAACGCGCGGGAGGGCCCCTCCGGCGGTAGAATCCGTACATGTGTTCGAGTGATCTGGGAAGCGGGGACGTCCTCGACGACGTCGCCGCACTGGTCGCCGAGCGCAACCGGATCGACGCCGCCCTGGCCCGCCGAGTGCGGGAGGCGGAGCTGTCGCAGGCGCCCGAGCGCGACGGGCAGCGGTCGATGGCCTCGTGGCTGCGCGGGCACTGCCGGCTGTCGCCGGCCGAGGCCGCGCGGGTGGTGCGCAGCGGCCGGGCGCTGGAGCACCTGCCCGCCCTCGCCGAGGCGCACGACGCCGGCCTGGTCTCGGCCGCGCAGGTCGCCGAGGTGGCGCGGGCGGTGACGCCGCAGCGGCTGGCCGCCGCGGCCACGCAGGGCGTGGACCTCACCGTGATCGACGCGGTGGTCACCGGGGTCGCGGTCGAGCAGCCCCACGGCGACCTGGTGACGGTGGTGCAGCGCTACTGCGACGACCTCGACCCCGACGGCCCCGAACCCGACCCCACCGAGCAGCGGTCCCTGACGCTGGCCAGGCACGCCGACGGCAGCCTGTCGATCCGCGGCGAACTCGACGCCGTCGGCGCCGAGCGGCTGCAGGCGGCACTGGAGGCCCACGTGCAAGCCGACCGGCCCGCCGAGGACGAGCGCACCCGCGCGCAGCGGCAGGGCGACGCCCTGGTGCAGCTGTGCGACAACGCGCTGGCCGCCGGCGGCCTGCCCACCCTGCGGGGGCACAGGCCGCAGGTCGCCGTGGTGCTGAAGCTGGAGGACCTGGCCGACCCGGCCACCGGGCGGGGCGCCGCCGAGATGGGCTTCGGTGCGGTCATCTCCGCCGCCCGCGCCCGCTGGCTCGCCTGCGACGGCGCCGTGAGCCGCGTGGTGTTCGGCCCCGACGGCGCCCCGCTCGACCTCGGCCGCGCCCACCGCCTCGCCGACCGCCACCTGCGCCGCGCGACCGAGCTCCGCGACGGCGGCTGCGTGTTCACCGGCTGCCAAGCGCCCACGCACTGGTGCGACGTCCACCACCTGGTCCACTGGATCGACGGCGGCGAGACGTCACTGGAGAACTCGGCCCTGTTGTGCGAACGGCACCACACCGAGGTCCACCACGGCTTCCGCGTCGAACGACGACCCGACGGCCGATGGCACACCTGGCGACCCGACGGCACCGAGATCACCACCCCCGCGGCGCTCGCCCCTGCCGCATGAGCAGCGACCTCGGCAGGTCAGTCGAGCGTGCGGGTGCGCTGCTCGACGCCGATCTCGCCGTAGGGGTAGTCGGCCCACCCAGGGTCGCTGACCGCGTCGAGCCGCGCGGTCTCCTCGGCGTCGAGCACCAGCCCGGCGGCGCCCAGGTTGCCGCGCAACTGCTCCGTCGTGCGCGCCCCGAGGATCACCGAACTGACCGCCGGCCGGGCGAGCAGCCAGGCCAGCGCGACCTGCGGCATCGGGACGCCGCGGGCCTCCGCCACGTCCTGCACGGCGGAGAGCACGTCCCAGGTCCGCTCACGGGTGGCGACCCGGTCGTAGGCCTCCATGCCGCGGCCGGGGTCCTCGCCGAGGCGGGTGGCGCCGGCCGGACGCTGCTCACGGGTGTACTTGCCCGACAACCAGCCGCCGCCGAGCGGCCCCCAGGGCAGCAGCCCCAGCCCGTTGGCCAGGCAGGCGGGCACGATCTCGGCCTCGACGTCGCGCACGAGCAGGCTGTAGGAGGGCTGCAGCGTGACCGGGGCGGCCAGGGAGCGGTGCTCGGCGAGGTCGACGGCGCGCTGCACCTGCCAGGCGGTGAAGTTCGACAGCCCCGGGTAGCCGACCTTCCCGGCCGAGACGGCGTCGTCGAGGAAGCGCAGCGTCTCCTCCAGCGGCGTGAGCGGATCCCAGGCGTGCAGCTGGTAGAGATCGACGTGGTCGACGCCGAGGCGGCGCAGCGAGTCGTCGAGGGCCCGGCGCAGGTGCCGGCGGGAGGTGCCCACCGCGTTGGGCTCCTCGCCCATCGGGAACCGGCCCTTGGTGGCGAGGACGACGCGGTCGCGGACGTCGGCCGGGCGCGCGGCCAGCCAGCGTCCGACGATCTCCTCGGCGGCACCGGCGGAGTAGACGTCGGCGGTGTCCACCAGCGTGCCGCCCGCGTCGAGGAAGACGTCGAGCTGCTCGTGCGCCCCGGCCTCGTCGGTCTCCGCGCCGAAGGTCATCGTGCCCAGCGCCAGTGCCGACACGGCGCAGCCGCTGCGGCCGAGGGTGCGCAGCTCCATGGCTCGTTGCATGGCTCTCAGCAAGCCACAGGTCGCGGACCGGCGCCCGGTGAGGGGACGGTCCGGGGTGGTCCCCACCCCCGGCAGCCGGTTCGGGGCGTCACCGGATGGTCGCGGGGAGGTGGCGTCGAGAGGCTGGCGGAGCCGGCCGGGACCGAGGTCACGCCCCGTCCGGCCCCTCCCGCCGTGGCCCGAGGCGAGGCGCCGTGTCCACTCCTCCCGCCGTCCGTACCGCTCCGGCCGCAGCCCGAGGCCGGACATGGCTGGGCCGCCTCGCGCTGCGCCGGATCCGCCGCCGGGGCCTGGACGTCTCCCGCCTGACGCTCCTCCCGCCGGCCGCGCGCGTCCCGCTGCAGCGGGTCGGCGTCCACCCCGTCCCCGGCTCGCCGAGCTGCGGGTCCCCGGGCCCGTGTGCTGCTGGGTGACCCCGAGGCCGCTGCCCTGGTGCGCGAGGGTCCCGGCGCGACGTCGAACGGGTCGTCGACGAGCTGCTGCGCTGCTGGCGGTTGTCCAGGTCGCCTGCCCACGCTTCGCCCGGGAGGACCGGGAGCTGTTCGGGACGCACCTGCGGGCCGGCGACGTCGTCCTCGTCTCGCTCAGCGGCACCGTCCGCGACCCGGCCCGGGCCGGTGCCGACCCCGACCGGCTCCCGTTCCGCCGGCTGGCCTTCGTGTACGGCGTCGACGCGCTGCCCGTCACCTCCTGACGGCGGCTCCGGTCAGCCGGTGCGCTCGGCCCGCAGCAGCGCGCTGCCCGGGACGACGAGGCGGCGCACGTGGGGGTCGACGTCGTCCGGGCCCGGGGCCGGCTCGCCGAAGTCGAGGGCGCCGATGGCGTAGAAGTCCGTCGTCGCGGTGACGCACTGCCAGCGCCAGGCGAGCTCGCGGGCGTCCAGGTGGGGCAGCAGCGGGGCGAGGGCCGCGCAGTACCGGCCGGCCATGGCGCGCACCGCCGCCGCGCCGTTGGCCTCCCACCGCGCCGGCGGCTGGTCGAAGATCCGCGTGAACACCCGCGCGGCGTAACGGCCGCGGCCGGCGCAGCGCAGCGCCACGATCGGCCGCACCCAGCCGTCGACGAGCGCCTCGACGCCGGCGTCCCCGTCCAGGGCCCCGAGCGCCCGCGCCCGGTCGGCGACGACGCCGTCGACCACGCGGCGCTCCACCGCGGCCACCAGGCCGTCCTTGTCCCCGAAGTAGTAGCCCACCGCGGCGGCGTTCCCGACGCCGGCGCGGCGCAGCACGTCGCGCACCGAGGTGCCCGCGGGCCCCGACACCGCCAGCAGCTCCTCGGCCGCGTCCAGCAACCGCACGGGGGTTGCGCTCTCCGACACGGCACCTCCATGCTGGGCGCCGCCTAATACGGGCGTATCAGGCGATCGTCTGGAGTCCAGCATGCCCGATGCCCGCAGAGTCCGGGGCGGTCTCGGCGCCCTGCTCGCCGTCATGTGCGCCGCCCTCGCGCTGGTCATCGGTGCCGGCTCCTCCCTCGCGCTGGCCGCACCCGAGCTCGCCCGGGTCACCGGCGCCACGCAGACCGAGCTGACCTGGGCGATCAACGTCTACGCGCTCACCTTCGCCGCCCTGCTGCTGCCGCTGGGCATCGCCGCGGACCGCTTCGGCCGGCGCGGCGCCCTGCTCCTGGGCCTGGCCGTCTTCGCCGCCTGCAGCGCGGCCTCGGGGCTGGTCGAGGACCCGGTCGCGCTCATCGTCCTGCGCGGCGCCGCCGGGATCGGCGCGGCGGCGGTCATGCCGGCGACGCTGTCGGTGCTCGTCGACGCCCATCCCCCGCAGCGGCGGGCCTCGGCGATCGGGGTGTGGGCCGCGGTCTCCGGCGCCGGGGCCCTGCTGGGGCTGCTGCTCGCCGGCGTGCTGCTCGAGTTCGCGTGGTGGGGCAGCGTGCAGGTGGCCTTCGGCGCGCTGTCGGCCGTCGTCCTGCTGCTGTGCGCCGTCGTCGTCCCGCCCTCGCGCAACCCGGACCTGCCGCTGGACCCCGTCGGCGGGCTGCTCTCCCTGGCCGGACTGGGCGGCGTGGTCTTCGGCGTGGTCGAGGGGCCAGAGCGCGGCTGGACCGACTCGACGACGCTCACCGCGCTGGCGGCCGGCGGGGTCTGCCTCGCGGCCTTCGTCGGCCACGAGCTGCGCTCCCGGCACCCCATGCTCGACGTGCGGCTGTTCCGTGACCGGGGGCTGTCGGCGGGGAGCACCGCCGTGTTCCTGCAGTTCTTCGCCGCCTTCGGCCTGTTCTTCCTCGCGCCGCAGTGGCTGCAGTACGTGCACGGCCTCTCGCCGCTGCAGGCCGCGCTGTGGCTGGCGCCCATGGCCCTGGGCATCGGCCCGACGGCGCAGCTCGCGCCAGCGCTGCTGCGCCGCCTCGGCGCGCGCACCGTCGCGGCCTGGGGGCTCGGGCAGATGGGCGCGGGGCTGGTCCTCCTGGCCCGCCAGTCCGACGGCGACGCGCCGCTCTGGCACTTCGGGGTGGCGCTGTTCGTGTTCGGCGTCGGCTTCGGGCTGGCCCTGACCCCGGGCACGACGCTGATCATCGACGGCCTGCCCGCCGACCGGCGCACGCTCGCGGCGGCGGTCAACGACGTGACCCGCGAGGTGGGCGGCGCGCTCGGCGGCGCGGTGGCCGCCACCGTCCTGCTCGCCGTCTACCGGGACGACCTGGTCCCCGTGGTCGCGGACCTGCCGTCCACCGCCCGCGACGTGGCCGGATCCGGCCTGGCCCAGGCCGTCGCGGTGGCCGAGCGGGCGGGTCCGGCCGGCGCGGCCGTGGCCGACGGCGCCCGGGACGCCTTCGGTGCCGGCTACGCCGTGGCGCTGCTGGTGGGCGCCGCGGTGCTGCTGGCCGGCGCGGTGCTGTGCGGGCTGGTCGCCCCCCGCCGCGGCGCGGCGCTGCACCGCGGCGAGGACCACGCCTCCCGGCCCGTCCTCACGGTGGCGCCGCGGCGCCGTCCGGTGGTGAGCCTGGCCCGGGAGTCGGCGGCGGTGCCGGCCCGCCACCTGCCCCGCTCCCTGGAGGCGGTGCTGGCGGCCGGGATGGTCCTCGGGGTCTTCGGCGGGGTCGTGCTGCTGACCCACTCGCTGTCGCTGGCCTCCGGCGGCTGGGTCGTCCCCGCCGCCCACAGCGAGGTCACCCGGACCGCGCCCCCGGAGCGGGTGACGCCGGCGGCTCCCCCGGTGGCCGTCCCCCCGTCCACGGCGACGACCCCGCCCGGGTCGGAGCCGCCGCCACCCGCGCCGGCGCAGGAGCCCGCAGCGACGACGGCGGCTCCCCCTCCCCCGACCACCGCCGCGCCGCCGCCGACGACGCCACCGGCGACCACGACACCACCGGCGGAGACCACGACACCACCGGCGGAGACCACGACACCACCGGCGGAGACCACGACGCCGCCAGTGGAGACCACCACCCCGCCCGCCGAGACCACGACGCCACCGGCCGAGACCACCACCCCGCCCGCCGAGACCACCATCCCACCGGCCGAGACCACCACCCCGCCCGCCGAGACCACGACGCCACCGGCGGAGACGAGCGAGCCCCCCGCCGAGGCCACCACGCCGCCCGCCGGGCCGACCACCGAGACGCCCGCGCCCGAGCCACCCGCGCCGGAGCCACCCGCGCCGGAGAGCCCCTGAGCGGCGGTTCCCGTGACGCGGCAGGTTCGTTGCGCACGGCGACCGGGATGCCCCTGTCGCCGCCCCGCGGAGCAGCCGAAGGTGGGGCCATGGAACTCACGAGAGTGGTCGCCGGAACCCGGCACGCGGCGGTCCGGCTCTGGCGGGGGCACGTGCAGCTGTGGGACGCCTTCCTGTCCGCCGACCCGTGGGACCCCGGACCGGCGGACCACGACGCGCGGCCGCTGCACTGGGAGGGGTCCGTGCTGGTGGGGACCGTCCTGCCGGGCCGCCCCGGCTGAGGCCCGGGACGGGTCAGTCGCGGCCGGTCAGGGCGGCGAGCTCGACGACGGCGTCGACCAGGGCGGGGCCGTCGAGCAGGACGGCGTCGTTGTGGTCGGCCCCCGGGACCTCGACCCGGCGGTGCAGCTGCGCGGCGGCGTCGGCCACCCGCCGGCTCTGCTTCGGCGGCACGATCGAGTCGCCGCTGCCGTAGACGACCGTCGTCGGCGCCCGCACCGCGGCCACCTGCTCGGCGACGGGGTAGCGGTCGCGCAGCAGCAGCCGGACGGGCAGGAACGGGTAGTGGTGGCTGCCGACGGCGGCCAGGTCGGCGAACGGGGACCGCAGCACCAGCCCCGCGGGCGGGTGCTCCACCGCCAGCCCGGTGACGACCGCGCAGCCGAGGCTCTCGCCGTAGTAGAGGAGCCGGTCCGCGGGGACCCCGGCCTCCTCGAGGAGCCAGCTGCGTGCCGCGCGGACGTCGAGGGCCAGCCCCTCCTCGCTCGGGCTGCCGGGGTTGCCGCCGTACCCCCGGTAGTCGAACAGCAGCACCGCCAGCCCGGCCGAGGACAGCGCCCGCGCCAGCGGTGCGCGCAGGCCGCGGTGCCCGCCGTTGCCGTTGGCCACCAGGACGGCGGGCGCGTCGGCGTCCCGCCCGGGCACGAACCAGGCACCGAGGCGCAGGCCGTCGGCGGTGGTCAGCCGGACGTCGCGGCCGCCGGGCACGGCGCCGGCCGCGGCCGGGACCGGGCCGTCGTCGGGGAGGTACACCAGGCGCCGCTGCACCGCCCAGAGCAGACCCACGAGCAGAGCCAACAGGACGACGACGACCAGCGCCGCCCGCAGTGCCGGACGCACGCCGCCAGGATGCGCTCCCCGCGGCCGGCGCGGACGGGGAGCCTGGTCCCGGCCCCGCTCCCTTCGTAGAGTCCCCCCGGTGGAGCAGCCGCGGACCGGCCCGGGTCACCCGGGTGCCGCCGAGCAGGAGCGCAGCGGCACGGCGACGGCTAGCGCACCGCCGCCGGACCTGGCCGGCTACCGCCGCGCGGTCGACGAGGTCGTGCGGTACCTCCACGGCGGGGCGGCCCCCGGTCCGGCGGCGGCACCGGTCCTCGACCGCGCCGCCGGCATCCCCGAGCTGCGGGCGGTCCTCGACCGCGTCCCGGGCGGCGCCGACGTCGCGCTCGAGCGGATCGCGCGCCAGCTCGCGGGCTTCCTGCCCAACCCGCGGTCCAACGCCGCGACCCCGGCGACCCTGCTCCGGATCGGCCTGCTGCAGCAGATCGACGTCGCGTGGTGGGGATCGGTGACGCCCTTCGCCGACGACGACGCCGTCCGGCGGTCCCCGCAGCTGACGGCGCTGGCGCCGCTGCGGCGGCAGCGGCGGCTCGCCTTCCGCTACCGGATCGGCACCACCGCCCTCCCCGGCCGCGCCCGCAACTACGCCGTCCGCCGGTGGGCGCCCGACCACGAGCCCCGGTCCTCGGGGCTCAGCTACCCGCTCGCCCGGCCGGCGATGGTCTCGCTGCTCAACGAGGTGGCCGGCCGGTTCGCGGCGGCCGCCCGGCCCTGGCGCGGGACGATGTGGGTGAACTGCATCGTGCGCAGCACCGCCGTCCAGCAGCGGCTGCAGCAGCTCGGCTACTCGGCACTGCTCCCGAGCGCGCACTGCACCGGACACGCCGCCGACGTCGAGATGGCCTGGCTGCGCCGGCACGGCGTGGCCCCGGCCCTGGAGGACGTGCTGACCGCCTACCGCGACGAGGGAGTGCTCAACGTGATCGACGAGGGCCAGGCCTGGCACGTCTGTCTCGCGCCGGCGCACGCCGGCCGGTACGCGAGCGCGGCCCCGGCCGCCCCCGGGACCGCCTGATGTGCGGGATCGCGGTGGTGCTCGGGCCGGGCGCCGGGACGCAGGGGGCGCTGTTCGACGGCATGCTCGACGCGATCTCACCGCGCGGGGAGGTCGACGAGGTGCTCCGCGCCGACGACGCCCTGCTCGGCACCGCCCGGCTGCGCATCGTCGACCGCGAGCACGCCGTGCAGCCGTGGACCTCCGCGGACGGGCGGTGGGCCCTGTGCTTCAACGGGGAGGTCTTCAACCACGGCGCGCTGCGCGACCGGCTGCACGCCGAGGGCCGGGCCACCCGGTCGGAGGGCGACACCGAGGTGGTCCTCGAGACCGTCCTCGCCTGGGGTGAGGAGGCGCTGCTGGCGATGCGCGGCGAGTTCGCCTTCGCCCTGGTCGAGCGGGACACCCAGCGGGTGTTCCTGGCCCGTGACCCGGTGGGGGTCAAGCCGCTGTACTGGGCCCTGGCCGGGGGCCGGCTGCACGTCGCGTCGGAGGTCAAGGCCCTCGTCCCCCTCGGCGTCGCCGTCTCCGAGGTGCCGCCGGGTCACTGCGGCTGGGCCGATCCCGGCACCCCGCCGGTCCTGCACCCCTACCTCGACCTGTACCGGCTGGGCGAGGACAGCCCGGAGCTGACCGACGTCGAGGAGGCGGCCGAGGCGGTGCGGACGACGCTCACCGACGCCGTGCGCATCCGGGTGGACACCGACCTGCGCGTCGGGGTCGTGCTCTCCGGCGGACTCGACAGCTCCCTGACCCTCCTGCTCGTGCAGCGGCTGCACCCCGACTGCGTGGCCTTCACCGTCGGGGCCGAGGGCAGCGAGGACCTCGCCTACGCGCGGCGGCTGACCGCCGACCTGGGCGTGGAGCACGTCGTGGTCCCCGTCCGGCCCCGCGAGCTGGGGCTGCGCGACGTGCGGGAGGCGATCCGGGTCTCCGAGCTGACCGAGTACGGCGACATCATCAACGCGGTGGTCTCCCAGCGGCTGTTCGCCGCCGTCCACCGGGCCGGCGTGAAGGTGGTGCTCACCGGCGACGGGTCCGACGAGCTGTTCGGCGGCTACGCGATGTACCGCCGGGTGCCCGGGCAGGACGCGCGCCGGCTGTTCCTGCACAAGATCGGCCACCTGAGCCGCACGGAGCTGCAGCGCGTCGACCGCACCTCGATGGGCAACGGCGTCGAGGCGAGGGTGCCCTTCCTCGACGTCGAGATGCTCGACCTGGCGATGCGGATCCCGCAGGAGCTCAAGCACCGCGACGGCTACGAGAAGTGGATCGTGCGCCACGCGTTCGCCGACCTGCTGCCCGACTACGTCCGGGCGCGGCACAAGAACCCGATGTCGCACTCCAGCGGCCTGCACGAGCGCATCCGGCTGTTCCGGCCGCTGTTCCCGCGCCTCTACGCCGCCTACGGGTACGGGTGCGCCGCGCCGCTGCAGCGCGACTTCTCCGAGGTGCTCCGGGAGCACGGCTACGACCTCGACGCAGCCGCGGCCAGCCCCCCGCGGGACCTGACCGTCGCCGAGCACGCCCGCGACCTGGCCGGGGCGCTGCGCTGGAACCTCACCGCGCTCGTGCGCCGTCAGGTGCCAGAGTGACGCCATGTACCTGGTGCTCGAGTACGACCTGGCCGACGACTACCTCGAGCGCCGTGCGGCGCTGCGGGAGGAGCACCTGACCCTCACCCGGGCGGCGCACGAGCGCGGCGAGCTCGTCCTCGCCGGCGCGCTCCCCGACCCCTTCGACCGCGCCCTGCTGGTCTGGACCGCCGACCGGGAGGTGGTGGAGCGCTTCGCCGCGTCCGACCCCTACGTCGTCCAGGGCCTGGTCACGGCGTGGACCGTCCGCCCGTGGAACGTCGTCGTCGGGGGTCAGGCATCGTGAGCGCGGGGTTCCCCACCGTCGCCGAGCTCGCCGCGGAGGAGGACGAGCTGCGGTTCTCCTCGTTCACCAACGACGACGCGTGGGACCTCGGCTCCGCGCTCGTGGCCACCGCCCGCCGGGCCGACGCCCCGGTGGCCGTCGAGATCCGCCGCAACGGGCACCGGCTGTTCTCCGCCGCGCTGACCGGCGCCACCCCGGACAACGCCTCGTGGATCGACCGCAAGGCCCGCGTGGTGCACCGCTTCGGGCACAGCTCGCTGTACGTGCGGCAGTCGTGGGTCGAGCGCGGCACGACGTTCGAGGAGTCCTCGGGACTCGACCCGCAGCGGTACGCCGCGCACGGCGGCGCCTTCCCGGTGCTGGTGCGCGACGTCGGCCCGGTCGGCGTCGTCGTCGTGTCGGGGCTGCCGCAGCTGGAGGACCACCGGATGGTCGTCGCGGCGCTGCGCGCCCACCTCGGGCGCTGAGTAACGTGGCGGCGCCCGTCCCGAGCCGAGGAGTCCCCACGACCACGAACCAGGCCACCCCACTGCGCACCTGGGCCGGCAACCTGACCTACCGCGCCGCCCGGGTGCACCGGCCGCGGACGGTGGCCGAGGTGCAGGACGTCGTCGCGCGCAGCGAGCGGGTCAAGGCCCTCGGCTCGCGGCACTGCTTCAACGACATCGCCGACACCACCGCCGACCACGTCCTCCTGGACGACCTCGACACCGGCATCGAGGTGGCGGAGGCGGCCGACGACGGCACCGGCGTGCTGTGGGTGCCGGCCGGGATGCGCTACGGCGAGCTGGTCCGGGAGCTGGCCGCCTCCCGCCGCGCCCTGCACAACCTGGCGTCGCTGCCGCACATCACCGTCGCCGGCGCCACGGCCACCGGCACGCACGGCTCGGGCAACCGCAACGGCTCGCTGAGCACGTCGGTCGCGGGTCTGGAGCTCGTGCGCTCCGACGGGGAGCTCGCCGTCCTCGGGACAGGCGACGCCGACCTGCCCGGCGCGGTGGTCCACCTCGGGGCGCTCGGCGTCGTCACGCGGGTGGCGCTGCGGTTCCAGCCGACGTTCGACGTCCGCAACACCGTCTACGTCGACATGACCTGGGACCGGCTGTTCGCCGACCTCGACGCCGTCGCCGACGCCGCGTACAGCGTCAGCGTCTTCACCGACTGGCACACGGTGACCTCGGTGTGGGTCAAGTCCCGGCCGGAGGACCCGGCGGTCCCGGAGGACTTCTTCGGCGCCCGCGCGGCGACCGAGCCGACGCACATGCTCCCGGACACCCCGGTGGAGAACCTCACCGAGCAGCTCGGCGTCCCCGGCGAGTGGCACGAGCGGCTCCCGCACTTCCGTGCGGACTTCACGCCGAGCAGGGGCGAGGAGCTGCAGAGCGAGTGGTTCGTGCCCCGCCGGCACGGGCGCGCGGCCTGCGAGGCGCTGCGCGGGCTCGCCGACCGGATCGCGCCGCTGCTGATGGTCAGCGAACTGCGCACCGTGGCCGCCGACGACCTGTGGCTGAGCCCCGCGTCCGGCGGCGACGTCATGGCGCTGCACTTCACGTGGGTGCCCGACCAGGCCGCGGTGACCGCGCTGCTCCCGGACGTCGAGGCGGCGCTGCGCCCCTTCGGTGCCCGGCCGCACTGGGGGAAGCTGTTCACCACCGGCGCCGCCGAGCTCGCCGAGCTCTACCCGCGGATGGCCGACTTCCGGGCGCTGGTGCGCCGGTCCGACCCGCGCGGCGCCTTCCGCAACGACTACCTCGACCGCACCGTCGCGGCCTTCGCCTGAGCCCTCAGCCCAGGGCCCGCAGCCGGGCGTCGAGGAAGGCGCGCTCGGCGGCGTTCTCCGTGAGCAGCAGCGCCTCGGTGTAGGCCTCGCGCGCCTCCCCGACCCGGCCCAGCCGCCGCAGCAGGTCGGCCCGGGCCGCCGGCAGGTAGCCGTAGCCGGCGAGCTGCGGCTCGGCGGCGAGCTCGTCGAGGGCGGCCAGTCCGGCCGCGGCCCCGCGGGCGAAGCCGACGGCGACGGCGCGGTTGAGCGCCACGACCGGGGAGGGCCACAGCCGGGTGAGGACGCCGTAGAGCGCGACGATCTCCGCCCAGTCGGTGTCGTCCCACGACGGCGACTCGGCGTGCACCGCCGCGATCGCGGCCTGCAGCGCGTACCGCGACGGCGGGCGGGCCCGCAGCGCCTCGCGCACCAGCGCGACGCCCTCGTCGATCGCCGGCCGGTCCCAGCGCGTGCGGTCCTGCTCCTCGAGCAGCAGCAGCCGGCCGTCCTCGCCCGTGCGGGTCTCCCGGCGGGCGTCGGTGAGCAGCAGGAGCGCCAGCAGGCCGGCCACCGCGGGGTCCCGGGGCAGCAGGCGGCGCAGCATCCGGGCGAGCTCCACCGAGCGCTCCACCAGGTCGCGGCGGACCAGCTCCTCGCCGGCCGGGGCGGTGTGCCCGGTGGTGAACAGCAGGTGCACGACCGCGAGGACGGCGTCGACCCGCCCGGGCAGCTCGGCGGCCGGCGGCACCCGGTACGGGATCCGGGCGACGGCGATCTTCTTCTTGGCGCGGGTGATCCGCGCGGCCATCGTGGCCGTGGGGACGAGGAAGGCGCGGGCCACCTCGGGAGTGGTCAGGCCGCACACCAGGCGCAGCGTCAGCGCCACCTGGGCGGGGCGGTCCAGCGCCGGGTGGCAGCAGGTCGCCACCAGCCGCAGCCGGTCGTCGGGGTAGCCGTGCGCGTCGTCGACCACCGCCGGCGCCACCTCGTCCTCGACGAGCAGCGGCAGGTACCGGCGCTCGACGCCGGAGTGGCGCAGCACGTTGAGCGCGCGCCGCCGGGCGGCCGTGGTCAGCCAGGCGCCGGGGCGCGCGGGGACGCCGCCGGTGGCCCAGTCGGTCAGCGCCGCGGCGAACGCCTCCTGCACGCACTCCTCGGCGACGTCGAGGTCGCGGGTGACGCGCACCGTCGTGGCGAGCACGAAGGCCCACTCGCGACGGTGCGCGTCGGCGACCGCGGCGGCGACGTCGGCGGTCGTGGCGGGCGCCGGTCAGTCGAAGGTCATGACCGGGCGGACCTCGACGCCGCCGAAGCGGGCCGGCACCGTCCGGGCGACGGCGATGGCGGTGTCGAGGTCCGGCGCGTCGATGACGTAGTAGCCGCCGAGGGCCTCCTTGGTCTCCACGAACGGGCCGTCGGTGACCTCGCCGCCGCGCACGCTGGTGGCGGTCGCCGTCGGCTCGAGCGCCTCGCCACCGAGCAGCTTCGCGCCGTGCTGCTCGACCCCCGCGCTGAAGCGGTCGTGGTCGGCCATGATCTCGCCGTAGACCTCGGGGGTCGCGGTGGCGTACTGGGCCTCGTCCTCGTAGATCAGGACCAGGTACTTCGTCATGGTGCCCTCCCGGGTTCCGGGGGCCCGCCGTCCGAGCCCTCCACCCCTACGACACGCAGCACCGCACCAGATCGACAGGTCGGGCGGAAGACCTCCTGCGGCTAGGTGGTCCGCGACTCCCGGTCGTAGTTGCGACCGAGGAACTCCGGCACCCTGGCCCACCGGAACGCGAACACCATGACCAGCAGCGTCGCCACGTACGGCACCACGAGCAGCACCTGGCTGGGGATGTCGATGCCGGCCACCTCGGCCCGCAGCGCGACGACGTCCATGGCCGCGAAGAACAGGGCGCCGAGGACGATGAACTGCGGGCGCCACCCACCGAAGAAGGTCAGGGCGATCGCCAGCCAGCCGCGGCCACCGACGATGCTGTCGGTGTAGGTCCCGGTGTAGACGAGCGGCAGGTAGGCCCCCGCCACGGCCATGAGTGCTCCTCCGGCGGTGGCGGTCCACAGCCGGTTGCGCACCACGGGGATGCCCAGGCTGTCGGCCGCCTTGGGGTTCTCCCCCACCGAGCGCAGGTCCAGCCCCGCCCGGGTGCGGTACAGGAAGAACCACGCGCCCACGGCCAGCAGGGCCGCCAGGTAGACCAGCACGTTGTGCGAGAACAGCGCGGTGCCCAGGACCGGGATGTCGCTGAGCAGCGGGATCTCCACCCGCGGGAGGGTGTCCACCCGTGGCGTCGTGGCCCCCTGGCCGATCACGATCCGGTACAGCAGCCCCGCCAGCCCGGTGGCGGCGAAGAACAGCGCCAGCCCGACCACGAACTGGTCGAGCCGGAGCACGGTCGTCGCCCACCCGAGAGCGGCACCGAAGACCGCGCCGGTGCCGGCGGCCAGCAGGATGCCGATCGTGGTGCTGCCCGTGCCGTAGCTGACGAGGAAGCCGATGGCGGCCCCGAGGAGCATGACGCCCTCCTGCGACACGCTGAAGACGCCGGTCAGGCCGCCGAGCATCGTGCCGAGCGAGGCGAGCAGGTAGGGGACCATGGCCACCACGGTGAGCTGGGCCAGGGCCGCGAACTCGGTCATGTCACCCTCCGCGCCAGCCGCCCCGCGATCACGTCGGAGAGCAGCAGGAAGATCAGGATCAGGGCCTCGATGATCAGCACCATCTCGGCGGGGACGCCGACGGTGCGCTGCATCGAGCTGGCGCCGACCTCGAGGATCGCGATGCCGAAGGCGACCACGGGCACCCACAGCGCACTTCCCCGGGCGATGAGCCCGATGATGATGCCGAGCAGCAGGAAGTTCGACTGCATGCCCTCGATGGCGCGGCCGTGCACGCCGCCCACCTCGAGCGCGCCCGCCAGTCCCCCGAGCGCGCCGCCGACGACGAGCGCCACCACGGCGACCTTCTCGACCCGGATGCCGTTGATGGCCGCGGCGCGCGGGTTGGCGCCGGCGGCACGCAGCTCGAAGCCCGCGGCCGTGCGCCGCGTGACCACGGTCGTCGCCGCCGCCACGAGGAGCGCGAGCACGATGCCGGCGTGCACCCCCGGCGGGCCGCCCAGCACGGGCAGCTCGGCACCCTCCCCCACCCGCTGCGTGGCGGCCACCCCGGCCGCGGGGTCCGACCACACCTCCGTCGCGGCGTAGTCGAGCACCTGGAAGGACACGAAGTTGAGCAGGACGGTGCTGAGGATCTCGTTGACCCGGAACCGTCCCATCAGGAACGCCGCGATCCCGGCCCACACCGCACCGGAGAGCACGCCGGCGAGGACCACGAGGGGCAGCAGGACGGCGGTGGGCAGGTCGGCGTACACGATCCCCACACCGGCGGCGGCCGTCGCGCCCACGAGGAGCTGACCCTCACCACCGATGTTGAACCGCCCCACCGCGAGCGGGATCGTGAACCCCAGTGCCAGCAGCGTCAGCGGGACCCACTTCGTCAGCGTCTCGGTGAAGCCGAAGCCGGTCCGGAACGACGTGGTGACGATGGTCCGGTACGCCTCGACGACGTCGTAGCCGAGCGCCGCGATGACGACGCCCGAGACCACGAAGGCGAGGACGAGCGCCAGCACGTAGGGCAGGAGGCCGCGCAGCAGGCGGACCGCGGGCCGTTCCGTCGCCGGGGCCGGCGCGTCGGTGTCGGTCAGCACGGGCGCGCTCATGCGTCCTCCCGGACCCCGGCCATCAGGCGGCCGAGCTCGTAGACGTCGTAGTCGCCGCGAACGCGCTCGCCGACGATCTCGCCGGAGTAGAGGACGACCATCCGGTCGGCGAGCAGGCTCAGCTCGTCGAGGTCCTCGGAGACGAGGACGACCGCGCAGCCCCGGTCGCGGGCCTCGTGGACCCGGTCGTAGACGAAGCGGGTGGAGCGCAGGTCCAGACCGCGGGTCGGGTTCTGCAGCACGAGGACCGCGGGCTCCCGGTCGAAGGCGCGGGCGAGCACGAGGCGCTGGATGTTGCCCCCGGAGAGGTTCCCGGCCAGGGCGTCGGGGCCGGGCGTCTTGATGGAGTACCGCTCGATGGTGTCCCTGGCGTGCTCCCGGACGCGTCGCCAGTCGACCAGCCCGGCGCGACGGTTGTCGGCCCGGCGCTGGGCACCCAGGAGCAGGTTGTCGGCCACCGTGCCCGCTCCGAGGATCCCGTCCCGGTGACGGTCCTCGGGCACGTAGGCGACTCCCGTGGCCAGCCAGCGGCGGGTGGGCGCCCCGGCCAGGTCGGTGCCGTCCACGGCCACGCTCCCGGCGCGGACCGGACGCACCCCGGCGAGGACCTCCGCCAGCTCGACCTGCCCGTTGCCGGCCACCCCGGCGACCCCGACCACCTCGCCGGCACGGACCTCCAGGTCCAGCCCGCGCAGCGCAGGGACGCCGTGGTCGTTGTCGGCCGTGACGCCGGAGACGGCCAGCCGGACCCTGCCGGCGTCGGGGCGCCGCTGCCCGGCGGACGGCGCGGCCGGGACCTCCCCGACCGCGCTGACGCCCAGGGCCGCCGCGACCTCGGAGGTCTGCTCCCCGACCAGCTCGCCGACCATGAGCGAGGCCAGCCCGGTGGCGTCGGTCGCCGACCGGGGCACCGTCGCGATCCGCCGGCCGTCGCGCATGACCGAGATCCGGTCGCAGATGGCCAGCACCTCGCGTGCCTTGTGCGAGATGAAGACGACGCTGGTGCCCTCGGCGACGATGCCGCGCAGCGAGGCGAACAGCCCGTCGACCTCCTGCGGCGTGAGGTTGGTCGTCGGCTCGTCCAGGACCAGGACCCGGGCCCCGCGGTAGAGCACCTTGAGGATCTCCACCCGCTGCCGCGCGCCCACCGACAGCCGGTCGGTGCGCGCCCGCGGGTCGACCGCGAGGCCGAAGCGGTCGGAGAGCTCGGTGATCCGCCGCGCCGCGCCGCGCAGCCCGCCGGAGCCGGCGCTGGTCCCGAGCACCACGTTCTCGAGGACGGTGTAGCTCGACACCTGCAGGAGGTGCTGGTGCACCATCCCGATGCCGAGCGCGATGGCGTCGCGCGGTGACCGGATGTGTGCCTCCCGGCCGTCGACGCGGATCTCGCCGGAATCGGCCCGGTACAGGCCGTAGAGGACGTTCATCAGCGTCGTCTTGCCGGCGCCGTTGCCACCGACCAGTCCGTGCACCTCGCCGGTGGCCAGCTCCAGGTCGGCGTCGGTGAGGGCGCGGACGGGCCCGAAGGACTTGCTGATCCCGCTCATCGTGAGCGGACGGTCCCGGCCGGGGGTCGCACCCCCGGCCGGCCCCACCGCGGTGGCGCCGCTCACTCGACCGGGGTCACGTCGCGCTCGACCTCGATCTCGCCGGCCCGCAGCTGCTCGACGGCCTGCTCGACCTGGTCCACCACGGCCTGGTCGACGTTGGTGGGCGGCTGGAGCGAGATGCCCTGCTCGTAGTCCATGCCGAGGTAGCCGCCGGTCTCGCCGTCCTCCACCGAGCTGAGGATCTCGTCGAGCATCGGGGTGAAGTCGTACAGGACCGACGTCAGGTACCGGTCGGGCGCGAGGTTGGACTTGTCGGTGTACTTCGCCGTCATGAGGACACCCGCGGGGGCGTCGACGACGCCCTCGAAGGCCCCGACCGCGCCGAGGTTGAGCGAGGTCAGGATGACGTCGTTGCCGTCGGCGAGCAGCTGGCTGGTGAACTGCTGCGCACGCGTCGGGTCGTTGAAGTCCCCCGTCCACACCGGGGTCAGGGTGGCGGTGGACCCGGTGTCCTCCAGGGCCTGCTCCACCGCGTGCACCTCCGAGTAGGAGAAGGGCAGCGTGACGCCGCCGAGGTAGGCGATCCGCCCGCTCTGGCTGGCACCTGCGGCCAGGATCCCGAGCGGGTAAAAGGCCAGGTGGAAGTTGCGGTCGAGGACCCACACGTTGTCGGGCACGTCGGCGGGCTCGGTGTCCTGCTCGGCGATGAAGACGACCTCCGGAGCCTCCTCGGCGACGGCGACCGTCGCGTCGTAGAACTGGCTGCCGTGGGTCCAGATGACGGTGTAGCCGTCGGCGACGTACTCGCGCAGCACCCGCTCGGCGTCGGGCACCTGGACGCTCTCGGAGTACGTGGTGTCCGCGCCGTGGTCCTCCTCGGCGGCCTGCAGCGCCTGCAGCCCCAGGAAGGTGTAGTCGGCGTCGGTGGTGGTCCCGGAGAAGACGGCGGCGATCCGCGGTGCCGCACCGTCCCCACCTCCGGCGCCGCCACCGCCGCCGCCACCGCCGTCACCGCCGCCGCCGCAGGCGGTGAGGACGAGCAGGGCCGAGGCGGCCAGGGCACTCGCGGTGGATCGGGCAGATCGCATGGGCGGCACATCCCGTCGTGGACCGGCTGGTCGGAGTGCGTGTATCTCAGCGCTGAGATGTCATCCGCACAACACCCCGCGCCGATGCCGTCGTCGAGACGTGGTCCCGCACCGCTCGACACGCGTGTGCCTACCACGGTGCGCCACCCGCGGACCGGCCACGCGGCGCCGGCGACACGCCGCGCCGGAGCAGTCGGCACGAACCGCCAACAGGACGGCGCCGTTTCGGCCACTTAGTGCCCGTGCGCTCGCCGGGGGGCACTCCGTAGCGTCACATACAGCAGTCAGGGCGTACCCGTCCGTCACGGACGGGAGCGCCACCGCCCACCCCCCGAGGAGCTTCCCGTGCTGTCCTCCCACCTCAGCCTGATCACCGAGTCCTCCGCGCTGCCCGTCGTGCCCGAGCCCGACGCGGTCGCGGGCTCGCCGTGGAGCGTCCTCACCGGCGGCGACGCCACCTGGCGGCTGGACGCCCTGTGCGCCGAGACCGACCCCGAGGCCTTCTTCCCGGAGAAGGGCGGCTCGACCCGCGAGGCCAAGCGCGTCTGCTCCGGCTGCGAGGTCCGCAGCGAGTGCCTCGAGTACGCCCTGGCCAACGACGAGCGCTTCGGCATCTGGGGCGGCCTGTCGGAGCGCGAGCGGCGCCGGGTCCGCCTGGCCCGCCGCATGCCGCTCAGCGCCTGAGCCCGGTCCCGAGCCGGCGCCCGGCGCCGGGCCGGCCCGGCGGCTAGGTTCCCTGCGCCGGAGCGTCGTCTGCGAGGAGGCCTGCCGATGGCCGAGGTCGTGCTGTTCCACCACGCGCTCGGGCTGACCCCCGGCGTCACCGCCTTCGCCGACGACCTGCGCGCGGCCGGCCACGCCCGGGAGGGCGGCCGGTGACCGCGCCCGACGTGACGGCCGCCCGGGTGCAGGCCGTCCTCGACATCCCGCTGCACCGGCACCTCGGGATGCAGCTGCGCGACCCCGCCGACCCGCCGGCCGGGATCTGGTTCCCCGTCGACGAGGCCGCGCAGAACCAGGCGGCGCTGCTGCACGGCGGCGTCGTCTACACCTTCCTCGACGTCGCGGCCTTCCTCGCGCTGCTGCCCTCCCTGGGCGACGCCGAGCACGCGGTCACCCACGACCTCACCGCCTCGCTCCTGCGCCCGGTGCCCGCCGGCGCGCGGGTCGAGCTCACCGGCTCGGTCCTGCGCCGCGGCCGGGCGGTGGCGTTCCTGCGGTCCGAGGCGACGGTGGACGGCGTGCTCGTCGCCTCGGCGCAGGTCACGAAGTCGATCGTCCCGGCGGGCTGACCACCGCCACCGCCCCGCTCACCACAGCGACATCGAGCGGGTGAAGATCCCCGCCACGTCGTCCTCGGTGACCTCCCGCGGGCAGGTGGCCAGCAGCCGCTGCTGCTTCATCGTGCCCTCGACCAGGTCGCCGACGTCACCCTCGTCGAAGCCGACCGCGGCGATCCCGTTGGGGATGTCGATGTCGTGCATCAGGTCGGTGAGCACGGTGGGCAGGAACTCCGCGGCGTCGTCGGGCTCGCCGGCGTTGGGCGCGAGCAGCCTGGCCGCCCGGACGTGCCGCTCCGGCGAGGCCTCGAAGGTGAACCGGAAGGCCTCCGGCGCGGTCAGTGCCACCGACATCCCGTGCGGCACCATCGGCTCGTCGGCCGGGTAGTCCTTGGGGTGGAAGTCCTTCACCTGCCCGGCGATCGGATAGGCGTTGGCGTGCGGGATGTGCACCCCGGCGTTGCCGAAGCCCATCCCGGCGAAGGTGGCGGCCATCGCCATGTCCGCCCGGGCCTGCACGTCGTCGCCGTGCCGCACCGCCCGGCGGAACGACCCCGCCAGCAGCGACAGCGCCTTCTCCGACCACATGTCCGAGATCGGGTTGGACCCGCAGTAGGGCACCCGCTTGTCCGGGTCCTTCCGGTCGTAGGTCGTGTACCAGCGCGCCGTGTAGCTCTCCAGGGCGTGGCACAGGATGTCCATCCCCGAGGCCGCGGTGACGCCGGGCGGCTGGGTCAGCGTCAGGTCGGGGTCGATGACGGCGAGGGTGGGCCGCAGGCGGGCATGGCTGATGCCGGTCTTCACCCGCTGCGCGATCACGTCCATCACGCAGATCGTGGTGCTCTCCGACCCGGTGCCGGTCGTCGTCGGGACGGCGACCAGCGGCTTGAGCGGCTCGGACGGCGCCTGGCCCTTCCCGACCGGCACGTTGACGTAGTCCATGAGCTCGCCGGGGTTGGTGGTGAGCAGGTTGATCGCCTTCGCGGTGTCGATGCTCGACCCGCCGCCGACGGCGACGAAGGCGTCCCACGGCCCCGAGGAGCGGGCGTCGTCGATGGCCTGCCGCAGGCTCACGTCGGTCGGCTCGACGTGCACGCCGTCGTAGACCCGCGCCTCGATGTCGAAGCGGGCCATCTGCTCGGCCACCCGCTGCGGCAGACCGGTGGCCGCCACGCCCGGGTCGGTGACGACCAGGACCCGCTTCACGCCGTAGCGGCTGAGGTCGTAGCCGATCTCGTCGGAGGCGCCGCTGCCGAACTTCAGCTGCGGCGCTCCGTAGGTGAACACGGACTCGGGGCTGGTCATGGCGGTCTCCCTCGGGTCGGCGGGCGGGGTCGCGTTGCGGAGATCGTTGCACCCTCCTTGTGGCGGGGACCACAGCCGGGCAGGGTCGGGTGCACCCACCAACTTCCCCTGGAGGTCAGACGTGACCGCTGAACCCGAGACCACCGCCCCCTCCCTCGACGACCTGCTGGCCGACTCGCCGACGAACTGGGGCAAGTGGGGCGACGACGACGAGGTCGGCGCGCTGAACTACCTCGGGCCCGAGCAGGTGCTGGCCGCCGTCGGCCTGGTCCGGCAGGGCAAGGTCTTCACGCTGCAGCGGCTGATCGGCGACCCGAAGGGCGACCCGGTGTGGCCCGGGCGCTCGCCGGCCGAGCGCACCCAGATCCTCGACGAGTCCGACTGGGACGAGGGCGGCACGGGCCCGGCCTACCCCGGCGGGCTGCACTACGCCGACGACAAGATCAACGCCTTCCTGCAGGGCTCCACGCAGTACGACGGCCTCGGTCACGTCTGGTACGGCGGGAAGATCTGGAACGGCTACGACGCGCGCACCACCGTCGGCGGCCTGGACAAGGCGAGCGTCGCGCCGATCGCCGAGCGCGGCGTCGTCGGCCGCTTCGTGCTGCTGGACATGGCCCGCTTCCGCGGCAAGCCGACCCTCGACAAGGGCGAGACCTTCACCCACGAGGACCTGCTGGCCTGCGCGGCGTCGCAGGGCGTGGAGATCCGCAAGCGCGACATCCTGGTCGTCCGGACCAACTTCCTGCAGCTGTTCTTCGAGCAGGGCGAGGCCTTCTACGAGGGCTTCAACGAGCCGGGTCTGGTCTACAGCCCCGAGCTGGTGCAGTGGTTCCAGGACATGGAGATCCCCAACCTGGTCACCGACACGATCGCCAACGAGGTCACCACCGACCCGAACAACGGCGTCGCGCTGGTCCTGCACAACGCGCTGATGCGCAACCTCGGGGTGACCCTCACCGAGATCGCCGACCTCGAGGCGCTGGCCGCCGACTCCGCCGAGGACGGCCAGTACGAGGGTCTCTACGTCGCCGCGCCGCTCAAGGTGCACCAGGGCAGCGGCTCGCCGGTCAACCCGGTCGTCCTGAAGTAGGCGGCCATGAGCGTCTACGACGACCGGCCCTGGCTGGCGCTCTACGGCGACCAGCCGGCCGACTACGACATCGAGTTCGACGACGCCCTGTCGATGTTCCGGGCGGGCGTGGAACGGGACCCCGACGGCGACGCGCTGCGGTACTTCGACGGCACCGTCGTCCGCCGGGAGCTCGACGAGGCGACCGACGCGCTGGCGGCCGGCCTGCTGGAGTCGGGCTTCCGCCCCGGCGACCGGCTGGCGGTCTACCTGCAGAACGTGCCGCAGTTCGTCATGGCCATGGTCGCCACGTGGAAGGCCGGCGGCGTCATGGTGTCGATCAACCCGATGAGCCGAACGCGGGAGCTGTCCTACCTGCTCAAGGACTCGGGCGCGACGGTGCTGCTCTCCCTCGACACGCTCTACGACGAGGTCGCCCGCGACGTCGTCCCGGACACCGACGTGCGGCTGGTGCTCACCACCAGCGGGCTGGACCTGCAGACCCGCGACGACGAGCGGCTGTTCGCCGGGGTGACCCGGCAGCGGCACGAGGGCACCACCGACCTGCTGGAGTTCGTCGGGTCCCACCGGGGCAAGACGCCGCCCCCGGTGACCCTGGGCCCGGACGACGTGGCGTTCCTGACCTACACGTCGGGGACGACGGGCGTGCCCAAGGGTGCGATGAACACCCACCGCAACGTCGTCTTCACCGCGCAGGTCTACCGGGACTGGGTGCACGCCGGGCGGGACGGCGCCATCTTCGGCGTCGCCCCGCTGTTCCACATCACCGGCCTGATCGGGCACGTGGCGGTGAGCATGCTGGTGCCGGCGCCCCTGGTGCTGGCCTACCGGTTCGAGCCGCAGGTGGTGCTCGACGCGTTCCTCGAGCACCGGCCGGCGTTCACCATCGGCGCGATCACCGCGTTCAGCGCGCTCCTCAACGCGCCGGGGTTCAGCAAGGAGCACTTCGACTCGTTCACGTCGATCTACTCCGGCGGTGCGGCGATCTCCCCGGCCGCCGAGCGCGGGTTCATGGAGGCCACCGGCAAGCAGGTGCACAACGCCTACGGCCTCACCGAGACGACGTCGCCCATGACCGTGACGCCGTTCGGGTCGCCGTCGCCGGTGGACCCCACGTCGGGTGCGCTGTCGGTCGGGGTGCCCGCGCCCAACACGATCGTCCGCATCCAGGGCGACGACGGGCAGGACCTGCCGCTGGGCGAGGTCGGCGAGATCGTGGCCGACGGCCCGCAGGTGGTGGCCGGCTACTGGGGCAAGCCCGAGGAGACGGCGGCCGGCCTGCCCGGCGGTGCGCTCAAGAGCGGCGACGTCGGGTTCATGGACCCGCAGGGCTGGGTGTTCATCGTCGACCGCAAGAAGGACATGATCAACGCCTCGGGCTACAAGGTGTGGCCGCGCGAGGTCGAGGACGTCCTGGCCGAGCACCCCGCCGTCCGCGAGTCCGCCGTCGTCGGCGTCCCCGACGAGAAGCGCGGGGAGACGGTCAAGGCGTTCGTCAGCCTCAAGCCCGGGGCGAGCGTGACCCCCGAGGAGCTGATCTCGCACTGCAAGGAGCGGATGGCCGCCTACAAGTACCCGCGCAGCATCGACCTGCTCGACGAGCTGCCGAAGACGGTCACCGGGAAGATCCTCCGGCGCGAGTTGCGGGGGACGTGAGCGGCCGGGGTCCCCGCCGCGGCGGGGACCCCGGTCAGCCGGTCGCCGCCGGCGTCCGCGCCGACCCGGTGTCCCCGCGCCGGGCGGCCCGGGCGCCGACGGCACCGGTGCCGACGACGGCGACGAGGAAGACGCCGTAGGCCCACACCCACCCGTCGCCGGTGTCCATCTCGGGCAGGTACCAGACCAGCGCCACGAGCTCGAGCAGCCCGAAGACGGTGTAGGTGACCCCCGCGACGAACAGCCGGTCCAGGTCCCGCTCCCGGATGACCAGCGCCGCGGCGACGCCGAGGGCGACCATCCAGGCACCGATCACCTGGGAGCTGAGCGGGGTGATCTCCCAGGGCCAGAAGGACGTGACCGTCTCGACGTGGTGGTGCACGAACAGCCCGCCGGCGAAGAGGACCCCGCCCGCCGCGAGCAGCAGCACCCCCTCGACGGCCAGCAGCCCCGTCAGCCAGCCCGGCATCGGCCGCCGGGCCGCCGGCCGCCCGGTCCGGCGGACCTCCTGGGCGAGGACCACCGCCAGGCACAGCGCCGGGATGACCAGGTAGACCGCCAGCCAGACCCAGGCCGCCACCCGGGCCACCGGGCCGCCGGTCAGCAGGTGCAGGCGGTGCGTGTGGACGAGCGTGGCGACGCAGGTGACGAGGGTGAAGACGGTGACCGTGAGCACCGGGACGCGGATCGCGCTCCAGCGGTCCTCGCGCAGCGACAGGGCCGACAGCACGGCGCCGGCGCCGTAGGCGGCACCGAGGAAGGCGGCGGTCGGCTCCGTGCGGATCGTCCAGGCCCAGTAGCGGTCCGCGACGTCGGCGAGCACGAACAGCTGGTTGACGGCGAGCAGGGTGAGGACCAGGAAGGCGACCAGCAGGCCCCTCGTGCCGGGACGGATCCGCTCGGCCGGGTCCTGCGTCTGCGCGTCGACCTGCTCCATCGGCTGCCGCCAGCCCCTCGGCCCGCGTCCCCCTCCCGCTGCCGGACACCGCGACCGGCGCCCCACGCTCGCGCGTGCCCGCCGCCCGCGCCAGGGTCCATCGGCCTCAGCCGGCCGGCGGGCGCAGGTTCTCGGTCCACACGTCCCAGCCCAGCCGCACGATCAGCGCGGTGACCACGACCAGGAAGACCAGCCGGATGAACCCGGTGCCGCGGCGGGTCGCCGTCCGGGAGCCGAGGTAGCCGCCGAGGGTGTTGGCCGCGGCGAGCAGCAGGCCCAGCCCCCACACCACCGCCCCGTGCGGCACGAAGAAGGCCAGCGCCCCGAGGTTGGTGGCGACGTTGACGATCTTGGCCTTGGCGCTGGCGTTCAGGAAGTCGTAGCCCAGCAGCGACACCAGGGCGAAGACGAGGAAGGAGCCGGTGCCCGGCCCGAGCACGCCGTCGTAGAAGCCGATGACGCCGCCGATCGCCACCGCCGTGCCGGCGTGCCGGCGGCCGGTGTGGCGCAGCGCCGTCACCTCGCCCAGCGACGGCCGGAAGGCGGTGAACAGCGCGATGCCGACCAGCGCGACGACGACGACCGGCTTGATCACCGCGGCCGGCAGCAGCGCCGCGACCGACGCCCCGCCGGACGACGCGGCCAGGGCGACGGCGGCCATCGGCAGGGCGGTGCGCAGGTCCGGGTGCACGCGCCGCTGGTAGGTCACCGCGCTGGTCGTCGTCCCGAAGACCGACGCGAGCTTGTTGGTGGCCAGCGCCTGCACCGGCGAGAGCCCGGGCACCAGCAGCAGGGCCGGCAGCTGCACCAGCCCACCGCCGCCGACGACGGCGTCGACCCAGCCCGCCACCAGGGCGGCGGCCAGCACGAACACGAGGACCGACGGCGTCAGGCCGTCCGGGAGCAGCACGAGGACCGAGCCTCCCCCAGCGTCGGGGAGGCGGAACGACCGGGTCCGTTGCGGCCGGCGGCTCCCGGAGGTGGGATGGTGCATGGCCCGCGCCCGGCAGGAGGACCCGGCCAGCTCGGCGGGGTCCCCGCACCGGCTCTCGGCCCGGGACTGGCGCCGCGTGCTGCGCCGCGTCGCCGCCCACGTGCTCGGCGAGCGGCTGATGGTCCAGGCCTCGGCCGTCGCGTTCTTCGCCATCCTGTCCGTCGCGCCGGTGCTGGTCACCGCGGTGTCGGTCTACGGCGTCGTCAACACCCCGGAGGACGCCCTCGAGCAGCTGTCGGGGCTGGTGCGGATGCTGCCTCCCGAGCTGCAGTCCCTCGTGGCCGAGCAGCTGACGACGATCGCCTCCGCCTCCACCAACGTCCTCACCGTGCGCGGCCTGGCCGGTCTGGCCGCGGCCCTGTGGACGGCGACGACCGCCATGACCTACCTGGTCGACGGCCTGACCCTCGCCTACCGCGAGACCGAGACCCGCGGTTTCCTCCGCCGCAGCGGACAGGCCCTGGTGTTCGTGCTCGGCGGCGCGGTCCTGCTGGCCGGCGTCATCGCGCTCGGCGGCGTCACCTCGGCGGCCCTCGAGCGGGCACCGGGCCCGGTGCGCGCGGTCGTCCCCGCGCTGTCCTGGGTCGCCGCCGCGGTCCTCATGTCGGCGGTGCTCGCCGTCCTCTACCGGTTCGGCCCCGACCGCCGGCAGGCCCGGTGGCGCTGGCTCACCCCGGGCTCGTCCGCCGCGACGCTGCTGTGGCTAGCGGCGACCATCGGCTTCTTCGCCTACGTCAGCGGCCTCGGCGACTACGCGGCCACCTACGGCTCGCTGGCCGGCGTCGCGATCAGCATGGTGTGGCTGTGGACGACGGTCTTCCTGGTCATCGTCGGCGCGGCGGTGAACGCCGAGGCCGAGAAGCAGACCGTCCGCGACTCCACCGTGGGGCCCGAACAGCCCCTCGGCGAGCGCGGGGCCGTGGTCGCCGACAGCGCGCCGCCCTACCCGGGCGAGCGCTGAGGCGGCTACTGGTAGTTGACGTGCACGTGGTCGTAGTGGTTGGCCGTCGTGCCGCCGCGGTCCTCCATCATCGACCAGGAGCCGTTCGGCGAGGACAGCATGCGCTGCTGCCAGATGAGGTAGTCGACGCCGAGCTCGTCCCAGTGCGCCCGGTGGTAGGCCACGATCGCGTCGCCGAGGGCGGCGTCGGTCATGACCATGTAGTCCAGGGCCAGGCCGGAGGGGTGCCCGCCGGGGTCGGCGGCGCTGGCGCGGGTGCCGCCCAGGGTGATCCCGTCGGCCCCCGGCACGTTGCTGACGACGGTGTCGGCCGCGGCCTGCACCTGCGGCTTCACGCTGCCCGCGGTGTTGGTGATGCGGGCGACGACCGAGGCGGCGGTCGACGACGCGACGGTCGCCGTGCCCGCCGACGGCTGCCCGCCGCCGGCCTCCTCCGCGTGCTCGGCCTCGGCCGCCTCCGCCTCGGCCTGCTCCGCGGCGGCGGCGGCCTCGGCGGCCTGCGCGGCGGCAGCGGCCTCGGCGGCGGCCTGCGCGGCGGCGGCCTCCTCGGCGGCGCGGGCGGCGGCCTCGGCCTCGGCCCGCTGCCGGTCGACGGTGGCCTGGTCGGCGGCGGCCTGCGACTGCTGCGCCGCGGTCTCGGCGGCCTCGCGGGTGCTGCGGGTGGCCGCGAGGTCCTCGAGCGGCTGCAGGTCGGCCGGGGTGGTCTCGGCCGGGCCGGACTGCGACGACAGCCCGAGCGCCTCGGCGACGGCGACCGACTCGGTCGCCGTGCCGGCCTCGGCGGTGGCCGCGGGCTGCGGGCCGACCAGGACGTTGACCAGGACCGCGCCGGCGGCGGCGACGCCCAGGTAGATCCCCGGACGGCGGCCGGCGAGCGGGCCGCGGCGGCGGTGGGAAGGGTTCGCGGGCGCGGTGGCGCGGCCGGACGTGGTCGTGCGGGGGTGCATGGATCCGTCTCTCCCGTCAGCCGCCTACCGAGTTAGCTGACGGGTTCGGGCGGGAAGCAGCCCTACCTGCACGGACGCGCGGGTCCGGTGCGGATTCACCCCAGTACTGCGGTGGGTCCCCGGCTCGCCCTCGGGGCGACTCGGCGGCGACCGTCCGGGTCCCCGGACGGGGGACAGGGCCGGACGGCCTCGGACACGGTAGCCGCCGTTACCCGGCCGTGACAAACGGCGGACGGGGATCCGTGACTGGCACCACGTCCGGGGCCGCGCCGCCCGGCGGACCGGTCAGGGCCGGTCGCGGAGCCGCTCGACGAGCCGGGCCGGTGCCTGCACCCACCACACGGTCACCCGCCAGTGCAGCCGCGCGGCCGCCCGGACGCCGCGGACACCGAAGGCGGCGAGGTCGGACCACTCGGCCGGGCGCGGGGCCCGCCGGAACACCGGGGGCGCGTCGCCGGGGGCCGCGTCGTCGTCGGCCGCGTCGTCGTCGGCCGTGTCGTCGTCGGCCGCGTCGTCGTCGAGGGCCGCGTCGTCGGGGGCTGCGTCGTCGGGGGCTGCGTCGTCCTCGGCCGGCTGCTCCGGGACGAGGAGGTCGAGGGCCGAGCGCCGCCGCGGTCCGCGCAGCGACGCGAACGACGGGATGGGCGGGGAGGCAGGCCCCCCGTCGTCGGCGGGGTCGTCGGCGCGGGCGGTCCCGCCGGTGGCGTCGGGGAGCGGCCACAGGCCCTGCGCGACCGGCTCGGGGACGACGGCGCGGATGGCGGCCACCATCGCCGGCCCCAGGCCCGGGACGGCGGACAGCTCACGGCGGGTCAGCGCGGCCAGCTCGTCGACGGTGGTGATGCCGGCTCGGGCGAGCGCACCCACCGCGCGCGCGGGCAGGCCCAGCTCCTGCACGGTCCCCGTTCCCCCGTCCCGCGACCTCGTCGGCATGGCGTCAGAACCTAGCCCGTCGGGATCTTGCCCGGCACGCCGCGTCAGCCGGCGGCGCCCGCCGCGGCGGGCTCGCCGGCCGGGACGGAGGCGGTGGCGCTGCCGCCCGCGTCCGGGGTCGCGGGCGACGACGGGGACCCGGTGCCGGGCGTCGTGCCCGGATCCGTCGGCGGCGTCGCGGGGTCGGTCCCGCCGGTGGGCGGCGCGGGCTCCCGGGCGTGCCCGCGGCGGGCGGCGTGTCCGGGGCGGCCGGCGTGGTGGGCGGCGGAGCGGTGTCGCCCCCCGTGTCCCCCGCCGTGTCGTCCCCCGCCGTGTCGTCCCCCGCGGTGTCCCCCGCGGTGTCGCCCGCCGTGTCGCCCGCCGTGTCGCCCGCCGTGTCCCCTGCTCCGGTCCCCGCGGTGTCGCCCGTCCCCTCGCCTGCCGTGTCCTCCGTCGTGTCCCCTGCGGTCCCGGAGGGGGTCGTCGGCGGAGTCGCGGCGGGGTCCTCGGGCGGGGTGCTGCCACCGGCCGCCGTGCCCGGGGCCGTGCCGGCGGGAGCCCCGGCGCCGGCGTCCGCGGGTGCGGCGCCCTCCGCGCCGTCCGGGGTGCCGGCCTCCGGCGTCCCGGTGTCCGGCGCCGCGTCCCCCTCCGTCCCGGCGCGCACGGCGCCCGGGGCCGCCGGCTCGGGCGCGGGCACCGCGGTGTCCGGCGGCACCGCCACGACCACCTGGACCCGGTCGCCGCGAGCCAGCTCCACGTCCACCGGGGACAGGCGCACCACGGTGCCCGGGTCGGCGTCGGCGGTCGCCTCGCTGCGCTGGCCCACCGTCAGACCAAGCGCCGTCAGGTCGGCGACCACCTCGGTCACCGGGCGGCCCACGTGGTCCGCGGCGACCAGGACGATGCCGCCGGCGCCGGTCTCGGCGGCCTCGGCCGCGGGCACGTCGCCGGAGCGGGTGTTCACCAGGACGATGCCGCCCACGACCAGCAGCAGCGCCAGCAGCGGGAGCAGGACGAGCTGTCGCCGGCGCTTCCCCCGGCGGGGCGGGGCCGGCTCCGGCGCCCGGCGCGCCATCCGGTCCGCGGCACCGACGGCCACGGTGCCGGGCGGGTCCGCCGGCGGGAGCTCCGCCGGTCGGGCCGCGGCCGCCACCGCGACGGGGGCCGTCGGGGGCACCGGGCCGCCCTGGTGCCCGAGGGCGTCCTCGACCGCGTGCAGGAACGCCGCGCCGTCGGGCAGCCGGGCGCCGGGGTCCTTGGTGAGGGCGGCGCCGATGAGCTCGCGGACGTCGGGCGGCAGGTCCTCGGGGAGCGGCTCGGGCTGCTCGCGCACCTGCTTGAGCGCCACGGTCACCGGGTTGGTGCCGGAGAAGGCGGCGTGGCCGGTCAGCGACTCGTAGCCGACCAGGCCGAGGGCGTAGACGTCGCTGGCGGGGCTCACCCGCTCGCCGGCGGCCTGCTCCGGGGACATGTACTGCGCGGTGCCGATGACCTGGCCGGTCTGGGTCAGCGGCACGCACTCGGCCGACCACGCGATGCCGAAGTCGGTGAGCTTCACCCGCCCGTCGGGCCGCACGAGGATGTTCGAGGGCTTGACGTCGCGGTGCACCACCCCGACCCGGTGCGCCTCGGCCAGCCCCGCCGCGGCCTGGCGCAGGACCGACAGCGCCGTCTGCGGGTCCAGCGGGCCATCGTCGCGGATGCGCGCCGACAGCGGCGCCCCCTCCACCAGCTCCATGACCAGGTAGGCCAGGTGCTCGCCGGTCCCGTCGTCGGAGCCCTCGCCGTAGTCCAGGACCGTGGCGATGTTCGGGTGGCTCAACGCCGCGGCGTGGCGGGCCTCGTTGCGGAACCGGGCGAGGAACGTGGGGTCGTCGGCGTACTCGCTGCGCAGCACCTTGACCGCCACGGACCGCTCGAGCAGCAGGTCACGCCCCCGCCACACCTGGCCCATGCCCCCGGTGGCGATGAGCTCCTGCAGCTCGTAGCGGTCCCCGAGGGTCTGCCGCTCCTGCTCGACCGTGGTCACCGCGCGCTCCGTCCCGTCCGACGCCGCGGGTCCCGTGACCCGCTCCCTCCGGCCCCCCGCGGGAGCTGGTGGGCCGTCCCGCGCCGGACGGCCCACCCGGCCTCGGTTCCCGCCCGCGCGCCCGGTCAACCACCCGGACCGCCCGCCTCCGCTCCCCCGCTCGTGTGCCGGCCCTCGGCACCGTCGCCCCGTCCGCCGCCCTCGCGGTGGTGATGTTCGGCCTGGGCCTGTCGCTCACCGTCGACGACCTCGTCCGGGTCACCCGCCGGCCGCGCGCCGCCGTCGTCGCCCTCGGGCTGCAGCTGCTGGTGCTGCCGGCCCTCTGCTTCGGCCTCGTGACGGCCGTCGGCCTCGAGCCCGTGCTCGCGGTCGGCATGGTCCTGCTGGCCGCCTCCCCGGGCGGGACGACGGCGAACCTGTTCAGCCACCTCTTCCGCGGGGACGTGGCGCTCAACGTCTCCCTGACGGCGGTCAACTCGCTGCTGGCGGTGGTCACGCTGCCGCTGGTCACCAACCTCGCGTTGGCCGTGTTCGACCCGCCGGGCGCCGGGTCGATCGGCCTGCAGTTCGGCAAGACGGTGCAGGTCTTCGCGATCGTGCTGGTGCCGGTGGCCCTGGGCATGCTCGTGCGCCGCTCGGCCCCGGCCTCCGCCGACCGCGCGGACCGGCCGGTGCGGGTGCTCTCCGCCGTCGTGCTGGCGCTGGTGATCGCCGGGACGGTCGTCGCCGAGCGGGAGGACGTGGCCGGGTACCTGCGCGAGGTCGGGCTGGTCGCGCTCGCCTTCTGCGCGCTCAGCCTGCTGCTCGGTTTCGCCGTGCCCCGCGCGCTCGGCGTCGGCCACCGCCAGGCGGCCGCGGGCGCCTTCGAGATCGGCGTGCACGACAGCACGCTGGCCATCGCGGTCGCGATCAGCGTCCTCGGGAGCGTGGAGCTCGCCGTCCCCGCGGCGGTCTACGGCGTGCTGATGTTCCCGGTGGCCGCACTCGTCGGCTGGGCGGTCACCCGGTCGTCCCGGTCGCGGGCACCGGAGCGCGTCGCGTCCTGACCCGCCCACCGGCGCCACAGCGCCGGGACGACCTCCGCGCCGGCGGTGCCGGCCGCGGCCCAGCCCAGGACGACGACCCACGCCAGCGGGTCGAGGGGGGTGCAGCCGAAGAACCGGCTCAGCCCGGGGGTCTGCACGACGGCGGCCAGCGCGGCCAGCGACCCGGCCGCGGTGACCAGCACCAGCGGGCTGCGGCGCCCGGCCCAGGCGGTCTGCCCGAGCTGCGTGGTGATGAGGGCAGCCAGTCCCATGGTGCTCGCCCGCCGCCGCAGGCCGGTCGCCCGCCCGGTGGCCCAGGCGCCGGTCGCGCCGGCGGCGGTGGCGACGCCGCGGACGGCGACCAGGCGGCGCACCGCCTCGGGGAAGCCGCGGTACGGCCCGGCGAGCAGCACCGGCGCGAGCGGGTGACCGGCCAGGGGCCCGTCGTCCGTCGTGGGGGCGGCCGCGTGCCGCCGGCCGACGGCGACGGCCAGCGCCGGGAACATGTCGGTGAGCAGGTTGACCAGCAGCAGCTGCCGGGTGCCCAGCGGTGCCCGGCCACCCAGCGCCGTCCCGAGCACGGTGAAGGCGACCTCACCCGCGTTGCCCCCGACGAGGATGGCGACGGCGTCGCGGACCCGGGCCCACAGGGCGCGCCCCTCGGCCACGGCGTCGACCAGCCGGGTCAGGTCGAGGTCGGTGATCACCAGGTCGGCCGCGCTGCGGGCGGCGGGCGACTCCGCCCCGGCCACGCCGACCCCGACGTCGGCGAGCCGGATCGCGGCGGCGTCGTTGACGCCGTCGCCGGTCATGGCGAGCGTGGCGCCGGTGCGGCGCAGCGCCGACACCAGCAGCACCTTGTGCTCGGGGGTCAGCCGCGCGAAGACCGCCGACTCCTGCACCAGGCGGGTGCGCTCGGCGTCCGATGCCCGTGCCAGCCGGGCGCCGGTCACCACCCGGTCGGCGTCGGGGACGCCGGCCTGGGCGGCGATGGCAGCGGCGGTCTCGGGGTGGTCCCCGGTGGCCACCAGCACCCGCACACCGGCCGCGCCGAGTTGCCCGACCGCCGCCGCCGAGGACGCGCGCACGGTGTCGGCCAGCCCCACCAGGCCCGCAGGGTCAACCCCGTCGCCGCCGCCTCCAGGTCCTCCGGCCGTCCCTCCACCTCCCGGTCGGCCACGGCCAGCACCCGCAGCCCCTCGCAGGCGAGCTCCTGCACGCGGCCGGCGGCGTCGCCCGCGTCGGCGCACAGCCGCAGCACGACCTCCGGGGCGCCCTTGACCACCAGCCGGCCCCCGCGGAGGGCCGCCGAGAAGCCGCGCCCGGTCGCGAACGGGACGGAGGCCTCGGGCTCCCCGGCGCAGGCCACGCCGCGGTCGTCCGCGGCCGCCACGACGGCGCGGTCGGTCTCGTGCGCATCGGTGTCCCCAGCGCCCACCCCGGCCGCCGCCCGGCGGAGCAGGCCGTCCTCGTCGTCGCCGCCGGCCCCGAGCGGCACCAGCCGCACCACCTGCAGCCGGTTCTCCGTCAGCGTGCCGGTCTTGTCGAAGCAGACGGTGTCCACCCGGCCGAGCGCCTCGAGGACGCGGGCGCTGCGCACCACCGCTCCGCGCCGCGACAACCGCCGGGCCGCGGCCTGCTGGGCGACGGTGGCCACGAGCGGCAGCCCCTCGGGCACGGCCGCGACCGCGACGGCGACGCCCGCGCTGACGGCCTCCCGCAGCGGCCGCCGCCAGGCCACCCCGAGTGCGGTCACCGCTCCGCCGCCGGCCAGCGTCAGCGGCAGCACCGAGCGGGTCAGCTCGGCCAGGCGGGCCTGGACGCCGGCGGGCGGTGCCCCGCGCCCGGCCGCACGGGCCGCCCGCCCGGCCTGCGTGGCCGGCCCCACGGCGACGACGACGGCGCGCCCGGTGCCGGCCACCACGGTCGTCCCGTCGAAGAGCATGCAGCGCCGGTCGGCGACCTCGGCGCCGGGCGTCGCCGTCACGGACTTGTCCACCGCGAGCGACTCGCCGGTCAGGCTCGACTCGTCGACCTCGAGGTCCTCGGCCGCCAGCAGCCGCGCGTCGGCGGTCACCACGTCACCGGACCCGACGAGCACCACGTCGCCCACGCGCAGCGCGCCGGCCGGGACCTCCTCGGAGCCGCCGTCGGTCTCCCGGCGGACGCAGGCGTCCTGCTGGAGCAGCAGGGACTCCAGGGCCGTCTCCGCCCGCATCCGCTGGGCCGCGCCGAGGAGGGCGTTGCCCACGGTGACGCCGCCGACGAGGAACGCGTCGGCGGTCTCGCCGAGCACGGCGGTGGCACCGGCGCCGGCGCCGAGGACCGGGGTGAGCGGGTCGGCGAGCTCGCCGGCGACGGTGCGTGCGAACCGGACCGGCACCCGGACCGCGGTCACGCCGGTCGCCCGCCGCCACGCCCGCTGCAGCGGCCCGGGCGGGGAGTCGTCGACCCGGGGCAGCTCCGCCAGCCGGCGGACGACGTCGTCGGGGTCGAGCGCGTGCCACGGCGTGTGGACCGACGGGGCGGGCGGCGTCCGGCGCGCGGCGCGGACCGCCGTCCAGGTGCCGTCGACGATCGTCCAGGCCGTCGCCGTCTTGCCGGGGGTGGTCGCCCGCCGTTGTCCGCCGCGGGCCGACCCCACGGCGGCGAGCAGGCCGCCCAGGACGTTGCCCGTCAGCGCGCTCTGCACCGACCGGCGGGCGACCGCCCGGGCGTCGGACACGGCCCGGACCACTCGGCAGGCGTCCGCCAGACCCTGCCCGGTCACCAGGTCGGCGGCCCAGGCGGGCGCCCGGCCCGGCCGCACCGGCGCCACGGCGACGTCGGCGGCCAGCAGGGCGGCGCGATCCGCGGCCGAGACCAGCAGCACCCCGCGCCCCTCGGCCTGCTGCCGGCGGACGACGTCGGCCGTCGGCTCGTCCGCGGGTGCGACCTCCTCGGCGATCCCGGCGATCTCGCGGCAGCCGGCGTGCGCCGTGAGGACCACCCGCGCGCCGGTGTCGACGGCGGTGGTCAGGAGCGCCTCGGCGTGCGGGTCGAGCTCCGGGGCGACCAGGACGCTGCCCACGCGGCGGCGCCCGGCGTACAGCGTCCGCAGCGACGCCCCCGGCGCACCCGGCGCCTCCCGCGGGTCACCGAGCCGGGTCCCCCCGGCGCCGCCGGGGACCCTGCCGTCGGTGTCCCCACCGCCGGGGTCCTCGCCGTCGGTGTCCCCACCGCCGGGGTCCTCGGTGGCCAGCAGCCGCGCCGCGGTCGTCCACACGGCGGCGACGTCCCAGCCGTCGGCCTCCGCGTGCGCCTCGAGGACGACCGGGGGGCCCGTGCACAGGGTGCCGCCGTCGACGACCACGCAGTCCACCCGGTCGAGACGGCGGTAGGCCATGCCGTCCAGGGGCAGGACACCCGAGCGGCACATCAGCAGGTCCAGCGTGGCGGCGAAGGACTCGCGGCCCTGCAGGGCCGCCTTCGGCGAGAGCGCCTTGACCAGGTCGGCGGCCCGACCCGGGCGGCGGGTCAGCGCGAGCACGGCCAGCACGGCGGCCGTCGTCGTCGGTGCGAGTCGGGACTGGTAGCGGTCCACGACCCCGGCCGGCAACGGGACCGGCCGCGTGCCGGACCCCGCCGAGGGGCCGGTGTCCTCGGGCTCGGTCCCGTCCGGGTCCGGGCGGCACAGCTCCTCCTCGCGCCGCCGCCACACCTGGCGCCGCGCCCGCACCTCCAGCAGCTGCTGGGCGGAGGCGACCGCGTTGATCGCGGGGACCGTCGGGCTCTGGGTGGCGGAGTGCAGGACCGCCGAGAGGCCCTCGAGGACCAGTCGGGTGCCGACCCGGCCGATCCGGCGGGTCAGCAGCCCGCTGATCCAGTCCTGGGTGTCGAGGAGGGTGACCGTCAGCGTGGCGTGCCGGGAGAGGGCGGGGACGGGCAGCGCCCGGCCCGCCAGGGCGGCGGCGACGCCGAGGGTGTCCACCGCCAGGGCGGCTGCCACGGCCAGCAGGGGCTCGAGGTCGGCCGGGTGGTCGGCGGGCTCGGGGAGGACCTCGCGCCGGCCGTTGGCGTCCTGCAGCGTGCGGACGGTGGTGACGACGTCCTCGACCCCCACCCGCCGCTGGTCGACGGCGACCAGCACCCTGCCGAGGACGTCGTTGACCGTCGCCCACTGCACGCCGTCGAGCCCCTCGAGCCGGCGGCGCAGCGCCCGTCCCGCGTCCGACGGCGCCCCGGGCGCGGGCGCGGGCACCTCGACCTGCACGAGGCCGGAGTCGGCCCACACCCGCGGGGTGCGCCGGTCGCCCTCCGGCTCGAACATGCCGGTGGCGACGCGCGCGAGCTCCCTGAGCCGGCCGGTGGGCAGCGGGTCCGCCCCGGTCAGCAGCGTGCCGGCGGCGCGGAGCCCGGAGACGGCGGTCTGCGCCAGGTCGACCGGCCGCCCGGCGACCCGGGAGGTGAGTCCCTCCGCCGTCCGCACCGCGGCCCGGGACGAGGCGCCGAGCAGGCCGGCGGTGACCACGGCCGGTGCGGCGGCGGCCTGCACCGCCGCGCCCGCCAGCCGGGCCACGTCGGACAGCGCGCGCCGGGCGGTGGGGGCCCGGCGGAGCACGCTCACCGTGAGGTCACCCGCCCGCGCGTCGCCTGCCGTCCCCGCATCGTGCGCCCCCCTGCGTCAGAGGTCTCGAGCGTGCTCCGGGACCGGATCGTCCGCATCTCCGCGACCGGCCGCACGCGGGACCGTGCGCGCCGTCCCCGCCGGGCTCAGGATCGGTGCCTCCCGGCGACGCCCGCCGGGGCCCGCCGGACGCCCGCGGCGCCGGTGAGGACGACGGCGACCGCGACCGCGACGAACGCCCAGGCCACCGGCCGGTCCCACGCCACCGTGCCGCGGTGCCAGGCGACGACGGCGAGCACGAGGACGCCGAAGACCGTGTAGGCGACCGCGGCGGTGCGCAGCCGCTCGAGGTCACCGGCCAGCGCGGCGAGCGCCGTCGCGATCCCGAAGGCGACGAGCCAGGCGCCGACCACGCGCGCGGTGAGCGGGGTCAGCGTCCAGGGCCACAGCGCCTCCGCCGTCGTGGGGGCCACCGACACCGCGGCGCCGACGCCGAGCAGCACGACCGCCTCCGCGCCCAGCGCGGCCCGGAGCACGACGGGCAGGGGGCAGCGGCGCGGGGGGTCGGTCCCGGGGGCCCGTTCCTGCAGCGCGAGGAGGACCAGCATCGCCAGCGGGATGACGACGTAGACGCCGGTCCAGAACCAGGCGGCGGCGCGGGCCAGCAGCGGCGCCGCGGCGAACTCCTCCTGGAAGTGGAAGCGGTCGAGGTGCACCAGCGTGGCCACGAGGGTCAGCAGCGTGAACACCAGGATGGTCAGCACCGGCACGCGGCTGTTGGCCCACACCGGGTCGCGCAGCGACAGGACGACCAGCGTGCAGCCGGCGGCGTAGCCCGCGCCCAGGAAGGCGGCGGTCAGCGGCGGCTGGATCGTCCAGGCGAACACCTGGCCGGTGCGGCCGGGCTGGAGCAGCAGCGCGCCGACGGCGAGGGCGGTGAGGACGCTGAAGGCCAGCAGCAGCACCCGCATCGCCGGGAGGAGCTCCCGGGACCGGCCCGTGGAGGGGCGCACGGCCGTGGAGACAGGGTCCACCGGAGACCTCCGACGTCGGAACCGCCCCGTGCCCGCCCATCGAAGCACCGGAGCACGGCCGTGTCACCGGGCTTCCGCCCCGGCTCGGCGACGCGCGGCAGTGGCGGAGCACACGGGGGCGTTTCCCTCCCGTTCACGGGCGCTTCGCCGTCCTGCAACGGCCCGCGGGGACCGTGGGACGCGGCCGAGACGACGACGTCCCCGATCCCGATCCACCTGGAGACGCCATGACTCCCCCTGCCACCCGACCCACCCCGCTCACCACCCGCGCCCGCTCGTGGCTGCGCCGCCTCGACACGTACACGCTCGAGGTCTTCAACCCGGGGGCGCCCTACCGCCCGCGTCCCGACCGGGGCTGACACGGCCCGGCGCGCCCGCCCGTCAGGGGCGGGCGCGCAGGCCCTCGAACGTGGTGGCGACCAGCGCGTCGGCCAGCGCGTCGGCGGACAGGGCACCGCCGGGCCGGAACCACTCCGTCAGCGAGTTCACCGTGCCGAACAGCAGCCGGCTGGTGACGGCGGGGTCGACGTCGGGACGCACGTCGCCCTCCTCCTCGGCCGAGCGCACGAGGTCGGTGACGATCCGGTCGAAGTCGCGCCGCCGGGCCAGGGCCGCCTCCTCCACCGCGGAGTTGCCGCGCACCCGCAGCAGCAGGGTCACGAACGGCAGCTCGGCGGCGAGCACGCGGACCGAGCCGCGCACCACGTGCTCGAGCCGGTCGATCGCCCGGCCGGTGACGGCCGCCGGCTCCTCGGTGACGGCGAACAGCGCGTCCAGCGCCCGGTCCAGGGCCAGCCGCAGCAGCTCCACCTTGCTCGGCACGTGGTGGTAGATCGCCGACTTGGTGACGCCCAGCCGCGCGGCGAGCTCCTCCATGCTGGTCGCGTCGTAGCCGCGCTCGTTGAACACCGCGACGGCGACGACGAGCAGGGTGTCCAGCGAGTGCCCGGGGCGGCCGCGGCGGACCCGCGTCTGCGTCATCCGCGGTCGCGCGAGTCGGTCATGCGCTGCAGCTTGCCCATCGACCGCGGCAGCGTCTCCGGGTCGACGACGAGCACCTCGACGCCGGAGCCGACCGTGTCCCTGACCCCCTGCTCGACGTCGGCGGCCGCACCGGGACGCCGCTCGGCCGGGCAGTCGGGGCGCGCCTCCACCCGCACCACCAGGTGGTCCATCCGCCCGCGGGTGACCAGCTCGAGCGCGAAGTGCGGGGACAGGCCAGGCGTCCGCAGCACGACCTCCTCGATCTGGGTGGGGAACAGGTTGACCCCGCGCAGGATGATCATGTCGTCGGTGCGGCCGGTGACCTTCTGCATCCGCCGCATCCCGGGGCGGGCGGTGCCGGGCAGCAGCCGGGTGAGGTCGCGGGTGCGGTACCGCACGACCGGCATGGCCTCCTTGGTCAGCGAGGTGAACACCAGCTCGCCCTCCTCGCCGTCGGGCAGCACCTCGCCGGTGACCGGGTCGATGACCTCCGGGTAGAAGTGGTCCTCCCAGACGTGCAGGCCGTCCTTGGTCTCCACGCACTCCTGCGCCACGCCGGGGCCCATCACCTCCGACAGCCCGTAGATGTCGACGGCGTGGATGCCGGCCCGCTCCTCCATCTCGCGGCGCATCTGCTCGGTCCACGGCTCGGCCCCGAAGATCCCGATCTCCAGGCTGGACTCCCGCGGGTCGAGCCCCTGCTTCTCGAACTCGTCGAGCACGGTGAGCATGTAGGTCGGCGTCACCATGACGATCCGCGGCGCGAAGTCGGTGATCAGCTGCACCTGGCGTGGCGTCATGCCGCCGGAGACCGGGACGACCGTGCAGCCCAGCGCCTCGGCGCCGTAGTGCGCCCCCAGCCCGCCGGTGAACAGGCCGTACCCGTAGGCGTTGTGCAGGGTGTCCCCCGGGCGCCCGCCGGCACCGCGGATGGACCGCGCCATGACGGCGGCCCAGGTGGCGACGTCGCGCGCGGTGTAGCCGACCACGGTGGGCCGGCCGGTGGTCCCCGAGGAGGCGTGCACGCGGCGCACCTGCTCCTTCGGGACGGCGAACATGCCGAAGGGGTAGTTCTCGCGCAGGTCGGCCTTGCTCGTCGTCGGGAACCGCGCGAGGTCCCCGAGCTCCCGGCAGTCGTCGGGGTGCACGCCGGCGGCGTCGAAGGCCCGCCGGTGGTGCGGGACGTTGTCGTAGGCGTGCCGCAGCGACCACCGCAGCCGCTCGAGCTGCTGGGCGCGCAACTCGTCGACCGACAGGCGCTCCGCCGGGTCGAGCGTCGCGGGGTCGGGGGCCTCGCCGAGGCGCCGCTGGTCCGTCGTCGTCATCCGTGCCGTCCTCGTCGCTCGGCCGCCGCTCCCGCCGGCCGGCGCTTGTGCGCACGGGCGGCGTGCGGAACACTATTCCTGACCGGACGGTCAGTAAACAAGCTCGAGGAGACGCGATGTCCGCGCCCGCCCTGGACCGACCCGCGGCCGGCAGCCCCGGCCCCGCCGTCGATCCCGCCGCGCTGCAGCAGCAGTTCGAGGCCACGATCGCCGCCGACCACCGCATCGAGCCGCGCGACTGGATGCCGGAGGGCTACCGGAAGACGCTGGTGCGCCAGATCGCCCAGCACGCCCACTCGGAGATCATCGGGATGCAGCCCGAGGGTGACTGGCTGCTGGCGGCGCCGAGCCTGCGGCGCAAGGCGGTCCTGCTGGCCAAGGTGCAGGACGAGGCCGGGCACGGCATGTACCTCTACTCCGCGGCCGAGACGCTCGGCGCCGACCGCGCCGACCTCACCGACAAGCTCATCGAGCGCCGGCAGAAGTACAGCTCGATCTTCAACTACCCGACGCTCACCTACGCCGACGTCGGCGTCATCGGCTGGCTGGTCGACGGCGCGGCGATCTGCAACCAGGTGCCCCTGTGCCGCTCCTCCTACGGCCCCTACGCCCGCGCGATGATCCGCATCTGCAAGGAGGAGTCCTTCCACCAGCGGCAGGGCTACGAGCTGCTCATGACGATGATGCGCGGCACCGACGAGCAGCGGGCGATGGTGCAGGACGCCGTCGACCGGTGGTGGTGGCCCTCGCTGATGATGTTCGGCCCGCCCGACGACGAGAGCCCCAACTCCGCGCAGTCGATGGCGTGGGGCATCAAGCGGCACGGCAACGACGAGCTGCGCCAGCGGTTCGTGGACATGACCGTGCCGCAGGCGAAGGTCCTCGGCGTCACGCTGCCCGACCCCGACCTCACCCTCGACGAGGCGACCGGCCGCTGGCGGTTCGGCGCCATCGACTGGTCGGAGCTGCAGCGGGTGATCAGCGGCGACGGCCCCTGCAACGCCGAGCGCATCGCCCGCCGGCGCGCCGCCCGCGACGACAACGCCTGGGTCACCGAGGCGGCCACCGCCTACGCGGCCAAGCACGCATGAGCGCCGACCTGACCGCCGAGGGCGGGCACGGCGCCGTCCCCACCGGGCCGGAGGTGCCCACGTCGCCGTCGCCGTCGGTGAGCCGGCGCGACTGGCCGCTCTACGAGGTGTTCGTGCGCGGCAAGCGCGGCCTCAACCACGTGCACGTGGGGTCGCTGCACGCACCCGACGACGAGATGGCGGTGCACGCCGCGCGCGACCTCTACACCCGGCGCAACGAGGGCGTGAGCATCTGGGTGGTCCGGGCCGCCGACATCACCGCCTCCAGCCCCGACGAGAAGGACCCGATGTTCGCCCCCAGCGGCGACAAGGTCTACCGCCACCCGACGTTCTACGAGATCCCGGAGGACGTCCCCCACATGTGAGTGGGCCTTCGTGGCGCTGTCGGTCCCGAGGAGTCCGTCGCGCTGTTGACGCCGAGGAGAGGCATGCACGAGGAGACCGTCTACGACGCGCTGACCAACGCGCACGACGACGCCGGGCACTGGGCGTTCGGCACCGGGTTCGACGACCCGCTGGCCGGCGTCGACACCACCGTGCCCGACGGCGTCGACCCGGCCGACCTGGGCGCCTACTGCCTCATGCTCGGCGACGACGCCCTGGTCCTCGCCCAGCGGCTGATCCAGTGGATCACCGCCGCGCCGGAGCTGGAGGAGGAGGTCGCGATCGGCAACACCGGCCTGGACCTGCTCGGCCAGGCGCGGCTGCTGCTGGCCCGCGCGGGCTCCGCCGGCGTCCTCGGCCGGTCCCGGTCCCTGGCGACGGCGAGCATCCCCGACGAGGACGCGCTCGCCTACTTCCGCGACGCCGACGAGTTCCGGTGCACCGGCCTGGTCGCGGCGGAGAACGGCGACTTCGGGCAGACGATGGTCCGGCTGCTCGTGGCCTCGACCGAGCGGCTCGCGGTCTTCGCCCGGCTGCGCGGGTCCCGCGACCCGGTGCTCGCCGCCATCGCCGCCAAGGGCGTGCACGAGCTCGCCTACCACCGCGACCACGCCGCCCGCTGGGTGCTGCGCCTCGGCGACGGGACGCCGGAGTCGCACCGCCGCGCGCAGGCCGGCGTCGACGCCGTCTGGCCGCACCTGGCCGACCTGTTCACCGCCACCGGCGTCGAGGCGCGGCTGGCCGCCGCCGGGGTCGCCGTCGACCCGGCCGACGTCCGCGACGAGGTGCGCGACGTCCTCACCACCGTGCTGGAGCGGGCGACGCTGCCGGTCCCGGCCTGGCCGGCCGACGTCGCCCCGTGCGGCCGCGCCGGCGCGCACGGGCCCGAGCTGACCGGCCTGCTGGAGACGCTGCAGGGACTGGCCCGCCGGCACCCGGCGGCGACCTGGTGAGCGCCGTGCTGACCGATCCCCGGGCCGTCGCCGAGACGGTCACCGACCCCGAGCTCCCGGCGCTCACGCTCGCCGACCTGGGCGTGCTGCGCGACGTCCGCGTGCACGAGGACACCGTCGTCGTCGACATCACCCCGACCTACAGCGGCTGCCCGGCGATGGGCGTCATGCGCGCCGACCTGCTGCACGCCCTGCACGCGGCCGGCTTCGACGACGTCGAGGTCCGCACCGTGCTCTCCCCCGCCTGGTCGACCGACTGGATCACCGCGGAGGGCCGCCGCAAGCTCGCCGCGGCCGGCATCGCCCCGCCCGGGAAGGCGCCGGCCCGCGCCGCGGGGCCGGTCCCGTTGCAGCTCGGGCCGACCCGGCGGACGGCGACCTGCCCGCTGTGCGGCTCCCCGGACACCGAGGAGCTCAGCGAGTTCGGCGCGACGGCGTGCAAGGCACTGCGCCGCTGCCGCAGCTGCCGCGAGCCGTTCGAGCACGTCAAGGAGATCTGAGCGTGACCGCACCGACCAGCACCCGGCGCCGGCCGCGGTTCCACCCACTCCGGGTGGCCAGCGTCGAGCGGCTGACCGACGACGCCGTCGCGGTCACCTTCGACGTCCCACCCGAGCTGGCCGACGACTACGCCTTCCGGCCCGGGCAGGCGCTCACCCTGCGGCGGGTCGACGGCGACCGCGACGAGCGCCGGTCCTACTCCATCTGCGCGCCGGTCGGCGCCCCGCCGCGGGTCGGCGTCCGCGAGGTGCCCGGCGGCTTCTTCTCCCGCTACCTCGTGCGGGAGGTGCGCCCCGGCGACGAGATCGAGGTGCTGCCGCCGTCGGGCACCTTCACCGCCGACCTGTCCCAGCCGGCCGACCACGTCTTCGTCGTCGCCGGGTCCGGGATCACCCCCGCGCTGTCGCTGGCGGCGAGCGTGCTGCGCGACGGCGAGTCGACCGTCACCGTCTTCTACGGCAACCGGCGCACCAACACGGTGATGTTCGCCGACGAGCTGGCCGACCTGAAGGACCGCTACGGCACGCGGCTGCAGCTGGTGCACGTCCTCTCCCGCGAGCCGCGCGACGCCGAGCTGACCAGTGGCCGGCTCGACGGCGCCCGGCTGCGCGCGCTGGTCGGGGCGTTCACCGACCCGGAGCACGTCGACCACTGGTGGCTGTGCGGCCCGCACGGGATGGTCACCGACGCACGCGCGCTGCTCGACGAGCTCGGCGTCCCCTCCGACCGGGTGCACCAGGAGCTGTTCTACGTCGACGACGTCCCGCCGGAGCCGGTGCGCGGCGACGAGGAGACCGTCGCGGGCCCGAGCAGCTCGGTGACCGTCGTCCTCGACGGCCGCTCGACGACCCTGGCGCTGCCCCGCGGCGTCCCCGTCCTCGACTCCGCCCAGCGCGTGCGCTCGGACCTGCCCTTCGCCTGCAAGGGCGGCGTCTGCGGGACCTGCCGGGCGCGGGTCACCGACGGCGAGGTGGAGATGCGCCGCAACTACGCGCTGGAGGAGGAGGAGGTGCGGGCCGGCTACGTGCTGACCTGCCAGGCGCTCCCGCTGTCGGACGCGGTCACCGTCGACTTCGACGCCTGACCCCGGGTGGCCGGGGTCAGCCGGCGGCCGAGGGGTGCGGCTCGGCGGCGAACATCGTCACGAGCTCCATGCCGCCCCAGGACCGCAGGTCCGCGCCGGAGGCGGCCCACTCCTCGGTGCGGAACGCCTGCTCCATGGCCTCGGGCGACTCGAAGACCAGCTCGGCGAGCAGGAACCAGGAGGGCTCGCCGACGAACTGACGCGTCACCCGGTGGACGCGGTTCTCCAGCAGGCCGGGGGTCCGCTCCACCAGCGGCACGTGGCTGCCGAAGTAGTGCTGCTCGAAGGCGGCCGGGTCCTCGGGGGTGCGGTACAGGGCGAAGTAGCTGACGGTCACGACCGGAGCATGCCCGGACACCCGGCGGCGCGGGCTCCGCGTCGCCGCGGCCCCGTGCCCGTCGGAGGGTGTGACCGAGCGAGCAGTCCGCCCTCCCCCACCGCGGTCCCCGCGGCCGGACACTGGAGGCAGCCGATCACCAGGAGATCCCCGTGGACACCACGATGACCGCGCTGCACGAGCACTACGTCCGGCAGGTGAACGTCGCCGTCGCCGAGGACCGGATGGACCTCGTGCAGGAGTTCTACGAGCAGTACTTCGAGGAGGCGCTGCGCCGCCTGCTCGAGACCAGCGCCGCCTGAGGCTCAGCCCTCGTCGGGCTCGTCCCCGTCGGGCTCGTCCTCGTCCGGCTCGTCCTCGTCCGCCTCGTCCTCGTTCCCGTCGGTCTGCTGGACGGAGTCGTCGCCCGACCCGCAGGCGGCGACCGCCAGGGGTGAGACGGCGAGGACGACGCCCGCGACGGCGGCGCGCCACCGCCCGACGGCGCGACGGGAACCGGACACGGGACCTCCCCGGGGACGACGGACGCGGGCCTCCTCCCTGCAGCGGCCCGCCGTCAACCCGCGTCGGCCCAGGAACGGACGACGGCGACGTCGAGCGGGAAGTCGACGGGGAAGGTGCCGAACAGCAGCCGGCCCGCGGTGGCCGCGGCGGCCCGGACCTCCGTGGCGACGTCGGCGGCGAGCTCCGCCGGGGTGTGCACGACCACCTCGTCGTGCAGGAAGAACGCCAGGTGCGGCCGCTCCTCCAGCCGCTCCTCCCCCAGGCGCTCCTCCCCCAGGCGCCAGAGACGGTTGCGCAGGTCGGCCAGCCAGCACAGCGCCCACTCCGCGCCGGTGCCCTGGACGACGAAGTTGCGGGTGAACCGGCCCCACGCGCGGCGGGCGCGGTCGGAGTCCCGGCCGCCGGGCTCGGGCGCCTCCCCGAGGTCGGCGTCCCGCTCCGCCCACGCCGCGCCCGGGACCGGGGAGCCGCGCCCGAGCAGGGTGGACACCACCGCGCCCCGCTCGCCGGCCCGCGCCGCCTCCTCGACCAGCCCGATCGCCCGGGGGTAGCGGCGGGCCAGCCGCGGCACCATCCGCCCGCTCTCGCCGCGGGTGCCGCCGTAGAGCGCCCCGAGCACGCCGACCTTGGCCTCGGCGCGGGTGGCCACGACCCCGGCGTCGACCATGCCGGCGTAGAGGTCCGCCGAGCGGGCGGCGTCGGCGAGCGCGGTGTCGGCGCTCATGCCGGCGAGCACGCGCGGCTCGAGCTGGGCGACGTCGGCCACCACCAGGCACCAGCCGTCGTCGGCCACCGCCGCCGGGCGCACCTGCACCGGCACCGACAGCGCTCCCCCGCCCGAGGACGCCCAGCGCCCGGTGACCACGCCGCCGGGCAGGTAGACCGGCCGGAACCGGCCGCCGCGCGCCCAGGTGTCCAGCCAGCTCCACCCGTTGGCGGCCAGCAGCCGCGCCAGCCGCTTGTACTCCAGCAGCGGCGCGACCACGGGGTGCTCGAACCGCTCGAGCGTCCACGAGCGGGTGTCCTCGACCGGCAGTCCGGCCGTCTGCAGCGCCCGCAGCAGGACGGCCGGCGAGTCCGGGTTGAGGTCGGGCGTGCCGAGCGCGACGCGGACCTCGCCGGCCAGCGCCTCCAGCACCGGAGGCCGCAGGCCCGCCGCCGGGCGCGGGCCCACCAGCCCGGTGAGCAGCCGGTCGTGGACGTCGGCCCGCCACGGCAGCCCGGTGTGCGTCATCTCCGCCGCGGCCAGCGCCCCGGAGGACTCCGCGGCCAGCAGCAGGCCGAGCCGGGCCCGCTGCGGGGAGGCGGCGAGGACGGCCTGCTGGCGGCGGTCCTCGGCGACCGGGTCGAGCGCGTCGGCCGGGTCGGCGAGGTCGAACAGCGCCGGGTCGCCCGCGGTCACCGGCTCCAGCGCCGCCCAGCCCGGGTCCTCCGCGGGGCCGCGTGCGGCGTGGGGCGAGCGGCGCAGCACCGCCGCGCACAGCCGCAGGTCGGTGCAGCGCTCGACGCGGACGCCGGCGGCCAGCAGTGCCGGGTACCAGCGGGTGGTGTCGTCCCACACCCAGCGGACGCCGGCGCGGGCCCGCACCAGCGCCGGGAGCCCGTCGGCCGGGACCTCGGTGACCGTGCCGTCGCCCTCGTGCACCGCGACGGCGTCGCCGCGGCGGCGCAGCAGGACCCGGTCCACCGCCGCAGTGTGCCCGACCTCTCCGACGGTCCCGTCGGACCGACGCGGGGGGTCAGGACCGGTCGCGGGCGGCTCCCGTGGCCACCTGCCCGGGGGTGCCGTCGGCGGACCCGGGCTCCAGCGACTGCTCGCCGAGCAGCACCGCGGCGGCCTCGACCGTGGCCGGGTCCTGAGCCGGTGCAGGCCCGGCCGCGGGAGCCGGGGCCCGGGGTGCCGGAGCCGGCCGGGTCGCCGGGGCGCGGGAGTCCAGCACCGGTACGGCCGTCGGGTCGGCGTGGCCCCAGGCCCGCTCCACCTCGCCGATCAGCGCCTCCAGGTAGGACCGCAGCTGTGTCCGGCAGGCCTGGCCGAACGCCTGCAGGTAGGCCACCTGCTCCTGCAGCTCCTCGGCGGTCCGGGCGTTCCCCGCGTCGGCCGGCCCGCCGCCCTCGGCGACGATCCGGGCCGCGGCCTCGTGGGCCGCCTGGATCATCGCGCCGACCTTCTCGCGCGCCGTCCGCAGCTGCTCGTCGTACTGCTGCTGCGCCTCGCTGACCATCACCCGGCTGAACGTCTCCGCCTCCGCCACGTACTGGTCCGCGGTCTGCTGGGCGACCGCCAGCAGGCTCACCGCCTGCGCCGTCGGCTCCTCCCGCGGCCTGCCCTCGCCCACCTGGGCCTGCAGCGCCTGCACCCGGTCGCGGAGCTCGCCCTTCTCCGCGTGCAGGTGGGCCAGTTCCTCGCCCACCCGCTCGAGGAACCGGTCGACCTCGGCATCGCTGTAGCCGGGGTGCAGCATCGATGACCGGGTGAACCGCACCTCGCGCACGTCCGCGGGGGTCAGCCGCCGACCGTTGGAGGCCACCTGCTCGGACGTCATGACGTCACCTCTCCATCGACATCGGGTCCGGGACGGCTGGGGGCGAACACCTCGGTGCGGACGCGGTCCCGGGGCAGTCCGTGTTGCAGCAGCCGCTCGACGGTGTCGTCGACCATCGCCCGGGGACCGGCGACGTAGGCCTCACGGCTGGCCCACGGCCCGGAGCGCGCCACCACCTCGCCGACGTCGCCCTGCGCCCACTGCGAGTCCCCGTCCTCGGAGACGGCGACGCTGACGGTGAGCCAGGGGTTCTCCTGCTCCAGCCGCGCCAGGTCCGCCCCGTCGTAGAGGTCCGCCTCGGTGCGGACGCCGACGAACAGGTCCACCCGCCGGGGTGGGCCGTTGCGGGCGACGTGGTCGACGATCGCCTTGAGGGGCGCCAGTCCCGTGCCTCCCGCCACCAGCAGCAGGTCACGGTCGGAGTCGGGATCGAAGCGCAGGTGGTCCACCGGGGGCCCGAGCCGCAGCACGTCCCCGACGTCGACCTGCCGCACGAGGGCGGTGCTGACCGGCCCGCCGGCCTGCGCCCGCGCGTGGATCTCCAGCTCGCCGTCGGGCCGGCAGGCGTTGGCCGGCGAGTAGTAGCGCCACAGCCGCGGCCGCAGCTCCGTCTCCAGGGAGATCGACTCCCCGGGGCGGTAGGGCAGCGGGATCTTCGTCCGCAGTCGCAGGACGGCGGTGTCGACGGTGCGCCGCTCGTGCGCCGTCACGTCGGCGTCCCACCACGGTGGCTCGTCGGCCATCTCGTCAGCGGCGGCGACCATCACCGAGGCGACCAGCTCGTAGGCCGCCGTCCAGTCCGCGGCCAGCGCGTCGTCCCAGTCCTCGTCGAAGTGCGCGAGCGTGGCCAGCAGGCTCGCGCCCACGGCGGGGTAGTGCTCGGCCACCGTCCCGAACTTGCGGTGGTCGCGCCCCAGCTGCTGCAGGATCGGCACGAGGGAGTCGAGGTCGTCGACCCGCGCCACCACCTCGCCGAGCGCGGCGAAGAGCCGGTCGCGCTGGTGTGCCATCGAGACCGGGAACATCTGCCGGGTCTCGGGATGGGCGAGGAACAGGTGCGAGTAGAACCACAGCGGCGCCTCGTCCCCCGCGGCCGCGGCCTTGGAGAAACTCGTGCGCATCGCAGGAACGTCCACAGTCGCCCCCCGTGGGCCGTCGGCTCAGCCGTGTGACCTGGCGCACACTAGCGAGGCCTCCGGACGGCGGCTAGACCTCCACCAGCGCTGATCCGATCGATTTCCGGCGCCGGTCCTGGCAGGGTCGCCGCGGGGCGCGCCGGTGTGGACACCCCTCCCCGCGGACGGCAGCGACGGGCGGGCGCGGACACGGGGAGCCCAGCAGGCTGCTGTCCGGCCGTCGGCCCGCCCGAGGAGGACCGCATGCTCTCTGACCGATCCCGTCCCGTGATCGAGGCGACGCTGCCCGTGGTCGCCGACAACATCCAGGAGATCGCCCGGCGCTTCTACGGGCACCTGTTCGGCGCGCACCCCGAGCTGTTCGACGGCGTCTTCAACCGCGGCAACCAGGCCACCGGGGAACAGCAGGTCGCGCTGGCCGGCTCCGTCGCCGTGTTCGCCGGCACGCTGGTGAAGACGCCGGAGCAGCTCCCCGAGCAGCTGCTGTCGCGGATCGCGCACAAGCACGTCTCGCTCGGGATCACCCCGGCCCAGTACGACGTCGTCCACGAGCACCTGTTCTGGGCCATCGTCGACGTGCTCGGCGACGCGGTCACCCCGGAGGTGGCCGCGGCCTGGGACGAGGTCTACTGGCTCATGGCCTACGCGCTCGTCCACCAGGAGCGCGGCCTCTACAGCGCCCGGGGTGTGCGCCCGGAGACGGTGTGGCGGGAGTGGGAGGTCGCCGAGAAGGTCCAGGAGACCGCCGACGTCGTCACCTTCCGGGTGCGGCGGATCGACCACCGGCTGGTCACGACGTCGCTGCCCGGCCAGTACGTCACCGTGCAGGTGCCGCTGCCCGACGGCGTGCGCCAGCCACGCCAGTACAGCCTCACCCGCGCCGACGACGGCGAGCACCGCTCGTTCTCGGTCAAGCGGGTGCGCGGCGAGGACGGGCCCGCCGGCGAGGTCTCCAACCACCTGTGCGACCACGTGCAGGTCGGCGACCGGCTGACGCTCTCGGCGCCCTTCGGTGACGTCGTCCTCGACGACTCCGGCCGGCCGGTCGTGTTCGCCAGCGCCGGCATCGGGATCACCCCGATGGCCGGGATGCTCTCCCACCTGGCCGCGGCGCGCTCCTCCCTGCCCGTCACGCTGCTGCACGCCGACCTGGACGAGGACGCCTTCGCGCTGCGTCGCCAGGTGCTCGGGGACCTCCGCACGCTGCCGGACGCCGCCGTCCACGTCTGGTACGAGCGCGGCGCCGAGACGACGCTCCCCGTCGACGGCGTGCACGCCGGGACCATGGACCTCGACGCGGTGGAGCTGCCCGAGGGCGCCGCCTACTACCTGTGCGGGCCGCTGCCGTTCATGCGCGCGGTCCGGAGCAGCCTGATCGACCGGGGTGTGCCCGCCCGCGACGTCCAGTACGAGGTCTTCGGCCCCGACCTGTGGCAGGCCGACCTCGCCTCCGAGCCGGCGCCGGGCGCCCGGGCGGAGCCGGCGGGGGCGGGCCGGTAGGCCGGGGACCCGCGCACACTGGCGGGGTGACCGCTCCGCGCTCGGCCGCTCCCCGCCGCGGCGTCGTCCGCCTGCTCGTCACCGCCGGCGGGCGGGCGCTGGTGCTGGCGGGGGAGGTCGACGCCGCAGCGGTGGAGGCCTTCTGGAGCTGCTACGGGCGGGAGCCGGTGCCGGTCGACCGCGTCGACGCCGGTTCGGTCACCGCGCTGTCGGCGTCGGGCCGCGAGCTGCTCGCCGACACCCTCGAGGCCGCCGAGCTGGCCGGCCGTCCCGTGGCGCTGCGGCCCTCGCCGGTGGTCAGCGCCGCGCTGGGCGGCTAGCCCCGCCCGGGCACCGCGCCCTCGAGGATGCGGTGCGGGTCGGTGGCCGCCGCCAGCGCGGCGAGCCGGTCCCGGACGGCGGGCGAGGGCGTGCGCGCCAGCACGTCCGGCGCCGCACCCCACCCGTGCGCGGTGGCGCGGCCGCCCAGGTCACCGCCGAGCGCGGCGGCCAGCTGCTCGGCACAGGCACGGGTGGCCGCGCGGTCCTCCGCGCCGGTGCCGCCGACGACCCGCACCGCCAGCCGCGCGTCCCGGTGGCAGACCGCACTCGGCTGCTGCGGCACCCACCTCAGCGCGCCGCCGAGCAGCCGCACCTCCACCGTCCGCGGCCGGCTGCCGCCCGCCGCCCGGAGCAGGGCGCCGGTCGCGCCGCCGGAGAGCCGGTCGAGCAGCAGCGAGGACTCCACACCGCCGGTCAGCCCGGGCGCCGCCAGGCCGGCGGGCCCGCGCGGCGCGAGGTCGGCCCGGGCCGGCGGCGCGGCGGCACGCAGCCGGTCGAGCAGCGCGTCGCCGTCGTCGGCCTCGCCGGTCCAGGCGAAGCGCACGGTCACCGCACCCTCGCCCTCCCGCGGCCGGGTGAGCAGCAGCGAGGTCCCCGCCTGCGGGGGCAGCCCCGCGGACCAGGTGCGCCAGGCCTCGGCCACCCGGGGGGCGTCGGTCCCGGCCCAGGACAGCTCCCCGCCGTAGCGCGGCCCGGCGGCCAGCAGGTCCAGCTCCACGGCGGTGACCACGCCGAGCGCCGCGCCGCCGCCGCGCACGCCCCAGTACAGGTCGGCGTCGTCGCCCGGCGTGACCCGGCGCAGGACGCCGTCGCCGGTGACGAGCTCCACCGCCCGGACCCGGTCCCCGGCCAGTCCGTAGGTCCGGGCCAACGGCCCGACGCCGCCGCCGGTGACCGTGTCGGCGACCCGTTCGGCGGCCGAGGCGCCGGTGATGGGGGTGAACCCGTGCGGCGCGGCCGCGTCGGCCAGCGTCCGCCACCGCACCCCCGCGCCGACCCGCGCCCAGCCCGCGGGCGACACGGTCACGCCGGCCAGCCCGCCGGGGTCCACGGCCAGGCGCCGGGCCGGGCCGTCGTCGACCCGGCCGGGCCCGCGGACGGTCACGGGGACGCCGTGCCGGCCGGCCAGCCGCAGCGCGGCGACCACGTCGGAGACCTCCCCGACCCGCAGGACCGACCCGGCGGTCAGCACGGCCGACGGCGAGAGCCGGGCGGCCAGTGCGGCGGTCAGGTCGGGCGGCAGGACGGCCGGCCGCGGCTCTCCGAGGAGGTCCGGCAGCGGCGACGGAGGAACGGGGAGGGTGGTCACGAGGCGTCTCCTGGTGCGGTGGTCGGTGCACCCGGAGGGTGTCGGTGCGTCCTTGGTGTCCCCTTGTCGGCCGCTTGGGCAGCAGGTCACGCGCACGCGGTGCAGGTCACCGGCAGGTCACGGGGCGCCGGAGACCCACCACCGGGGCGTTCCGGTACCTAGGCTGCGCCGCGATGACCGCCACCTCGTACCGCGTGCTCGGACCCGTGGAGGTCTGGCGCGACGGGCAGCTCCTGGCTCCGCAGTCCCCCCGCCACCGCGCGGTCCTCGCCGCGCTGCTGGTCGACCCCGGTCGCACGGTCCCCGTCGACCTGCTCGTCGACCGCGTGTGGAGCGGCCAGCCGCCCACGGCGGTCTCGGCCACGCTGCAGTCGATCGTGTCCCGGCTGCGCCGGGAGCTCGAGCCCGACGTCACCGGCGGTCGCTGGACGCTCCTGGTCACCCGGGAGCCCGGCTACCGCCTCGAGGTGGCCCCCGAGGACGTCGACGCCGTCCGCTTCGTGCAGCTGCTGCGCGCGGCCCGCGACCTCGCCGCGCGGGGCGACGCCGAGGGCGCCCGGGCCGCGGTCGCCGAGGGCCTGGCGCTGTGGCGGGGCCCGGCCTACGCCGATGTCGCGGCCGCCTTCGCCGCCGAGGAGTCCGAGCGGCTCGAGCAGCTGCGGCTGGCCGCCCGCGAGCTCGCCGCCGAGCTGGACCTGCGGCTGGGCCGGCACGCCGAGATCGTCGACGACGTCCGCGAGCTGCTGCGCGCCGAGCCGCTGCGCGAGGGCCTGCGCGCCTCGCTGATGCTGGCGCTGTACCGCTGCGGGCGGCAGGCCGAGGCGCTCGAGGTCTACGACGAGGGCCGCCGGCTGCTCGCCGACGGGCTGGGGGTCGACCCCGGGCGGGCACTGCAGTCGCTGTACGAGCAGATCCTCCGGCAGGACCCGGCGCTGGCCGGGCCGGCGGCCCCTCCCGCCGCCCCGGCACCGGAGCCCGCCCCGGCTCCGCCGGCGCCGCCCGCGGTCCGGGCCCTGGGACCGCTGCCCGTCCCGCTGACCGCGTTCGTCGGGCGCACCGCCGAGCTCGCCCGCCTGGGCGCGGCCCTGTCCGGACAGCGCCTGGTCACCCTGGTCGGGCCCGGGGGCAGCGGCAAGACGCGGCTGGCGCTGGAGGCCGCGCGACGCCGTCCGGCCGGGGCACCGCCCGCGGCGCTGGTGGAGCTGGCCGGCGTCGAGGACCCCGAGCTGGTCGCCGCCCAGGTGGCCACCGTCCTCGGCGTGACGCTGGCCGGCGGCGATCCGCTGGGCGCCGTCGCCACCGCCCTGCAGGACCGGCCGCTGCTGCTGGTGCTGGACAACTGCGAGCACGTCGTCGACGCCGCCGCCGCGGTCTGCGCCGCGCTGCTGCCCCGCTGCCCCGAGCTGCGGGTGCTCGCCACCTCGCGCGAGCCGCTCGGCCTGCCCGGCGAGGCGGTGCTGCCCTGCGGCCCGATGCCGGCCGGCGCGCCCGGCAGCGACGCCGAGCAGCTGTTCCTCGACCGCGCCCGGCTGGCCGCACCCCACCTCGCCGACCCGTCGGAGGAGGACCTGCGGCACGTGCGCGAGCTGGTGGCGGCCCTCGACGGGCTGCCGCTGGCCGTCGAGCTGGCCGCCGCCTGCCTGACCACCCTGCCGCTGGCCGAGGTGGCCGGGCGGGTCGACGACCGGTTCGCCCTCCTGTCGGGCGGCTGGCGCACCGCGGTGCCGCACCAGCGCACGCTCGCGGCCACCGTGCAGTGGAGCGTCGACCTGCTCTCCCCCGCCGAGCTCGCCGTCTTCCGGGCCGTGGCGGTCCTGCCGGGCACCTTCGGTCCCGACCTGGTCGAGGCGGTCGCCGGCCCGGAGGTCGACGGCGGCGCGCTGGAGCTCCTCCGGGTGCTGGTGGCCAAGTCGCTCGTCGAGCTCGACCACGGCACCCGCCGTTACCGGATGCTGGAGACGCTGCGGCAGTACGCCGAGCAGGGGCTCGACGAGACCGGGTCCCGGCGGCTGCGCGACCGGCTGACCGGGTTCGCCGTCGACCTCACCGCGCGGCTCGAGCCCACGCTGCGCAGCCCGCTGTGGAGCGAGAGCGCCCGGCGGCTCGACGCCGAGCAGCCGGCGCTGCGGGCCGCGCTCGGGCACGCGCTGGCCACCGGTCAGGGCGAGGCCGCGCTGCGGATCAGCGGCGCGCTGGGCTGGTACTGGTACCGCCGCGGCCACGTGCAGGAGGGCCGCCGCTGGCTGGCCGCCGCCCTCGACGGCTCGCCCGGCGCGCCCGCCGGGGTCCGCAGCGGCGCCCTGCTCGCCGACGCGCTGCTGTCCTACCTGTCCGGCGACGTGCCCTCGCTGTGGGCGCGGACCAGCGAGATCGCCGAGACCGCCGCCGACTCCGACCCGGTGCTGCCCCTCGCCCTCGTCCTGCGCGGTTTCGTGCGGGCGCTGCTCGGCCAGCCCGACCCCGACGGCGAGGTCGCCCGCGACATCGCCCGCGGCCTGGAGCTGGCGCAGGCCTCCGGCATCGAGTGGGTGCAGGTCGAGATCGCCATGACCCTCGGGCAGTTCTCGCGCGCCGCCGGCGACACCGACGGCGCCCTGGAGCACCTGGGCCGCGCCGAGGAGCTCGCGCTGCGGCTCGGGCACTCGTGGGCGCACTCGTCGGTGCTGTGGATCCGGGCGAAGGCGCTCACCGACGTCGGGCGGGCGCCCGAGGCCCTGGGCGACCTGTGGGCGATGGTCGAGCTGACCCACCGCGAGGGCGACGCCACCGGCACCCTGGCCGGGCTGCTGGCCGCCGTCGGCGCCACGACCGCCGCGGGGCGGCCGCGGACCGCGGCGGTGCTGCTCGGCGCGGTGCAGGCCAACGCCCGGCAGGTCGGCTACGACCCGCTGCGGATGGACCCGATGGACGGCCAGCGCTACGTGACGGCCACCCGCGAGGCGCTCGAGGAGGTCGAGTACGACACCGCCCTGGCCGAGGGCGCCGCGCTGGACCGGGGCGAGGCCGTGGCGATGGTCGGCCGGCTGGCGGAGGAGGCCCGGGCGACCGAGCCGGCGCGCTAGTCCGGGGCGGCGCGCTGGTCCGGGGCGGCGCGCTGGTCCGGGGCGGCGCGCTGGTCCGGGTCGCGCAGCCCGGCGTACAGCCGGGCGAGGTCGGGCAGCCGGAAGTGCGCGTTCAGCCCGCTCGGGTTGGGCAGCACCCAGGTGTCGGCGCCGCCGATCCGGTCGGGCTGGCGGCCCCAGCCCGCGCGGGCGGAGCCGACGGCGAGCCGCCAGGCGGTGAGTCCCAGGACCGCGACCACCCGCGGCCGGTGCTCCTCCACCAGGCGACCCAGGGCCGCGGCGCCGTCGCGGAGCTCGTCGGCGGTCAGCTCGGCCGCCGTCCGGGTCGGCCGGTCGACGAGGTTGGTCACCCCGAGGCCGAAGCGGAGCAGCTCGCGGTCCTCCTCCGGCGCGAGCCGGCGCGGGGTGAGCCCGGCCAGGTGCAGGGCGGGCCAGAACCGGTTGCCGGGCCGCGCGAAGTGGTGCCCCCGCGCCGCCGAGAGCAGCGACGGGTTGATGCCGCAGAACAGGACGTCGAGGCCGGGCGCGACGACGTCGGGCAGCGGCTTGCCGGCGCCTCCGGCGGGTCCCGGGGTCAGTCCTGCATCCCCCGGACCGCCAGCGCGGCCGCGGCGTAGACGGCCGAGCTCGTCACGGCTCGCACGGTGGTGGCCCGGCCGGACCCGCGGGCAGCGCCCAGCGCGGTGAGCACGTCGAGGACGTTGGCTGCGGCGAGCAGGAGCAGCCCCCGGTCGACCTCCTCCCGCGTCCGCGCGGTGAGCGTCGAGACGGACAGGGCCAGCGCCCGGCTGCCGAAGAGCCGCTGCAGCTGCAGCCCCTGCGGCGTCGGGGGGACGCCGTACCCGGCGGCGACCAGCCGCGGGGCGAGGACGCTCACCGCCCCGAACGCCAGCCCGGAGGCGCCGAGCGCCCGCACTGCCGTCTGCCTGCGGATGCCTGCGATGGTGGTGGCCACGGTCGTCTCCAGTCGCCGACCCGGACGGCCCGCGTGCTGAGCCGCCTGCCGCGAGCCAACCAGCAGTGCGGAGGCCGCGCACGCGGGAGCCGGCGCCGCCACACTGGCCCTCGGGACCCGCGTCCGTGCGCCGTCCGGCACCAGGAGGTTCCGTTGCCGACCGACCTCCTCCACGCCGACAGGGAGACCCCGTTGGGGCGGGTGCACAGCCGCTCGGTGGGCAGCCGGCGCGACGGCGTCGCCGAGGTCGTGGTGGTCCAGGGCATCGGGGTGTCGGACTACCTCGTCCCCGGGCTGCGGGAGCTGGGCCGGTGGACCCGCGCCCACCTGGTCGAGCTGCCCGGGTTCTCCGGCAGCGGGGAGCCGCCGCACGAGCTCGACGTCGTGGAGTTCGGCGACGCCGTCGTCGCCTGGCTCCGCGCCGCGGACCTGGGCCCCGTGGTGCTCGCCGGCCACTCCGGCGGCACCCAGGTCGCGGCCCGGGCCACCCTGCGGCGCCCACCGGGTGTGCGCGGCCTGGTGCTGGCCGGCCCGGCGGTCGACCCGCGGTACCGGAGCCTCGGCGGCGTGCTGCGGGCCTGGCACCGGAACCGCCGCCTGGAGCCGCCGGACCTCGACGACGCCCACCGCCCGGAGCGGGAGCGGGCCGGCCTGCGGCGGGTCCTGCACGCGGTGCGGGCGTCCCTGGCCGACCGGCTCGAGGACGTCGTCGGCGAGGTCGACGTCCCGGTCCTCGTGCTGCGCGGCGCCGACGACCTGCTGTGCACCGAGGAGTGGGCCCGCGCTCTGAGCCGGGCCGCGCGGGACGGCCGGTTCGTGTCGGTGCCCGGCGCGCACAGCTTCGTCTGGACCGCGCCGGCGGCGTGGTCCGAGCCGATCCACCGGCTCGCCGCACAGGTCGGCTGAGCGTCCGGGTCAGCCCGCGGGCGCGACGAGCCGATCGGCGGCCTCCCGAGCCACCTCGTGCGGGACCTCGTGGCCGCCGTCGAACTCGCGGTAGGTGACCTCGTACCCCTCGCCCCGGAGCGCGGGGACGATCTCCCGGCTGGTCCGGTCGACCGGCAGCACGTCGTCCGCCGTGCCGTGGGAGACGAACACCCGGGGCCGCCCGGTCCGGCCGGCCGGGGGCACGAAGCCCGGGGAGAAGGCGACGACCTGCCGGAACAGCCGGCCGTTGGCCAGCCCGAGTCCGAGCGCGTAGGACCCGCCGTCGGAGAAGCCCGCGACGGCGATCCGCTCCGGGTCGACGGGGAGCGCCGCGAACACCGCGGCCAGCGCCCGGTCGACGAGCGCGACGTCGGGGCCGTGGCCGCGCGTCACGGCGTCCCAGGTCGGGCCGCGGGAGGCCGGGGCCAGGAGCACCAGACCGCGCTCGTCGGCCGGCGACCGCAGCAGGCCGAGCCCGCCCTCCGCGTCCCCTCCCGCACCGTGCAGGACGACGACGAGCGGGGCCGGCCCGGTCAGCCCGCCCGCCGGGACGTGCAGCAGGGCGTCGCGCACCTCCTCCAGGCCCAGCGCGGTGGTGCCCGGGGACGGCGGCAGGGCGCTGGGCGCGGCCACCGGGCGGGCGGTGAGCACCGCCGCGGCACCGGACGCCGCGGGTGGGCCGGGCAGCCGGGCCGCGCAGCCGGTCAGCAGACCGGCCGCGGCGACCCGGCCCGCCGCGAGGAGCAGGAGCCGACGGGTGACCACGACCCCCCGGTACCCACCCCGGGGCCTCAGCGCAGGTGCAGCGCCTGCACCGCCCGGGCGGCCATCTCCCGCTCCCCCAGGGCGTTCGGGTGCACGATCACCGCGTTGGTGCCCTGCAGGACCGGCTCGACCCAGCGGACGCCGATCGGCCGGGCACGCGTCGTGCCCGGCGGAGGCGGCCGACAGGTCGACGAACGTCACGCCGGTGGCCGCGGCCGCCCGCCGGACGGCGTCGTTCAGCGTGGCCTGCAGCCCGTACGGGTAGGGGACGTCGCCCTCGGCGATCGGCATCCGGTCGAAGCAGCCACCGGTCGGCGGCAGGATCGCCGGGTACCCGAGGATCGCCACCCGCGCCCGCGGGGCGGCCTGCCGCACCGCCGACAGCGCCTCGACCAGCGCCGGGTAGGTGGTGGTGCGGACGGTGTCCTCGAACGAGGTGCCGTAGGTGTCGCGGCACGGGCTGCCCTGCCCGAGGGTGCTCACGCCGGCCGCGCCGCAGCGCAGGATCGAGGTGACGAACACGCCGCTGTCGTTGCCGCCGATGGTCATCGTGACCAGCTGGGTGTCCGCGGACAGCGCCTCGAGCTGGGGCGGCACCCCGGGGTGCTGGGCGGCGGTGAGGTCGGGCGGCAGGACCCCGGAGGCGGCGCTGTAGGAGTCGCCGAGGGCGACGTAGCGCAGCGGGCCGGGCACGGCCGAGGCCGGCGGGGTGAGCAGGAGGACGCCGGCGAGGGCGGCGAGCAGGACGGTCAGCGGGCGGGACCAGGGGCGGGGCACGGACCACTTCATCGGGGCCGGGGGCAGGTCCCCCGGCTCGACGACGCAGGAGTCACCGGGGAACGGCGGTCACGGGCGTGTCCCAGTCGACGTCGTGGTCGCGCATCCACGCCTGCGGGTCGCGGGCGCGCAGGACGAGCGGCATGACCGCGTCGCGGACGAGGCGGCCCACGGCCGGCGGCGACTTCGCGGCGCTCGTGCGGTGGGCCTGGGCGACCACCCGCTCCGCCCGCGCCCGGCGCAGGCCCTCGTAGACCCGCAGGGCCTCGGCGGCCGGCAGGTCGCGCAGGCAGCGGGCCAGGACGACGGCGTCCTCCATGGCCAGCGACGAGCCCTGCCCGGCGGCCGGCGAGGTGGCGTGCGCGGCGTCGCCGACGAGCACGGCGCGCCCGCGCGACCACCGCCGGACCGTGGGGAGGTCGTACGTCGTCCACCCGCGCAGCGGCCCCGGGGTGGCCTCCACCAGCTCGACCAGGGGTGACCGGTCGCCCCGGTGCAGGTCGTAGAGCAGCGCCCGCCACCGCAGGTCCGGCGTGCCGGCGACCTCCCCGTGCGGGAGCTCGCGGTCCAGCGGCGGGTTGGCGAACCACCAGGTCGTGCCGTCCGGCGCGGCGAGGTACCCGCCGAAGCCGCGCCGGCCGAAGTACATCGTCAGCCGGCCGACCTCGGCGTCGGCCGGGACGTGGTCGGCGTAGCCCGCGGTGTTGAGCACCGGGACGAAGCGCGGCGGCGGGCAGCCGGGGTCGACCCAGGCCCGCACGGTCGAGCGGACGCCGTCGGCGCCGACGAGGAGGTCCGCGGTCTGGGTGCGGCCGTCGGCGAACTCCGCGGTGACGCCGTCGCCGGTGTCGTGCACCCCGGTGAGCCGGGAGCCGTAGCGGACCTCGATGCCTCGCCGCTGCGCCTCGGCGTGCAGGGCGCGGTAGAGGTCGGAGCGCCGCAGCGAGATCCCGGCCGGCGGGTCGCCGGTGGGCAGGGCGCCCAGGACCCGCCCGGCGGCGTTGCGGAACTGGATGGCGTGCGTCGGGATCCCCGCGGCGCGGACGGCGTCCTCGGCACCCACCGCCCGCAGCGCGGCGAGGCCGTTGACCTGGACGCCGAGCCACGCGCCGACGTCGCCGGCCGGTTCGGGCTGGGCCTCGTGGACGGTCGCCTCGATGCCCACCCGCTGCAGCGCCATGGCCGCCACCGGTCCGGCGACCCCGCCGCCCACCACGATCGCGCGCGTCATCCCGGCATCCCCCCACACCCGGCGGCGCGCGCCAAGCCCTGCGCGCGCGGGTCCTCTGCCAGCATCGGCGGCACCGACCGGAGCCCGGGGAGGCCGTCCGTGACCGATCTCGCGCGCATCGCGCTCTCCGACGTGGAGATCCCCCCGGCGGAGGGCGGGTCACCGCGGCTGCGCGGGGTGCTCGGCGTCCCGGAGGGGCCCGGGCCGTGGCCGGGCGTCGTGCTGCTGCACGAGGCCTTCGGGGTGGACGGAGTCATGCGCCGGCAGGTGCAGCGGATGGCCGCGACCGGGTACCTGGCGCTGATGCCGGACCTGTTCAGCGACGGCGGCGCCCGGTCGTCGCTGGTGCGGACGTTCACGGCCGTGGCCGCCGGGGAGGGACGGCCGTTCGCCGACGCCGAGGCGGCCCGGTCGCACCTCGCCGCGATGCCCGGCTGCACCGGCCGCCTCGGCGTGCTGGGGTCCAGCGTCGGCGGCGGCCTGGCGCTGCACCTGGCCGCGCGCGGGTTCGACGCGGCGGCGGTGTTCTACGCGCGGCTGCCGCAGGACCCGCACACCGCGCTGGTCGGCGCCTGCCCCGTCGTGGCCGGCTACGGCGGGGCAGACCCCGGGCTGCGCGGCGCCGCCGCCGAGCTGGGCACGGTGCTCACCCGGCTCGGCGTCCGGCACGACGTCCGGGAGTACCCGGGTGCCGGGCACGGCTTCCTGCACGACGCCCCGGTGGGGCCGCGCCCGCTGCGGCCGGTGCTGCGCAACCTGCTGCGGATCCGCCCGGACGCCGGCGCCGCGGCCGACACCTGGGCCCGGACCGACGCCTGGTTCGCCGAGCACCTCCGGGGCTGACCCCGGAGGCGGCCCTCAGCCGACGGGTGCGGGCATCTCGGCCGGCGACCGCGGGGCGGGGATCGGCACGGCGGAGGCCGCGGGCCTGCGGGCGGGGAAGCCGACAGCGAACAGGTCGGGCATCGAGAAGACGACGCGCTGCGGCTCGTCGGGACCGGCACCGAGCACGGCACGCACCCGGGCGAGCTCCTCCTCGGCGGCGGCACCGTCGTCCCACACCTCGTAGACCATCACCGCCCGCGGCTGCCGGACGTGCCGGCGGGACAGGCAGCTGGACGGCCGGTCGTCGCCCTCCGGGATGGCGTCGCGGAGCCGGGCGTACCGCTCCTGGTCGAGGTCGTTCCAGCGCAGGTGCAGCACGAGGAGTGACACGGTTTCCCCCTGGTCGGTGCGGATGCCCGAACGCTAGGGACGGCGGAGCGAGGCCGTCTGTACGCACAACTGCGTAGCCCCGCCCGCACCGGACCACCTTGACCGCGGCCGGAACCGCGCGGTCGACCGTTGACGGCGCGCCGCCGCCCCGGTCACGCTCGTCCCGTGCGGGGGACCGCACGCGCGGCGGGCGCGGGACCGGCGGTCCCGCGAGTGGGGGACGTCGGAGGCCGGCCATGGAGCCTGTGGTCCGGGAGCTCACCGACCTGGTGGTCGGCCTGCTCGACGGGATCGTCGGTCCCCGCCTGCCCACCGGGCCGGTCTTCGCGGTCCTGTGCCCGCGGCTGGAGGCACCCGGCGCGGTCCTGCAGTGCACCGACTGGCGCACCGGCGCCACCATGATCATCGGCAGCGGGTTCGACGCCGCTCAGCTCGAGCAGCTGGTCGGCGCCACGCACCGCATGCGCGCGGCCAACCCGCTGCTCGCCGCAGCCGCGGCCGGGGACCTCGCCCCGATGACGGCGCAGGAGGCCGCCGGCGGGTGGCAGACCTGGCGCCGCTCCCCCGCCCGCGGCGTGCTGGACGAGGTGTGCGGCTGGGACCAGGCGGTGAGCCTGCCGCTGCGCGGCGGGCCGGCCGAGGTCTGCGGGTTCGCCTTCGGCCGGGCTCGCCGGGACTTCACCGCGGACGACCTGGAGCTGCTGGCGACCGTGCAGCCGGTGCTGCGGGCGCTGGACCGGCACGTCCGCCTGCTGGCGCGGTTGCAGGACCCCGCCGGTGAGGCACCCGACCGCGCGCGCGAGGCCGGCCTCACCGGGCGGGAGACGGCGGTGCTGCTGTGCCTGGCCGACGGGCTGACCGCCGGCGCGGCCGCCCACCGGCTGGGCTGCTCGGTCCGCACGGTCACCACGCACGCCGCGCGGGTGTACCGCAAGCTCGGCGTCCACGACCGGCTGACCGCGGTGCTCGAGGCGCAGCGGCGGGGCATCCTGCCCACCCCCGCGCGCTGAGCGGCCGGCGCCGGGGTCGCTCACCGCGGGCTGCGCCACGGGAGCAGCCGGCGGTCGAACGGAGCCCCGAACAGGCACGCGAGCCACCTCAGCTGGGTGCCGATCGGCGATAGCGTCGGGGCCGGTGGCTGGTTCCGAGCAGGGGTCCGGGTCTGCGTCTGGGGCTGGGTCGATGACATGGTGTCCTCCCGAGGGGTCCCTGCCGGACGAGCGTCGGTCCGGCGGGGGCGCCGTCGCGTCGGGGGAAACCCGCGACCTGGTGGGCCGCGCGGCGGAGCTGGCCCGCGTCGACCGCCTGCTCGACGACGCTCGCGGCGGCTGCCCCGGCCTGCTCGTCCTGGAGGGCGGGCCCGGGGTCGGCAAGACGGCGCTGCTGCGGGCCGCGGCCGGTCGGGCCGCCGGCTTCGGCGTCCTGCGCGCGCGGGGCGTCGAGTCCGAGGCCACCCTGCCGCAGGCCGCGCTGCTGGAGCTGCTGACCCCGCTGCGGTCCCTGCTGGCCGAGGTCCCGCCCGGCCAGGCCGCGGCGCTCGCGGCGGCGCTGGGATGGGGCCCGGTCGACGTCCCGGGCGAGCGGCACCTCGTCGCGGCCGCCACGCTGTCGCTGCTCGCCGCGGCCGCGGTGTCCGGCCCGCTGCTGGTGCTGGTCGACGACCTGCAGTGGGTCGATCCCGAGTCCGCGGGCGCGCTGCTGTTCGCCGCGCGCCGGATGCACGGTGACCGGGTCGCGGTGCTCGCGGCGCGGCGTCCCGCCCCCGGACCGGTCGCCGGTGCCGAGGTCCTCCCCGTGCCCGCCCTCGCCCCCGGGGACGCCCGCACGCTGCTCGCCCGGACCGTCGCCCCGCCCGTGGCGCACCGGCTCGCCGACCGCCTCGGCGGGGTCCCCCTCGCGCTGCTGGAGGTGGCCGGCGCGCTGACGCCGGAGCAGCGCGCCGGCACCGCTCCGCTGCCCGCCGACCTGCCGGCCGGCCCGGCGCTGGCCGGTGCCCTCGCACCGGACCTCGCGGCGCTCCCGCCCGGCGCGGAGGAAGCGCTGCTGCTGCTGGCCGCCGCGCTCGACGGCAGCGCCGCGGCGGTGGCCGCCGCCCTGGCGCGGTCGGGCACCGACCCCGGTCCCGCCCTCGACGCCGCCGAGCAGCGCGGGGTCGTCGTCCGCGACGGGGACGCCCTCGCCTTCCGCCACCCGCTGCTGCGGAGCCTGGTGTGGGAGCGCGCGGCGCCCGCCGACCGCCGGCGGGCGCACCGCCTCCTCGCCGACACCGCCCGGACCGGGGACGACGTCGCCCGGGTGTGGCACCGCGCCCTCGCCGCGGCCGGCCCGGACGAGGCGCTGGCCGGGGAGCTGGCGGGCCTGGCCGGCCGGGCGCGCGACCGCCGCGGCTACGCCGCCTCCTCGGCGGCCCTCGAACGGGCGGCAGCGCTGACCGGCGACGCCGCACGCTCGGCGGACCTGCTGGCGGCCGCCGTTGCGGACGCCGCCGTCGGCGGGGACACCGCCCGCGCCCGGTCGCTGGCCGGCGTGGTCCTGCGCGGCCCGGCGACCGGCGCCGCCCGCGCCGGGGTGCTGCACGTCCTGGGCCGGGTCGAGCAGGACGCCGGCTCGGTGCCGGCCGCACGGGACCTGCTGCGCGCGGCCGCGGACCTCGCGCGGGGCCGTGCCGCCGCCTGGGTGCTCACCGACCTGGCCGTCGCCGAGCACCGGCTGGGCGACGTGGCGGGCATGCGGGACACCGCGCGGCGGATCGCCGCGGGAGCCGACGACGGGGACCCGCTGCAGCGCGCCCTCGCGGCGTGGGTGACCGGTCTGGCCGCCGTCCACGACGGCGACGAGGGGCGCGGCCGGACGCTCCTGCAGCGGGCGCTGGACACGATGGAGGCCGAGCCGGACCTGCGCGCCGAGCCGCGGCTGCTGCCCCTGGCGGTGCTCGGGCTGGGCTGGACGGCCGACCCGCTCGGCGCCGTCCCGGCGGTGGAGCGCCGGCTGCGCGAGGCGCGGGCGCTCGGGGCGCTGGGCGTGCTGGTGAGCGTCCTCGCGATGACCGCCCACGGCAGGGCGCAGCTGCTGGGCGACCACCACGGCGCCTTCGCCGACGCCGGCGAGGCCGTCGACCTGGCGGAGCAGCTCGGCTACGTCGCCGACGCCGCGCCGGCCCTGGAGCTGCTGGCCTGGGAGCACGCGGCCCGCGGCCGGCACGCGGAGGCCGCGGCGCACCTCGCGCGCGCCCGGGCCCTCGTCCTGCGCGCCGGCACGGCCGGGGTGGCCGCGCACCTCGCGCTCACCGAGGCCTTCTGCGCGCTGTGCCGCGGCGACCTCGTCGGCACCGCGACGCTGCTGGAGGCGCGGCTGGCCGCCGACGGCGGGGTGGGGGCGCTGGGTGAGCCGCTCGGCGTCGCACCGCTGCTGGTGGAGGCGTGGACGGGGCTGGGCCGGGTCGCCGAGGCCGCGCGGCTGGCCGCCGACTACGAGCGGGTGTCGCCGTCACCGCTGCCCCCGACCGCGGCCCTGGTGGCCCGGTGCCGGGCGCTGACCTCCCCCGACGACGACGGGGCGGCCGCGCTGTTCGAGCAGGCGCTGGCCGCGCACGCCCTGGCGCCCGACGCCTTCGAGACGCCGCACACCCGGCTGCTGTACGGCGCCCGGCTGCGCCGCGCGGGACGGCGGACGCGGGCGCGGGAGGAGCTGGCCGCCGCGGCCGACGCCTTCGCCGCGACGGACCTCGCCGCGTGGGCGCGGCGGGCCGAGGACGAGCTGCGGGCCACCGGGCGCACCGCCCGACCGCGCCGTGCGCTGCCGGAGGAGCCCCTGACCGCCCAGGAGACGCGGATCGCCGTCCTGGCGGCGCAGGGGCACTCCAACGCGGAGATCGCGGCGGCGCTCTTCCTCAGCCCGAAGACCGTCGAGCACCACCTGAGCAGCGTCTACCGCAAGC